>JAZUGR010000020.1:0-44334 GCA_045641345.1 Bacteroidales bacterium
TAGCTCAGAAATTTGTTCCTTTGTGAACTCCATAAGGTCAATACTCTAAAGATCATTTGTTGTTTTTGCTTTTACAAATATCTTAAAAGTTGTTGACCTTTTTCTTTTTATTTACTCGGACACACTTTTTGGGACACTATCCACTTTCGTCAAGTGACGCGTTACTGACGGTCACTCGCTGTCATTGACTGTCACTTTGCCGTTACCGGCTGCCAGTTCTCAGGGAGTAGCATTGTGATGTCCTTTTCGGTGGATGCTTACGCATTTTCATTCGAGTCCGGCATTATATCAGCCGGGCTCTTTGCTTCCCCGTCAGGAAGAATATTTTCCCCCGAGGGCACTTTGTCTGAAAGACCGCGAAGCGCCGTGCCCGAAGGGGAAAGATATTCTCCGGACGGCAGCGAACTTTTTGCACCGGCAGAAAATTATCATATCTTTGCAGAGTTGATAAAGCAAACGGTATGAAAAAGAATTGTCAAACGAAAGCGGGCGAGGCGAAGGAGACCAATTCCAAGCAGGGACGGAAGAAATACAACAAGACCTGGCTCGCAATGCAGGAACTGGAGGGCACTTTAGTAATATTGGACCCTTCTATCTTCGAGTTCGATGCGGTATCTCCTCGATACTAACATCTACATTTTCTACATCACCGATAAGGTCAGACTCTCAAGAGATGTAAGAGCCATCCTTGAGGACCCTGACAACACTTTCTGTATAAGTGTTGAGTCTGTCCGCGAGTTGATTGTCCTATATCATAAGAAACGCTACTTTTCAAAATATTGGAAAACAGCAGAAGAAATGGTCGATGACATAGAGGAGAACCGTTTCATCAAGATACTTTCGTTGAAGAAGGAACATCTTGAAACTTATGCCGGATTGGAGATAAATGAGGCCCAGGACCACAACGACCCCTCCGACCACATCATCATCTCTCACGCCATAACAGACCGGATTCCATTGATATCGTCAGACACCCGATTTCCGTTCTATACCAAGCAGGGCCTCGACCTGATATACAACTGTTGAGCCTCCAACGGAGTATGCCGCCGGAATGACGTAGTCTGTCAAACACAAATCTTTTTGGCAGAGTGTAATTATACACGAACAATCTGCGAATAGTGCCGATTGATAGCGCATGAGGCAGCGCCCGAGCAGGCCGATGGAGGAGCGGAACCCCATTGAGCAAAACCGGAACAGCGTAAGACGCACCTGGACACCGGTTCCGCGAAGCGGAATTGCGAGGACTATTTGAGTGCGAATAACAGAGTTATGAGCACGAGTTCCGCAGCAAAGGTCGCGAGGAAGTTTGGAGCAGGTTTTGCGAACCTGGGGTGAGCGCCCCGCCGGCCTGCAGCAGCGCTGCTGCGAGGGCTTGCAACCCGACTTCCGCTTGAAGGCTTGACCTGCGTCTGAGGCCCCTCCGGGCGGCCCACTCCCTTCGAGCGAATTTCCACTTGCCCTCATCCCACCTCCTGCCGTTTTTCTCATTCGCCCGCATCCGCCCGCCCGGATTTTTTGCATCGGCAGGAAATTATCCTATCTTTGCGGCAATGCCCATTTCTGGATTCTCCCGAATATACGATTCGAAGGCATTGACAAGTCTTGTTACCGTCTTTCGGTCGGTGCCGGTCTTGCGGGAAATGTCCCGCAAACTCAGTTCTTCTACTCGATAGTAGTGTAGGATTTGTTGTTTGATGTCCATAGTTGTCATCGATTTTGGATTTGCTTTCCGCAAAGCTAAATCGCTTCTTCCTATGGTCCCTTTTTAAATTATTTTCCTGGGGGAATTTTCAATTATTATCTACAGCGCTCCGGAAGCCGGTGTCAATGTGGAAAAGTTGTTGACCTTTTTCTTTATGTTGATTCTGTAATGAGACAAATCAATAAATCTGGTTGGCCTCGCAATAATCGCTGAGCGCTTTCATGTAGTCCCAGGAGGTCAGGCCCTTGCCTATTGCGACATTCAGATACATCAGATTATAGTCATAATAGTCGGTCTCAAGAAAACCTTTATACTCAAGAACCTTTTCGAGCGGAGTCAGACCATACGTCGCTATATCGGCCGCCTTCTTGTCCACGTCAAACATTAAATGTGAATCATACTCAAACATGTTTGCCAGACCCAGGATTTTTACCGATCCGTCGCACATAGAAAGCATACCGTTGGACAGATGGTTGAGATGCTTGCTGGTTATAATCGCGTATGCATCGACGCTCTCGTTTGACGTCTTGCAACTCTTCAGTTCTAGCCAACGGTCGTTGTCGGCATCGTAGAAATGATGTCCGATATAGTCTTTTGCATTTTGAGCATTGATAAAGGCGTATTTCCTTTCTTCCTGATCGAAGAATCCGTGTTCCTCGATGACCGTGACCTCAACGCCGTCCTCAAACGTCAAAGTGAAGGCATTCGACGCATTTTCGGTTTTCCAGACAAAGCAAACCGGAGCGGAGGAAACTTCTCCCGTTGTGTGATCGACAGTACGGATAATTTCTCCGACTTCTATTTCTTCAACGGCCTTCTGCCCTCCGTTCTCCATAGTAATCATCGTTCCGGCTGCGACGCAGGCAGGTTCTCTCCAATCCTCTTCTATGAATTCAAACGTCATGGGAAGAAGGTCGCCCTTACCCAAAGTTATTTGTCCGCTCCTCTTCTTAGTTGCTTCAGTGCCATCATCGGCGATGAAAGAGATTACGAGACTTTCAAAAACGGTTGTGCCCACAGCAATATAGAATACCTTTGGTTCGGTTGAAAGTATTACGCTTTCTTTGCTGCAGTCAAGGGAATTATAAGAATAAGAGATGTCGCCGTTCATTATTTGGACTTTAGTTATCGTCTTTTCATCGGCAGAACTCGCGGTAATTTTCAGAACAGCATACGGGCTGCTGAAATGAAAATTCGTGGTTTCAGACTCCGCGAAAAGAGGGCAGTTGGCTCCTGTCGGACTGTATGACTGATTCTCATAATCACCATAGCTTGCGGTGTAGGGGCCATCACCTACGGCTGTCTCTCCCTGCTTAAGGTTGAACTTTGTGCTGGCCCCGGAAGAAGAAGCCACATAGACTGCTTTTTTGGACGCGGCATCTGTAATGGTAATTTCATCACCTTCAACCCAGGTGATTTTTCCATCAACATCGATGGCGGTCTTGGTAGGTGGATCTATCGTCGCGGTGAATTCGGTGACACCCGTTGCGGTGGCCTGAATTTCAATAAACGCCTCCTTCTGGCAGGAAGCAAGCATTGCGAGCGCAACAAGCGCCGAAGAAAACAGCATTGTCTTTTTCATTGTCTTGTCATCCTTAATTTAGCTCCAATTCCCTGTGTCATCTGGCAGAAGGTTGAGACCATCGATATTTCCGCTCTGACAGAGTATAGTCTGAGACTTGAATTCAACAATCTCCACTTGAGGAGATACGTATAGAGCTTGTTGTTCGTTTACCATATTTTGCTACTGTTTGATTGCCATTATTAAAGTGATTGCCAAGTTGCACCAATTTACAAAAATATTCTGACAGTCCAAGCATGGCTCTGCGTAAAATGTTAATTCTCTTGAAAGTCACTTGAGCGTGTTGCCGGCTGCGAAAAGGATGGAAAGGAGACGTTTCATATCATAGTAATCCTGAATAATCCTTGAAGTCCGAGCGGAAGCGGTCGTAGAACAGCGGCATCATCTTGCAGTATTCCGAATAGAACTCCTTATCCTTTACTTTGCCTGCAACCCACTTTTCATACTTGGGATAAAACGAAGCGTCGATATAACTTTCAGTCTTGCGGCTCAGACCTATCAGCGCCTGTACGTTCTTGACGTTGAAATATTTTGACGTGGCATATTCCTCGTCGTAGATATACTTGTCGCGGATGGCCATTGCGTCGGCATAAAGTCTGGCATATTCGGTCGGCTGGCCGATATAAGGTGGAAGAAGGTCACTGTCTCCCAGGATGCAGGGGAAAGCAGGGCAGCAGGCGGGATGACCGAGCTGGAGCCACATCACCGTGAACTTCGGGTCGGTGCCCGGAGCAACGCCCTCGATTGTCATAGTGGCGCAGGTATTGCGGTAACCTATGAATCCGTTGTCGAAGAAGTGAGGATGTCCCGACAAATCCTCTATGGATTCGATTCCGAGCCTCTTCTGCCTGTATGAACGGCATATCCCGTCGATCAGGTCGTTGTGACGGAGCTCATACTTGCCGTCGGCGTTCTTCTGGAGCGATTCCATAGCCCATACTGCGTTTTCCCAACGGTCGACTCCGCCGCCCTTGTGTATGTCTCCAGACCAGCAGAAATTGGTGCAGCAGCGCCATCCTTCGGGAGCTACGGCAGGGTCGTTGACATCATATTTTACGTATGTATGGCCTCCGAATTCGTAATATGCGGCTCCGCCCCTGGCATCGATGACGCCGATATTGGAGACTACCACGTGTGTCTTGACATAGCCGCTTACATATTCGTCAAATTCCTCCACGCTGCCGCAGTGGCTGAGGGCGTAGGTCATAACTCCGCCCTTGTGTTTTGCGGTGTCCAAGGGGAATCCGTGGGCAGTGAGGCTCATAATGCAGAATCCGGCCGTATTGTAGCCGCCCACAAAGCCTTTTATCTTGTCGTGTGGCTTCGAGGCGTCTCCAACCATTCCGAGGAAATCATATATCTCCCCTTCGAAAAACTCGACAGTCGTGTTTCTCTTCGCATCGCTCTGATCCCTGACCTTGAGCATAAGGGGACGCCCGTCGGCGGTGACGCGGCCCGAAACGATGACGGACGTGCAGGCTGGCATCTCCGTAACGCCTACCGTCAGAAAACAGATTGTGATTGCTGCTACTTTTGCAAGGATGTGTTTCATAATGTTCAGTTGTAATATGTCTTATGCTGCGCAGGATCTCTTTTTCACGGGCCAGTGACGAGCCCTCCCAAACCCTTCGGGTTCGGGTCCCTCCCTCTAAGTCCGAGGGCGGACGGCCCTTTGAAAAAGAAATCCTGACTCCGTATAAGACATAATATGAAATAATTAATTACTTTTTGAAGAACTTCGCTTTCTGTTCTTTCTTGGCCTCCGGGTCCCTCTCGACGAAAACCGGTTTCATCGTGTGCGGATCGATGCCCGTATAGAACATCACGGAGGAGGCTGTCATGGGGGTGGGCATGAAATCCTGCACCTGGTCCATCCAGATGCCTTTCAGAGCCGGATTCTGCGAGAGAACCTGCATATCGGCAAGGGTGCATCCGGGATGGGAGGAAATGAAATAGGGAACAAGTTCTATATGCGTCCCTTCCTCGCGGTTCACCGCATCGAACTCTTTGCGCAGCCTCTCGAAAAGACGGAATGAAGGCTTCGCCATCAATTTGAGGACGTGATCCTCGGTATGCTCCGGGGCCACCTTCAGCCTGCCCGAAGTATGCCTGGTGACAAGAGCCCGCAGATATTCCTTTCCGCAGCTTCCATCCACGAACCCCTTGTCATCTATAAACAGATCGTATCTCACCCCGCTCCCGATATATGCGTGGCGCACTCCCTTCACCGAGCAGACACGGGAATAGAGATCCAGCAGCCTGCGGTGCGAACGCTCCAGATTGGGGCAGGGGGAGGGGAAGAGGCAGGTCTTGCGGCGGCACTTCGAGCATAGCTCCTCCTCACGCCCCGAAAGGCCGTACATATTTGCCGTGGGAGCGCCCAGATCGGAGATGTTCCCGTGAAACTCCGGCATTGCCGCAAGCTTCCTCACCTCCGAAACGATGCTCTCTTCGCTGCGGCTCTGGATGAACTTTCCCTGATGCGCTGCGATAGTGCAGAAATTGCACCCTCCGAAGCAGCCCCGGTGCGTTATGATGCTGTCCTTTATCATATCGTAGGCCGGTATGCGCTTTCCCTTGTAGCGGGGATGCGGCAGTTTGGTGAATGGCAGGTCCCAGAATGAATCCATCTCCTGTTGCGTTGCGGGGGGATATGGGGGATTAACCTGCACATAGCCGTCTCCCACGGGCTCGACAAGAACCGAAGGGTGGAGCATATTGGCCTGGGTCTCTATTGCGTGGAAGTTCTCGGCAAAGGCCTCCTTCGATGAGAGGCATTCCTCGTAGGAATGGAGAGTCAGGGCCCCTTGGAGGTGGCAGACGCCCTTCTTTATAAAGGCCACTTGCGGTATGGCCTCCATCCTGTGGCGGTTCCAACCCTTGTCAAAGGCGCGTGTAAGCTCCAGCATCGGCCTTTCGCCCATTCCGTAGCACAGCCAGTCGGCTCCGCTGTCGACAAGAACCGACGGCATCAGGCAGTCGTTCCAGTAATCGTAATGGGTGAGCCTGCGGAGTGAGGCTTCGACTCCCCCGATTACCACAGGCACATCGGGCCAGAGTTGTTTGAGTATTTTCGAATAGACGGTTACAGCCCTGTCGGGACGGTAACCCGCCTTGCCCTCCGGGGTATAGGCATCATCGTGGCGGAGCCTGCGTGCAGCCGTGTAATGGTTGACCATCGAGTCCATAGCCCCGGCGCATACGCCGAAATAAAGCCGAGGACGGCCCAGCTTCTTGAAATCGCGCAGGTCGTCCCGCCAATTGGGCTGTGGCACCACGGCCACCCGGTATCCATTGTGTTCCAACCATCTGGCTATGCAGGCCACTCCGAAACTGGGATGGTCGACAAAGGCATCTCCGCTCAGCAGGATTACGTCAATCCAATCCCAGCCGAGTTGTGCGGCCTCCTTGACAGAGGTGGGGATTGTCATTTCGCAACTTTGCTTGATAGGGAGAATCCCAATTCGAACGCCGCTTCGTTGTCTGCTGCAACCTGCTCTCCCTTGGGCGAGAAAATACGGCTTACGGCAGCCTTGAGGCTGTCGGCCTTGAGTATGGGGATGAACGGGGCTGCCATGCCGAGCAATATCATATTTGCGCTGCGCGGCATTTTGTTCTGCGCGGCCAGAGCTTCGATATCGCACTTCACGCAGTGGCGGTAGGAGGACAACTCATCCAGGAGTGCCTGCTCCCGGGGATAGTCCGGTATGTTTACAAATGGTTTGGAGGAGGTGACAATCCACCCTTCGGCCGACAGGTATGGCACATACCGCAGCGCCTCCATCGGCTCCATTGCTATGATGAGGTCAGCCTTGCCTTTCGGTATCAGGTCGGAGAAGATTTCTTCTCTCGACAAGCGCAGATTGCTCTGCACGTCGCCGCCTCTCTGGCTCATTCCGTGGACTTCGGCCTGCTTGAGGTTGACTCCTTCGGCCGTTGCTGCTTCTCCTATCACAGTGGCGATTGAAAGTATCCCCTGTCCACCGACTCCTGAAAGTATTATGTCGAGTTTCATTTCTTCCGGTTTTTCAATTTACGGTTGAGGGTCTGGATGCACTCGCGGCGTGAAATTATCACGGATGTGCCGCGGTACTCGATTTCCGTCCTGATGGTCTCCTTTATGCTTTCCATGTTCTGGGGCAGGGGAACCACTACTTTTAGATGGTCCTTGTCCACCCCGATGCCGAGACATATCTGCTCGAGCCTTCCCGTGCCGGCGCTGTCCTGCCCTCCGGTCATTCCGGTTGTAAGGTTGTCGGAGATGATGATTGTGATGGGGGAGTTCTCGCCAACGGCATCGAGCAATCCGGTCATTCCCGAGTGGGTGAAGGTGGAGTCGCCGATCACTGCAACGGCAGGGAACAGTCCGGCGTCGGCAGCTCCCTTTGCCATTGTGATGGAGGCTCCCATATCGACGCAACTGTCGATGGCCTTGAAAGGAGGAAGAGCCCCAAGGGTATAGCATCCGATGTCGCCGAATACGCGTGCTCCCTTATAGAGCGCCACTATGTCCTTGAGTGCCGCATACATATCGCGGTGGCCGCATCCGTTGCAGAGTGCAGGAGGACGCCCCACAAGGTTGTGGATGTCGTTGAAGACGGTTTCGGATGCCACTCCGAGAGCGGCGGCCACGCAGTCGGGATTCAACTCTCCGGTACGGGGCAAAGACCCGTCCATCCTGCCGCGTACCGTATATTCCGGGCCGAGTATGCCGCGGACCTGCTCTTCAACGAAGGGCTGCCCGTCTTCAACCACCAGAATGGATGAGCACATTGCGGCCAGTTCCCGCACTTTTCCGGCAGGAACAGGATATTGGGATATCTTGAGCAGCGGAGCCTTTACGGCGGTTTCCTTGAAATAATTATAGCCTATTCCGGATGCTATGATTCCGATTGCGGCCTTTTTTCCGACGCTTTCCACGCTTTCAATCCTGTTGAAGGGCGATGAGGCCGCTTCACGGGCGATTATGGATTGCTTTTCAACGAGAGAGGCGTACTGCCTGCGTGCGATGGCTGGCAGAAGCACCCAGTGGCTGCGGTCGCCATCGGGATTGAGGACATTCTGCCGCAGGCTTCCGCCCACTGTGACGGCGGCGCGTGAGTGGGCCAGACGGGTCACCATCCTTACGAGTACCGGGAGCCTCAGCGACTCTGACAGGGAAAAAGCTTCGCCCATCATATCGTAGGCTTCCTGCTGCGAGGAGGGTTCCAGAATGGGAATCATCGCGAATTTGCCATAGAATCTGGAATCCTGCTCGTTCTGCGAAGAATGCATCGACGGGTCGTCGGCCACGAGCACCACCAATCCTCCGCATACTCCTGTTATGGCGGAGTTGACGAAAGGGTCGGCAGCTACGTTGAGGCCTACGTGCTTCATACAGACTATCGCCCGTTTGCCGGCATACGACATTCCGAGTGCGGCTTCCATAGCCGTTTTTTCGTTGACGCACCAGCGGGAGCGGACTTCTCTGCCCATAAGGGCGGCGTTTGACTGTATGAATTCGGTTATTTCGGTAGAAGGGGTGCCGGGATATGCATATACCCCGGATATCCCTGCATTTATGGCTCCGGCGGCAATGGCTTCGTCGCCGAGCAGAAGTTTCCTGTTTGCCATGGCTCTATTTCATTCCCATCTTTTCCAGCAGTGCGTCCGGACGTGGATCGCGGCCACGGAAGTCTCTGAAAAGGACATCGGCATCGACAGTGCCTCCACGGCTGAGTATCTTGTCGCGGAATGCGGCTGCGGTTTCCTTATTGAAGATTCCTGTTTCCTTGAATAGAGAGAAGGCATCGGCCTCGAGCACCTCCGCCCATTTGTAGGAGTAGTAGCCGGCCGCATATCCTCCTGAAAAGACGTGGGTCAGCTGGGGCGAGAACACCGCTGAGTCCACGCTCGGCATTATGGGACGCCGGTTCACTATGTTCTGCTCGAATTCCACTACAGGGGTTTCGGGAATGGACGTGAGGGTATGCCAGGCCATGTCCACCATACCGTAGTTCAACTGGCGGATGCATGCATAGCCCGAAAGATAGTTCTTGGCGGCGATGATCTTGTCGATGAGCTCCTGCGGTATGACCTCACCCGTTTTGTAATGCTTGGCGAACGAGGCCAGATATTCGCTTTCGTATGCCCAGTTCTCCATTATCTGTGAAGGAAGTTCCACAAAATCCCAGTCAACGTTGGGCGAGCTGAGTGAGGGATACGTGCACTCGCTCAGCATTCCGTGGAGCGCGTGGCCGAATTCGTGGAGAATAGTTGTTACTTCGTAGAAGGTAAGGAGCGACGGCTCGGTGGAGGTGGGCTTGGTGAAGTTGGTGACCACCGAAACGAAGGGCCTCTGATCCACGCCGTTAACGATGCCCTGCCCGCGGTATTCGGTCATCCAGGCACCGCCCCTCTTGCTCTCCCTTGGGAAGTAGTCGAGGTAAAGCACCGCCATGAACCGTCCGTCGGAATCGGTAACCTCAAATGCCTTTACGTCGGGATGATATACCGGAATATCCTTGTTTTCCTTGAAGTTGAGCCCATAGAGGCGGCCGGCCAGATCGAATATGGCGGCCTGTACGCTGCCGAGCTCGAAATAGGGTTTCAGCAACTCTTCGTTGAGGGCGTATTTCTCGTTCTGGAACTTCTCCGACCAGTAGCTGAAGTCCCACGGCATGAGCTCACCGCTGAATCCATTGGCGGCGGCATATGTGCGGATTTCCTCCACGTCCTTCAATGCGAACGGATAGGCTGCATTGTACAACCCCTCGAGGAACCCGTTTACCGTTTCGCTCTTCTTGGCCATCTTCTCCTCAAGCGAGTAGTCGGCGTAATTCCTGTATCCGAGGATATTTGCCTCCTCAAGCCTCAGGGAGGCTATCTTCTTGCACAGACCGGTGTTGTCGAACTGGTCGGAGACGCACTTGGTATTGTATGCCCTCCACATCTTTTCCCTCAACTCGCGGTTTTCGCTGTATTTCATGAAAGGACCGTAGCTCGGGGCGTTGAGGGTGAATACCCAGCCCTCCTTGCCGCGTGAGGCAGCCTCCTCTCCGGCCATTTCCTTGACATATTGGGGGAGACCGGCCAGAAGGGATTCATCGGTTAATTCGAGAGTGAAGGCGTTGGTTGCCGAAAGCACGTTTTTGCCGAATTGGAGCGTGGCCACCGAAAGTTCTTCCTCCACCTTGGAGAATGCGGCCTTGTCATCTTCGGAGAGATTGGCTCCGTTGCGGGCGAAATTCCTGTAGCACTTGTCGAGGAGCTGTATCTGTTCCGCGCTCATAAGCGACCTGTCGCAGTTGTCATATACGGCCTTCACACGCTCGAAAAGCCGGGGGTTGAGCAGTATCGACATACTGTATTCGGTGAGCGACGGGGATATCTCCTCCGCCAGTTCCTGCATCTGAGGGCTCGTGCAGGCGCTGTTGAGATTGAAGAAGATTTCGCTTATCGAGTTCAGCCGCATTCCGGCATACTCGAGGGCTTCGACCGTATTGGCGAAAGTGGGCTCCTCGCTGTTGCCCGCTATAGCTTCGATTTCCCCTTTGGCTTCTTCTATTGCGGCCTCGAAGGCTGGTTTGAAATGTTCTGTTTTGATCTTGTCGAACTCAGGTGCGCCGAAAGGTGCCTTCGAATCGGTCAGAAGTGGATTTTCCATAGTACATGAAGTAAGGAACAATGCAGCCGAAAGTGCTGCCTGAATCAATCTTTTCATTTGGATGATACTGTCAATTTATTGCGAAGATATTGCAAATCGGCGTATTTCGCAACATCTATCTGCTTAATGTTCACCAGATGCAGGGGGAGCAGGTAGTATGAGAAATCGTAGCAGAAATATTGAGTCGGCCGCAGCGGCCGCTTGCGCGTCGAGGTCCAGAATTCAGGATTGAATCCGTTCCTTTCAAGGTGCCGCAGGCTTATGCTCGTATGGCCTTCCATCACTTCGGCTTCGAGGAGTTTCCGGTTGGTGGTGAGGATGGCGTTGATTCTTTTCAGGTTGAGTTTGTCTTTCCTGTAGATTCTGTTGTTGTGGTTGGCGCGGCATGAGTCGCAGCAATAGATTTTGTCTTCCCTTCCGATGAATCTCCCACCACATTCCGGACATATCTTTTCCATCATAACTGCTTTTGTCTTTCAAAAATAAAGGCGGGAGGACTTGAAAACAAGCCTCCCGTCATAGTTTTGCCGAATGTTGATGGAATCGCGTCCGTTTTTTGGAATTCCGCCCCCTTTGCTTGAAATCATTCTCCTCCTGCAACGGATGCAAGCCCTCCCAGTGACGTTTCCTTGTAGAGGCTCGGCAGGTCCTTGCCTGTGAGCTTCATAGTGGCCACCACCTTGTCGAAGGAGATGATATGCTTGCCGTCGCTCATCATGGCATAAAGGTTTACGTCGAGTGCCCTCAGGGCGGCCATGGGATTGCGCTCGATGCAGGGTATCTGCACCAGTCCGCAAACAGGGTCGCATGTCAGGCCGAGGTTGTGCTCCATAGCCATCTCGGCGGCATGCTCTATCTGCTGGGGGCTGCCGCCGAAGCATTGGTTGGCAGCTACCGCGGCCATTACGCAGGCACTGCCGATCTCACCCTGGCATCCCACCTCGGCTCCGGAAATGGATGCGTTGTATTTGATTACGTTACCGAAAAGACCTGCTGTGGCGAGGGCCTTTATTATGTCCTTGTCGGTGAATTTGTGGTTGGTCTGCAGATGGTAGAGCACTGCCGGAACGACGCCGGCCGACCCGCAGGTCGGAGCCGTTACGATTCTGCCTCCGCGGGCGTTCTGTTCGGCAACGGCCAGTGCGTATGATATCACTAGGCACCTGCTCTGCAGCGATTCCTTATAGCTCGAAGCCTTGACATAACACTGCTTGGCCTTGCTGCGCAGGCGGATACAACCCGGAATGACCGAATCGTCCTCGAGCCCTTCCTGTATCGTGGCCTGCATCTGCCGCCATACCGTTATAAGATAATCATCTATGTCGGATTCTTCGTGTTCCTTCACATATTGGTAGTAAGTGATGCCGCTTTTCTCGACACAGCGCTTGATTTCGGTCATGCTGCTGCAGTCATATACCGTTTCTTCGCTGATCCGCGTGTTCTCGTCGGCCAGGGCGCCTCCGCCTATGCTGTATATCTTCCAGCTGTCGGTCACTGCAGAAGATGCATCCAGCGCCTCGAACAACATTCCGTTCGTATGGAAATCAGGCACAATGTCGGGCCTCCAGACGATTTCAACCTGTTCGGGCTGCAATTGCGCGATTATGGCTCTGTCGGTAAGGTGGCCCTTGCCGGTGGCTGCCAGGCTGCCGTAAAGGGTGACCTTGAACGATGCGGCCTCAGGGTTCCGCCCCTTGAAGATGGCGGCTGCCGCAGCCGGGCCCATCGTGTGGCTGCTCGAGGGACCGTAGCCGATTTTGTATATGTTCCTGATTGTATCCATAACGAATCATCCGATAAATGACCACTGCGAACCTTCCTTGGAGTCCTTGACCTGTATCCCGATTTCCTTGAGGACGTCGCGGATCCTGTCGCTTTCCGCCCAGTCCTTGCGGTCCTTTGCATCCTTGCGCACTTCCATTATCATATCCATAAGGCCGGCGATTATCTTTGTGGAGGCTGAATCGGATTTCTCCTTGACCAGACCGAGCACGTTTTCGGTAATCTCGGTGAAGATATACTGCAGCGCGGTAACGTCGCCCTGCGAAAGTTTGACGCTGCCGTCGATTGCTCCGTTGACCATCTTGACCGCGTCGAAGACGGCCGAAAGAGCCATCGGGGTGTTGAGGTCGTCCATCAAAGCATCCTCGATGCGCTCGAGGATGGCTGCCGCCCCGGCATCCGTTGAGGCTGACGCCTTGATCTGATTGATGTCCGATGCGGCCTGAAGCAGCCTGTGAAGCCCCTTTTCGGCGGAGCGGAGCGCCTCGTTGCTGAAATCGAGGGTGCTGCGGTAGTGGGCCTGCAGTATGAAGAACCTTATGGTCATAGGGGAGTAAGGCTGCTCGAGCAGCTTGTGGGTTCCGTTGAACAGTTCGTCGAGCGTTATGAAGTTGCCCAGCGACTTGCCCATCTTCTGACCGTTGATGGTTATCATATTGTTGTGGACCCAGTAATGCACTCCGCCGGTGCCGCGCGAGGCCACGTTCTGTGCCAGTTCGCATTCGTGGTGGGGGAACATCAGGTCCATGCCCCCTCCGTGAATGTCGAATTCCTCTCCGAGATATTTTTCGCTCATGGCGGAGCACTCCAGATGCCAGCCCGGGAATCCTTCGCTCCAAGGCGAGGGCCAGTGCATTATATGTTCCGGAGAGGCCTTTTTCCAAAGGGCGAAATCGTACGAATTGCGCTTTTCGTCCTGCCCGTCGAGCGACCGTGTGTTGGTTTTGATGTCTTCGAGGTTGCGCCCGGAAAGTATGCCGTAACGGTGCTCCTTGTTGTATTTGTCGATGTCGAAATAGACGCTTCCCTCGCTTATGTAGGCGTATCCGGCGTCAAGTATGCGTTTTACAAGGTTTATCTGCTCTATGATGTGGCCTGACGCATGCGGCTCGATTGAGGGTGGGAGCACGTTGAGCCTCTGCATGGCGGCGTGATACTTGAGGGTATAGGTCTGCACCACTTCCATAGGCTCCAGCGCCTCGAGGCGCGCCTTCTTTGCAATCTTGTCCTCCCCGCTGTCGGCATCGTTCTCCAGATGACCCACGTCGGTTATGTTGCGCACATATCTCACTTTGTACCCGGCATGACGCAAAAGCCGGAACAGGACATCGTAAGTTACTCCGGGGCGTGCATGCCCGAGATGGGCGTCGCCATATACGGTGGGGCCGCATACGTACATTCCCACCATCCCCTCGTGGATGGGTTTGAAAAGTTCCTTGGTGTGGGTGAGGGTGTTGTAGATATATAGATTCCTTGCCATGACAGATTGTGTTTTCGTTATGCAAAGATAAGAATCTGTTTTGAAATGGAATCCGTTTTTTTTCCAACAAAACCGGTTATCCGATTTTATTCGGACATATCCGGATACGGTTTGCTTTTCGCTGTGATTCCGGCATATATTTGCAGGACACGAAAACAAAAAGTTGTTATGGAAAATCTTACGTTGAACCGCGTTGAAGTGCGTGGAAGAGTGGGGCAGGACCCGAGGATTGCAAAAGTGGGGGAGGCCAGCGTGGCCCGTTTCTCTGTCGCAACAAATGAAATTTTCAAGGACCGCAACGGTGAGATCCGGGAGGAAACCACCTGGCACAACATCTCCGCATGGGCCGGGAAGGGAATCGCTGATTTCACGAAAGTGCGGAAGGGGGCGATGGTGTCGCTCGTGGGCAGGATCAGGAACGTCAAGTACACCTCTATCGAGGGCGAGGACAGGCACTACCAGGAGATAGTCGCCAGCCATCTGGACGTGCTCGGGTCAGTCGGTGGAGAAACTGCTGCAGTGCATTAGGCCGGCATCACACCAGCTCGGCGATGAGTGTGGCCGAGGTGCACGAGAGCACCCTGACCCTGGCGTAGTCGCCGGGATGGAGGCCTCCGGCAGGGAACACGCAAGTCTTGTTGCCTGACGTTTTGCCGAAAAGCTGGTCATCGGACCTTTTGGAGCACCCTTCGACGAGCACTTCGAATTCCTTGCCGATGCATTCCTTGTTGTGCTGCAGCGAGATTCCGTTCTGCAATGCGATTATTTCGTCGAGACGGGCGGTCTTGACTTCCGGGGCAACGTCGTCTTTCATGCTTCTGGCAGCTTTGGTGCCCGGCCTCTCGGAATATTGGAACATGAACGCCCCGTCGAAGGATGCTTCCTTCATAAGTGAAACGGTCTGCTCGAAGTCGGCCTGGCTTTCGCCGCAGAATCCGACGATTATGTCGGTGGTGACCGTGCATCCGGGGAGTATCTCGTGGATTTTGCGGAGCCTTTCCATATAGGAATCCCTGGTGTACTTGCGGTTCATAAGCGAGAGCTGGCTGTCGCTGCCCGACTGCACAGGCAGGTGGATATGCTTGCACACGTTGTCGAACCCGGCCATCGTGTGAAGCACTTCATCCTTCATATCCTTGGGATGTGACGTTGAAAAGCGTATGCGTACCTTCGGATCGAGTGATGCCACCATTCCCAGCAGATTGGCGAAGCTGACCGTCTTGCCGCCGGCAGGATCGATCCAGTTGTACGAATCCACGTTCTGCCCGAGCAGGCAGATTTCGCGGTAGCCGTTATCGATAAGGTTCCGGGCTTCGGAGATTATGCTGTGCGGGTCGCGGCTGCGTTCCGATCCGCGTACGTAAGGCACTATGCAGTAGGAGCAGATGTTGTTGCATCCTCTCATTATCGAAATGAATGCCGATACGCCCTGGGCATCCATCCTCGAAGGAATTATGTCGGCGTAGGTCTCCTCGCGTGACAGGGTGGCGCTGATCTGCCTTTCGCCTTTTTTCGCCTTCTCGATGAGCGAGGGCAGGCAGCGGTATGAATCGGGCCCTGCAACGATGTCGACAGCCTTGTTGTCGAGCAGTTTGTCCTTGAGCCGCTGGGCCATGCATCCGAGCACGCCCACAATCACCCGGCGCTTGAGCTTTTCCTGGCGGAATACGTCGAGGCGCCCCAGCACACGCTGTTCGGCATTGTCCCTGATGGAGCAGGTGTTTACGAGGATAAGGTCGGCCTGACCTATGCTGCGGCAAAGCTCGTATCCCGCATCCCGGAGTATTGAAAGGACCACCTCACTGTCGCCTACGTTCATCTGGCAGCCGTAAGTCTCTATGAAAACCTTTTGTGAACTGTTGTTGAGCATAATGTACGCCTCTATTTTTCGGATGCAAAGATAACTTTTTATATCTTTGCACAAGAAAAGCAAGAAAGATGAAACGGTGTTTTCTGCTCTCTCTTGTCCTGTCGCTTCTCCTTTGCGGGTGCAGCGGATACAGGCAACTGCAGGTCAATTCATACAAGCTGGATGGAATGGAGCGTCTGTCGCTGATGAGCGGCAGGATGAGCTCGCTCCTGCGCCTGTCGATGGATATCACGAACCCCACTTCCGGCAAGTATGTGATAAAGAACCTGAAGGCCACTGTCTATGAGGCCGACGGCGACCTGTTTGCAGAGGCCGAATCCACCAAGGAGTGCGTGATAGCTCCCCACAACGACGGGTTCGTGCCCCTCGACCTTGACGTTACGTTGCACCGCCCGATGTCGATGTTCCTCTCGAAAGTGGATTTCAGCACGATGACCGTAGACCTCGACGTGTGGGCATTCTCCGGGATTTTCCCCGTTCATATAACCAAAACCGATTATCCCATATCTCAGTTGCTGAAGCGTGTGGGGTCTTCGTCAAAATGATATGAGAAGGCTTGCTTTCATACTTCTGTCGGTTGTTTTCTGCATCCCTGCGCATTGTCAGGATGGCGGCAGCCTCGTCATCGAGCAGACTGCCGAGGTGAGCAGAGCATTCGAGACTTACGTCTTATCCAACGCAGAGCGGAAACTCAACGGGTACAGAATAAGGATATTCTTCGACAGCGGGGTTAATGCACGCAGCGTCTCGGAGGAGGTGGCCGGGCGGTTCTCGTCGCTTTATCCGGAGATTCCGGTCTACCGGAGCTATTCCAGCCCGTTCTTCAAGGTCGCCGTGGGCGATTTCCGCACAAGGGATGATGCCTATCTGTTTGCAAAGAGCATTTCCGGGCAGTTCCCGTCAACATTTCTGGTAAGGGAGGCCATAAATTTCCCTGCGTTATGGTCAAACAAGGATTAGCCCTCCAGCAGCGTCTTTCACAGAAGCTCTCTCCGCTTCAACTCCAGATAATCCGTCTTATCCAGTTGCCCGCCGTCGAGCTTGAGCAGCAGGTGCAGAAGGAGATGGAGGAGAATCCGGTGCTCGAAGAGGTTGAGGATTCGGCCGAGGGGGAGGCTAAGAACGTCTCCTTGAGCGAATGTTCTTCCGAGGATCAAATCCCTTCATATCGCCTGTATGTCAATAATCAGGGCAAGGATCTCAAGCCCCAGTACAATACTTTTCAGGCAAAGGAGAGTTTTCACCAGAGTCTCCTTTCGCAGTTGGGGTACTGCCGGCTTGACGACAGGTCCCGTCAGGTGGCGACCTTTCTGATCGGTATGATAGGGGATGACGGCTATCTGCGCCGCGATATGACCTCCCTGGTCGATGACATAGCTTTCAAGACAGGCATAGAGGTTACCGAAGAGGAACTCGAAAGGATACTGGGCGTGATACAGCAGTTCGAGCCTTCCGGCGTCGGCGCCAGGGATTTGAGGGAGTGCCTGCTGTTGCAGTTGAGGTCTCGTGAGCAGACTCCGTCGGTAAAGCTTGCGCATCGGATTATCGACGGATATTTCGAAGACTTTGCTAAAAAGCATTACGACCGTATTGTGCAGCGTCTTTCGATAACGCACGACGAACTCAAGGATGCCATTGCCGAAATCAAGCGGCTCAATCCCTCTCCCGGCGGGCAGGTCGATGACTCGTATTCCGACCAGGCACAGCAGGTGATACCTGATTTCCTGCTCGAGCGAAGCGGCGATGAGCTTGTCCTCACCCTTCCGCGCTACTCCATTCCCGAGTTGCGGATCAATCGGCGCTATGCCGAAACCCTTATGGATGCAGCCAGGAGTTCATCGCGTGCCGGCAAGGCCGCGCAGCAGTTCGTAAAGCAGAAAGTGGACTCGGCCCGATGGTTCATTGAGGCGGTCAGGCAGCGCTACAATACGCTCTACAGCACAATGAGCGCCATAATCGATTTTCAGCGCGATTTCTTTATGGATGGAGATGAATCGTTGCTCAAACCGATGGTGCTCAAGCACATCGCCGAAAAGACGGGGTACGACATATCCACCGTTTCGCGTGTGGTGAGCAGCAAGTATATCCAGACTCATTTCGGAATATACCCGCTCAAGTTCTTCTTCTCGGAGGGGATGGTCAATGCCGAAGGGGAGGAGGTTTCGACCCGCGAAATCAAGAATATCCTTCAGGAAAGCATAGCCGAAGAGGACAAGCACAACCCCCTTACCGATGAGGAGCTCGTATCGGTGCTTGAGAAGAAAGGCTACAAGGTGGCCAGACGCACCGTGGCCAAGTATCGTGAACAGTTGTCAATCCCGATAGCGCGGCTGCGCCGGGATCTGTAATCCTACAGTTTGGAACCGTAAGCGAGGTCTCCGGCATCGCCGAGGCCGGGGATTATGTACGATTTGTTGGTGAGTTCTTCATCGACCGCCGCCACCCAGAGGGTAACTGACTTGTGGGGGAGGTTCTTTGACAGGAAGTCGATTCCGTCGCGTGAGGCGATGGTACATACGATATGGGTATGGATGGGCTCGCCTTTCTCGATGAGTTTCTGGTATGAAAGAAGCAAAGACGCTCCAGTGGCCAGCATAGTGTCTGACATAACGAGTACCTTGCCCTCTATCGAGGGAGCCGTGGCATATTCGAGCATTATGTTGAACTTGTTGTTCTTGCCGTATTTGCGGTACGCTGCCAGAAATGCGTTCTCGGCTGTGTCGAACACGTTGAGCAGGCCCTGGTGCAACGGCAGCCCGGCCCGGAGGATGGTGCCGAGCACAATCTTGCAGTCGGGAACGCTGCATGAGGCGATTCCAAGCGGGGTGTCAACCTCCACCGGCTTGTAGGGAAGCGTACGGCTGATTTCGTAGGCGAACACTTCTCCTATCCTTTCCAGATTGCGCCGGAATCTCATACTGTCTTTTTGTATGTTCTTGTCGCGTATTTCGGCGATGAATCTGCCAAGGACCGAATTCGACTCCCCGAGGTTGACTATTTTCATTGTTCCCTGATTTTGGACTTTTGCGAAGTTAATAATTTTCGTCGGAAAAACTGAAATATTTATTGTCTGTTATGATGACGTGGTCGACAAGGGAGATGTCGAGACAAGAGGCCGCTTTCCGTATTTCCGCGGTCTGCCTTATGTCTTCAGGCCCCGGATGCGGATTTCCCGAGGGGTGGTTGTGCACCAGGACGATGCCCGATGCGAGCCTTTCCACAGCGCTGCGCACTATCATCTTGATATCTACGACAGTGGAGCGCGTGCCTCCGCTGCTGAGTTTCTTCCTTCCGATCAACTTGTTGCCTCCTTTGAGGTAGAGCACCCAGAATTCCTCGTGGGGCAGCCCTTTGAGCAATGGGGTCATTATCGCTGCAATGTCGTGCGACGAGTGTATTTCGTCCCCTTTTGCGAGACTTTCGGCGGCAATCCTGCGGCCCATTTCGGCTGCAGCCAGCAAGGATACGGCTTTGGCCATACCTATGCCCGGTATGAGGCAGAGCTTGTCGGCCGACATTCTTGAAAGTGAAGTGAGACTGTTTCCGGCTTGCGAGAGAACCTCTCTGGCAAGTTCAACTGCGTTTCTGCTCCTGTCGCCCGAACGGATCAGGATTGCAATGATTTCTGCGGCGGTAAGTGATTCGCATCCCTTTGAAAGCATCTTCTCTCTCGGCCTCTCATCTACCTGCCACTGTTTGATGGTTTGAATCATAAGCGGTGCGATGCAAATAAAAAAACTTCCCACAAATATGGGAAGTTTTTTTGAATATGGTACTCCGGACCCGGAGTTGTGTGTGACTCTGTCAGTCCAGAGAATGGATTACGAGACCTGAACGGAGCTTGGGCTCGAACCACGTTGTCTTCGGTGGCATTATGTTGCCGCTGTCGGCTATGTCCATAAGCTGTTTCATAGACACGGGGTAGAGGGCCAGCGCCATACGCATTTCTCCGCTGTCGACACGGCGCTTGAGCTCGCCGAGGCCGCGTATGCCACCGACGAAATCGATGCGCTTGTCACGCCGCAGGTCCTTGATGCCAAGCTGTTTGTCAAGAATAAGGTTCGAAGATATGGTTACGTCGAGAACGCCTATCGGGTCGTTGTCGTCGTATGTTCCTTTCTTGGCTGTCAACTTGTACCAGGTTCCGTCGAGATAGAGCGAGAACGTATGGAGCTCCGTGGGCTTGAAGATGTCCGAGCCTTTCTTTTCCACGATGAAGTCGCTCGAAATCGCCTCCAGCAGCTGCTCGCTCGTCATACCGTTGAGGTCTTTGACCACACGGTTGTAATCGATGATGGTAAGCTGGCTTGCCGGGAAACATACCGCCATGAAGTAGTTGTACTCCTCGGTCCCCTTATGGTTCTTGTTCTGGCGGGCCTTCTCGGCGCCTACAAGGGCGGCTGCAGCGCTGCGGTGATGGCCGTCGGCAATGTACAGTGAAGGTATGCGGGCGAACCGCTCCGTGATGCACTTGATGTCATCCTTGCCATCGATTATCCAGAGTCTGTGGCGGAAGCCGTCGTATTTGGCCGTAAAGTCGTATTCAGGCTCTCCGGCTGCATATTTTGCAACGATGGAATCCAGCACGGAGTCGTCAGGGTATGCAAAGAAAACGGGCTCGATGTTGGCATTGTTGACTCTCACGTGTTTCATACGGTCTTCTTCCTTGTCGGCGCGTGTGAGCTCGTGCTTCTTGATGTTGCCTTTCAGATAGTCCTCCACATACGCGCAGACAATCAACCCGTACTGTGTCTTGCCGTTCATTGTCTGGGCGTAGATGTAGTATCTGTCCTGGGCGTCGCGTACAAGCCAGCCGTTTTTCTGGAACTTCTTGAAGTTTTCCGCAGCTTTTTCATACACCCTGGGGTCGGTTTCGTCGGCGATGGGCTCGAAATCTATCTCAGGCTTGATGATGTGGTAGAGCGACATTTCGTTGCCTTGTGCCTCGCGGAGTGCCTCCTCGGAGTTCAACACGTCGTAAGGACGGCTCTGGACCTTTTCAACAAGGTCCTTCGGAGGGCGGATGCCCTGAAAAGGTTTTACGATTGCCATTTATGCGTTTACCTTGAATTTAGTACATCCATCCTTTATGAAGCCTACAATCTGCTTTGCAGCTGCGATGCCGGCGTTGATGTTCGCTTCGGCAGTCTGTGCGCCCATTTTCTTGGGGGTTGCGAAATAACGGCCTTTGAAAAGTTCGGCGAACTTGTCGGCAGCTGCGGGAGCGATGTCGGACACGTATTTCAGGTCTTCGCGCTCCTGCATCAGGCTGATGAGCTCAGCTTCGTTGATTATCTCCTTGCGGGCCGAGTTGACGAGCACGCCACCCTTGGGCATCAGACCTACCAGCTTGGAACCGATGGAGTTCTTCGTTTCGTCGGTTGCGGGCAGATGCAGCGAGATGAAATCACACTGCTTGTACATGTCCTGGATATTGTCGACTGCGTGGACTCCGGCTTTTTCGATGGCTTCCTTCGGGCAATATGCGTCGAAAGCATAGACGTCCATACCGAATCCCTTGGCTATGCGTGCCACGTTGCGGCCCACGTTGCCGAAGGCGTGGATACCGAGCTTCTTGCCTGAGAGCTCGATTCCGGACGTGCCGTCATAGAAGTTGCGTACGGCATAGACCATCAGACCGAGGACGAGTTCGGCAACGGCATTGGAGTTCTGCCCGGGAGTGTTCATCACGCATACTCCGTGTGCGGTGGCTGCGGCAAGGTCGATGTTGTCGTATCCGGCGCCGGCGCGTACCACGATTTTCAGTTTCTTGGCTGCGTCGAACACCTCGGCATCGATGATGTCGCTGCGTACGATGATGGCCTCGGCATCAGCCACTGCGCTGAGCAGGGCTGACTTTTCAGTATATTTTTCGAGCAGGGCCAGCTGGAAACCGGCTGCTTCAATTTCCTTGCGAATCCCGTCGACTGCGATTTTTGCGAAGGGCTTTGATGTTGCAACAAGTACTTTCATGATATTATCGTATTTTATGTAATGCTCAGTGCTTGGCTTCGAATTCTTTCATGCAGGCGATGAGGGCGTCGACGCTTTCCATAGGAAGGGCGTTGTAGCACGATGCGCGGAAACCTCCGACCGAGCGGTGGCCCTTGATGCCTACCATACCGTGTTCCTGTGCAAACTTCTGGAAGTCTGCTTCAAGCTCGGCATACTCGGGTTTCATTACCCAGCAGATGTTCATATATGAGCGGTCTTCGGGGTTTGCCGTACCGACGAACAGTTTGTTGCGTTCGATTTCGGAATAGATCTTGTCGGCACGCATCTTGGCACGCTTTGCCATTTCCTTTACGCCGCCCTGGGCCTTGAGCCAGCGCAGTGACTCCAATGCGGAATAGATGGTGAAGGTAGGAGGCGTGTTGAACATTGAGCCGTTGTCGATGTGGGTCTGGTAGTTCAACATCGTGGGGATATAGCGGTCAACCTTGCCGAGGGCGTCGTTCTTGATGATTACGAAAGCCATTCCGGAAGGAGCCAGGTTCTTCTGGGCACCGCCGTAGATGCAGATGTACTTGCTCACGTCGATGGGGCGGGAGAAGATATCTGACGACATATCGGAAATCAAGGGAACGGGGCTGTCGAGGTCCTTGCGGATTTCCGTGCCGTAGATGGTGTTGTTGGTCGTGAAGTGGAAGTAGTCGGCATCGGCGGGTATTTCATAATCCTTGGGGATGAAGGTGTAGTTGGCGTCTGCCGAAGATGCGACTTCGACAACTTCGCCGAATGCCTTGGCTTCCTTTATTGCCTTCTTGGCCCATACACCGGTATTGAGGTATGCGGCTTTCTTTGCCAGAAGGTTGTACGGTACACGGCAGAATTCCATACTTGCACCGCCGGCGAGGAACAATACCGAATATCCGTCGGGAATGTCGAGGATTTCCTTGAAGAGTTCAACTGATTCGTCCACGACGGGCTGGAATTCCTTGGAGCGGTGGCTGATCGAGAGGATGGAGATTCCCGTTCCGGCAAAATCGTGAACTGCCTGAGCGGATTTTTCAATTACTTCCTGCGGAAGAACGGCAGGACCTGCACAAAAATTATGTTTCATATAAAGTTGGGGTTTGATTTGTTGAGTATCCGATTTCCTTTTCTGCGAAGTTATCGCTTTATTGTCAATAAAACAAATGTTTTATCCATTGAAAATGCCCCGCTCCATCCGGGGCGGGGCATTTTCAATCCGCGGTTCTGCCGCGCTATGCAAGCTTGTTCACGTAAACTGCGATGCCGCTCTTGAGATTGGCTGCCTTGTTCTTGTGGATGACGTTGATCTTTGCGAGTTTGTCGATCATTGCGAACACCTTGGGAAGGGAAGCCTCGGCTGCCGCCTTGTCGGTGGTGTTGCGGATTGCCCTGATTGCGTTACGTGTTGTTTTAGCATAATATTTGTTATGCTCGTTGCGCCTCTCGCTCTGGCGATTGCGCTTGTCTGCTGATGCGTGTTGTGCCATTATTGGTATTTTTTTATATTTTGGGTAGTGGGTAGGAGAATCGAACTCCTATTGCGAGAATGAAAATCTCGAGTACTAACCGTTATACGAACCCACCGCAAATCCACTGATGGATTTTAGGGAGTGCAAAGGTATGAAAACTTTTTGCCAATACAAAAAATAATTGGAATTAGTTTTCTGCCTGCTGCAGTCCGGCATCCCAGTGGAAGGTGCTTATGATGCCTTCGACCTGCCTGAGATAGTCGCGTTTGTCGTATTTGGGAGCATATACGAAACCTTCGACCACTATTACGTTCTCTCCCGTCCTGTCGGTAAAGGCCTGCGATACGAAGGGGCCTCCCATAAAGTCGTTGTAGGTGTCCCAGAGGCTGCGCACCTCATATCTGGTTATGCCGTTGAAGGTCACCTGCGCGAAGCCCGGCACTATGGAGGGGTTCGTTATCATATAGCTTCCCTCGGCAGTGGCCGGAACGTTGCGCTTGAGTATCCCGTTGCGCTTGTCGACGAGGCTTTCCGCGTCGAATGTCCATCCGTCGCCGCAGGGGAACGAGTAGATGAAGATACCCTGTATGGTATAGGAGGTTTCGTGCGAAATCCAGATGAAGCCGTCGGTCTGCTTCTTGAGCGAATATCCCTCTGGGAAATATGGCGACCCGCCGAATGCGGCACTGACCTTTTCCCGGAGTTCCGGCACCTCGAAAGCCTTTGCCGCCATCATATTCCTTTCCCTCTCCGCATTTTCGAAGGCACCGGCGATTGTCTCCGCCCCGCTGCGGATGAGCGCTGAGGCGGACTCCTCGTCGGGCGACGAGACGATCACCATCATCTGCGGGGAAGACCACACGTCGCGCCGTATGGATATTCCGGTTGTGGCAGTATCGGCCACATTGAGATAGAGCATATTGCGGTGGGTCTTGATGAGCCTGCCTACGCCTGCCTTCGGCACGAGCATAAGGTCGAACCTCGGCTCGTCCTGCGGAAGATAGCCGAAGTCGGATCCGAGCGCTTCGCGGAGCGCATTGCCGGGCTCACCTTCCCACTGGGCCTTGGTGGCCACCACTATCAATTCACCGGCCCTTCCGCTTATCGACGGAAGAGGCTGTTTGTCTGACGAACACGCCGCGGCCGAAAGGAGGAGTGCCGCAAGCAGGATTGAAAGAGTTCTTTTCATATTATATGGTTGTATTTGTCATTCCTGAATGGATTCCTCCTGCATGGGCAGGGGATGCCTGTCGCTGTTGCGGGCACCGAGCTTCATAAGTTTGGTGGATGTCGTGATGATGCTCTGCCCTCCGCTCTGAAGCTTGCGCAACCCGTCGTCGTATTCGGCGCGGGCCTTGTCGAAGGCCTTTCCCATCGCCTGGTAATGCTCCAGGAACTGCCCCACGCGGTCTATCATTTCGTCGGCCAGCGCATACACCTTTTCGTGATTCTGGTTCTGTACGACCTGTGTCCAGGTAACCTGCACTATTTTGAGCGCGCCGTAGAGGCTCTGCTCGTCGGCAATGTAAACGTTCTGTTCCGCAGCCTTGCGCCACAGGTCGGGCGCTTCGTTGAGCGCCGTCCAGAGAGCACCCACGTTGGGTACGAACATTATAACGTAGCCGGCCGACATTTTGGGCGGCTTGACGTAGCTCGAATAATCCTTTGCCGCAAGTTCCTTGACGTGACGCCTGATGCTTTCGACGTGCGCCTTGAGGAAAGCGTCCCTGTCGGCCTGGTTTTCGGCATTGACGTAATCCACGTAGGCGGTGAGGGAAACCTTGGAATCGATTATCGCCTCCCGGTGTTCGTCGAGATGGAGTATCACGTCGGGCCTCAGCTGCGAGCCCCCTCCGAGGACCGCCTGCGTATCGAAGTGTATCCCTTTGGTGAGCCCCTGCGAGGTGAGGAGCTCTTCGAGGATGGTCTCACCCCAGTCACCCTGTATCTTGCTGCCGTGCTTGAATGCGGCGGCCAGGTCGTCGGCGCTCTTGCGCGCCGCATTGCTGCTTTCGAGCAGGGTCTTGATGCGTTCCTTCATTTCGCCGTTGCGTTCGGCCTGCTCACGGTTGCCCTGGTCCATTGTCTTCTTGAGGTCGGCTATGTTCTCCTTGAGCGGATTGAGTATCTGCGACAGGCTTTCGCCGCTCGAGCGGCTGAATTCCTGCTGCCTTTCCTTGAGCATCTCGCCGAAGCGCGACTGCATTGCGGACATCGCCTCCCCGTGCAGTGTGCGCCCCACGAAGAAGGCTATGCCACCTGCCAGGAAGAAACCTCCTAAGAATGCAAGTATGAGTTCCATTTCAAATCTGATTCCAATTATCGTTCATGTTTCGAAAATTCGCATCCGCAGTAGGTCTGATTGTAGAATCCCCATTCGCGGATGATTTCTCCGCGCCTTTCCTGAAGACCGCCTTTGCGCCAGTTCCGCCCCCACCACTCGACATCGCGGCAGGCCTGCCTGCCCGCCTCATCCACCATTTGGAGCGATTTCCAGCGTGAGGATGCAAGCGAGGTGGAAACCGCCTTCAAGCCGTGTTCCGCGGCAAATTCCGCGCTGCGTTGCAGTCTGTAAAGGAAGCACGCGCTGCAGCGCCTTCCCCGCTCGGGCTCGTTTTCGAGGCCGCGTACCGCTTCGAGCCATGCGGAGTGGTCGTAAGGGTCGCATACCACGTCCAGACCGTAGAAGGATGCATACCGGCGCACTTCGGAAAGCCTTTTGTCGAATTCCTGCGCCGTGTCGATGTTGGAGTTGCTGAAAAACAGCACCGGCTTGCAGAGGTTTTTGCACAGGAACTCCACTATCGCTCCGGCACAAGGTGCGCAGCACACGTGAAGCAGCAGTCCCTGCCCGGGGAGAGGTGGAATTCCGGTGCCCATCAATTTCCGTTTTCCGACAGGAACTTTATGCGCACCAGACGGATTTCCTCTTCAGTGTAGTCCGGGCCGAGCGCCTTGATTGCCTCGCTTACCGAATCGCTGGCCGCCTCTTCCTTGAAGTAGGTGTATATGTCTTCGACAATGTCGGGGTCGATTTCCTGCCGTATGTAATAGTCGATGTTGAGGGAGGTGCCGTTCCCGACTATGGCCTCGATGGCCTCGAGCAATTCGTCGGTCGTCATGTCGTGAGCCTGCGCAATGTCCTCGAACGGCATTTTGCGGTCGATGCTCCGGATTATCATCACGCGTGAAGCGCTCTTGTTGGCAACCGACCTCACCACGAGGTCGTCGGGCCTCGATATGTCGTTTTCCTCGACATATCTGGCTATGAGTTCGACATATTCCTTGCCGTATCTGCGGGCCTTGCCGTCGCCCACTCCCTGGCATCTGAGCAGTTCGTCAAGCGTTATCGGGTATTGCAGCGACATATCTTCGAGCGAAGGGTCGGTGAAAATCACCCACGCGGGGAGGTTCAGACGCTTTGCCTGCTCCTTGCGGATGCCCTTGAGCATCGCCAGCAGGGTCGGGTCGCCGCCTCCGCACCCGCCGCTGCGGCGGATTGCGTTGGTCACAGCCTCTTCCTCGTCGTCGGTTTCCTCCTCTTCGGAGAATTCGCGGTCTTCGGTGAGCATCACCGTATACGGATTTTCGAGGAATTCAGCACCCTTCGGCGTGGAGGTTACGAGGCCGTAATGCTCTATGTCCTTGTCGAGGAGATGCATCACTATGGCCTGGCGTATCACCGCCATCCAGAATTTGGCCGGTTTGTCCCTGCCGATACCGAACATCGGATGCCTGTTGTGCTTGTACGACTTGATAAGGGCGGTGGTCCCTCCGGTGAGCAGGTTGGCCAGATGGTCGGGCTTGAAATTCTCGCTCAGCGATGCCACAAGCTCTATCACCGTGCAAAGCTGCTCCTTGCCGTCGAATTCCTTCTTGGGATTGGTGCAATTGTCGCAGCAGCCGCAGTTCTCAAGGGGGTAGTCTTCACCGAAATAGTTGAGAAGAATCTTGCGGCGGCACTGGCTCGACTCGGCGTATGCCATCGTTTCGGCCAGGAGTTGCCGGCCTATTTCCTGCTCTGCGACCGGTTTGCCCTGTACGAACTTTTCCAGTTTCTGGATATCCTTGTGGCTGTAGAACGCTATGCAACGCCCCTCCTGTCCGTCGCGCCCCGCACGCCCCGTTTCCTGATAATAGCCTTCGAGGCTCTTGGGAATGTCGTAGTGGATGACGAACCTCACGTCGGGCTTGTCGATGCCCATACCGAAGGCTATGGTGGCCACAATCACATTGACGTCCTCCACCAGGAACGCATCCTGGTTGCGGGTGCGTGTGGCTGCATCCAGACCGGCGTGGTAGGGAAGAGCCTTGATTCCGTTGATGTTGAGGAACTCGGCTATTTCCTCCACTTTTTTGCGGCTGAGGCAGTAGATGATTCCGCTCTTGCCCGGATTTTCCTTTATGAAACGGAATATGTCGCGCTTGGGGTTGACCTTGCTGCGGATTTCGTAATAGAGGTTGGGCCTGTTGAACGACGACTTGAACACCTTGGCTTCGGTCATCCCGAGGTTGCGCTGTATGTCGGACTGCACCTTGGGGGTGGCGGTGGCCGTGAGGGCTATGATGGGAGCCTTGCCTATTTCCTGCGTTATCTGCCTGATGCGGCGGTATTCGGGCCTGAAGTCGTGCCCCCATTCGGAGATGCAGTGCGCCTCGTCGATAGCGTAGAACGATATGCTGACCTGCTTGAGGAACTGTATGTTCTCCTCCTTGGTGAGGGACTCGGGAGCCACGTACAGCAGCTTTGTGACGCCCTTGAGCACGTCGTCCTTGACCTCGGCGGACTGTATTTTGCTGAGCGACGAGTTGAGGAAATGCGCCAGCCCCGTTTCGCTGTTGGAGAACCCCCTGATGGCATCGACCTGATTCTTCATCAGGGCGATAAGGGGTGATATCACGATTGCCGTGCCCGGCATTATGAGCGCAGGCAACTGGTAGCACAGGGACTTGCCTCCTCCGGTAGGCATCAGGACGAACGTGTCGTTGCCCTCGATGAGGCTGCTTATGATCTCTTCCTGATTGCCTTTGAACTTGTCGAATCCGAAAAAGTGCTTGAGCTTTTCGCGGAGTATTTCGGGACTTGCTGTCATTGCGCTGCGGTAGTACTTGACCAAGTTACAAACAAAAATCCTGTCTGAAAAATTTTTTTGGCTGATGTGGTAAAAAAATCTCCTGTTTGGTATTTTTCCGATAGAATTCCTATATTTGTAGGATATAACCGTAACGACCGGCAGAACGATGACAAGTATTGATATGGACAGCAAAAAGCAGAACTTCACGATTCCGATAATCGTGATGATATTCCTTTTCGGAATGATTTCGTTTGTCACCAACCTGGCATCCCCGATGGGTGACATTCTCAAGAATCAGTTCGCAATCCCCAACTGGATGGGTACCCTCGGAGTGTTCGCCAACTTCATAGCGTATGCCATAATGGGCATTCCCTCGGGCCGCCTGCTCCAGAAAAAGGGCTATAAGTCCACTGCTCTGATAGCCATCGCCACCGGTTTCGCGGGTGTCGGCATCCAGACCCTTTCGGGTATGGCAGGCAGCTTCGGCATATACCTGCTCGGGGCATTCATCGCCGGATTTTCAATGTGTCTGCTCAATACCGTGGTCAACCCTATGCTCAACAAGCTCGGGGGCGGCGGCAACAGGGGCAACCAGCTCATCCAGGCCGGCGGTTCGTTCAATTCCCTGTGCGGTACGGCCGTGATTGTCCTGACAGGGCTGCTTATCCCCGATATCACCAAGGCGCAGATCAGCGACGTGTTCCCTCTGATGATTGCGGCTCTGGCCATATTCGCGATAGGCTTCATCGTAATAATGCTTACCGCAATACCGGAGAGCCGCGTGTCTGACGGCGATGCCGGCAAATGCGCCGCAAACGGCGTGGGTCCCATGTCGTTCCGCCACTTCGTGATGGGTGCCGTCGGCATATTCCTTTACGTAGGAATAGAGGTGGGCATCCCCAACGTGCTTCAGAAATGGCTCCAGAACCCCGATACCACCATCCCCGGATATGTCAGCAACACAGCCGTTGCGGCTTCGGTTGCAGCCACCTACTGGCTTCTGATGCTGGTGGGCCGTCTCGTCGGGGCGGCTGTGGGCAGCAAGGTTTCTTCAAGGACAATGCTCACCGCCGT
This sequence comes from Bacteroidales bacterium, assembly GCA_045641345.1. Taxonomy (GTDB): domain Bacteria; phylum Bacteroidota; class Bacteroidia; order Bacteroidales; family UBA932; genus Cacconaster. The sequence continues at coordinate 29,656 of JAZUGR010000020.1, forward strand.
TTCGAGCCTTGGTATCATTCTCGTGACGGGGGCTATTTTCGTACCCTCGTCGCTCGTAAAGATGCCTGTCTTCAACGGGGCCGGCGGATTCGGGCTTGTGAGCGTTCCTCTCAATGCCCTTCTCCTCGTGCTTGTCGGGCTCTGCACCTCGGTGATGTGGGGCGGCATCTTCAATCTTGCCGTAGAGGGCCTCGGCAAATATACCGAAAAGGCTTCGGGCATCTTTATGGCACTTGTCTGCGGTGGAGGAATCCTGCCGTTGCTGCAGAATGCGATAGTTGACCTTTCGGGCTTGTATCTGGCAAGCTACTGGGTAATCGTGGCTGCTCTGGCATACCTTCTCTTCTATGCCCTGGCCGGGTCGCGCAACGTCAACAAGGACATCACCGTGGAGTAAATTATGGAAAAGAAATACGTAATAGGTATAGATATCGGCGGCCAGAGCGCCAAGATAGGGGTTGTTGCAGCCGATGCCACCATAGTGGCCCAGGGCACGATGGACACCCGCGGATACGGCAAGGGTGAGGCCGTGCGCTATATGGACGACCTTTGCCGGGCCGTGCGCTCCACTGCCGGAGAGTATTGGGATCAGGTAAAGGGTATCGGCGTGGGGGCTCCCAACGCCAATCATTTCAGCGGCTGCATAGAATATGCCGCCAACCTGCCGTGGGCTCACGATGAGTCCATCCCCTTCTGCAGATATGTTTCCGAAAAAACCGGTCTCCCGGTCGACATAACCAACGATGCCAATGCCGCCGCAGTTGGCGAGATGCATTATGGCAACGGCCGTGGGATGAAGGATTTCATAGAGATAACGCTTGGTACCGGAGTGGGCAGCGGAATCATTGTCGACGGGAAACTTGTCTATGGGCACGACGGTTTTGCAGGAGAGCTGGGTCATGTCACGGTGAAGCGTGGCGGACGCCAGTGCGGCTGCGGCAAGAAGGGTTGTCTGGAAGCCTACGCTTCGGCAATCGGCGTTGCCCGTACCGCCCAGGAATGGCTGGCAGGGACCGACGGCCCGAGCCTCCTCCGCGGAAAGAAGGACATTACGTCGAAGGATGTGGCTGAAGCGGCGGAGAAGGGCGACCTCCTCGCAAAGCAGGTTTTCGACTACACAGGTGACATCCTCGGTGCAGCCTGCGCCGATTTCGTGGCTTTCAGCGCGCCTGAGGCGATAATCGTCTTCGGCGGCCTGGCACAGGCGGGAGAACTGCTGATGAAGCCCGCCCGCGAGGCTTTCGAAGCCAATCTGGTACATATATGGAAAGGCAAGGTGAAGTTCATCACTTCCGGTCTCAAGGCTTCGGATGCCGCGATTCTCGGTGCGAGTGCGCTTGCCTGGTAACTGAACATCAACAATCATTTCATCAAATAAATTTTTCTTATGGATTTTTTAAGCAACCTCTGGACAAACAACAGGACGCTACTCATTCTTTGCGCGATTCTTCTGGTTGTCATCCCCTTTGTCATCTATTATCTTAAAAAGGCCAGGGAGGAGCACCCCAAGGGCCTGATTGCAGCAGCCCTCTCCAATATGGGAGAGCGTTTCGGCTACTACATCATGAATGCCGTTCTGGCTCTGTTCCTCGCTTCGAAGTTCGGCCTCGATGACGGCAAGGCCGGTCTCATCTATTCGGTATTCTACTTCGGTATATATATCCTCGCCCTCGTGGGAGGTATCATCGCCGACCGCACCCAGAACTACAACCGCACCATCCAGACCGGTCTGGCCCTGATGGCAGTGGGCTACATATGCCTTTCAGTCCCTGTATTCAGCAAGGATGTCAACGGCATCATCGCCAACGGCACCGCCGGATGGTGGGGCGTGCTGGCGTTCACCTGTGCGGCCCTGCTCTGCATAGCGTTCGGTAACGGTCTGTTCAAGGGCAACCTTCAGGCTCTCGTGGGCAAGCTTTACGACAACTTCGAGGAAGAGGCCGCCAAAAAGGGTCCCGAGGCTCTCAAGGAAGCAAAGGACAAGCGTGATTCCGGCTTCCAGATTTTCTACGTATTCATCAATATAGGTGGTGTGATCGCTCCCTTCGTGGCTCCTATGCTCCGCAAGTGGTGGCTCGGCGTGCACGGATTCATATACAATTCCAACATGCCTCAGCTCTGCCACCAGTATCTTGCCGACGGCCAGCTCACTTCCAGGTTCACCGAGCAGATAGGCAATTCGATTGTTGCAGGGGCTCAGGCTCCCACCGACCTGGTGGCTTTCAGCTCGCAGTATATCGACGTGTTCAACTCCGGCATCCATTTCTCTTTCATAGCATCCGTTCTGGCGATGCTCATATCCCTTACGATTTTCTCCTGCACCAAGAAAGTGTTCCCCAAGCCCGCAAAGAAAACTGCGGCGAAGTCGGTGGAATACACGGTGGAGGAGAAGCAGGCAATGGCAAAGGAAATCAAGCAGGGTATGGCAGCCCTCTTTGCAGTGCTGGGCATCGCGGTGTTCTTCTGGCTCTCGTTCCACCAGAACGGCCAGTCGCTCTCGGTGTTCGCCCGTGACTTCGTGGATACGCAGGCACTCCCCGCAGAGATATGGCAGGCTATGAACCCGCTGTTCGTGATTATCCTCACCCCTATAGTGATGTTGGTGTTCGGCTCTCTCGCACGTTGCGGCAGGCCCGTTTCCACTCCCCGCAAGATTGCCATAGGAATGGCTGTGGCAGGTTGCGCATACCTCTTCCTGATGATCTATTCGTACATCAGCAACTATCCTTCGGGCGACGATTTCCGCGCAATGGACGCTTCGGCAATGGCTGCGGCATCTCTGGCCAAGGCCGCTCCCTGGGTGATGGTGGTAACCTATTTCTTCCTTACCGTAGCCGAACTGTTCATCTCCCCGCTGGGGCTCTCGTTCGTGTCGAAGGTGGCTCCCAAGAGCATGCTCGGTCTGTGCCAGGGTCTCTGGCTCGGCGCCACTGCGATAGGCAACCTCTTCATCTTCGTAGGCCCCATAATGCTCAATGCATGGCCTATATGGAAGTGCTGGGGAGTGTTCCTCGCAATATGCCTCGTTTCGATGTCGATTATGTTCGGCATGGTGAAGTGGCTCGAAAAAGTTACCAAATAAGGCTTTTAACCAATTAACCTAATAATTAAGCATTATGAAAAAATTCATTCTTGTTGCAGTCGCTGCGCTCGCAATCAGCTTCAGCGCCGACGCAAAACTCTATCTCGGCGGTACAGCCGGCTTTGCAATTCAGGGCGGCAGCTTTCAGGGTAGGATAGCTCCTGAAGTGGGCTACAGTTTCAATGACAAGTTCGCAGCCGGCGGTTATGTTAACCTTGCCGGTGCCTCGGGCTCGTTCAATTGGAGCATCAATCCCTATTTCCGCTGGACTTTCTACCACTTCAGCAACTTCGGTCTGTTTGCAGAGGGTACGTTCGGAATCGGTACGACATCTTTTAAGGATACGACTCCTTATGGCGAGACAATCAGAAGCTCGGTGACCAACTGGGAGATTATGGCAGTTCCCGGTCTGTCATATACCATAAACGGCAAGATTCAGGTAGTGGGCCGCATCGGCGGTCTCGGATACACCCGTAGCGGAAACGCCGGCAACTTTGCCTTCGTATTCAATCTTGCTCCTACCATCGGTGTGGTTTACTGCTTCTAGTATTTTGCAGTATCGACGTAAAGAGGGCTCCGGGTTTCCGGAGCCTTTTTTTGTGCGCGCTTCGCGGAATGTCATACGCCACAGTGGGAGGTCCTTCCACTTGAGGCCGCTTTGTCTGAAAGACCGCGGAGCGCCGGGGTCTCAGGGGGAAGGACCTCCCCGCGTGAGGGCGTAAGACAACCGCTATTTGAATGAAGATAAGATACTGCGGGCGGCGGCGACTTTCTCGTCGAGCAGCCTGCGCGAAGAAGCCTCGCAGATGAACCTCAGGTACGGCTCCGTATTGGAAGGGCGGATGTTGAACCACCACGAGTCGAACTCCACCCTGAAACCGTCGAAATCGAACGATGCGACAGGCTTCTCCTGTGAGGTGAACGCCTCCCTCACGGCATCCATCGCCGCGGCCTTGTCCTCAATCTGGAAATTTATTTCGCCCGAATTTTCGTATTTTGCTATTTCGGATATGACCTGTGAGAACGACTTGCCGCTGCGCTTGAAACCGGAGAGGATGTTGAGCACGAGTATCGAGGCCAGCAGTCCGCTGTCGCTGTAGAAGAAGTCCCTGAAATAGTAGTGCCCGGCCAGTTCACCGCCGAATATGCCGTCGATTTCCCTCAGGCGCGGTGCGGCAAATGCGCGCCCCACCTTCCAGGTGCAGATTTCGCCTCCCATCGGGGAGAGGTATTCCCCCACCGCCTTCGACGAGCGGATATCCTGCAATACGCGCCCCCTTTCGCCCCGTTCCTTCAGGAAATAATTGCCAAGCAGGGCGATTATCAGGTCGGGCGAGACGAACCTTGCGTTTTCGTCGACGAACATCACACGGTCGGCGTCGCCGTCGTATATGACTCCGACGTCGCAGCGGTTTTTCTTCACCTCGCTGCAGAGCATCTGCCGCACATCCTCCAGCAGAGGATTCGCCTCGTGGTTGGGGAACGTGCCGTCGAGCGTATCGCAGATATAGTGGGGCTGCGAAGCGAATATGTCCTTTACAAAGATCGACGCCATACCGTTGGAGCAGTCCATCGCCACGTTGAGGTTGGAGATGTCCCTGCAGTATCCCTTGAGGAAGGCGAGATACTCTTGTCTCAAGTCGAACCCACGGACCTTGCCGCGCGAGGCTGCCACAGGGGTGGGACGGCCGTTTTCGATCCACTCTTTCAGAGTGCCCAGCCCGCTGTCGAGCCCGACCGGCAGAGCGTTTTCGCGCGATATCTTCATACCGTTGTATGCCTTGGGGTTGTGCGATGCTGTAATCTGCACCGAAGCCTTGAACCCTTTCTTGGCCGTGGCGTAGTAAACCAGCGGAGTGGTGCTCAGCCCGAGGTCGGCCACATCGGCTCCGGCATCGGTAATGCCCCTCAGGAGCGCTTCGTGCAGGGCTGGTGAGGATTCCCTCATATCCATCCCCACCAGAACTTCCTTAGTATCGAGAAGGGCCGGAACGAAATAGCCCACTTTGTATGCGAATGCCTCATCCAGGTCCTTGCCGTAGATGCCGCGTATGTCGTAAGCGTGGAATGCTCCCATAGATTATTTCTTGTCTGTCTTGATTCTGTATGATGGATTGGTGCGCCCCTTGGCTATGTTGGCCAGCTTGCCCGAAAGCATCTTCTTGCGGATGGGGGAGGCGTGGTCGACGAACAGGATTCCGTCGAGATGGTCCAACTCGTGCTGCACCATCCTGGCGGCGAAGGCCGTAAGCTCTTCCTCCACCTCCTGAAGGTCATAGTTGAAATAGCGCACTTTTATGGTGGCCGGACGCACCACGTCGGCATCCACGTTGGGGATGCTCAGGCACCCCTCGTTGAATTCGCATTTCTCCTGGCTTTCCTCTACTATTACGGGATTTATCATCTCGCGGTGGAAATCGGCGAGATAGGGGTAGCGCTCGGCGAGGTCGCGGCCGTCAACCACCACGACGCGGGTGGAAATGCCTATCTGGGGTGCTGCAAGGCCGCATCCGTCGGCGTGCTTCATTGTTTCGATAAGGTCGTTTATCAGGGTTTGCAGGGCGGCCTTGTCGCTGAGGTCCGCCTCGGCGGCTCTGGCGCGCAGCACCTGCGAGCCGAAAATGTATATGGGATGTATCATATTCCCTTGTTTTTGTCGATGTATGTCTGGAGTATTATTGCGGCGCTTATCTTGTCGACCGAAGTTTTGTCGCGCCTGTCGGCCTTTTTCATCCCCCCGTCGATCATAGCCCTGTGAGCCAGAACCGAAGTGAAACGCTCGTCTTCGAGGAACACGGGGATTTGCGGAAAATGCTTGCGGAGCAGCTTGAGGAACACCTTCACATCGGAGGCCGCTTCCGCCGGCCTTCCGTCGAGATTCATCGGATAGCCCACCACGAACCCCGTGACGTGCTCCGACTCGGAATATTTTTTGAGATAATCTATTATCTTTGCACTCGGGACGGTGTCAAGCGCCGAGGCGAATATTCCGAGAGGGTCGCTCGCGGCCACGCCGATGCGCTTGCGTCCGTAATCGATTCCCACGATTCTGTCCATAAAGTGCAAAGTTAGTGTTTTGGGAATGATTAAAAACAACTTTTATGGCAAAACCGACAAAAAAGCTCTCCATAGTCGTAAATGACGAATCGACGCAGGAGGTTGTCTTCAGCATAAGGACCACCCGCGCCGCTATCATCACTATGATTTCCCTTGCGGTGGCCCTGGTCGGAGTGGGGTCCTATTTCCTCATTTCCCGCACCGGTCTGCGGCGCACGATGCCGGGGTACCCTTCGGCCGAAACCCGTATGAAGGCCATCGAAAATGTGGTCAAGATAGATTCTCTGGAGAGGGTCATCGATATGTGGGCCTTCCAGGTGGGCAACATACGCCGCATAGCGGGTGGGCGGGATCCCCTTCCGCCCGATTCCATGGCGGTGGCCCGGCAGGAGGTGACCGCAACGGGCAGCCCCGAGCTCTACTTTTCCTCGGATTCGATTCTGCGGGCCGAGGTTGCGCAGCGGGAGCGCTCCCCGATGCAATACGGCCAGGTGCATATATCGCAGATAGAGGGGCTTCACTTCTTCACCCCGGTAAAGGGAATAGTCAGCGAGCCTTTCAGCGAAACGTATCATCCCTACATAGACATTACCGCCACTTCTGGCACTATGATATTCAGTGTGCTCGACGGCACAGTGATTTCATCCTCGGGCAGCGACGGGGCCGGCTACACAATCGAGGTGATGCACGACAACGACATAGTGTCGATCTACAAGCGCAACGGCAAGCTGCTGCGCCGGGTGGGCGACAAGGTCACGGCCGGCACTCCCATTGCCATTGCAGGGGGTACCGGGGCCGGTGAAAGCGGAGTGCACCTCCATTTCGAACTGTGGCACAAGGGTGAGGCTATCGACCCTGCCATATATATCAAATTCTGACCGGCAATGGAATCCGCACGCAAGAGAAACATAGCCATCCTGGGCTCGACGGGGTCGATAGGCACGCAGGCGCTCGACGTGATTTCGCGTCACGGCGACCTTTTCGAGGTCGGGCTGCTCACGGCCAACAACAACAGCGCACTGCTCATAGAGCAGGCCCTGAAGTTCAACCCTTCGACCGTCGTAATATGCAATGAGTCCAAGTACGACGAAGTGGCCTCCGCTCTTAAAGGCCGCGACATAAAGGTGTTTGCCGGAATCGGCTCGGTATGCGACCTCATGTCGTCGTCCGAAATAGACGTGGTGCTTGCCGCTATGGTCGGTTTCAGCGGGTTGCGCCCCACAATCAAGGCCATTGCCTCGGGCAAGGCTATCGCCCTTGCCAACAAGGAGACTCTCGTTGCGGCCGGCTCCCTGATAATGCCGATGGCAATGCGCTGCGGCGCGCCCATCCTTCCGGTGGATTCCGAGCATTCGGCCATCTTCCAGTGCCTCCAGGGAGAGAAAACGAAGCCCGAGAAACTGATTCTCACCGGCAGCGGGGGGCCGTTCCTCCATACTCCTGCGGAGGAGATGCCGCTGCTTACCAGGGAGGCCGCCCTCAAGCATCCAAGGTGGAATATGGGGGCCAAGGTTACGATAGATTCGGCCACCCTGATGAACAAGGGTCTCGAGTTCATAGAGGCTCGGTGGCTGTTCGATATGCAGCCCGACGAGATAGAGGTGGTGATCCACCCAGAGTCGATAATCCACTCGATGGTGCGCTTTGCAGACGGGTGCGTGATGGCGCAGATGGCCAGCCCCGATATGCGGCTGCCCATACAGTATGCCCTTTCATACCCCTTCCGTGTACCGCTCGACGTTGCGCGGGTGGATTTTCCCGCTCTGGGGAAGATGACTTTCCTGGAGCCCGACACCGGCCGGTTCCCCTGTCTCGACATAGCCCGTGAGGCGCTCCGCCGCGGGGGCAGCGCCACCTGCACAATGAATGCCGCCAACGAAATGGCCGTCGCCTCCTTCCTCGAGGGGAGGATACGCTTTACCGACATCCCCGAGGTGATATGCGGGGTCCTCGAACGGGAAGAGTTCGTGGCATCCCCCGACATCGAAGATATATTCGCAATCAACGACTCTTCGCGCCGGAAGGCCGGAGAGATCATAGACAAAATGACAAAATAGGCTTATACACAATGGAAATATTGCTCAAGGTCGTTCAGGTGATACTCGCCCTCTCGCTTCTGGTTGTGGTGCACGAGTTCGGACATTTCCTATTTGCCAGGATATTCCATACCAGAGTGGAGAAGTTCTATCTCTTCTTCAATCCCCGTTTTTCCCTTGTCAAATTCAAGAGATTCGGCGGAAAGCTGCATTGCAGGGTGTTCTGTCCAAACGAGGTGGAGGAGTGGGCCGCCCATCCCGAGAGCACTGAATTCGGCATCGGCTGGGTGCCTTTCGGCGGCTATTGCGCCATAGCCGGGATGATTGATGAAACCACTAAAAAGTCTGACCTTTCAGAGCAGATGCAGCCCTGGGAGTTCCGTACCAAGCCGGCCTGGCAGCGCTTCTTCATAATGTTCGGCGGCGTATTGATGAACTTCATCCTCGCGGCGGCGCTCTATTCGGCCATACTCGGCACGTGGGGCGAAGAATATCTCAGGAACGAAGATGCCGTCTACGGCATTGCGGTAAATGACCTTTCTTATGAGATGGGCTTCCGCGACGGCGACCGGATACTCTCTTTCGACGGTGAGCCGGTCGATGACTTCGCCACTCTCCAGATCGACCTTATCCGCAGCAAGGCCACCGAGGCCGTGGTCCTCCGCGGAAATGATACCGTCTGCATAAGCATCGACCCCATATATATGCCGGCTATGCTCAAGACGCCGGGGATGTTCACCCCCGCCTTCCCGTTTGTTGTGGGCGAGGTGGCCGAAGGGTCGATAAACCACGGCAGCGGCCTGCAGAGCGGCGATGCCATAATCGCGGTAGGGGGCAGTGAGATGTCGCTGGTGCAGCAGATCAAGAGGGAATTGCAGAAGTATGCCTCCGGGCAGGTGGAGGTTTCCGTCCTCCGCGACGGGGCCGTGGTCAACCTGCCGCTCATAGTCGATTCGGATGGGATGATTCAGGTGACGCTCGATGCCGACCCTGCCAGATACTTCCACATAACCCGCAAGGAATACGGCCTGATATCTTCCATTCCGGCAGGTATCTCGAAAATGTGGAGCACAATTGTAAATTACGTAAAGGAACTCGGGCTGATATTCTCCCCGCAGACCAAGGCCTACAAGTCGGTGGGCAGTTTCATCGCCATCGGCAAGATATTCCCCGCCACCTGGGACTGGTACAAATTCTGGAGCATCAGCGCCCTGCTTTCGATAATCCTTGGAGTGATGAACCTGCTTCCGATCCCAGCTCTTGACGGAGGGCATATCCTCTTCCTCATCGTGGAGATGATAACGGGCCGCAAACCGAGCGACAGGTTCCTCGAGGTGGCCGAGACAATCGGCATCGTGCTGCTCATCGCCCTGATGGTGCTGGCCTTCGGCAACGACATCAGGGGTCTGTTCTGACAGCCGCAATCGGGCCGCGGGGCCATCTATTCCGGGTAGGTGAGGTTCTCGGGAGCTATCTTTTCGAGCACCTCGTGCAGATATCTGGAGGCATCCTTCTTTGCCGCCTGCAGGTCGTGCAGGCTCCAGTTGCCGCAGTCCTTTGGTGCGGCTCCCGGAATCTCCCCCTCGAACTCTTCGATGAAGCGGAACGTGTCGCGCATCAGGGGCACTATGTCGCGGCTTTCAAGGTCGCCCTTCATTATGAGATAATTGCCAGTGAGGCATCCCATAGGACCCCAGTACACTATGCGCTCCTTCCACGCCGGAGCGTTGCGCAGGTAGGTGGCCGCCAGATGCTCTATGGTGTGTATCGAGCCCTGCGAGAGGCACTCTTCGCGGTTGGGCTCGACCATCCGGATGTCGAAGGTGGTGAGCGTCTCGCTCCCAACGCTGTCTTTCCTTGATACGTAAATGCCCCTCAGCAGTCTGAGGTGGTCTATTGTGAAGCTTGGAATCTTGTTCATAGTGACACGATATTTGAGATTATCCTGCGTACCGACGTAAATGATTGTCCGGCCATTCTGTCCCAGAACTCGGCATAGCGCTCCTTCTGGCGGCAGTCGGTGTGGTTGTCGCTTATTATCTTGACGGCGAGGAACGGAATGCCGGCTTTCAGCGCCGCCTGGGCCACGGCCGCCCCCTCCATATCGATTGCAAGAGAGTGGGGGAACAGAGCCTTCTGGCGCGCGTCTTCCTGCTGGCTTACGTAGAATTGGTCGCCGGTGCACAGCAGTCCCACCCGGGCCTTTGGGACGGCTTTTCGGGCCGCATCGACCAGTCTCGGGTCGCTCTCGAAGTAGAGCGGCAGCCCCGGTACCTGCCCGGGCAGGTATTTGGGCAGACACATCATATCGTGGTAGGCGCACCTGGAGGCTATCACCGTTTCCCCTTCCATAAGGCCTTCGACAAAAGTGCCCGCCACGCCTATCGAGAGCAGACAGTCGGGGCTGGAGCGGTCGATGAGTTTCTGCGCGGCTATGGCGGCGTTGACCTTGCCTATTCCCGACAGGATGCACTCGACCTCATTTGTTCCTTCGAACTCCCTTTCGAGCAGGTTGAGTTCCTTGCTCATTGCGCACACTATGCCTATATGTTTCATTCTCCGTCAATTTTCACATTGAAATCGAGCAGGCGGAGCCTCCGGGTCAGGTCGTTTCCCGCTCCGGTGAGACAGACGGTGAATGCGCAGGGCTCGCGTCTGACGGGATAACCGCCTCTCTGCCTCTCGAATGATGATATGTCACCTTTCAGCCGCTCGCTGTCGGCCTTTACGTCGTAGGCTTTCAGCACCGCCCCGACCAGAGCCTCCTGAGTGGAGATGCCGGTGCCATCGAGGCTGAATGCAGTCTCCCGCTCCGGAGAGGGGATATCCTTCACACTCCATTGCGAAAGCGGCAGACCGAGTTCCCGGGCAATCCAGCGAACTGCCGCCGTGGTGCCAGCGGCCTTGCCGTCGGCGCTGTAACCCGCTATGTGGGGGGTTGCGACGAAGCAGAGACCGGCCAGAGCAGGATCGATGTCCGGCTCATTTTCCCACACGTCGAGCACCGCTGCATTGAGCCGACCCTCCCTGAGAGCCTCCTTGAGCGCCCCGCCATCGACCACGGGGCCGCGCGAGGAGTTTATCAGAATCTGGTTCCGCCTCATTAGGGAGATGCGCTCCCTGTCGAAGAGATGTACGGTTCTGAAAGGCCCGTCGGCCACGAGTGGTACGTGCAGCGAGATTATGTCGGCTTCCCCGACGATGCTTTCCAAAGAGGTGAACTCCCCGCCACCCTCTTTTTGCTCCCGCGGAGGGTCGTTGAGCAGCACCTTCATCCCGAATGCCCTGCCCACTTCGGCCACCTTGCTCCCCACGTGCCCGACTCCGACAATTCCGAGGGTCATCTCCTCAAGGTTGAGGCCCTTTTCGACGGCGAGTCTTGCGATGACCGAGGCGATGTACTGCTTTACGCTCGATGAGTTGCACCCCGGGGCGTTGGCCCACCGTATGCCTGCGCTGCGGCAGTATCCGGTGTCGATATGGTCGATGCCTATTGTGGCGGAGGCGATGCTCCTGATGCGGGAGCCCTCGAGCAGCCTCCTGTCGCAGATGGTGCGGGTGCGGGTGAGCAGCGCGTCGGCAGTGCGCAGGGCGGCATTGTCGATGGCCTTTCCGGGCAGGTAGATAACCCGTGCAAAGGGCTCGAACACCCCCCGCACGAAGGGAATTTTGTCGTCTATTACTATTTCGGGCTTCATCCGGAGCGCTAAGATAGCAAATAAATAAAGAAAAGTGTGTACCTTTGCCGGATATGGGAACAGCTCGGATAATAGACGGCAAAGGTATAGCCGACGGCCTGAAGGCCGATATGAAGCGCCGTGTGGATGCGCTCTCCCGGCGTTTTGGCCGCAGGCCTCTGCTCGCCGTGATAATGGTGGGCGACGATCCTGCCAGCCACGTCTACGTGCGCAACAAGGTCCGCGCCGCCGAGTTTATAGGCATAGAGTCGATGCAGGTCGACCTGCCGTCCGACACTTCGCAGGAAGCGCTGCTGGAGCGTATCCGCCGGATGAACGACGACCCTGCGGTCGACGGCATCCTTGTGCAGCTGCCTCTTCCGGGCCACATCAGCGCCGACAGGGTGATAGACACCATATCCATCTCGAAGGATGTCGACGGCTTCCATATCGGCAACGCCGGGGCGCTCTGGCTGGGCCGCGGCTGCACCCTTCCCTGCACCCCCAAGGGGATAATCCAGCTCATCAAATCTACCGGCACCGGAATCGAAGGCAAGGTGGCGGTGGTGGTGGGCCGTTCCAACATAGTGGGCAAGCCTGTGGCCAAGCTCCTGCTCGATGCCAATGCCTCCGTGATAATGACCCATTCCCGCACCCGGGATCTCGGCTCGCTTACCCGCCAGGGCGATATTCTGGTGGTGGCCGTGGGTCATCGCGGCCTGATAACGGCCGATATGGTGAAGCCCGGCGCAGTGGTGATCGACGTGGGGATCAACCGCGGCAGCGACGGGTGTCTGTGCGGTGACGTGGATTTCGAAGGGGCGTCGAAAGTCGCAGGATACATAACCCCCGTTCCGGGAGGCGTCGGCCCTATGACCATCACTATGCTGATGGAAAACACCATCGAGCGCTTCGAGGCGAGGGAGACGCAGCGTCTCTCAAAATAATTTGCTCTTAACGGAATTATTAGTACCTTTGCGCACCTTTTCTCGAGAAGATAAGGAAGTTATAATCAGTTATTAACTTTAACACATTTTGAAATGGCTGTAAAAATTCGCCTTGCCCGCCACGGCAAAAAGGGTTTCGCCTTCTATCACATCGTGGTTACCGACGTTCGCTCACCGCGCAACGGTCGTCTGATCGAGCAGATCGGAACTTACAATCCCAACACAAATCCCGCTACCATCGTTCTCGATGGCCAGAAGGCTTTGAGCTGGCTCAACAATGGCGCACAACCCACCACTACGGCCCGCCGCATTCTCTCTTACGAGGGTGTGCTCCTCAGGAAGCATCTTGAGGGCGGTGTAGCCAAGGGCGCTTTCTCACAGGAGGAGGCCGACAAGAAGTGGAATGCCTGGAAGGCAGAAAAGGATGCCAAGGTATCCGCAAAGAAGCAATCCGTTTCAGAAGCAAGTGTAAAGGCTGCCAAGGAAGTTGCCGTTGCAGAGGCAAAGGTCAATGCCGACAGGGCTGAGGCCATCGCCAAGAAGAAGGCGGAGGCTGCTGCCGCCGCTGCTGCCAAGGCTGCTGAGGAAGCTGCTGCAAAGGCCGCTGAAGAGGCTGCCGCAGAAGCTCCCGCCGATGCCCAGACACCTGCTGAAGAAGCAAAGCCCGAGGCATAACGTGCCGAAGGTTCTCAAATCCTACGCCACGGATGGAGCCGTAGTAGTCGGCTTCTCTCCCCGCGACGCGGAGTTGAATCTTAAGGAACCGGTGTTCATCAAGTTCGATGAACTTCCGGTTCCTTTTTTCATTGAATCCGTCGAGGCCAAGGGTTCCCGTGCCATAGTGAAGTTCGAGGATGTCGATTCCCTCCGCGCTGCCGAGGAGTTGGTGGGGCGCGAAGTGGCGTTTTCGCCCGATGGGGCGGAGGAGGGCGAGGCCGACGATATTCTCGGCCGCATTGTCTGCAATGCTTCGGGAGCCGTGATAGGCCCCGTTACGGAGGTCCTCGACTATCCAGGCAATCTCTGCATAGAGGTCGATTACAACGGGCGCAGGGTCATTCTGCCGCTGCACGAGGATCTGGTGGTAAAGGTCACCGGCAAGAAAATCCTGCTTTCGATTCCCGAAGGGCTGCTTGACTGATCCGTTGTCTGCCGGAGAATATCTTTCCCCTTCGGGCACGACGCTTCGCGGTCTTTCAGACAAAGTGCCCTCAGGGGAAAATATTCTGCCGGATCCGGCATTTTTATATATCTTTGCTCCATAGTTCTTTTCACTGCTGGATTTTCCGGGATGCGATTGCTTATACCCTGCTGTGGGGGAACCCTGAATTTGCCGAATGCTCCGCTCAGCGACGGAGACATGGCTTGCCTTCATTCGCTTTGCGAGAATGGGGCCTCGGAAAATCGGGACACGGTCCGGCTGTGATTATGATTGTGAGGGTGAATAACAGCGGAGCCGGGGCCGTATGGCCGCCGGGATGTTTAACCTTTCAATCATTACAATCTATGGCACGCAAGTACCGCAATTTCGTCTACGACGAGAAACAACGTTTCATCTACCCCACTTCTGACTGGGGATTCAAGTATCTTCTGGGCACCGAGGAAAACAAGGACATCCTGCTCGAACTGCTGAACCGGCTTTTCCCGGATTATCACATCGAAAGTCTGGACTATCTTCCGCGCGACATCACCATTCCCGTGGGAAAGATGAGGGATGCCAGCTTCGACGTCCACTGCCGCCTCAAGGACGGAAGCCGGATGGTCATCGAGATGCAGAACTACACCAAGAAATCCTTTATCGACCGCTCCACCGTCTATACCGCCGCCGCAATCCTCGACCACTATGTCAATTCAAGGACCAAGGGCTATTCCATCGGCCG
>JAZUGR010000021.1:0-81285 GCA_045641345.1 Bacteroidales bacterium
CTACCACATCCTTAGGGGCGCTTTGGATACGGCAGGTGTAGAGGGCAGGACCCAGTCCCGTTCGCTTTACGGTGCCAAGAGGCCGAAGGCTGCTAAGAAGTAATCCATCTATTAATTCTTAATTCCACAAAAAATGAGAAAAACGAAGCCTAAAAAGAGGATTCTACTTCCTGATCCCAAATTTCACGACGTTGAGGTTACACGTTTCGTGAACAATTTGATGCTGCAGGGGAAGAAGAGTATCGCTTATTCTATTTTTTACGATGCGATCGATATGATCGGCGAGAAGATGAAAGATTCTGAACAGGCTCCTCTCGACATTTGGAAAAAAGCATTGGAAAACGTAACCCCGCAGGTCGAAGTAAAGTCCCGCAGGGTCGGTGGTGCGAACTTCCAGGTACCGACAGAGGTGCGTCCGGAAAGAAAAGTCTCTCTCTCGATGAAAAATCTGATACTTTTCGCCCGCAAACGTGCCGGCCATTCAATGGCTGAAAAGTTGGCTGCTGAAATAATGGCTGCATTCAACTGCGAAGGTGCAGCGTTCAAGAGAAAGGAGGAAATGCACAGGATGGCCGAGGCCAACAAGGCATTTGCTCACTTCCGTTTTTAATTCCCTCGGAAATCAATGGCGAGAGATCTTAAATATACGCGTAACATCGGCATCATGGCCCATATCGATGCCGGCAAGACAACCACGTCTGAGCGTATCCTTTTCTACACCGGAAAGACCCACAAGATAGGTGAGGTCCACGATGGGGCCGCAACGATGGACTGGATGGTTCAGGAGCAGGAGCGTGGTATTACCATCACCTCCGCTGCGACCACCGCATTCTGGCACTACAACAAGGAGCAGTACCAGCTCAACCTGATTGACACTCCGGGCCACGTCGACTTCACGGTCGAGGTGGAGCGTTCGCTCCGTGTGCTCGACGGAACGGTTGCAACTTTCTGCGCCGTCGGCCGTGTACAGCCTCAGAGCGAAACCGTATGGCGTCAAGCTGACAAGTACCACGTCCCCAAGATCGCCTATGTAAACAAGATGGACCGCACGGGTGCGGACTTCCTCGCAGTGGTTGAGGAAATCAAGTCCAAGCTCGGAGCCAAGTCGGTTCCCATCTGTCTGCCTATCGGCGCCGAGGACAAGTTCGAGGGCATAGTGGACCTTATCTCCAAGAAGGCTTACTATTACGATAGCGAGAGCAAGGAGCTTGTCAACTACAAGGAAGGTCCTATCCCCGCCAATATGGTCGATGAAGTCGATCAGTGGCGCGGCAATCTTGTAGAGGCTGCGGCAGAGTACAACGATGCCCTCCTCGAAAAGTTCTTCGATGATCCCGATTCAATATCCGAACAGGAAATCATAGACGCATTGCGCAAGGCCACAATCGATATGGCTGTGGTTCCCACCTGCTGCGGTTCATCGTTCAAGAACAAGGGTGTGCAGTTCCTGCTCGATGCAGTGATCCGCTACCTCCCTTCTCCTCTTGACAAGGGCAATACCTCGGCAACGGACCTCAACACCAACGAAGCTGTTGAGCGCAAGCCTCTGGCTTCCGATCCGTTCTGCGCACTTGTGTTCAAGATTGCCACCGACCCGTTCGTTGGCCGTCTGGCATTCCTCCGCGCATATTCGGGCCGTCTTGATGCAGGTTCCTATGTGCTCAATGCCCGCACAGGCAAGAAGGAGCGCGTAGCCCGTCTGTATCAGATGCACTCCAACAAGCAGAATCCCATTGAATTCGTCGAGGCCGGAGACATCTGCGCAGCAGTCGGTTTCAAGGAACTGCGTACAGGCGATACGATTTGCGCCGAGAATGCACCCGTTGTACTTGAGGCAATATCGTTCCCCGATCCCGTTATCGGGTTGGCCGTTGAGCCCAAGACCCAGGCCGACCTCGACAAACTCGGAATCGCTCTAGGCAAGCTTGCCGAAGAGGACCCTACCTTCACTGTCAAGTCGGATGCCGAAACAGGGCAGACCGTCATCAGTGGAATGGGTGAGCTCCATCTGGACATCATCGTCGACCGTCTCCGCCGTGAGTTCGGTGTCGAGATCAACCAGGGTGCTCCTCAGGTCAACTACAAGGAGGCCGTTACCAAGAGCTACCAGCACCGTGAGGTGTTCAAGAAGCAGACAGGTGGTCGTGGTAAGTTCGCCGATATCATCGTTGAAATCGGCCCTGCCGACGAAGGTGTTACCGGACTTCAGTTCATCGACGAAGTCAAGGGCGGCAACGTCCCCCGCGAGTTTATCCCGGCAGTCGAGAAAGGCTTCAAGTCCGCAATGGCCAATGGAGTCCTTGCGGGTTATGAGGTTCCCTCTCTCAAGGTACGCCTGCTCGACGGTAGCTTCCATCCTGTGGATTCGGATGCCCTTTCGTTCGAGATATGCGCCCGTATGGCATTCCGTCACGCGCTTGTCAAGTGCGGTCCCGTGCTTATGGAGCCTATCATGTCGCTGGAGGTTGTCACCCCCGAAGACTATATGGGCGATGTAATCGGCGACC
Organism: Bacteroidales bacterium; assembly: GCA_045641345.1. Classification (GTDB taxonomy): domain Bacteria; phylum Bacteroidota; class Bacteroidia; order Bacteroidales; family UBA932; genus Cacconaster. The sequence goes on from JAZUGR010000021.1 coordinate 2,508, forward strand.
TCAACCGTCGCCGCGGCCAGATTGTCAATATGGACAGCAAGGGCAATGCACGCATCGTAAAGGCCGAGGTTCCCCTTTCGGAACAGTTCGGTTACGTAACGGTTCTGCGTACCCTCTCGTCGGGCCGTGCAACAAGTTCAATGGAATTCGCGCACTATGCCGAAGTTCCCGGTAACATTGCTGCCGAGGTCATCAAACAAAACGGTGGTCGCAAGACCGATGACGATAACGAATAATAAAGTATTACGATAATGAGTCAGAAAATCAGAATCAAACTCAAATCTTACGACCATGCTCTGGTTGACAAGTCAGCCGACAAGATCGTAAAGACGGTAAAGGCTACCGGTGCTGTGGTAAGCGGGCCCATTCCCCTTCCTACGGACAAGAAGATATTTACCGTAAACCGCTCGACCTTCGTCAACAAGAAGGCGCGCGAACAGTTCGAACTCAATTCTTTCCGCCGTCTCCTCGATATCTACAGCTCAACCCCCAAAACGGTTGACGCTCTTATGAAACTCGAGCTTCCCAGCGGAGTGGAAGTGGAGATAAAAGTGTGATAAAAAGGCGCTCTGAAAGAGCGCTCACGGTCCCTTAGCTCAGTTGGTTAGAGCACCTGACTCATAATCAGGGGGTCGTAGGATCATGCCCTACAGGGACCACAAAGGGGAATGAGGAGAATCGGAAGATTCTCCTTTTTTGGAATAAAGGTGGTATACAAATGGTAACTTTTTCTATCTGTATAGTGCTCCTGATTTTGGGGTACTTCATCTACGGAAGGTTTGTGGAGCGCTTCTTCGGGGCAGATCCTTCGCGTGAAGTGCCGTCGGCCAAACTTGCCGACGGGGTGGATTACGTGAGTATGCCCACGTGGAAGGCATTCATGATACAGTTTCTCAACATTGCCGGCCTCGGGCCGGTGTTCGGGGCGATAATGGGAGCGAAATTCGGCACTTCGGCCTATCTGTGGATTGTTTTCGGCACCATATTCGGAGGAGCGGTCCACGACTATTTCTCCGGGATGCTGTCGTTGAGGAACAATGGGGAAAGTCTTCCGAACATTATCGGGAGGTATCTGGGAAAGGGTATGAAGAGCTTTTTCACATTCTTTTCGATTCTCCTTATGATCCTCGTCGTGTGTGTATTCGTCGCCCAGCCTGCGGAGCTCCTTTCAAATATGACTCCCGACTATCTCAGCACATACTTCTGGATGGCCGTGATATTCATCTATTATCTGGTCGCTACGCTGTTCCCGATAGACAAAGTGATAGGCAGGCTGTATCCGATACTCGGTTTCGCCCTGCTGTTCATGGCCGCAGGCATATTGGTAGCCCTCTATTCGAGGCAGGCCCCCCTGCCCGAAATATGGAACGGATTCGGCACCAAATACGAAAGCGCCCCCATTTTTCCGATGATGTTCATCTCCATAGCCTGCGGCGCCGTGAGCGGATTCCACGCCACGCAGTCGCCCATGATGGCCCGTTGCATCCGCTCCGAGAAGGAGGGGCGCAAGGTTTTCTATGGCTCTATGGTGGCCGAAGGCATCGTGGCTCTGATATGGGCGGCGGCAGCAACCGCCTATTTCAACGAGAACGGGGCTTCGGATGCGGCATCGGTAGTGACAATGAACATTTCCAGGGAATGGCTTGGCGCTTTTGGGGGTGCAATCGCCCTGCTCGGAGTGATCGCAGCGCCGATATCTTCGGGTGACACTGCACTGCGCAGCGCACGCCTGATGATTGCCGATGCTCTGCGATTCACACAGAAAGGAGTCATCAACCGGCTCATCATCTCGATCCCGCTCGGTGTGGTGTCGCTTTCAATCCTCTTCTACAGCATCTTCCAGCCCGACGGCTTTTCAATCATATGGAGATATTTCGCCTGGTGCAACCAGGTGCTGTCGGTATTCACGTTATGGGCGATAACCATCTATCTTTGCCGTAGCGGCAAGAAGTGCCTGATCACGCTTCTGCCGGCGCTTTTCATGACCGAAGTGACCACGACATACGCCCTTCTGGCTCCGGAGTGCTGCGGTATTCCCGGATATCTTGCGTATCCCGGAGGGGTGCTCGTGATGGTTACCCTTCTTTTTGCCTTCCTCTGGTGGAAATATCACTACAAGATGCATTTCCCAAGACAGACAAGGTTCTTCAAATAGGATTGCCGTATGTCAACAGAACTGAACCTGGTTTCCGAATTGGCGGTGATACTGATTGCCGCTGCGGTTTTCACCGTGATTTCAAAGGCGCTCCGACAGCCGTTGATCCTGGGATATATCCTCGCCGGATTCATTGTAGGGCCGCATCTGGGGCTGTTTCCGCAGTTTTCTCCCCAATCGGTGCACGAATGGGCTGAACTTGGTATCATCTTCCTGTTGTTCGGGCTGGGTCTGGAGTTCAATTTCAAGAAGTTGTTGAACGTAGGCAGTGCAGCCATAATAACCGCCCTGACCATTTCGTTGGGGATGCTTGCAGTCGGATTCGTTACGGGGTCGGCCTTCGGCTGGGCGCCCATACAGTGCCTGTTCTTCGGCGGTATGTTGGGGATGAGTTCCACGACCATCATCATCAAGGCGTATGATGACCTTGGGTACAAGAACAAGCCTTATGCGACTCTGGTGTTCGGCCTGCTTGTGGTGGAGGACCTGCTGGCCGTGCTGATAATGGTGCTGTTCTCGACGCTTGCGGTATCCAACAAATTTTCGGGCATCGATATGCTGGTTTCGCTCGCCAAACTGGTAACGTTCCTCGTGCTGTGTTTCCTGGTGGGCATATTCGTGATACCTACGGTTTTCAAGCGCTGGTCGAAATACATATCCGACGAAATACTCCTGCTTATCAGTGTGGGCCTGTGTTTCATTCTGGTGATGCTGGCCAACTATGTCGGATTCTCGTCGGCCCTCGGGGCTTTTCTCATAGGGTCGATTCTCTCATCGACCGTGGAAGGGGAGAGGATAGAGCAGCTGATCGGACATATCAAGAGTTTTTTCGGCGCCATCTTCTTCGTTTCCGTCGGAATGATGGTCAATCCGGCGGTGATTGCGGAGTATTGGAGCATGATAATCATCATCACCCTTGTGGCCATGGCAGGTATTCTCGTGTTTTCGACAGTCGGGGTGCTTGTTGCCGGCAAGGGTCTCGACACAGCGCTTCACGTGGGATTCAGCCTGCCTCAACTTGGAGAGTTTTCGTTCATCATTGCAGCTCTCGGCTGCTCGATGGGAGTTGTGGACGATTATCTGTATCCGGTCATCATTTCGGTTTCGGTAATTACCACATTCACCACTCCGTATATGATCAAGGCAGCAGATCCGGTTTCGGCATGGATGCACAAGGTTCTGCCGTCGGCAGTTCTCGGCAAATTGAACTCCAAAGTGCAGGAAGATGCCACGAGTCGGGCGGAGACAAACCTGTGGAGGGTGTTCATCAAGAAATATCTGACGAGGGTTTCGCTCTACAGTATGATATTGCTGGTGATACTGCTCGGCCTGGAGGCAATTTCGCCCACAATATCGGAATGGCTTCTGAACAGAATGAACGGGACTCTGGCCCGTGTGATAGAGGTGATTGTGACGCTTTTGCTGATATCGCCGTTCCTCTTCGGACTGGCAATCAACCGTGGCGATTTGCGCGCCCTGTCCGAAAGCCTCGTCAAAAAGGCTCCGCGTGCCAAGATACCGATAATGGTATCCATCATATTCAGGATGGTACTGGCCGTGATCTTCACCTTGAGTGCGATAATGATTTATTCACAGCTGTCGGGCTGGAGGACCATAGCTGTCGTATTCGGGATATTCTTCGTTTTCATAATGGCGCGCAGGAATTCGGCCGATTACACCAAACTGGAGCAAAGGTTTATGACAAACCTCAATGCCAAGGAGACTCTTTTGAAGAGCCGCACTCCGGTTGCCGCCACCTTCAGGGCGCGGATGGCCGGATATGATATCCATACGATGGAGATTCCGGTTCTGCCCGATTTCAAATATAGTGGCAAGACTTTGAGAGAAATGCCGTTCCGCGGCATTTCAGGGGTGAATATCGCGAAAATCCAGCGCGGAAGCAAGTCGATAATAATTCCCGGTGGAGGAGAGGTGATATATCCCGGTGACAGGCTTGTGGCCGTGGGCAATACGGCTCAGCTGGAGTCTTTCGCCCGATATATGGCAGCAAGTTATGATACGGCAGAGCCCGATTCCGAGGAGTTTGTGGTGGAGCCGGTTTCGGTTGACGACGGCGACACCATTTTTGCCGGCAAGGAACTTTGCGAAACCAATCTGCGTGCCGCCGGATGCCTTCTGGTGAGCGTGGAGCGCGATGGCGCGGTATTTGCCAATCCTGACAAGAAATTCAAGTTCGCTCCTGGCGATATCCTGTGGATAGCGGGGCTCAAGTCTTCGGTGGAGTGGCTTAAAAAATAAAAAATGAAGATACGTACTTTTATATTGGTGCTCGCGCTGTTTCAGGGACTTGCGCTTTCCGGGCAGGAATGGCGTTATGCAGGTCACGGCGAGCGGACACAATGGAGCGAAAACATAAAATACCCTGAAAGGGTGTCGTGGGAATATCCGCGTCCGCAGATGCTGCGCAGCCGCTGGATGTCGCTCAACGGCATCTGGAACTATGTGGTCACTCCACGCGACAGGGATTCGATGCCCGCTTCGGAGAGGAAGATTTTTGTGCCGTTCCCGCTCGAGGCTCCGCTTTCGGGGGCCGGACGGACAATCCTCGAAAGGGACGCCCTGTGGTATACCAGAACATTCGAGGTCCCTGCCGAGTGGAAAGGCAGCCGGCTTCTGCTCCATTTCGGAGCTGTCGACAGGGAGTGTGAGGTGCTGGTGAACGGCCGTCTGGCGGGAACTCACAGCGGAGGGGATGAGGAGTTTGTGATGGACATCACTTCCCTGGTCACGAAAAAAGGGGAGCAGCGTCTTACCTTGAAGGTCCGGGACGGCATCGCCAACGGGCCATATCCGATATCGGGAATATGGCAGACCGTATGGATGGAGCCTGTGAATGCCAAGGCGCACATCGACCGGTGCGTGGACTGGCCCGACATTGACAGGGGGGTTCTGTATGTCACTCCGCAATGCAGCGGCGCCAAAAAAGACGACATTCTGCATCTCTACCTTTTTGATGATGACAATATCATTGCCGACGTCACTTTCTCTCCCGGCGAAACGATAGAGATAAAGATAGACAACCCTAAATTCTGGAGTCCGTCCAATCCCCATCTGTACGACTACACCGTAAATCTGCTGCGGGGCAAGAAGCTGCTGGACATCGTGAGGTGCTATACCGCGCTGCGCAAGATGGATGTAGTGGAAGTCCCCTCCGGAGCGAAATATCTTTCCTTGAACGGAACCCCTTTCCTTGCCTGTGGCGTAAAGGATGACTCGTGGTGGCCCGACGGTCTGTGCACACCTCCTTCGGATGCTGCGCTCCGCAACGACCTGCTGCAGGTGCGCACGTTCGGCTTCAATGCCGTGCTGCGCAGCGGCGCATCTCCGGCCAGATGGAAATATTGGTGTGACGTGCTTGGCCTTGTGGCGATTTCCGAGGTGCCGGAAGGGGTGAAGGTGGAAGACCTCCCGTTCAGGCCGTATTTCAATTATTCATCGGTCGAAAGCGCCACAACGGCCTTCACGAAGGCGCTCGAAACAGTAAACGGAGATTGCGGGGTCCTCGTGTGCACCAACGTGGTTGAAAGGAAAGGCTTCGTGTCGGGACTGATGACTTCCGACAGAAAGGCGGAAACCCTTGACAGAAGGGGCGTGATCGCCGCTATCCAAGCTTTATTACAACGGGTAGGTGATCGCTGTAGCCGCTGACGTATTTGTCTTTGTTGAACGCTCTTTTCGGCCAGCCCTTGTGAAGCATGAAGCTGCGGCGGAACACCTGGCCGTAATGCCGTGAGTCGATTTTTACGATGGCGAGTCTGCGGTCCGTTTCCCTCTTTGGGTGCAACGCGCCGAAAATCGTCCATATAGCCGGTTTCTTCACTTCTTCCCGGATGAGGTTCCGGCTTACGATGATATTGTCGTACATAACCCATCTGTTGTAGAAGCGGCTGCTCCCCTTGCCTTCGTCGTACAGTTGCCAGAATGGGTTGAAATATTCCCCCTTGCCGGTTATCTCAGGGCTGCGGCGCGCCTTGAGCAGCATTGCCAGGGAGTCGTCGCTCGGATTGTCGTTCATATCGCCCATCACCACCACCTTGATGCCGGGGTATTTCCTTGCGAGAGAGACGGCGTGGTCGCGCACCGTTTCGGCTCCTGCCCTGCGGAATCCGGCCGAACTGTCCACTCCCGCGCGCCTGGAAAGGAAGTGGCAGATATAGAAGGCGAACATTTCCCCTTCGAGGGTGCCCCACATCGCCAGAATATTGCGGCCCACATATTCGCGGCCGCTGCGCAGCACAAGCTTCACGGATTCGCTCCCGATGAGTTTGAATACATCGGGGCGATACAGCGCGCCCACGTCAACCCCGCGGGAGTCGTTTGATTCATAGAGGAGGCAACTGTATCCTGCCGCAGCCATATTCTTCCGGGAGGCGAGTGTCTTGAGGACACTGAGATTCTCCACCTCCGACACCCCTGCAACCGCCGGAAACCCTCCGTGGGCCGAAGCCACGGCGGCAAACACCTCGCTCAGGTTGTTGAGCCTGGAGTAGTAGCGGTCCGAAGTCCATCTCTTTGATCCGGCAGGGGTGAATTCCGTGTCTTTCCCATCGGAATTGGCCGTTGAATCGTAGAGATTCTCGAGGTTGTAGAACATTATGGTGTGCGACATATCCGGCCTATTTTATCAGGTATTTGTAGAGAATGTTGTCAAGTTCCTTCAAGAGGCCTGCGTCATTCCGGCAGCCATTGACTATGTTTACCGTTCCCCAGTGCTCCTGAGGGACAAACGTCATGATGCTGTGCAGCCCGAGCGCCCCTCCGGTATGTCCTCCGACAGTCTTGCCGTCGACCCAGTTGTCCTTGCTGCGCAAGCCGAACCCGTAGGCTCCGTTTTTTCCGGTACTGACAGAATAGGTCTGCATCTGCCGAGCACTCTCCTGTGAGATGATGCGCACCCCTTCATACTCGCCGAGGTTCATATGCATTATCATATATTTGGCCAGATCGACGGCGGAGGTCTTCATTCCGCCGGCTCCGCTGAAAAGGGCGGCGTCATATCCTATGACATAATCCGGATACGGCTTGCCGATACCCTTGTAGGCGGTTTTGTCCGTACATATGAAACGTTCTTTATTCTTGCTCCACCGGTAGATCGGCACCATCAGATTGCGGTCAAGGTCGTCAACGTTGAAGCTTGCGTTCATCCCGAGGGGGTCGCAGATATGCTTCTTCACATAAACGTCGAATCTTTCGCCGGAAACGTTCTCGATGATGGCGGCAATCAGATTGTATCCGAGGTTGCTGTATTTGTATTTGGTACCGGGTTTCCAGTCGTGGTAGCAATCCTGCCACTGGGGATTCTTTGCCGGGTCGATTACGTCGAGGGTCTTGTAGTCGGGGTGGGCGATCGACGAGGTGTGGTTAAGCAGCATCCTTACGGTTATCACCACATCGGGGTGGTCGGGGTGCCTGAGCGGGAACGGAAGGTATTTCTGCGCATCGTCGTCGAGCGACATCCTGCCGGCTTCCACAAGCTGCATTATCGAGGTGGCTCCGAAGCTCTTGGAAACGGAGGCTATACGGAAAATCTCGTTGTGCTCCCCGGAAAATGGCGCTCCTCCAAGGTCTTTGTGGCCGAATTCCCCGGCCCAGATTATCTTGCCGTCCTTTACAGCAACGCAGGCGAGGCCGATTGCGCCGTGGTCGTTGAGGCATTTTTCAATGTCCTGCTCGAGGGTCTGCCCGGAAAGCGGGGCAACTATGGCAATGATGGCCAGAATTGAGAAAAAGAACCGTTTCATACTCATTTCGCGATATTTGTTATACGCAAATATAGTCATTTTGTAAAAATTTAGTAACTTGCCACATTATTCGTTAATATGGGTAAGAAGATTTACGACGACAGCTGGTGGTACTACCGACTGAAATTCCTGGCGGAATTCTACATCCGCGGGTCATTCAGCCGGCTCAAGTACATCGGGACCGAGCGTATTCCCACGGACGGGTCGGTGATTTATGCGCCGAACCACTGCAATGCGCTGATGGACCCTCTCGTTGTAATCAATATGGGGGAAGAGAAAAAAGTCTTTGTGGCCCGGGCCGACATATTCAGCGGCAAAAAGTCACGCAAGATCCTCAATTTCCTCAAGATAATGCCCATCAACCGCCGTCGCGACGGCCTCCGCAACATGACCAGGGCGGAAGATACCATCCGCAAGTCGATAGAGGTCGTGGGCAACAAGGTGAAGTTCTGCATCCTTCCGGAGGGGACGCATCGCACGATGCATGCCCTGCTTCCGATAGGCAAGGGGGTTGCCCGCGTGGCATACGGGGCGGTCAAGGAAATCGGAAGCGGGTTCCCGGTATACGTGGTGCCCGTCGGATTGGAATACGGGGATTACTACAGGTTCCGCAATACGTTGCTTGTCAACGTGGGCGAGCCGTTCAACGTTACCGAATACGTGTTCTCCCACCCGGAAATGACGGAGCACGACATACTGCAGAAAATCCGTTCGGTTGTGAGCGAGCGGCTTCACGACAATATCGTCTGTGTCACGGACGAGGACAATTATGACGCCATCTGGGAACTCTCCAAGATAGCCAGCGGCCGCAATACGGCCGCCTGTGACCTGAAGGCGAGGTTTGACTACAACCGCAACGCAATCGGCAGGATAGAGGCTTATGCGCAGGAGAATCCTTCGGAGGCCGGGGCTCTTTTCAGAGAGACCATCGAGTTCACCGCAGAGCGCAAGAAGGCCCGCATAAGCATCAATTCGTTGAACAAGAAGCGGCTCACGGGCAGCGCTGTCCTGAACACGTTGCTTGCCGTGATTCTGTTCCCGCTGTTCTGCGTATTCGCTACCGCATCTCTCCCGGTATGGCTGACCAGCGAGATAATGGCGCGCAGGGTTAAGGATCCAGCTTTCCGCAATTCCCTCCGGATGGTCACGCATCTGGCCCTCTGGACGGCGCTCTATATCGTGTGGGTCATCGTGCTTCTGTGTACGGTCAGGTGGTATTGGGCCATCCTCCTTGCAGTGGTGGTGGCACCTGCACCAAAGGTCGTATACGACTATTTCGAACTTGTCAGGATGGCGGCTTCGGACTGGCGTGCGGTAGCCTCATCATCGATACGCAACCGATACAAGTCTTTGGAAAGGAAGGTTAAAGAACTGGTTGAAAAATGAAGAAGCTGATTCTGACATTGTTGATGGCGGTTCTGGTCTTGCCCGTGGGCAGGGCTCAGGACAAGGATGCCATCAAGGCGGCCAGTGAGGCGGTTGCCGGCAAGGACATAGTCAAGAAGGGCTTGTCGTTCGGGCCGTTCCCCGTCGTGGCGTTCGACCCCAACAAGGGCTTCCAGTTCGGCGCCCTGTGCAACATATACAACTTCGGCGACGGGGAGTGGTATCCCACACCCAAGTCGCAGTGGTACATCGAAGCTTCGTTCTTCACCAAGGGTTCACAATTCATCGTTGTGAATTACGACAACAAGACTTTGATTCCGGGAGTCAGGATGTGCGTTTCGGCGATGTTCAACAATGACAAGGCACTCAACTTCTTCGGATTCAACGGATACGAGCAGGTGGTCGACCAGAGCCTGCCGCTGGCATATTACAAGATGAGCCGCCTGTTCCCCAGTTTCAAGGCCGACTTCACCGGCAGGATATGCAAGAATTTCTACTGGAAGGCCGGATACCATTTCAAGTGGTTCAAGACCGGTGCCTTCGGGGGTGAGGAAGGGAGCGCTTCGCTGTATCAGAGTTATGTGAATGCAGGATACATCGATCCTGCCCAGGCTGAAGGAGGTTTCTCCAGCAGCATCCGTGCGGGGCTCAAGTATGATTCGCGTGATTTCGAGCCTGTGCCAAGCAGCGGAATATGGGCCGAAGGCAATCTGGAAGGGGCTCCTTCCTGGCTTGGCACGAGTGTTCCGTACATCAAGTACTATCTCTCGTTCTGCCATTATGTTCCCATTGTGAAGGAAAAGCTGACCTTCGCCTACAGGCTGAATTTCCAGGGTTTCTTCAACGACCCGGCCTATTATGTGCTGCCTTTCGAGTCGCAGCTCGGCTATGGCTATGACCGCGACGGATTCGGCGGATACAGGACTCTGCGCGGAATTGCGGGCAACCGCATCCAGGGGCGCAGCATCTGTTATTACAATGCCGAGTTCCGCTATCGCTTTGTGGACTTCCACGTCTGGAAACAGAACGTTGCCCTGGCGGTCAGTGCGTTTTGCGACGGCGGGCGTGTCGTCATCCCTTATGGCAGCCGTCCGAAGGACACCCCTGAAAAATTCCACATCTCGGCAGGTGCCGGATTCAGGATAATCATCAACCGCAACTTCGTGGTTGCCGCCGAATACGGCATACCGTTCAGTGAGCAGGACCGTCTCCAGAACAAGTTCGGCGCTTTCTATGTCAATACGGGATTTCTGTTTTGAGAAATACAATAAATAATAAATAATCAACAAAAGAAAAGATGAAAACAAGTAGAATTTTAATTGCATCCGCAGTTTTGTGCATGATGGCCACCGGCTGTCACAAGGGTCCGGACCCTTCCGTCCCCAAGCAGGCGGAAATCAATGCCACCGTCAGCGGAGAGGCTGTCTATGAGGATGAAACCACCGAGGCGTTTACATGGACCAGCGAGAGTACGATTGGCCTTATTTCTCCGTCGAAAACCGTGCAATACGAGATTTCTGCGGGTAGCGGCAGCAGAAGCGGCAAGTTTACCGGAGAGGACCTCGAAGGCGCGGCCAAATATGCAGTATCCCCCTTCACCACGGCTTCGTATATCGGAAATGAGGAGGGAGCGCCGCTCTTCAGCTTTGATTTCCCCACAAGGCAGATAATTTCAAAGGCAATCAACTCCACGGAGCTCGTAACTCCCAATGACGTCAAGGTTCTCGTGGCCACCAGCGCCAAAGGTACGGTGGAGCTCGAAAACGTTGCGGCCTTTGTCCGCATCCCGGTGGGTTGTCAAGGCACTTGCCATATCGATTCAGTGGAAGTGTACTGCTCCGATGCCAATATAACCGGAAAATCGGTGGTTTCACTTTCCGACGGCAAGACGTTGCTCGAGGTTTCCGGCGAAGGGTCCCACTCTTCGAGGATCGTTTTCTCGCAGCCTATCGCCGTCATTTCCGATACGGTATATGTAACGGTGCCGGTCGCTCCGGTAAAGACTTTCGGAATCCGCGTGGGGGTTTATTCCACACAGACGGTCGGCATTCATAAGAAGATTGATGAAACCTTCTATTTCGAGGCCGGCAAGGTTTACACACTTGATGTCGTTGACTGCAACGATACACGCGCAATCCTTACCGACGGTCCGGATTTCAACTCGAAAATCAAGGAACTGGCCTCAAGGGTATCAGGAAAGAAGCGCAATGACAAAGACAGTGACCTTGTCATATACAGCATTTCGTTCCATACCGATTCTCAGATGCCGAACCAGGGCGATAATACCATCGACTTGAGCGCCGGAGGCGACGGCAGCGTTCTGGGAGTGGCTACACTCAACGAAGAGTTTGAATCCGACGGTCTGTACGACATCGACATCTATACCGAGGCGGCAAACTTCTCCACCCTCAACACTGCCAATATGTTCAGCCTGTTCGGCAAGCTTGTCGAAATCAACGGTCTTGAAAAGCTGAACACCTATGGGGCAACTATGATGAAGCGTATGTTTGCCAGCGCCGCCAAGGTAAGGAAACTCGACTTGAGTTCGTTCAACAATGCCAATGCGATGGCCTTCGACTCCATGTTCTTCAGATGTGAAAATCTGGAGGAGCTGCAGTTGGGCGACAATTTCATAACCAGCAAGGCCATCAGGGCCGTGGCACTGTTCAACAAGTGCTACAAGCTCAAGAGCGTGGACGTTTCCAAACTTGACGTCTCAAACTGCACGTCAATTTCCCAGATGTTCCAGAACTGCGAGGCTATGGAAGAGATTGTCTGCCCTCTCGATGCAAGCGGTTGCACCTCGATCTCGCAGATGTTCTACCAGTGCAAGAAAGCAAGGAGGATAGATATCTCCAAGATGAAGACAAGCTCGAAGCTGATCAGCACGAGATATATGTTCTATCAGTGCAATGCCCTTGAGGACACGCTCGACTTCACCAACTTCTATACCCTCAGGGATACCTGTTTCTACCGTGCATTCTGCGGTCTTGGCAAGATCAAGGCGATAAAGGTGGGAGATAATTTCAACATCAACGCCGCTCTCAAGAGGGCCGAAAGCAAGACCACTCCTCTGCAGGAGTTCTTCGGAAGTTCGTCTACGGCATCATCCACAAGCTGCTATGTGGGTGCCGGCATGACCCCCGAGAATCCTACCGTAATAATCTGCCCCCGAATGTTCCTGCAGCTGTTGATAAAGGATCCCGCCACCACCTGCCCTCAGAGGATTCAGATGAAATACGGTTACATAAAGTTTGTAAACTACAACGGCAATCCTTACAAACTCAGGCTCAAGGGTGTTGAAGAAGAAATTCCCATCCCCGACATGAACGTATTCAAGACAGATTATATCGTAGTCGATCCCGACGAAAAGAAATAATCGGTTGGAATGATATAATGAATATCGGCCCCGGCATCTGCCGGGGCCGATATTTTTGTACTAGATTTTCTCCCAGGGGAAGAACTGGAGGCCGTCGCGCCGATAGGGGTCGCGGCCGAAGTGGCCGTAGGCGGCCGTAGGCTCGTAAATCGGATTCTTGAGGCCGAGCCTCTCGATTATAGCGGCCGGGCGCAGGTCATACTCGCGATTTATCATATCCGCTATCGCGCTGTCGCTCTCGGATGCGGTGCCGAAAGTGTTGACGAATATGCTTACAGGCTTCGACACCCCTATGGCATACGAAAGCTGGATGAGCATACGGTCGGCCACTCCGCCTGCAACCAGTTTCTTGGCGATATGACGCGCCGCATAGGCCGCACTGCGGTCGACCTTGCTCGGGTCCTTGCCCGAAAAGGCCCCGCCACCGTGGGGAGCGCTTCCGCCATAGGTGTCCACTATTATCTTGCGCCCCGTCAATCCCGTATCTCCGTGAGGCCCGCCTATGACGAACTTGCCGGTGGGATTTACGTGCAGGATGAAGTCATTCTGGAACAGATCGGCATTCTTCTTGGGCAGGGAGGCCACCAGGCGCGGAATCAGGATGGTGCGCACGTCGTGCTCTATTCTCTCGCGGTCAACGTCGGGGTCGTGCTGGGTTGACAGAACGATTGTATGTATTCTCCTTGCCGTGCCGCCGTCGTCATATTCAATCGTGAACTGGCTCTTGGCATCGGGCCGCAGATACGGCATCGGCGAATTTTCCTCCCTCCGCAACTGTGCCAGACAAAGCAGAATCTTATGGGCGAGAGTAAGGGCCAGCGGCATATAATTGTCGGTTTCGTTGCAGGCGTATCCGAACATTATGCCCTGGTCGCCGGCACCCTGGTCGGCCTTGTCAACCCCCATCGCGATATCCCCGCTCTGGCCGTGGACTATATTGATGATGCCGCACGAATCGGCATCGAACTGATATTCGCTCTTTGTGTAGCCTATCTTGCGTATCGTACGGCGCACCACATTGCGGATATCGACCTCGGCACCGCGCGACGAGCACTCGCCCCCTACAATTACGAGCCCCGTGCTCACGAAAGTTTCGCAGGCTACGTGGGCATTGGGGTCCTGACGCAGATATTCGTCGAGGACTGCGTCCGAAATCTGGTCGGCCACCTTGTCGGGGTGCCCTTCCGAAACTGATTCTGAAGTGAACAGATACATAAAAACCTCCTTTAAGGGGAGGATTCGACTACGCCCGAGGGGCGCATGCTTGGAACAAGGTTCGTTTTAGCCTTTTTTTATAGTGGTAGCAAGCAGTCAAATCCTTCCACTGTTACGGGGCGCAAAGGTAAACAAAATTTATGGATTCCAAAGAATCCTATAAGGAAAGTTCCGCTATCTTTGAAGCGTGAAGAGTGAAGTTGGATTTGTGTTGAAGTCTCTGGCCAATCTCATCTGGCCCGAAAGATGTGCCCTGTGCGGCAATTTCCTTGAAGAGGGAGAATCCTGTCTGTGCAGCAAGTGCCTCGGCGATCTGCCTCGGACGTGGTTCTGGTCGTGGAGCCCCAATCCGGCTGAGCGGAGGCTATGGCATCTTACCGGCATAACGAGTGCCGCCTGTCTCTATTTCTACCGCAATCAGAGCCCCTACAACATTCTGGTGCAGAGGGTCAAATACCAGGGCGACCGCAAGTTGGGTGCGTATCTGGGCCGTATGCTGGGGGATTGCCTTGCCGCAAGCGGAAGATTCGCCTCGATCCAGGCGGTTGCCTGCATTCCCCTGCATCCGTTGCGCAAATGGAGGCGGGGGTACAACCAGGCTGAAGTGGAGGCCCGCGGCATTGCCCTGGCCCTGGGCGTGCCGATGACGCCCGACTTGTTGAGGCGCAGGCGCTATACCCGCACCCAAACCAAGCTCAAGGGGAGCGCCAAGGCAAAAAACGTGGAGGGGGCTTTTATCCTCAACGAGAAGTGCGCCCGCAGCCTTACCGAGCGGGGAATCTGCCATATACTGCTTGTGGACGACGTGTTGACTTCGGGCTCGACCATCGCTGCGGCCACGGCACCCCTTATGCCGAGATTCATAATAAGCGTTGCCACGCTGGCCTTTGTGGAGTGAAAGTTTCATCTTTTTTATAACTTTGCAGACAAACCGAGAAGTGATGCACAGATTGCGTTTTCTTTTGATTGCCTGTCCACTGGCAGCAGCCTGCCTGATGCAGCTGACCTCGTGTGAGCGGTATGTCCTGCCCGGGATTGTGCTGACCCCCGACACGCTCCTGTTCCAAGCCGCGACCGCCACACAGGAAAGCGTGGTCGAGGCCAACGTAAAGTGCACGCTTGAACTGTCGTCCGACGAGGGGCAACCCGACTGGGTCTCCTGCAGCGGGCTTGATTTCAAGGGATGCGGCAGCGGGATTTTACAGGTTACAGTCACCGAAAACAAGGCAAAACACAGCCGCAAGGCGGCAATCACCATAACCAGCGAATCGCTGAGAAAACAGCTAATCATCCTCCAAAATCCTCCGACAGAATGAGCAGATTTACGAAATTCATCTTTGCGGCAGTCCTCCTTGCAGGTATGGCTGCCGGCCGTGCAGATGCCTGCACCAACATCATAGTAACCAAAGGCGCATCGGCCGACGGCTCCTGTATCGTGAGCTATGCGGCCGACTCCCACCAGCTTTACGGGGCTCTCTATTTCCATCCCTCGGCAGACTGGCCCACCGGCAGCACTACGGTGGTAAGGGAATGGGACAGCGGTCGGCTGCTTGGCTACATACCTCAGGTTGAGCACACTTTCCAGACTGTCGGCAATACCAACGAGCATCAGGTTACGATTGCCGAGACCACCTTCGGAGGGAGGCACGATCTTGCCGACCCCGACGGGATGATGGATTACGGCTCCGCAATCTACCTTACTTTGCAGAGGGCCCGCAGCGCCAGGGAAGCCATTTCAATAATCGACGGCCTGCTTCAGGAAAACGGGTATGTTTCGGAGGGCGAAACCTTCTCCATCGCCGACAAGGACGAATGCTGGATAATGGAAATCGTGGGCAAGGGCAAGGTGGAAAAGGGTGCCGTCTGGGTGGCCATCCGCATACCCGACGGGTATATCTGCGCTCACGCCAATCAGAGCAGAATCCATCATTTCCCCCTCAACGACCCCGACAACTGCCTCTATGCCAAGGATGTCATCTCCTTTGCCCGCAAGGCGGGATATTTTAACGGCAAGGACTCGGAATTCAGCTTCTGCGACACCTACTGTCCCGTTGATTTCAGCGGTATGAGGGCCTGCGAAGCCCGCACGTGGAGCGCATTCCGTCTCCTCGGCGGCGATGCCTTCGATGCTGACAAATATCTGGATTTCGCTATGGGCGCCAATCCGGCGAACAAAATGCCGCTTTACATCAAGCCTGCCAGAAAACTCTCCGTCCACGACGTGGCAACCGCCATGCGCGACCATTTCGAGGGTACGCCGATGGACTTTTCGCAGGACATCGGAGCAGGCCCCAGCTGCCTGCCCTACCGCTGGAGGCCGATGAATTGGACCTCGGGCGGAGAGGAATATGTCTTCGAGCGTTCGATTGCCACACAGCAGACAGGCTTCTGGTTCGTGGCCCAGTCACGCAACTGGCTGCCTGATGAAGTGGGAGCGCTGATATGGTTCGGCGTCGATGATGCCGCGACCAGCCCGCTCACTCCCATCTACGCCAATATCACCGAAGTCCCCGGCTGCTTCGCCGAGGGCAACGGCTCACTTCTCCGTTACAGCGAAACGTCCGCATTCTGGCTTGTCAACAGAGTGGCCCATTTCGCATATCTTTTCTACGACAGGGTGGCCCCTGAAATACGCCATGCCATCGATCAATACGAAGCCGAGAGTCTGCAGATGATCCGTGACCAGGATTCGCTCCTGACCCGTCTCATGAAGGATGACAAGCCATATGCCGCCAAGGCGCGTATGACGGAATTCTGCAAGAACAGGTCGAACTATATGTTCAACGGATGGCAGGGGCTGGGCAATTATATGCTCGTAAAATATATGGACGGCAACATCAAGAAGCAGAATCCCGACGGCACTTTCAAGGACAACGGCAACGGTGTGGAAATTCCCGACAGTCCGGAACATCCAGAATTCAGGCAGCATTGGCTTGACTGCATCGCAAATGATTGCGGCGACAATATAAAAGTCAGGAAATAAGGGTCCGGCTATGCGAAGATATTTGTTCATAACCGTTGCACTGCTTGCCTCAGGCGGCGTTGCGACGGCCCAGAATCAACAGGAAAAGCCCACGACCCTGCGCGACATCGCCGAAAAGGCGGCTGATGAACTCGCAACCACGCTTGAGCTTGACGATTATCAGATATTCCGGGTCGATTCCACTTTCCTGCACGACTATACGGCCATGTCGAAGGAGCTGGAGCAGATCAAACGCTCGGGAGCGACGAATCACGAACTGTACGTGAGGGCAACCGACAAATGGGGTAATACAATCGACTCCACGTTCCGGTGTCTGTTTACCGAAGAGCAGTGGACCAAATATCTGAAAACCGATTTCGGCCGTGAAAAGCGCTCGCGCGACAAGCGTATGGCAAAGAGGGAGAAAGAAGGCAAATAGTCCCCGCTCCCATCGGTGATTCATATTACAGTTCCACTACGGTGATGCCGGCTCCGCCGAGTTCGAGGGCCTCGTCGCGGAACGAGGTGACTCCCGGAACGGTCTTCAGATACTTGCGGGTTTCCTCCCTGAGCACGCCGTTGCCCTTGCCGTGCAGAATCTTCACCTGCCCCATTCCGAGCATCAGTGCATCGTCGATGAACCTCATCACGATTTCCATGGCATCGACGAGCCTTTCGCCGCGTATGTCGATGCTGGGAGAGAAATTGAGCCTCCGCTGCGACAGGTCGGACGATGTGACGCTCCTCACCGGGGGGCGTTCGATCCGCAGCCGGTCGTGATACTGCGTGCCGGAAATGTGCTCCACCTTGTCGGGCGTAAGGCGCGAGGTGATATTGCCCACCGAAACATATACGTATTTGCCGCTGATGCGGGTTATTTCCCCCACGATGTCGTTTTCCTTGATGCGTACCTTCGACCCGGGAGCAAGCGGGATTTCCTGCTGGGGCAGGGAGTCCTTTATGGCCGATGCCGCTGCGGCCTGAAGTTCGCCGCGCTGGATCTTGCGCTGTTTCTCCCTCTCCTTGCGGGCGAGGATCGAGGCCATCTTCTCTTCGATGCGGCGGTCGTTTTCGGAAAGGATGCCTGCGTCGAGCGACTCCTTGAATGAAGCCATCTCACGGCGGATGATGCGGGTCTTTTCCTTGTCGGCCTGCGCCTCGCGGATGCCGCGGATGGTGTTTTCGACCTGCTTGTTGGCCTGCTCCACAATCTCCTTCGCTTCGCGGCGGGCCTCGTCGAGTATCTCCTTCTTGAGGTCCTTGACCTGGGAAAGCTCCTTCTGGTACTTGTCGGTCAGACCTTCGAGGGTTCTGTCGGTGGCCTTGATGCGGGCCAGCTTCTCGTCGAGCGCCTTACGGTTGCGGGCGATGCGGCGCAGATTCCTTTCGATATCCACGTATTCCCGGCCGCTCCGCTCTTCGGCATCCTTCACTATTGTTTCAGGGAGCCCTATCTTGCGGGCCATCTCGAATGCGAACGAGTTGCCGGGAAGCCCCACTTCGAGCTTGAACATCGGCTTTATGGCCGCAGCGTCGAAAAGCATTGCCCCGTTCACCACACCGGTGCTCGAAGAGGCATACATCTTGAGGTTGGTGTAGTGGGTCGTTATCACCCCGTATGAGCCGCGGCGGTCCAGCTCGGCGAGGACGGCCTCCGCTATGGCGCCTCCTGCGGCCGGCTCGGTGCCGCTTCCGAATTCATCTATCAGCACGAGGGAGGATGCGGTGGCCCCCTCGAGAATCCTGCGCATATTGCCGAGATGGGAACTGTATGTGCTCAGGTCGTTCTCGATTGACTGGTTGTCGCCTATGTCTATGAAGATGTTGTCGAAGACGGGGAACTCCGATATCTCGGAGGTGGGCACGAGCATTCCCCATTGGAACATATATTGCAGAAGACCTACCGTTTTGAGACACACCGACTTGCCTCCGGCATTCGGACCCGATATGAGCAGAATGTGCTTGCTTCTGGTGAGTGTGAGCGACAGCGGTACTATCTCCTTGTGCTCCCTGCGCAGCGATGCTTCGAGAAGGGGGTGGCGCGCTTTGCGCAATGACAGTTCCCCGCCCTCGGCGAGGATGGGCATTCCGGCAATCATATCAACCGCAACCATCGCCTTTGCGTGGATGAAATCTATTTCACCCATAAAATCGGATGCCTCGAGGAGTTCCGGTACGTAGGGCCGCAGGAACTCCGTAAATTCAAACAGGATGCGCTGCACTTCCCTCTGCTCCTCGAACTGCAGGCGGCGCAATTCGCTTTCGAGAGCAACAATCTCGACGGGTTCGATGAATACCGTTTTGCCGCTTGATGATTCGTCGTACACGAATCCCTGTATCCGCTTCTTGTTGGCTGCCGCAACCGGAATGAGAGTGCGTCCGTCGCGCACCGCCACGGCAGTGTCGTCGCCGACTATGCCTTCGGCCCGGGCCTCCTTCAGGATGGAAGCGATGCGTCTTGCCACAGCGCTCTGCTTGTCCCTCAGCTCTTTGCGCAGTGCCATCAGGGCGGGGGAGGCGCTGTCTTTCATCTCTCCCGTTTTGTCGACGAGTGCGTTTATCCGCCTGCCCACTTCGGGGAAATAGGCCACCGGCTCGGCCAGCGCACGCAGATTGGGGTAGAGGTCATCCTTGCTCTCGTGGAAGAAGAGCAGTATCCTGCGCAGCGTTTCGAGCGACAGTCGCAGGGCGGCCATCGATGCGAGGCTTATGCAGGCCCCTTCGGCCGTAAGCGGGGCGAGATACTTTCGGCTGTCGTCGTATCCCGACGTGGGGAAGCTGTCTTCGAAAAGGCAGATGGTGCGCATTTCGTCGGTAAGACGGAGCCTCGAAAGAATCTCCTCACCGCAGATGGATATCTCCTCCGCTTCGCTTCGACGGCGGGCATAATCCGACATACACCGTGCGCCGACAAGCGCACGCACCCTGTCAAATCCCGTTTTGGCCTCGATACCTGATCGCCCCTCTTCCATCATTCCCCCTCCGAAGAGCCGCCGTATGAATTTTCGATGGCGAGCCTGAGTTCGTTGATGTTCTGCAGATGGGTCATCCTGCCTTTGGAGACGAAGGATATCCCTCCGGTTTCCTCCGACACCACTATCACCGTGGCATCGGATACTTCGGTGATGCCCACCGAGGCCCTGTGGCGCATTCCGTATTGCGGGGGGATGTCGCGGCTCGACGACATGGGCAGAGTGCAGCGTGCCGCCAGAATGCGGTCGGATGTCATTATCATGGCTCCGTCGTGAAGCGGCGTATTCTTGAAAAAGATGTTCTCGATGAGCCTCCGGTGTACCAGGCCGTCGATGGGGTCGCCGGTAACTATGTATTTGTCGAGCGGGTCGCCGTGGGCCATTACGATGAGAGCCCCGGTGCGGCTTTCCGACATATGGGCGCAGGCCGCCGTGATCTCTTCGAGAACCTGCGGGGTTATCCCTTCCTGCCGGTTGCGTGTGCCGGCCAGGATGCGGGCGATGATCCCCGGCTTGGACGCCGCTCTGACGCGGGATCCGATGCTGAAGAGAAAACTCCGTATTTCCTGCTGGAAGATCACTATCAGCGCGATTACTCCCACTCCGAGAATCTGCCCCATTATGAATGAGAGCAGCTTCATGTCGAGGGCCCGAACGATGAGCCACACCACATAGATGACGAGGATTCCGGCAAGGATTCCGGTGGCCTTGGTCACCCTGAAGAGCCGTATGATTTCGAATATCAGGAGGCCTACCAGGACGATGTCGAGAATGTCGATGAAAGATATGTTTATGAAGTCCATCATATTTTGCAAAGTTAATAAATATAGATTATCTTTGCGTGCGTAAAAAATCACACTTTTCTTACTAAACTTTCATTTTTATGAAACAAACAATCAAGCTTTTTGCTTTGGCTGCTCTCGGATTGTTTGTCAGCTTCGCTGTTTCAGCACAGGTGACAACTTCATCCGTCAGTGGTAAAATCTCTGATGCACAGGGCCCTGTAGTAGGCGCTGCTGTCATCGCGACACACACTCCTTCGGGTACACAGTACTACACTGTTACCGACAACAACGGTCAGTATCGCATCAACAGCATCGTCCCCGGCGGTCCTTACACCATCCAGATCGAGATGCTCGGCTACCAGAAGCTTTCCGTCACCGAGATTTATGCACCTCTGGCAGAAACCCTCGTTGCCGATGCAACTCTCAAGGAAGAGGCTATCGGCCTTGATGCCGCTACCGTAGTGGCAGATGCAAGCGAATCAGGTATGAACATCCGCCGCAGCGGTGCTTCAACCACCATCAGCGAGCGTACCAAAGACAATATGCCTTCCGTAAGCCGTTCGATGAACGACATTATGGCGCTCACTCCGCAGTCGTCTTCAACCACCAGCGGTTTCGCCGTAGGTGGCGGTAACTACCGCGGATCAACCGTAACGGTCGACGGTGCAGCTTTCAACAACGCATTCGGTATCGGCCAGAACCTCCCTGCAGGCGGTACTCCTATCTCCCTCGATGCTCTCGAGCAGATAAGCATCAACGTCACTCCTTTCGACGTGCGTCAGAGCGGTTTCCAGGGCGGTGCAATCAACGCCGTTACCAAGAGCGGTAGCAACGAGTGGCACGCTTCGGTATATGATTATTACACCAGCGGCGGTCTCCGCGGCTACAAGGCAGACGGTGCGGAAGTCGCTTTTGCTCCTTCACTCAACAACACCCTCGGTTTCACCCTCGGTGGTCCTATCGTGAAGAACAAACTCTTCTTCTTCGTCAACTTCGAATATGCATGGGACAAGGTTCCCGGTTCATCCAAGGTTGCCCGCGAAACAGGCGCTGAGGAGTGGGGCGGCAACAGCAAGTACAACCGTCCTACCGTCGCTGCTCTCGAAGACATCAAGCAGTTCCTGAGCGAAAACTGCAACGGATACAATCCCGGCCGTTATCAGGGCTATGACCTCAGCACCCCTGACTACAAGATACTTGCCCGTATTGACTGGAACATCAGCAAATACAACAAATTCAATATCCGTTTCAGCAACACGCACACATCCTATTCCAATCCTCCCTCTTCTTCGATGTCCCCTATCGGAGGTACCAACAGCGTATTCACTATGCCCAACGGTACGCAGTACAAATGGAACAGGTACTCTGCAGGCCGTCAGTCCGACTACACGATGCCTTTCGAGTCGGCCCGCTACGGTCAGGACCAGAGCTTCATGTCTCTCGCTGCCGAACTGAACACCCGCTTCAGGAGCGGCAAGGGCACCAATACCGCCCGCGTTGCATGGTCACATCAGTATGAGCCCCGTTCGTACACAGGCGGTTACTTCCCCACAATCGACATCATGAGCACCGAGGATGTAACGGGTACGGACAATACCGCAGCATACACTTCAATCGGTCCCGACCCCTTCACTTTCGGCAACCTTCGTGACGTACAGACCATCATCGCAACCGATGAGGTTACCTTCAACGTAGGCAAGCACAACCTCCTGGCAGGTCTCCAGTATGAGTGGAACCGCACCAAGAACGGTTATATGCAGGGCGGTGCAGGTTGGTTCATCTATGATTCCATCGACACCTTCAAGAAGGATGTTACGAACCCTGACGAATCTTCTCTTCCTATGGCGTTCATGATCACTCACGCCAACGTTGACGATCCTACCCAGCAGGTATTCCCCGCATTCGACTACGCTCAGTATTCGGCATACGTTCAGGATGAAATTTCATTCAGCGACAACTTCAAGATGACTGCCGGTATCCGTTTCGAAGTTCCCGAAATCACCATCCCTACCGACAACAACAACAAGGCTTTCGCAGCAATTGCCAGCAATCCTGACAATGCCGGCACTTCGTTCGCTGGCCTGAGCACTGCCGACGTTCCCCAGCCGCGTCTTACGGTATCTCCCCGTATCGGCTTCAACTGGGACGTTGCAGGTAACCGCAAGTTCATCATCCGCGGTGGTACAGGTATGTACACCGGCCGTATTCCTTTCGTATGGCTCGTATCGGCAATCGGCAACGACAACTGCCTCCAGTACCAGTACATCGCCAACGACAAGAACCCTCAGAACCCCAAGGTTCACTTCAATACCGACCGCTCTGAAATCATCAACAGCGTTTGGAACGGCACATGGCAGAAGCAGGATCTGGCAGCTCCTACCGCAGGTACCATTCTCGACAAGAACCTCCGTATGCCTTCGAGCTGGAAGAGCTCCCTCGCATTCGATGCAAATCTTCCCGGCGGTGTAAAGGCTACCCTGGAGGGCACTTACAGCTACAACTTCGCAGAGGTTTATGCAACGCCTCTCGGCTATGCCAAGACCGGCTCGATCCGTCTTCCCGGCGAACCTGAAGCCCGCGAAGTGTGGACTGCAGAAACCCTCGCCGATGGAGCCAAGGCTGGCGGATACTACGCAACCAACATCAACGGCAACAACGGTTACTATTATTCGATCACCGTTCAGCTCTCCAAGAGCTTCAAGAACGGTCTCGACCTCATGGCTGCCTACACCAATGCACGCGGCATGAGCGTAACCGACGGTAACGGCGACCAGATTTCCGAATTCGCCAACACCTACGCAAAGAACGGCAGCTCTTCTCCTGAACTCGGCTACTCCAACTATGTTGCTCCTAACCGTGTGATTGCCAACGCAAGCTGGACAATCGACGAGGGCAAGTACACTGCCACCAAGCTCAGCGCATTCTACGAGGGCTACAACCTCGGCTACATCAGCAGCTACTCATATTCAAGGGTATCTTACCTTATGAACAACGTCAGCGGCGGAACCGGTGCATCGCAGATGATTTACATCCCTACGGAGATGGAACTTAGCCAGATGCCTTTCGTGGATGAAGCCAACAAGCTTGAGTTCAACAACTTCATTGCCAACGACCGCTATCTCAGCACTCATCGTGGCAAATATATGGAGCGCAACGGTGCAACGGCTCCCTGGCTCAACCGCATCAACGTACGCGTAGCTCAGGACTTCTTCTTCAACATCGCCGGCCGCAAGCAGACTCTTGAAATCGGTCTCGATATCAAGAACCTCGGCAACCTCCTCGACAGCCAGTGGGGTCTTTGCAAGCAGATGAGCAGCAACATCGTCCTCAACTACGACAAGGCTGCTGAACAGTACACTTTCACCAAGCCTACGTGGAATACCCTCAATGGTACAGCTTCCACCTGGCAGATGCTTCTCAGCGCAAAGTGGTTCTTCTAACAGACCTTACTTAACTCTACATATTCAAGGAGGAGACCTTCGGGCCTCCTCTTTTTTTGGGCTCTTTTTGTCAATTAATAATTATCTTTGTAAACTATGAACGGGAAGGGCAGACTGGGGCGTGAAGGAGAGGACATTGCGCTGGAGTATCTGGAAAGGCGGGGATTGAAGCTTCTGGAGCGCAACTGGCGGTGGGCCCGCAAGGAGATCGACCTTGTGATGGAGAGTGCGGATGCGGTCCACGTAGTCGAGGTCAAAACGCTCAGGGACCCTTCACCGATCGAGCCCTGGGAGCAGGTGGGAGGCCTCAAGCAGGCCAACCTGATACTGGCCGCCGGGCATTACGTAGTGCAGAAGCGTGTGAAGAAGGAAGTGCAGTTTGATATAGTGTCGATAAAGATGAGAGGTGACAGTCCTGAGGTAACCTATATCCCCAAGGCCTTCTATCCTCTGAAAATATAATCGGAATGGTTGACAAGAACAATTATTGCATCATTATGGCAGGCGGGTCAGGCACCCGGTTCTGGCCTATGAGCCGTGTCGCCCGGCCGAAACAGTTTCTCGATATTCTGGGGCAGGGCAAGAGCTTTTTGCGGGCGACCTTCTACCGGTTCGCCCACATCGTGCCGATAGAGAATATCTTCGTTGTGGCGTCGGCCCAGTATGCCGACCTCGTGCGTGAGCAGCTGCCTCAGATGCCGCAGGAGAATCTGCTGTCGGAGCCTTACAAGCGCAACACCGCCCCCTGCATCGCATATGCAGCTTACAAGTTGCGCGAAAAGAATCCCGATGCCACCGTAATAATCACCCCTTCCGACCACCTGATTGTGGGAGAAGACAATTTTGTGGATACGATACGCTGCGCCGCCTCGATGGCATCGACCACCGACCGCATATTCACGATAGGCATCAAACCCACCCGTCCCGATACCAATTACGGCTATATACAGACCACTCCGGAGACCATTGCCGAGGAAGGCGGGCACCTCGCGTGCGGAATCAAGACTTTTACCGAAAAGCCTGACGCCGATCTGGCAAAGGTGTTTATGGAGTCGGAGGAATTTCTCTGGAACTCGGGGATGTTCATAAGCAATCTCCGCACCCTTATAGGTGAATTCGAAAAATGCCTGCCCGGTCTCTCTTCGATGTTCGCCGCAGGCAGCGGTGTCTATTATACCGATGGCGAGGAGGCATTCATCAAATCGGTGTACTGCAACTGCGAAAACATATCCATCGATTACGGCGTAATGGAAAAAACTTCCCGCGCCGGTGTGGTCAAGGCCGATTTCGGATGGTCCGACGTGGGCACGTGGTCGTCGGTTTACGAGCACTCTCCCAACAGGGACGGAAACCGGAATCTCATCAAGGCCAACGAAGCCGTCCTTTCCGAAGTGTCCGATTCCATCGTGCAGGAAAACAATCCCGGCAAGCTTGTGGTGGTACGCGGCCTCGAGGATTTCCTGGTGGTGGACACCCCCGACGTATTGATGATATGCCCGAAGGATGATGCCACCGTAAAGGAGATAGTGGCCGACCTTTCGGTAAAGGACAAAACCAAATATCTGTAAACAAATTCAACGACATACCAGATGATCAGTCAGGAAAAGATTGAAGAACTCAGTGCCGCCCTTGCCGAGCTCAAGGCGGCAAAGGAGCAGGAGATTGAGGATCTCCGCGTGAAGTGGCTCGGCAAGAAGGGTGAAATAACCGCACTTTTCGAAGAGTTCAGGAACGTGTCTCCGGACCAGAAAAAGATATTCGGGCAGCGCCTCAACGCTCTCAAGCAGGCGGCGCAGGCCAAGATAGACGAGCTTCGCAAGTCGCTCGATGAGATTGCCGATGCCTCCGATGCGTCGTTCGATCTCACCAAACCCGGCGATGCGATGCCCCTCGGAAGCCGCCATCCCATCAGCATCACCAGAGAGGAGATAATCTCCATTTTCCGCAAATTCGGATACTCCGTGGCCGAAGGGCCCGAAATCGAGGATGACTGGCACGTGTTCGGCGCCCTGAACTTCCCTCCCGAGCACCCGGCGAGGGATATGCAGGACACCTTCTTCGTCTCTCCGGGCGGTGACAACCCCATACTGCTCCGCACCCACACTTCTTCGGTACAGGTGCGCACCATGCAGAAGATGGATCTCCCTATCCGCGTGATATGCCCCGGCAGGGTATTCCGCAACGAGGCCATCAGCGCCCGTGCCCACTGCATCTTCCACCAGGTCGAAGGTCTTTATATCGACAAGAACGTCTCGTTCGCCGACCTCAAGCAGGCGATATTGCTCTTCGCCCGCGAAATGTTCGGCCCTGACACACAGATACGTATGCGCCCGAGCTATTTCCCGTTCACCGAGCCTTCGGCCGAGGTTGACGTGAGCTGCAACATCTGCCACGGCAAGGGATGCAACATCTGCAAGGGTACGGGCTGGCTTGAGATTCTCGGCTGCGGAATGGTTGACCCCAACGTGCTGAGGGCCTCGGGCATCGACCCCGAAGTTTACAGCGGCTTCGCATTCGGAATGGGAATAGAGCGTATCGCGATGCTCAAATGGCAGGTCAAGGACCTTCGCCACTATTTCGAGAACGACATACGGTTCCTCCGCGAATTTGAAACTGTAATATAATCCGGCCTGATATGAAAAAGATTTTTGCGCTTCTTGCGATTGCAACGGTTATGACTTCCTGCCATCAGAATCCTTTCCTTTCCGAGTGGGACACTCCCTACGGGATTCCCGCTTTCGACAAAATACAGAACTGCGACTATATTCCTGCTGTAAAGGCCGGAATCAAGCAGCAGAAAGCCGAGATAGAGGCAATCATCGCCAATCCCCAGACTCCCGATTTCGAAAACACCATAGCAGCATTCGACCGCAGCGGCGCCATCCTCGACCGTGTATGCGGAGTGCTTTTCGCGGTTTCGGAGTCGGATGCCACCGACGAGTTGAATGCCATTGTGGAGGAGGTGATGCCGATGGTATCGCTCCATAGCGACGAGATTCTTATGAATCCGCAGTTGTTCGCCCGCGTCAAGGCAGTGTATGAGGCTCCTCAGGACGGCCTCACCCGTGAGCAGCAGGTATACCTCAAGGATATATATGATTCTTTCGTAAAGAACGGTGTGGGGCTTGATGCCGCCGGGCAGGCCCGCCTTAAGGAGATAAACAGCGAACTGTCGTCGCTGGTCTTCACTTTCGGCAACAATCTTCTCGCCGAGAGCAACGCCTACAAGGCCGAAACAGGCGAATCGGTGGCCAACTATTACGACAATATGGCGTCCGAACCCGACCGCGCCAGGAGGGAGAAGATGTTCCGCCTCTATTCGATGCGTGGCAACAACGGCAACGAATACGACAACAAGGCCAATGTTCTCCGCATAATGGAGCTCCGTATCGAGAAAGCGAAGATTCTGGGCTTCAACACCCCTGCGGAGATGATTCTCGAAGACAAGATGGCCCACGATCCCGCTACGGTGGATACTTTCCTCAAGGGGATAATGGATGCGGCCGTCCTCCGCGCCAGGGAGGAGATTGCCGACATGCAGAAGGAGATGGATGCCGACATTGCCGCAGGTATTCTCCCTTCGGGCAGCAAAATAGAGCCTTGGGACTATATGTACTATGCCGAGAAAGTGCGCAAGGCTCGCTACGACCTCGACGAATCCCAGGTGATGGAATACTTCAAGATGGAAAACGTGCGCTCGGGTGTGTTCGGCAATGCTTCACGCCTGTACGGCGTGCAGTTCTCCCCCATAAGCGAGGTGGCCCTCTACAACCCCGAGTGCGAGGCATTCAAGGTTACCGATGCCGACGGTTCCCTGATAGGGGTGATAATCACCGACTATTATCCGCGTGACACCAAACGCGGCGGTGCGTGGATGACCAATTTCTGCGAGCAGTACAAGGACGCGGAGGGCAACGATATCCGTCCGGTAATCGTAAACGTGGGCAACTTCAACAAGCCAACCGAAGACACCCCGTCCCTGCTTACCATCGATCAGGTGCAGACGATGTTCCACGAGTTCGGGCATGCCCTTCACGGGTTGCTCAGCCAGTGTACCTACAAGGGCGTGAGCGGCACTTCGGTGAAGCGCGATTTTGTGGAGCTTCCCTCGCAGATCAACGAGAATTGGGCGCTCCAGAGCGAGGTTCTCGCCACCTACGCGTTCCATTACAAGACCGGTGAGGTGATTCCCGAAGATCTCGTGGCCAAGATTCAGGCTGCCGCAAAATTCAACCAGGGTTTCATGACCACGGAACTTTGTGCCGCCAGCATACTCGATATGAAGTGGCACGAACTCGAATCGGTTGAAGGCATTGACGTGGACGGCTTCGAAGCCGGGGTTTGCAGGGAGATGGGACTTCCTTCCGAGATAATCCCCCGCTACCGCACCACCTATTTCAACCATATTTTCGGCTCGAGCGGATACAGCGCAGGCTATTACAGCTATCTCTGGGCGGAAGTGCTCGACAAGGATGCCTTCGAGCTGTTCAGGCAGAAAGGGATCTTTGACAGCGAAACAGCAATGAGTTTCCGACATAACGTCCTTGAGATGGGCGGAAGCGAGGAGCCTATGATACTCTATGAGCGTTTCCGCGGTGCACAGCCCGACCCCGACGCTCTTCTCAGGGCCCGTGGCCTTGCTTCTGTGAAATAATCGGAGTATGAGCCGGTTGTTCGCGGCATTGCTGGCGGTTTTGAGTCTTGGAGGTATCTGCCTCCGGGCTCAGGATACGCAGCAGGTGAGGCTTGTGTACTGGAATATCCAGAACGGTATGTGGGATGGCCAGGGCGATAATTACGACCGCTTCGTGGCCTGGGTCAAGGCGCAGGCGCCCGATATCTGCGTTTGGTGCGAGGCGCAGAGCAATTACAGGACCGACAGCGACAAGCCTCTCGCACCTTCCGACCGCTATCTTGACAGCAACTGGAGTTCGCTGGCGGCCCGCTATGGCCACGAATATATCTATACGGGAGCGCATCCCGACGGGTTTCCGCAGGTTATTACCTCAAAATATCCAATCGCCGGCATAAGGCGTATCTCGGGCTCAAAAAATGATACTCTGGTGATGCACGGTGCCGGATGGGCGGCAGTGGATGTGGCCGGAAAGCACCTGAACATAGTGACGCTTCATCTCGCCCCTCATCAGTGGAGGCCGTTCCTGCATTCCGATGCCGAACGGGAGGCCTCCAAAAGGAGACACGAGGGCGACAAGTGGCGTCGCTGCGAGATTCAGTACATCTGTGAGCACACAATTCTTTCACCCTCATCTGCCGATAGCGGTGATTTGTGGATGATGATGGGGGATTTCAATTCGCGCAGCAGGGTTGACAACGGTATCTACCGTCACGAGGAGAACAGCACCAAGTTCCTTGTCCACGATTATGTGGCTTCCGCCACGCCGTATCTCGACATAATGAACGTGTGCCATCCGGGTGAGTTCTTCTCCACGGTGCAGTACGACTGCCGTCTCGACTATGTGTATATGACCCCCTCTCTTGCCGGGTATGTCACAGGCGCTTCGGTGAGCCGCGATTCATACACCGATCCGGTGCGCGATCCCGCCGGCCTGTCCAATTTCTGGCGGCCATCCGACCATCAGCCCATAATAGTGGACTTCAGGTTCTAAGAGACAGGCTTATGCTGTCTTGGCCTCGTGCTTGTACTTGAATATTACGGAGAACACGATTGCCAGGCAGAGGGCGTAGGCTGCAAAGATGTACCAGCAGGAGCTCCAGCCGGCCATGAGCTGTTCCGAGGCCTTGCCGGAGGTGAAGGTGTTTACGACCCACTGGGCTCCGAGAGTTCCCACTGCCGGGCCGATGCCGTTGGTCATCATCAGGAAGAGACCCTGTGCGCTGTTGCGTATCCGTCCGGTTGTATTCTTGTCGACGAATATCGAGCCGGAGATGTTGAAGAAGTCGAAAGCAACTCCGTAAACTATCATCGAAAGGACGAACAGCCACACTCCTCCGCCAGGGTTGCCGAGGCCGAGGAACGCAAATCGCATCGACCAGGCCACCATCGAGATGAGCATCACTTTCTTGATGCCGAACTTGCCGAGGAAGAAGGGAATCAGAAGGATGCAGAGTGTTTCGGATACCTGCGAGAGCGAAATCAGGATGTTGGAGTGCTCCACTCCGAACGACTCGCCATATTGCTCCATCTGCCCGAAATCCTTGAGGAACGGGTTGGCGAAAGTGTTGGTTATCTGCAGCGCAATGCCAAGGAGCATCGAGAATATGAAGAATATGGCCATCCGGCGCTCCTTGAAGAGGGTGAAGGCCCTCAGGCCGAGTTTGTCAACCACCGATTCGTTGCCGCCACCGGCTGTGAGGGGGCAGGCGGGCAGGGTGAGTGCGTAACCGGCCAGGATTATTCCCAGTACTCCGGAGGAGAAATATTGCATCGAGCTGTCCATGAAGCCGGTGAGGTCGACAAACCACATGGAGCAGATGAAACCTATCGTGCCGAACACGCGGACAGGAGGGAAATCCTTGACTATATCGAGCTTGGCAACTTCCATGGCATTGTATGACACCGAATTGTTAAGGCCCAGGGTTGGCATGTAAAAGGCCACGCTCAGGGCGTAGAAGGTGAAGAGAGTGGAGAACTGCGCATCTGCGCCAGCCTCCCGGCCGTAGAGACCCGCTGCAATCATAAATCCGCCTGCGAGAAGATGGCAGAGACTGAGCATCTTCTGTGCCGGAATCCACTTGTCGGCAACAATGCCTATCAGGGCAGGCATGAATATCGAAACTATCCCCTGGATGGAATAGAACCATCCTATCCTGTCGGCAAATCCTATCGAGCCGAGATAGCGCCCCTGCGAGGTGAGGTAGGCTCCCCATACCGCAAATTCCAGGAAATTCATCAGGATGAGCCTGAATTTCATTGTAGATTTTTCGTTCATATCGTTGGGATTTTATAATTGGCTACTTGGGTGCGAACTTGTAGAGAATTGCAGCGATTGTGGCATAGAGCATATTGGGAAGCCATAGCGCCACGGCGGGGCTCAGGATGCGTGAAAAGACGAACATCTGGCTGAACCGCTGGAAAAGGATGTATGTGAAACTCAGGCCGAGCCCGATCGCGATATTGATTCCGATACCGCCCCTTTTCTTGCGCGAAGAAAGGGCGACGGCCATTATGGTGAGTATGAATGCGGAGAAAGGGGTTGCGATGCGGTCGTTCTTTTCAATGAGAGACCGTTTTATCTCCTCATCGCCACGCATCCGCTGAATCTCTATCAGCCTGTTGAGCTCCGGAGTGGCGAGTGACTGGACGATGTTCTGCCTGCGGTAGAAATCATCGACCGTGAGGTTTATCACGGTGTCGATAGACCTTCCGGAGGTCACGGTTTCGGATGCCCCGTAGAAATTCCTCAAAGTATAATTCTTCAGTTTCCAACAGCAGGCGAGCGAGTCCCACGCTGCCGACTCGGCCGAAAGTTTTGTCTTGATCTGGCCGTCTTCTATCGTTTCGAGAGAGAATTTGTATGCAGTGTTGGCCCAGGGGCTGAACTGTTCCACATATACGAACTGTCCCGGGGCAATCTGGTAGTGGATGTCCTTGTTGCCGGAGGCCGTTTTCTGCTTGCCGATGTACTTGTCCTCGAATACCGAGCGCTTCATGTTGGCCGGCGGGATCACATACATTCCCATAAGGAAGTAGAAAAGCCCTATCAGCAACGCGCAGCTCATATATGGCAGCATCAGCCTGCGGTAGCTGACACCGCTCGAGAGGATGGCTATCAGCTCGCTGTGGGAGGCCAGCTGCGAAGTGAAGAAGATTACGGCTATGAAGATGAAGAGAGGCCCGAAGCTGTTGAGGATCCAGGGGATGAAACTGCAGTAGTAGTCGAACACTATTTCCTGCAGGGGGATATCCACGAACTTGTCGATTTTCTCGCTCAGGTCGAATATTATCACAATCAGTATGGTGGCCAGTATGGTGCCCAGATAGGTGCCGATAAATTTCTTTATCAGGTATCTGTCCAGTTTGTTGGGCATGGGGAAGGAGAATTTCGTTTTCAAAGCCTGGTCTCCATTTTTTTGACTGCCGCATTTTTCCATGCGGTGAAATCGCCCGCTTCGATATGTTGGCGGGCCTGCTTTACGAGGTTGAGGTAGAAGGCAAGGTTATGCTGGCTCGCGATGCAGGCTGCGAGCATTTCTCCTGCAATCGTGAGGTGGTGCAGATAAGCCTTGGTGTAGGTGCGGTCCACAAACGAAGTGCCGTTGGCATCGAGCGGCGAGAAATCGTCGGCCCACTTGACGTTGCGCAGGTTGATGGTTCCTTCGCTGGTGAATATCATTCCGTTGCGCCCGTTGCGGGTGGGCATCACGCAGTCGAACATATCGACCCCGCGGGCAATACCTTCCAGTATGTTGGCCGGCTTGCCCACGCCCATCAGGTAGCGCGGCTTGTCGGCTGGAAGCAACGGATTGAGTACCTCCAGCATCTCGTACATCTTTTCGGTGGGTTCTCCCACGGCGAGGCCTCCGATTGCATATCCTTCCCGCTCGAGAGCTACGGCATGTTCGGCCGCCCTGCGCCGCAGGTCGGGGTAGGTGCATCCCTGCACTATAGGGAAGAAAGTCTGGTCGTATCCGTAGAGGGGCTCGGTTTCGTTGAAACGGCGGTTGAACCTCTCGAGCCACGCCTGGGTGAGACGGAGCGATTTTTCGGCATACTTGAAGTCGGCATCGCCGGGGCAGCATTCGTCGAGGGCCATCATTATGTCGGCCCCTATCGTTCGCTGGGTATCAACGTTGTTTTCGGGGGTGAAGATATGTCTGGAGCCGTCGATATGGCTCTGGAACATACATCCTTCTTCGGTGATCTTGCGTATCTTTGAAAGGGAGAACACCTGGAATCCGCCGCTGTCGGTGAGAATCGGCCTGTCCCATGAGGTGAAGGCGTGAAGTCCTCCCGCCTTGCGCAGTATGTCGAGCCCCGGGCGCAGGTAGAGATGGTAGGTGTTGCCCAATATGATTTGGGCTCCGATATCCTCCCTCAGGTCACGATGGTATATTCCCTTGACGCTCCCCACCGTGCCGACCGGCATGAATATGGGAGTTTCAACGGTGCCGTGGGCCGTGGCGAGTATTCCGCACCTTGCAGCCGAATCCGTGTCCGAGGAGGTTACCTTGAAGGTCATATCAGTCGGTAGTGATGTTCATCAGGCGGCGTATCTCCTTTTTGGCCTCTTTCCACCTGGGAATGTCGATTTTGGTGCCGATCACCTCAACCACCTTGGCTGCAAGCGCGCTTCCCACCTCGCCGCAGGTCTTGAGGTCCATTCCGGCTGCGTGAGCAAAGAGGAATCCGGCAGCGTAGGTGTCGCCGGCGCCAGTAGCGTCAACGGCTTCGCCAGGCCAGGGGCCTATGAAATGATACTCATCGCCGCTGCACACCATCGAGCCTTCCTTGCCAACCTTGACCACGGCGATCTTCGACATCGAAGCGAGGGTGCGCAGCGCCTTTTCGGGATTCTGCCCCCCGGTGAATGCCTTGGCTTCGGTTTCGTTGGCGAACACGATGTCCACATAGTCGCGCACTATGTCGTGAAGGAACGCATTGTTCGACTCCACCACATTGTAGGAGGCCATGTCCATAGATATCGTCATATTGTGCTTTTTGCCCATTTCGACGGCCTTGCGGAAGAGACGCTGATTCTGCACGAGGTAGCCTTCGATATGGAGGTAGTCGTTTTCATATCCGTCGAAATATTCGCTCTTGAGGTCCTCCGGCTCCAGTTGCAGCGCCGCTCCGAGGTAGGTGGCGAAGGTGCGGTCGGCATTGGGGGCGGTGATGAACACCATAGCCCGGCCCGATGCCGCAGTGCCCTTGAGGAGGATGCTGCGGATTCCGTTCTGCTTCTGGTCGGAGTGGAACAGCGAGCCCAGCTCGTCGTCGCCCACCTTGCCTATGAAAGTGGCGGGCATACCCAGAATTGCCGCCGCAGACACCGTATTGGCGGCGCTGCCGCCGGCCACATACTGAACACCTATCTGCTTAAGGTCGGCCCATATCTTGTTGCCGGTCTGGGCATCGACGTGCTGCATGCTTCCGGGAGGAAGATTGTATTTCTTGAGAAGGGACGCGTCGGGCAGCACCGCGAGGATGTCGGTCAGTGCATTGCCTATTCCGAGAATCGATTTCATATCGTTGGGGTTTTCTTTTTGCCACGGCCGGCCATGGCCAGGTGGATGAGTGATATGATGCCGCAGACAAACATCTGCAGTACTTGGGTTTCGTGTGATACTGTGGCCAGCAGGAGGCTGTCACTCTGGGACATACCGTAGAAGAGCATAAGGGTTATGGTGAGCAGGGAGTGGTATACTCCGAATCCTCCGGGCACCGGGACCAGCCATCCGAGGGAGCCCACCACAAGAAGCAGCAGGGCATCGGAGACGTTCATATAGGAAAGGGCATCGAATGCCCGGATGGTCATATACGAAGTGCCCAGATGCCCCAGCCAGATGAGGGCAGAGTAGCCGAAGAAGGCCCATTTGTCTTTCATTCTGAATCCCGCCCTGATTCCGTCGGTCAGGCCCTTCCATACCTTTGCCATCCACTTGCCGACTCTGGTACGGGCGGTCCTTTTGCGCAGCAGGCAGCTGAGCGCGACAATCACAAGGATTGCCGCTGTCAAGGGGAGTATGAGCGAGAGGCCTCCCTCCGCGAGGCTTGAGGCCGTCGGTTGCCAGAGTTTTTCTGCAAGAAACTCCTGGAAACGGCCTATGAACAATAGCGGGACGGCTACAAGGAACATACAGACTATGTCCCAGGTGCGTTCGAGCACCACAGTGCCGAGGACCTGCTCGAAGGTGCCGTGCCCCCGGCCCGACAGCACTCCGCACCGTATCACCTCACCGCTGCGCGGCAGGGCAAGGTTGGAAAGGTAGCAGATTGCATAGCCGTCGTAAGCTTCCAGGCGGCTGACTCCGGGACTGAAGGGCAGTATGAGCAGTCTCCACCTGCATCCACGCAGGAAATTGATGAGCCAGCAGAGCAGGAACATTGCGGCCACCCATACGAAGTTGCATTTCTTGAGATTTGCCGAAAAATCCTTCCAGTCGATGTTGCGGAATGCGAAATAGAGCAGCGCCGCTCCAAGACATAGAAGCAGGATATATTTTATGGCACCTTTTGCCGTTATCTTCATCTGTTCCAGATATTGTGGGGATAAACGCCTTCTTCGGTGAGTTTCCTGAACTTCTCGACGACCATCGGGCGGTCTTCCTTGAAGGTGACTCCGAACCATTTGGCATCGCAGTCGAGCACCTTGAACGTGGAGGTCCCCTTCTTGATGAGTTCGTCAACCACGTAAGGGATGAAATATTCAGCCTTGAGGTTGCCCTTGGTCGAAGGGGCGTCGAGGAATGTCTTGAACATGGTTTCGGAGTGCTTGAAATAATCGGGGGTGAAGCCCCAGAAATTCATTGATACGGGAGTGCCCTCTTCGAGGGGATATTCCGTTTCGCCAACGGTGTGCACGATCTTTCCATCCTTGCGCTGGATCTTGAAGCGCTCGGTCACGCTGCGGAGCATCCCGTTGCCGTCAACCCCGCATACCCCGCGCGACACTCCTCCGAATTCGGAAAGGGTGTTCTCCACGCGGTATCCCACCATGCAGTAGCTGTCGGTGGTGTTTTCGGCTTTCTGCAGGAAGGCTGCGATGGTGCGGAAGGCCTCCGGGCCGTAGTAGTCGTCGCCGTTTATCACGGCAAAGGGCTCGTGTATCACCGGAGCGGCCATCATTATGGCGTGATTGGTACCCCACGGTTTTTCGCGCCCTTCGGGCACCGAATATCCTTCGGGCAGGCAGTCGAGCTCCTGGAACACATATTCCACCTCCACTTTGCCGGCGAACCTGGACGGGTTGTACATCTGCTTGAATGCATCGGCGAACGAACGGCGGATTACGAACACCACCTTGCCGAATCCGGCCCTGACGGCATCGTAGACAGAATAGTCGATTATTGATTCGCCGCACGGGCCGAGAGAATCCATCTGTTTGAGGGAACCGTATCTGGAGCCCATTCCGGCGGCCAGTACAAGAAGAGTAGGTTTCATATCCGATACTGTTTTTATGACACTTTTACCAAACTACGAAGTTACTGACTATTTCCGAAAATCATATATTTATTTTACCTTTGCCGATATGAAAAGAGTGTCACTTATTCTGGCGGTGCTTCTGTCATCGTCCGTCATTTTTGCAAAAGTTCCGGTAATCGGAATCTCCGGATATGTCGATGGTTCCAAGAATATGGTCAACACCACCTACACCAACGCGGTGCGGCTCTCGGGCGGTTGTCCTCTCATCATTCCGGTCACTACCGACGAAGAGCATATCGATGCCATCGTGGCTTCGATCGACGGCTTGATAATGACGGGCGGTTCCGATTTCGATCCGTTGCTCTACGGTGAGGAGCCCATCCGTCAGAACGGCGACATCGCTCCCGCCAGGGATGCGTTCGACATCAAGCTTATCCGTGCCGCAGTGGCCAAGGGCATTCCGGTGCTGGGCATCTGCCGCGGCGAGCAGCTGATTGCGGTGGCTTTCGGAGGAACCCTTTGGCAGGACATTCCCACTCAGGTGAAAAAAAGCTATATCAAGCACCGCCAGAGCGGCACACCGGCTTACTATCCCACTCATACCATCAGTATCGAAGAGGGAAGTTTCCTCTACAGGGCGCTTGGAGATACCGTCAGTGCTTCAGTCAATTCATTCCACCATCAGGCAATCAAGAAGGCTCCCGCAGGGATAAAGGTCGTTGCCACTTCGCCAGACGGCATAGTGGAGGCTGTGGAGCGTATCGGAGCCCTTTCCGGGGAGTATGCCGATGGGGGCGGTATGATTATCGGCACCCAGTTCCACCCCGAGGCCCTTTCGGTTGACAGTTCGTCACCTTTCGCAGGGGTGTTCCGTCTTCTGGTAGAGGCCTCTTCCAAATAGGACCTGCCGGAAATCAGAAAGTGGAGCCTCCGATGAATTCCCTTATCACGGAGGTCGATGGAATCAAGCTGACCTCGGTCGGCGTGAGCGCCACTATTTTGGTCATTATGAATTCGAGCATCTGCTGCGCCGGTTCGTAAGCCGGGGATTCTTTTCCGATGCTGCGCAGGAGAGGGTCGACATAGCACTTGAAAAGGGGTATTTCGTAAATCAGGGAAGAATCGAACATGGCGTCGGCGTTTTTCATAAAGGGCACTATGTTCTTGCGCTCCCCTTCCACCACGCTGGGCCATCGCTTGAAGGTTTCGTCGGGGGTGTTGCCGCGGAATTGACGGTCGCGTACCATCCTGCGCAGCAGACGGTCGGCGAGGATCACGGTTTCGTATGATGTCTTTTCGAAATCCTTGACCATAGGTGCGTTCAATACTCCGGCATAGATACTGTACTTGTTTTTGGCATCTATTCCGGCGGTGAGCTCCGGGTTCAGCCCGTGGATTCCCTCCATTATGATTATGTCGTTCTTGCCCAGGCGTGCGGTTTTCCCTTTCTGGAAGATACGCTTTCCCTGCACGAAATCGAACGTTGGGAGATTGACTTCCCGCCCTTCGAAGAGTTCGTTCATCTGTTGGTTGAGGAAATCGACGTCGAGGGCTCCGAGGCATTCGAAATCGTAGTTGCCTTTTTTGTCTCTGGGCGTGTCCTCCCGGTTCTTGAAATAATCGTCCATACCGATGACCAGCGGCTTTATGCCGATTACCCTGAGATGGAGCGCGAGCCGCTTGGCGGTTGTGGTTTTGCTGCTCGACGAGGGGCCTGCTATAAGCACGAGCCGGGTGTCGAGCCTGCGGGCTATCTCATCGGCCAGTATGGTGAACTGGCGGGAATGGAACACTTCCGAGCGCTGGATCATCTCTATTCCGCAACCTGCCACAAGCGCGTCGTTTATCGCCGAGAGGGTGCTTTCGTTGAAAGCCCTGTCACACAATTCGGTTTTTGTCATAGTATCTCTTTCAAAAATTGTCCTGTATATGAAACGCCGCTTGCGGCAATCTCCTCGGGTGTGCCTTCGGCTATGATGCGTCCGCCGGCCGCTCCCCCCTCCGGGCCGAGGTCGATCAGGTGGTCAACCGACTTGAGCACATCCTGATTGTGCTCGATTATCACGATGGTGTTGCCCCTGTCGACAAGTTTACGGAGCACTTCGAGAAGTATCTTGATATCTTCGAAATGCAGCCCTGTGGTGGGTTCATCGAGCAGATACAGCGTATTGCCGGTATCCTTGCGCGAGAGTTCTGCCGACAGTTTGAGTCTCTGGCTCTCGCCTCCGCTGAGGCTGGTGCTCTGCTGCCCGAGGGTGAGGTATCCGAGACCCACGTCTTCGAGCGACTGCAGCTTCGCGGCAATCCAGGGCACCGGGGCGAAGAACTCGAGCGCTTCGGTGACAGTCATCTCCAGAATGTCGCAGATTGTCTTGCCCTTGTATTTTACGGCGAGGGTGTCGGGGTTGTAACGCTTGCCGTTGCACTCGCGGCAGGTTACGTACACCGACGGCAGGAAATGCATCTCTATGGTCTGGACTCCGGCCCCCTTGCACTCCTCGCACCGACCGCCCTTCACGTTGAATGAGAAATGGCCGGGTGAGAATCCCCTGACCCTTGCGTCGGGCGTTTCGGCAAAGAGATTGCGGATATCGGTGAAGACATCGGTGTAGGTGGCGGGATTGCTGCGCGGGGTTCTGCCTATCGGGCTCTGGTCGATGACTATCACCTTGTCGATATTCTCCACTCCGCTGATTGACCTGTATGGGAGGGGTTTTTTGAGAGAGCCGTGCAGATGCTGCATCAATATCGGTACAAGGGTTTCGTTGATCAGAGTGGACTTGCCGCTGCCGCTCACTCCGCTCACTCCGACCAGCATCCCGAGCGGAAGACGGAGGGTGACGTCTTTCAGGTTGTTGCCCGAGGCCCCCTCCAGAGTGATGTACTTTCCGTTGCCCTTGCGCCTTGCCTCCAGCACGGGAATGGAGTTGCGCCCCAACAGGTAATCGAGAGTGAGGCTCTTTGCAGTGGAGGTTTTCATCCCTTCGAGTGTGCCGCTGTAGAGCAGCCGGCCCCCCTTTTCGCCCGCTCCCGGGCCAAGGTCCACAATCCAGTCGGAAAGCATCATCATATCCCGGTCGTGCTCCACCACAATTACGGAATTGCCTTCGTTGCAGAGCTGCCTGAGCGAGGAGATGAGCTTTACGTTGTCTCTCTGGTGCAACCCGATGCTGGGCTCGTCGAGGATATAGAGCACACCCACGAGCTTGGAGCCTATCTGTGTGGCGAGGCGTATCCTCTGGCTCTCGCCGCCGCTCAACGAGCGTGTGGCTCTGCCCAGCGACAGGTATTCAAGCCCCACTTCCATCAGGAATCCGATCCGGTCCTTCAGCTCCTTGAGGATGTCGGATGCGATACCCTTCTGCTTCTCGGAGAGGCGCTCCGGCAGGGAGGATATCCATTTGTGGAGGGAGGTCATGTCCATAGCGGCCACCTGTGCTATGTCCTTGCCGTCTATCTTGAAGTAGAGGGATTCCTTTTTGAGCCTGCTTCCACCGCAAAGGGGGCATACGGTTTCGTCGAGGAAGAGGTCCTTGCGCTGCAGGGTGCGGTCGGAGTCGTCGTCACTGGGGTTGACCAGTGCCAGAATGCCTCCGAAGGTGTTCATTTCCATATCCGGCCCCTTGCCCACCTTGAGAAGCTGGTCCGACCCGTAGAGGATATGTCTCATCGCCTCTTCGGGGATGGATTCGATGGGGTCGTTCAGCGAGAAACCGTATTTGTCGGCTATGGCCTCCAGAAACCTGAACGTGGAATTTTCCCTCTGATGGCCGATGAAGGGTATGCCGCCCTTGGCAATCGACAGTGTGGGGTCGGGCATTATCTGTGCCCGGTCGATATTTACCACAAAGCCCAGTCCGTTGCAGTTGGGACAGGCTCCCTGCGGGGAATTGAACGAGAACGTATGAGGGGCTGGAGCGGCGAATGATTCGCCTGTTTCGGGGCAGACGAAATTACGGCTGAGGAACTTTACCGAGCCGGACTCCACGTCGAGTATCGCTACCGAGCCCTTTCCTTGCGAGAGGGCGGCGGCCACCGAATCACTTATCCGTTTTCCGGCGCCATCGTCCGTTTCGGAACGGGGTACGATCTTGTCGACGACCAGTTCTATGAAATGGATTTTGTAGCGGTCCAGCGGCTTCACGTCGCTGAGCTGGAATATCTCCCCGTCGATTCTCACCTGCGAGTATCCCTTGCGCAGCAGCTGCTCGAAAAGTTCCTTGTAATGTCCCTTGCGCCCCGATACCATGGGGGAGAGAAGCACTATCTTGCGCCCGGCGTATTGGCTGCATATGAGGTCTGCAATCTGCCTGTCGTTGTAGCGCACCATTTCGCTCCCGTTGACGGGGGAGAATGCAGAGGATGCCCTGGCATAGAGAAGGCGCAGGAAATCGTAAATCTCCGTGACCGTGCCCACCGTGGAGCGTGGGTTGCGGCCTATTGTTTTCTGCTCGATGGCTATTATCGGGCTCAGACCCTTTATGTCGTCAACTTCGGGCCGGCGCAGGATGCCCATATACTGCCTTGCGTAGGAGGGCAACGTTTCCATATAACGTCGCTGCCCTTCGGCGAATATGGTGTCGAAGGCCAGCGAACTCTTGCCGCTGCCCGACAGCCCCGTTATCGTGACGAGGGCTCCGCGAGGGATGTCCACGTCGATATTCTTGAGGTTGTGGCTCCTTGCGCCGCGGATTATCAGCCTGCCTTCTTCCATTACGTCATCTGTTTCCCTTCAGGAAAGGGTTGGTGGAAAGTTCCTGTCCGATTGTAGTAGGATATCCGTGGCCCGGAAACACCTGCGTCTGGACTGGCAGGACCGCTATCTTTGTGTCGAGGCTCTGCAGCAGACGCGGATAATCGCCTCCGGTGTGGTCGGTGCGGCCCACGCTGCCCTGGAACAGGGTGTCGCCGCTGAACAGGATGTTTTCGGACTCGCAATGGTAGCATACGCTCCCGCCGGTGTGCCCGGGCGTATGGATGGTTTTAAGAACAATATCCCCGCAGGAGATTGTCTGACCGTCCCTGACTTCGGTGAAGGAGCCGGTGAAAGGGGTGAACTCGAGCCCCATTGTCGCTGCGAAGCGGGCGCTGTCGTCAACCTGCACTATGTCATCCGGATGGATATAAACGGGCACGGGCCACTTGCGATGGGCTCCCTCCAGACCGAAGATATGGTCGAAATGCCCGTGTGTGAGCAGGATGCCCGACGGCTTGAGGCCGTTGTTTTCCACAAAATCCGACAGCCGGTGCAGTTCATTGCCGCCGTAGCAGCCCGGATCGATTATGAGGCATTGTCCGCCGTCGTTCCAGATGATGTGGCAGCACTCCCTGAGCGGATTGAAAAACAATACTTTCGAATTCATTGTACAAAAATACGAAAGTTGTTCTTAATTTTGCACACGGAAATCATAAAAACCAAAAGATATGCACATCGCCATAGCAGGGAATATAGGCAGCGGCAAAACCACACTCACCAAGATGCTTGCCGAACGTTTCAAATGGACCCCGAGATACGAGTCCGTGGAGGTCAATCCGTATCTGGCCGATTTCTATAACGACATGGAACGCTGGTCGTTCAATATCCAGATATATTTCTTGAACAAACGGTTTCTCGACGTGGTCGAGATACATAAGAGCGACGATGTGATAGTGCAGGACAGGAGCATCTACGAGGATGCCTGCATCTTCGCGCCGAATCTCCACGATATGGGGCTGATGAGCACCCGCGATTTCGAGAACTATTCATCCCTGTTCTCGCTCATGACCTCGCTTGTCAAGGCTCCCGACCTGCTGATATATCTCCGCAGCTCGATACCCAATCTGGTGGGCAATATCCAGAAGAGGGGCCGCGAGTACGAAAGCGGAATCCGCCTCGATTATCTCAAGGGGCTGAACACACGCTACGAAAACTGGATTGAAAACTACAAGGACGGCAAACTGCTCATCATCGACGTGGACAGCCTGCGGTTCCAGGAGAAAAAGGAGGACTTCGCCGTCATCTGCGACAAGATAGAGGCTCTGCTCAACGGCCTTTTCTGATTATTTCGCCAGCCATTTCTCGGGATTCTGCTTGGTTGTTCCCTTCCATATCTGGAAGTGGACCTGCGACGTCCCGTTGTCCTCTTCGAGTGAACCCAGAATCTGTCCGGCCTTTACGGCCTGCCCCGATTTCACCGTCACTTCGCGCATCTTGCAGTAGAAGGTGTAATATTCTCCGTGACGCACGAGGACGCAGTGGCCGTATCCGGGCATCATTATGACCTGCTTGACTGTCCCTTCGAATACGCACAGCACCTCGGCATATTTGACGGTGGAGATGGTGATGCCGTTGTTGTCGGGGAGTTTGAGATTTTTATATACCGGGTGGAAATTGACTCCGAAATGTTCTGTGATGACGCCTTGCCTCACAGGCCAGGGGATACGGCCCTTGTTCTGCTCGAATTTGCCTGAAAGGGCTGTTTCGGCTACGCTCGGCCTCTTTTTTGTCTTCTCCTTACTGATGTCGGCTTTCAGTATGCGCTCGATTTCGCTGTTGAGGCGTGCCACCTGCTTCTTCTTGGTTGCGAGCTGTTTCTGGTATGCCTTCTTGTCGCGCGCTATGCCGGCTATGATGATCTTAGACTCTTTTTCTTCGTCAAGAAGTTTGGTGTATTCCTTTTCGCGGGTTCCCTTGATCT
Organism: Bacteroidales bacterium; assembly: GCA_045641345.1. Taxonomy (GTDB): domain Bacteria; phylum Bacteroidota; class Bacteroidia; order Bacteroidales; family UBA932; genus Cacconaster. The sequence goes on from JAZUGR010000021.1 coordinate 45,305, forward strand.
TGGCCACTTCCTGCCTGCGGCTCTCGAGAACGGCCTGTTCGTCACTGATTGCTGCCTGAATGTCATTGATGCGCGCCACCTGCCTGTTCACCGCCTCCGAAAGATCTTTGAGGTAATGCAGCCTCCGATAACCCTGTCCGACGTTTTCGCTGCCGAGGATATACATGAACCATACTTTGGTGCTGCGGTTCTTGTACGAGTTGTATATCAGACGGGCGAAATAGGCCTTCAACGTGTCCCTCTGCCGTTCGAGTGCGGCTATTTCTTCGGTTTTTGCATCTATCCCGGAGTCGAGGCGCACGATTTCCCTGTCGAGATCCTGTATCATAGCCTTGCGGTTTGACACTTTTTTCCGAATCAGCGCCAGGTGCTGCGTGGTTTTCTTCTGCTTTGACGAAAGCCCCTTGAGCTGCTTGTCGATGAATGAAATCTCCTTTTCTATCTTCTCCTTCTGAGCATTCTTCCTGTCAACGTCCTGCCCGGAGAGCATCAATGCTCCGGACAGGGATATGACGATGAGGAGGAGGAATTTCTTCATTTCGCACCGCTTGCTCCAACCTTGCGTTCCTTAAGTTTTTCGTCGATCTTGAGGGAGCCGTCCCTGTCGAGACTCTTCGCCTGATTCCAGTAGATACGGGCCAGATCGGTTTCGCCGAGGCTATAGAGGACTTCGGCATAATGGTCGAGGACCGCCGCCTGCTCCTTGCCTCCATAGAGCATCGCATGCTTGAAATGGGCCTTCGCCTCGAGGTCCTGTCCCATAAGGTGGAGTATCCAGGCATAGGTGTCGAGATATGTGGGATTGTCGGGCTCCCTTTCAACGCACCGGCGGCTCATTTCGCGCGCTTTCTTGAGATTCTTGCCCTGAAGCGCCATAAAATATGCGTAATTGTTGAGCAGAAGTGGGCTGTCGGGCACCACCTTCAAGGCTTTCTTGTAGCAGTTGAACGCGTTCTGCCAGTCGCCCAGATAGTAATATGCATCACCAAGAGGGGGGTAACCGTTCATTATCGTGGCCGAATCGGTCGGGGCATAGGCAATGTATGCCTCATAGTCCCTTATGGCATCTTTGTAGTTGTTTTCCTCCCGTTCTGCGGAAGCCCTTACCAATAGGGGGTCACGCTGTGACGGGAATCTCTGGAGAAGGATGGTGGAAACCTCCGCCGTGTGCCGCCACGACTTGGAGTAATAGAGCAGCAGAAGGTACTGGAATCCCACCGTGAAGCTTTCCGGATGGAAGTTCATGTTCTGCATCAGGATCGATGCGGCCTCCACAGGCCTTTCCGTGCGGTAGTAGTAGAGACCTGTCACGTAATTGATGGTGCTGTCGGCCACGTGCGTTTCCCTTGCGCAGGAGAACAACGAATCCACCTGCGGCAGGAATGCCCTGACGAATTGGGGATTCTCCATCACGGTCTGCAGATATTCGGCTTTCGTGCGGGCGGGGATTTCTTCGTTTTTCATAAAATGCCCCATATCCTCGAAATAGAGTCCATATTGCCGCAGACCCTGCCAGCTGTGCGCTCTGCCGAAATAGGCTGCCGGACAGTTGCCGTCCATTTCGATGGCCTCGTTGTAGTAGTTTATGGCCAGACTGTCGCGGAACATTTTCTGGTATCTGTCACCGAGCATCGTGGCAAGCCTCGGAGTGCGGCACTGCTGATAATATTTTTCGAGTTCCGCGTAAGCCCTGTCTTCCTTTCCGCCATCCTGCTTTATCATCAGGTCGAGCCTGGTGCAGGCAATCATATCGCTCCTGCCGGCAGCGGCCTCTATCTTGTCGATGCATTTGAGGGCTCCTTCGATGTCGTTCTGCTTCAGATAGGCCCTGGCCGTATCGAAGTAGAGCGAACTTTTCTTGGGATAGCGACCTATCAGCCCTTCGAGCAGTGGCGTAGCCAGCTCGCTCCGCCCCGATTCTTCGTAGAACAGGGCGAGCATATAGGTGTACCAGTAGTTGCTTGAATCGAGTTCCACCGCCTTGCGCAGCGATTCCTCGGCCAGCTCCGCATCACCCTGCCGCCCGTTTTCGTGGAGCAGGCTTCCCATATAGAAGTATGCCGCATCGTTATCTGGATGCAAAGCTATTTCCTTTCTGAATGTAGAAAGTGCCTTTTCGGCATCGCCTTCGCGATAGTATCTGAGGGCATCGATGAAATCGACGCTCTGGGCTCCGGCTTCCCGGGGGATCAGAAATGAGAGGATTAGTACGGCTTTCGCCGCTATGTTTTTCAGAATCGTCTTTCTCATTGAAACAGGAGTTTTCGGGTGTTTTCGTCAAGGATCTCGATATTGACCTTCAGTGTGTCTTCGGGAAGCAGGTCCTCAATCATTTCGGGCCATTCTACAAGACAAAGGTTGCCGCTGTCGAAATATTCGAAGATGCCGATATCCAGGGCTTCCTCGATACGGTTGATGCGGTAGAAGTCGAAATGGTAAACCGGTTTCCCGCCGCGGTCGCGATATTCGTTGACGATTGTAAAGGTGGGGCTGGTCACCACGTCGTCCACTCCCAAGACCGAGCATAATGCGGTGATGAACGTGGTTTTGCCGGCGCCCATCGAGCCATAGAGGGCGACGACGGTGCCGCTTCCCTTCTTTTCGAGAAACTCCGCGGCCGCCCGCTGGAGGTCTCCGGTTCCGTTTATGGTAATTTCATTCATACAAATTGTTGCGGTCGAGGCTTCTGAAGCGCACGGCTTCGGCTATATTCTGCAAAGATATAAATTTCTCTCCAGAGAGGTCTGCAATGGTACGCGACAGTTTCAATATGCGGGAGAAGGCCCTGGCCGAAAGATTCATTTTGCGGAGTACCTCCTTCAGGTATTCAGTGCCCCGCTCCCCGATATTGCAGTATCTGCGCAGCATTTCGGTATCCATCTGCGAATTGGTGAAGATGTTCTCGCCACGGAAACGCTCCGACTGTATCTCCCGCGCCCTGACGATGCGCTCCTTCATAGCATCGCTTGATTCTGAAAAGGAGGTGTCGGTCAGTTCGTCGGGCCGGGGCTGGGAACACCATATGTGCAGATCCATCCTGTCGAGGAAGGGCCCCGACAGCCTGTTGAGGTAGGCGAGGCGTTGCGACGGGGTGCAGTGGCAGCGGGAGGTGCCGTCGCCCCAGTATCCGCACGGACAGGGGTTCATCGACGCGATGAGCATCACTGAAGATGGGTAGGTGACTTTGTATCTGGCCCTTGAGATTGTCACCCTGCCCTCTTCGAGCGGCTGCCGCATGGCATCCAGCACGGCTTTCGGGAACTGGGCGATTTCATCCAGATAGAGCACTCCGTTATGGGCGAGTGAGATTTCACCCGGGGTGGAGCAGGCTCCGCCCCCGATTATCGAAACCAGGCTGGCGCTGTGATGTGGTGTGCGGAACGGCCGTTCCCTCATCAGACCGCAGCTTCCGCCGTTGCCTGAGATGCTGTAGATGGCGCTGGTCTCTATCGACTCCTCCTTTGTCATTGGAGGCAGGATTGTGGGCAGGCAGGAGGCCATCATCGACTTGCCGCTGCCCGGATTGCCGATGAGAATGCACGAGTGGCCTCCGGCAGCTGCAATTTCAAGGCCGCGCCTCGCTTCGAACTGACCTTTCACATACTTGAAATCATTGTGCCGCCTCTCCACAGGCCGCTTTCTGCCGGAGGGTCTTACCAGCAGCCTTGCAGAATCATCCTCGCCCGAGAGAATCTCGATCACGTCGGAAAGAGCGTCAACCCCATACACTTCCAGGCCTTCGATATCCACGGCCTCGAATGCGGATTCCCTCGGAAATATGCATCCCTTGAATCCGCTTTCCCTGGCGTGGCAGGCTATGGGCAGACATCCGTTCACCGGCCTCACCCTGCCGTCGAGCGACAATTCGCCCATAATTATGAATTCTCCGCACCGGGGCACCCGGATTTGCCCGGATACGGCCAGAAGCCCGATGGCGATGGGCAGATCGTAGCCCGATCCCTCCTTGCGCAGGTCGGCCGGGGCGAGGTTGAAGAGAATGCGGCGGCCCGGGATGCGGTATCCGTAGCCGAGCAGGGCGGTTGTGACCCTTAACAGACTCTCCCTGACGGCGATGTCGGGCAAACCTACAATGCGGATGCCGACCCCTTCGGAACAGTCGGTCTCTATTGTCACCGTGGTGGCATCAATGCCGGTGCAGGTGGCACAATAAGTCTTGAATTGCATTTTTTGTTTCCAAGATAGCCATCTTCAGTATGGCAGGCAATACGTGTGACGACCGCCGGAGGAAACAACCGATTTACAAAAATCACTGCAGGATTTTTTCCCACTCGCCCACCTCCATATCGCGCACCGTGCCCTTTTCGATTTTGAACCGCAGGGCGGTCTGCACCTTGTGGAATCCGAAACTTCCGGCGGCCCCGGGGTTGAGCACGAGCATATTGAAACGTTTGTCGTTCATTACCCTGAGAATGTGGGAGTGGCCGCAGACGAAAATGTCGGGGCGGTACGAGACGATCATCTGCAAGGCCTTGCAGTCATAGTGCCCGGGATAGCCGCCTATGTGGGTCATCAATATCCTCCGCCCCTCGATTTCCATCGTCTGCACGGGCGGATAGCATCTGCGTATCACGTCGCCGTCACAATTGCCATAGACTCCGGTGAGAGGTTTCCATCCGGCCATTTCGTCGGCAGTTTCGATATTGCCGAAATCACCGGCGTGCCAGATGGCGTCGACCGGAGATAGGAACTGCTTTATCCTCGGGTCGGCAAGGGAGTGCGTGTCGGATACGAGTCCTACGTACATTGCGTCAGATTTTTACCCCCACGCCGAATTCAAGCATTTCGGCCCTTGTGAAATAGTGCGATTTGCAGGTCATCGACAGGAACATTCCGCCGAGGGCGGGGAAGTCGTAGCGGAGTCCTATGCGCTGGTAGCTCCAGCTGAGCTGCTCCTGAATCCCGTAATGTTTGAACAGGTACACCCCGACGGCGCAGGTGATGGAGAAATTGCCATAATGAAAATTCTGTATGAGGCTGATGCCCATGCTGAAGGGGTTGTAGCCTCCGCAATTTTTCACCGCTTCCTCCCCATGCAGTATGATGTCGCATTCACGAAGGCGGTCCATATATTCGCGGGTGGTGAGGAACGTGTCGAACCCTATGCCGGAAGAGAACTTGAGCGCATACCGGTAAGTGGCGTTGAACGAAGCGAAGAACTTGGGCCATGCGGGCATGTTGTTCACTTTCTGGTCAGGGTCTTCCGGAGCGTCGTGAAAGGCTTCCCACTCCGTGTTGCAGTGGTGGATGCCGCCTCCCGCCTGGATGTTGTACGATATCTTGCGCTCGAATTCGTCTTTCATCGTGTGGGTGGTCTGCTTTGCCTGAGGTGCGCTGGCGTAATAGCGCACCGACACTTCCGCACCGGCTTCGTTGAGGCCGAAGTTGGGGAATGCCAGGCGGCCTACGGAGTGATGCCTCAAATTGCCTTTGAGGGCAAGTTCGACGTTGGGGACGGGACGCCACTTGACATACAGGCCACCCCCGATGCAGAAAGTGGCCGAAGAGCCGAAGATGATATTGTTGGGGTTATTCACCGGGTCGAACTTCGATGCGTTGAACCCGAGCCCGAACTTCAGGTCGTAGCCGACGGAGAATCCCGTGGTTTTGTAGAAATCCCTTTCGAAGAATCCGTATACCGACACCATATCCTTCAGGAATGCGTTTTCCTGATATGGGATGGTATGCAGACCCGACCACGTCACTCCGAATCCGACGGTAGGCCAGTTGTAGGCTTCGGCGAATTTGCCGGAATTCGTCGGTTTGGTGCTGTAGGCCATCTGCAGGGTGGCCTGCGGATAGTTGGTGGGCCCGGCAAAGAACTGGTCGGCGGTGGGAAAGGTGCCGAACACATGGCTGAATCCACCGCTTGCCGACACGCCCCAGTCACGGCTCTTTTCCTCTGCCGCAAGGGAGGGTGCACAAAGCTGCACGACGGCTGCGATGACGGCTGTTCTTACAAAAATCGTATATTTGCCCGTTGTTATCATATTTGTTTGAGAATAGTTCCGATAACAAAGATAAAGAAAATAATGGAGCTTTTTTATTCCCGCGAAATCATATCCGGATTACTTGTGCTCGACGGTGAGGAGTCCAACCACTGCATAAGGGTGCTGCGGCACAGGGAGGGGGATGTCATCAACATAATTGACGGTTGCGGAACCCTCTATGAATGTGAAATTACGTGCGCTGATGCGAAGGCCGTGGCTTTCCGCATATTGGAGCGCCGTCCGGGATACGGTGCGCATCCCTATGTGCTGCAGATGGCCGTGGCTCCCCCGAAGAATATCGACAGATTCGAATGGTTCGCCGAAAAGGCCACCGAGATAGGAGTCGATGAAATAACGCCGCTCTCCGGCGATTATTCGCTTCGCAGGGACTTCCGGAGCGACCGTATCGGAAGGATTCTCGTATCTGCCGCCAAGCAGTCGCACAAGGGGGCGGTTCCGGTATTGGACGGCATTGTGGGTGTAAGGGATTTCATAGCATCCTGCAAAGGGGTTGACGCACTGAAATTGATTTGTTTCTGCGGTCAGGTCGAAAGCCTCGGGGCTGAAAAGAAGCCGATTACCGAATGCCTGTCGTCCATGGCCGGAAGGAAGGTGATTGTAATGATAGGCCCGGAAGGGGATTTCTCGCAGGAGGAGGTTGCCGCGGCCGTTGCCGCCGGATGGCAGGTTACCTCGCTTGGAGAGAGCCGCCTCCGCATCGAAACTGCGGCCTTGACAGCCGTGGCTGCGGTTTATCTTGAGAACATGTGACGAAAATTTGTTATTTTCGCAGTTTGATATAGAATGGTCCGACAAAGGACAAAAGAGATACGATATGACTTCCAAGGAAATTAGAAAGACATTCCTCGATTTTTTTGCATCAAAGGGGCACGTGGTGGTTCCCTCTGCACCTGTAGTGGTCAAGGGCGACCCTACGCTGATGTTCACCAACGCCGGCATGAACCAGTTCAAGGATTGGTTCCTGGGCAACCGCGAGCCCAAATACAAGAGGGTGGCGGATTCGCAGAAATGTCTGAGGGTAAGCGGCAAGCATAACGATCTGGAAGAGGTCGGGCACGATACCTACCACCATACGCTGTTCGAGATGCTCGGCAACTGGAGTTTCGGCGACTATTTCAAGCAGGAAGCCATCTCCTGGGCCTGGGAACTCCTCACCAAGGTGTACGGTCTCGACGAGAGCCGTCTTTATGCCACGGTGTTCGAGGGATATGAGCCCGACGGGCAGCCAATGGATACCGAGGCCCGGGACATCTGGAAAAAGTTCCTTCCCGAATCCCATATAATTCCCGGCAACAAGCACGACAACTTCTGGGAAATGGGAGATACGGGGCCGTGCGGTCCCTGCAGTGAAATCCATATCGACCTCCGTAGCGATGCGGACCGCAAAAAGGTTGACGGGGCCAGCCTTGTGAACAAGGACAACCCCCTGGTCATCGAGATATGGAACCTCGTGTTCATGCAGTTCAACCGTAAGGCAAACGGTGAGCTCGAGCCGCTTCCGATGAAGCACGTCGATACCGGAATGGGTTTCGAAAGGCTCTGTATGGCTCTTCAGGCCAAGAAGAGCAATTACGACACCGATGTCTTCACGGGTATGATAAACGCCATTTCGCGCCTGTGCTCCAAGCCTTACGTTCAGGCGAGCAAGGAGGGGATAGCGATGAGGGTGATAGCCGACCACATACGTGCAATCAGCTTTTCGATTGCCGACGGGCAGCTTCCTTCGAACGTCAAGGCAGGTTATGTTATACGCCGTATCCTCCGCCGTGCCGTCCGCTACGGATATACTTTCCTCGGTTTCAACCAGCCTTTCCTGTGCCGTCTTGTGCAGCAGCTCGTTGAGGATATGGGTGAAGCCTTCCCCGAAATAAAGGCTCAGCAGGCTCTGATAGAAAAAGTGATCCGTGAGGAGGAGGAAGCGTTCCTCCGTACCTTGGACAAGGGCATCAAATTGATAGAGAACATTATGGCCAACAAGGTCGGAGCCGACAAAGTCATCTCCGGAGTCGATGCCTTCGTTCTCTACGATACATACGGTTTCCCCATCGACCTGAGCGAACTCATAGCGCGTGAAAACGGCCTGACAATCGATATGGCCTCATTCAATGCCGAACTTTCGAAGCAGAAGGAGCGTGCCCGCAACGCTACCGCCATAGAGGAGGGTGACTGGGTTGAAATAAAGCCGTATACCAGAACGGAATTCGTTGGCTACGACCAGCTTGAATGTCCCGTCAGCATATTGAAATACCGCACGGTGAGGGCCAAGAACAAGGAGTTCGTCCAGCTTGTTTTCGACAAGACTCCGTTCTACGCCGAAAGTGGCGGTCAGGTTGGCGACAGCGGTGTCATAGTTTCGGCCGAAACTGACGAAAAGATTGTGATTTCCAATACCATCAAGGAGAACGGTCTTCCGGTGCACATCGCCGACCGCATACCGGCAAAACCGGAGGTGGAATTCGTGGCAAAGGTGGATGAACCCCGCCGTCGCGCGATTGCATCCAACCACTCGGCCACCCACCTGCTCCAGTTTGCCCTTCGTGAAATCATAGGCAAGCATATAGAGCAGAAGGGTTCGTTCGTATGTCCCGACTATCTGCGTTTCGACTTTTCACATTATGAAAAGATACAGCCCGAGGTTCTCCGCAAGGTGGAACGCAGGGTCAATGAGCTTATCCGCGCCGATCAGGCGAAGGACGAGCGCCGGAGCGTCGATATCGAAGAGGCCCGCAAGTTCGGAGCAATGTCGTTGTTCGGCGAAAAGTACGGCAAGCACGTACGTGTAATCCGTTTCGGCGATTCGGTCGAGTTCTGCGGAGGTACACACGTGGATGCCACCGGATGCATAGGATATTTCCGTATCATCTCCGAATCCGCCGTTGCGGCCGGGGTAAGGCGTATCGAAGCTGTTACCGGAGAGGGCGCCTGCCTGGCGGCCGAAGGCGAAGCCGACGAACTGCTCAGGATCCGTGGCCTGTTCAACAATGCCCAGAACGTGATGGCCTCCATAGAGAAACTTATCGCAGAGAACGAGGCGATGAGGGTGGATATGGCCGAGCTCAACCGCAAGAAATTCGCAGAACTCAAGGACCGTCTCGTGGCGGGTGCATCCATTGTCGGAGGCAAGCGTCTCATCGTGGTCCCTACCGATACGTACAATCCGGATGACGTGCGCAATATGGCCTTCCTCATCCATAAGGAGTGTACCAATACGGTGTTCATCGCCGCATTCACCACCGGCGACGGCAAAGCGTGCCTTACCCTCATGTACACCGACGACATCGTCGAACAGGGTTTCGATGCGGCGGCTTCCGTGCGTGAGGCTGCCCGCTTCATCCAGGGAGGTGGCGGCGGCCAGAAGTTCCTCGCCACTGCCGGAGGCAAGAATGTAGAAGGGCTTTCAGCCGCCGAAAAGGCACTTGTTGACATGTCGGTGAAATAGCGGATGAAGAAGCTAGACAGATTTCTCATTCTGTCCTTTCTCGGACCGTTCCTGGCCACTTTCTTCCTGGTCATCTTCGTCCTTTCCATGCAGTTCCTCTGGATATACATAGACGAACTGGTCGGCAAAGGGCTCGGTATCGGCGTGATTCTGGAGTTTCTCGGCTGGGCGGCGTGCACCCTTATCCCGATGGCGCTTCCGCTGGCCACGCTCCTGGCTTCCATAATGACGATGGGAGGGTTGGGCGAGAAGAACGAACTGCTGGCGATGAAGGCGGCCGGAATCTCCCTTCAGAGGATAATGGCTCCGCTCATAGTTGTGTCGGCTGTGATAAGTGTCGGGGCGTTCTTTGCCGCGAACAATCTGATACCGGTGTCGTACAACAAGATATACACTCTCAGGGAAGACATAGCCAAGACCAAGGAGGAGATAAAGATTCCTACAGGAACTTTCTACAACGGCATAGACGGATATACCCTGCGAATCGAACGCCGCGACGATGAAAGCGGCATGATGTACGACCTGATGATATACGACCATACCAACCGTGATGGAAGCTCGGGCCTCACTCTCGCCGATTCGGGCAGGATGCATATCACTCCCGACAAGCGGAACCTTACCTTCGACTTGTACCACGGGTGCTCCTATACGCAGAATGACCATTATCACAACCGTGACACACTGTCTGAATTGAGCCGTCTGAAATTCACCTCGCAGCAGGTCATCATAGCTCTTGACAACTACACGTTCACCCGTAGCGACGAGGACCATTTCGGCAACGAGGTAATGTCGAAGGGGCTCAAGGCTCTCAATCGTGACCTCGACTCGCTGACGATGCAGTGTGATTCGCTTCACCGGTATCAGGTACGGAAGGTGATGAACGCCGAGTCGCTCGCTTATCTGTTCCAGCTTGATTCGGCATGGGTCTCCGGCAAGTTCAGGGGAAACATCTGCCTCGACAGCCTGAAGATCGGGCAGGATGCGGTCGCCGACCTGGAAGCGCTCGTTGGAGCGGCCACCGATATCCCCCGTCTCATCGACCAGGCCGAAAACCTGAGCCGTGAGAGTTTCCGTTTCGTCGATCCGTTGAGATGCACCGATATAGAGAGATACCGCAAGTTCACCCTCAGTGTGGCCTGCTTTGTGTTTTTCTTCATAGGTGCACCGTTGGGGGCAATCATCCGCAAGGGAGGGTTCGGAACCCCGATGGTGATTTCAATCATCTTTTTCCTGGTATATTATGTGGTTGACATAAGCGGCAAGAAACTGGCAAGGGAGGGAACCGTATCTCCGATGATCGGTACGTTTATCTCCACGCTGGCCCTTATGCCGATCGGGGCATTCCTGACACACTCCTCGACTCAAGATTCCTCGCTTTTCAACGTTGAGCTTTATAAGGATTTCTTCAAGATGACCGGACGTTTCTTTTCAAGAGAGTATTTCAAATGCCGCAATTTCTTCCGCAAGGACCACGGCCGCATCAGGATTGTGTTTATGGGGACCCCGGAATTTGCGGTGGGGTCGCTGGATGCACTTGTCTCAGGCGGTTTTGACGTAGTGGCGGTCGTTACGGCCACCGACAAGCCGAGCGGGCGCGGTATGAAGCTCTCCGAAAGTGCAGTCAAGAAATATGCCCTTAGCCACAACATCCCGGTACTTCAGCCCGAAAAGTTGAAGGATCCCGATTTCCTCGCACAACTGCGCTCGCTGAATGCCAACCTTTTCGTGGTGGTGGCTTTCCGTATGCTCCCCAAAGAGGTATGGAGCATGCCCTATCTGGGAACTTTCAACCTGCATGCGTCGCTTCTTCCGTGTTACAGGGGTGCCGCTCCAATAAACTGGGCGCTTATCAACGGTGAGAAGATGACGGGTGTGACCACTTTTATGATAGACGAGAAGATAGATACCGGAGCTGTTCTGTATCAGGAGAGTTGTGCCATTGAAGATTACGACAGTGCAGGGTCGCTTCACGACAAACTGATGGTTATGGGTTCCCGCCTTGTCGTCAAGACTGTCGAGGATATCCGCGACCATCGCGTGAAGCCCCGCCTTCAGGATACGGAGCACGTCAAAATATGTCCTGCGCCGAAGCTTACTCGTGAAACCGCAACAATCGACTGGTCGCGCAGTGCAGAGGAGATAAACAACCTCATCCGTGGCCTGAGCCCGTATCCGTCGGCTGTCTCGACATTGGTTTGCGACGGAAAGAGCCCGGTGGAGGTCAAGATTTTCGAGGCTTATGTGACAAGGGGCGACGACAACTTGTCTCCGGGCGCAATAAAATCCGACGGCAAGAGTTTTATGGAGGTCAGGTGCGGCCGCAACTCATTGCGGATAACGTCACTCCAGCTCTCCGGAAAGAAGAGGATGCCGGTGGCAGACCTGCTGCTCGGCCTGCGTGGGATAGAGGATTACAGATTTGTCTGAGCGGCCTTTGCCCTGACGGCGGAGAGCATGTCGTCAATCATCCTCTCCATATCCCATTCGGGTTTCCAACCCCATTCGTTGCGGGCGCAGCTGTCGTCCATCATATTGGGCCAACTGTCGGCTATGGCGGCCTTCACCGGGTCTATGTTGTAGTCGAAAGTGGCATCGGGAATTCTTTTCCTGATTGAATTGAACAGGATTTCAGGTGTAAAACTCATCGAGGCGATGTTGAAGCTGTTGCGGTGCTTCAATCTGGCGGGGTCGGCTTCCATAAGGTCGGTTACGGCCTTCAGCGCATCGCTCATATACATCATATCCATATAACTGCCCGAAGGTACCTCGCAGGTGTAATGGTGCCCCGGTTTGATTATTTCGTAGAAGACCTCAACGGCATAATCGGTGGTGCCTCCGCCGGGCATCGCTCCGCTGGAGATTATGCCCGGGAAGCGTACGCTGCGCGTATCGACTCCGAATCTCGTGAAATAGTAGTCGCTCAGAAGCTCTCCGGACACCTTGCATACTCCGTAGATTGTATTGGGACGCATTATCGTGTCCTGCGGGGTCATGTCATGCGGCGTGCTGTTGCCGAATGCCCCGATGGAGCTTGGGGTGAACACCGAGCATCCGAATTCCCTGGCTATGTTGAGGGAATTGAGCAGGGCGCTCATGTTGATGTGCCAGGCTACCTGAGGATTCTTTTCGCCGGTGGCGCTCAAAAGTGCCACAAGGTTGAATATGGCATCGACCTTGTGCTTCTGCACAAGGGAGGCGAACGCCTTTTCGTCCGTGGCATCGGCCTTTTCGGTTATGCATATGGACTTGAGTTTCTCCACCTGGGCATCCTTCAGGTCCGCCCCTATCACGTTGGAGTCTCCGTAGAGTTTCTGGAGATGGGGCACGAGTTCGGTTCCGATCTGTCCGCCTGCTCCTATGACTAGTATCTTTTTCATTCCGTTCTTATCAAGAATGTGCAAATTTACAAATAATGACGAAATGCGGTTTTGAGAAAGGCCTCAAAAATATAGTCCGCCGCTTCTTTCGACGGATGCACCAGGTCTTCGGCATACCATCGGTCTTCGCGCAGGGAGTCCATCATTATTTCGTATGCCGGGAAATAGTCGGTGCAGTCGCTGAAGTCCTTCTGCAACCTCTCCACCGCCAGGAGCAGAGTGGCCTTGCTCAACATGTTTCCGTGTGCTCCGTCGGCCATATGGCGGATGGGGCTTACTGTGAATATCCAATGCTTGTCGCGATGATTGGCAATGATGGGGGAGAGCATCGTCACGATATCTCCGACCTCGAGTCTTTCGCGCACGAACTCCCGTGCCGGAACCTTGTGGCAGTTGGAGACTATGATGCCGCGTTGGATGTGCCTGAACACCCACGCCGTGCCGAAAGTGAGGATTACGGCGCCGCATCTTTCGAAATACCGGGCGTTTTCGGCAAGAGACGCATTGGCCGCAGAAAGGAATTCCTGCGGAGAGGGCTTGCGGAAACTGCCGTGGTGGAAGAACGAACAGTATTGAGCATCGCGCTCGATGACGTCATCCATCGTAAAAGGCTTGCGGCTCTCCAGCCTGAGCAGGGAGGAGCATATCGACGAGGGATTGAAAAGGATTCCGAACGGATTCAGCGCCACGTCAATCCCCCGCTCTTTAAGACGGGTGCCTGTTTCGGTGGAGAAGCAGGAGCCCATCATCATTATTCCGGAATCGGGCAGAAGAGGGCTTTTGAATGGCTGCAGGTCAACTGTTGTCCCGGTTTTCATAATCTCAACACCACGATTCTAAAGATATGCTGCAAAAGTCTTCTTAAAGATATTCAGATATTCTTCGGTCTGTTTGAGATATTCCTCGCGGAATGCCGCGTCGGTAATCTCCCCGGTTTCCCATTTCCTGTGAAGGGGGACGAACAGGTCATTTATTGCAGCCTCGGCTTCGGCGCAGCACTTGCGCAGTTCTCCGGCATTCCTGACATCGAAATCCCTGCTCTTGCCGGTATCGCCATAGTGATAGAGATATTTGTCGGATATCTTCATCACGAGGCTGAAAATCTCGGCTTCCTTTGCGGGAGGATTGTCGATATAGAGGGGCAGCGTGTCGCCAAGCGACGGAACGAGCGGGATGAGGGGAGAGCAGCGGGGATGCCCGAGGGCCGTCCACATTACGCTGAACTTGGGATCGGTGGCCCGGGCAACGCTTTGGAACACGATAAGGTTGCTGGTGCGCCAGTAGCTTATCATACCCTTGTCGCTGATGGATGAGGATGCAACATTGCTGTCGTTGAGACCTTTCCTGACGTTGATCAAAGACCGTCCGCAAATGTCGATGAGTTCGCCTGGAGTTATTTCGTACTTGCCGTCGGCGTTTTTCTTGAATGATTTCATTATTTCCACACAGTCGTCGTACCGGTCGACTCCTCCTTTGGTGGGGTCATCCCCGCTGAAGGAGAAGTTGGTGCAGCAGCGCCACCCGTCGGGGGCTACCGCAGGGTCGTTGACGTCGTATTTGACCCAGGTGTCGTTGCCGAATTCATAGAATGCAGCTCCACCGAATGCATCGATGACACCGAGATTGAACCTGCAGGCAAGCGGATGGGGAAGGGTGTTCAGATATTGGTCGAACTCTTCGATGCTGGCGCAGTTTGCGAGGGCATAGAGTTCGATTGCAGCCGAGCCGCGCCCCTTTATCCTGATTGTATCGTTGGGGAAACTGTGGGTTGTAAGTGCGGCAACGCAGAATCCCATCGAGTTCATCCCACCGCCGGTGCTCCTGATCTTCGCCGCCTCGACCCACGGGGTGGGTCCCATCGAGATGAAATCATATCTTCCTCTCTGGTGAAACTTGATGTTCGTGTTGAAGTTGTTGGGCCCTTGGTCGCGGGTCTTGAGCATCACAGGTTTGCCGTCGGAGGTGTATTTGCCTGATATGATTATTGCCGAGCATGCCTGAGCCCTGTCGGCCCAGATCAGGGTGGCAATTGTCAGAATGAATGTGAAAATCTTCTTCATACGGTTGAATGAATGGTATTTGTTTGCACAAATATAGCAAAAAACCGGACAGGGCGTCCGGAAGTGTGCAATCCGGGTATCCAATGTGGAAAAATGGCTTCGTCATAAGGTTTTTCTGTAAATCGGTTGTTTCGAAAAACCGCGTTCCAGGGCGGAACAAAAGGGGTTTTATCCATCATACATTTGCATCGTCGCCGCTTGCGGAACCATTCGCCGCAGTGGCGTGGAAGAGAGTATGATTGTACGTAAAATACTGCTTGCCGCATTCCTTCTGCATCTGGCCATAGAGGTTTCTGCACAAAAGGTCACCGTATCCGCGAATGCCGTGGACTGTCTTGACCTGGGCACGCTCAATGCCGAGGTGGGGGTTGCTCTGAGCCGCCATTTTTCGCTCAGTGCCGGGGCCCGTTACAATCCCTGGAAGTTCGGTGGCGAAAGCGGCGGATATCTCCAGAACTGCCGGCGTACTTTCAATGCCGGGATGCGCTACTGGCCATGGAACGTCTATTCCGGTTGGTGGTTCTCCTTCAAGGGGCAGTGGGAGGAATACAGCCGGAGCCTTCCGTATCAGAAAGGGCTTGCCGAGGAGGGGGATGCCGTCGGTGCGGGCTTCTCCATAGGATATGCACTGATGCTCAACCGCCACTTCAATATCGACTTCGGTCTGGGTGCCTGGGGTGGAGGCAAACGTTATACGGTTTATGCCTGTCCCAGATGCGGCCGCGTAGTGGAAAGCGGCAGAAAAGGTTTCATCCTGCCGAATGATATCCAGGCATCGATCGTTTATGTGTTCTGAAGATGAACAGGATGATTCTATTATTTCTGCTTGCGATGTCGGTTCTCGCTTCGTGTACGGCACACAGGAAACTTGGGAAGGTGCGTGAGGGCAATGTTTCGGCGACTCTTGCGCTTCCCCTCTCGGAGGAGAGGTCCCCCTATGAGCTGTCAACCGAATCTTCGGGCAGCGACACTCTGGTGGTCAAGGACCTGGAAGGGCGTGACGTCTTCATAATGAAGGCGGTCCGTGACACGGCAAGTGGAGAGATGGTGGCTGCCGACTTCATTCAGGCCGCGGTTGTGGTGGCCCGCTTCCGCAATGTGGCCGAGCGCGGAGGGAAGGTGAATGTCGCCTTCCAGCTGCAGGTGCCTCAGGTTATGCTTGATTCACGCTGGCAGATAAGATTGTTTCCCACGATGACCATTCTTGAAGACACGGTGGCTTTGGATGCAGTGTCGATAACAGGCCGTGATTACCGCAGGGTGCAGTTGCGCGGCTATGAGAGGTACAGCCGGTTCGTGAACAGCATTGTGACCGATACCACGAGATTCATCGACCGCAGGCATCTGGATGTTTTCATCCGCAGGAACATACCGCAGCTGGATGCGTCCTGCGGCGATACGGGTTTTGTAAGCGGGACGGAGTTCAGGAGCGAATACGGGATTTCGTCACTTGATGCCGCGGAACACTATACCGACAAACTGGCACGATGGATAAACAACACCAGGAAGCGGATGAGCCCCAGAATCTATTCCAAATATGTCAAAGTTCCCATAGGCGGCGCGGGCTTGCGGCTGGATACGGTCATCCAGACGATTCCTGAAATTTTCGACTACAACTATACCGAGACTGTCGCCACCAGGCCGCATCTGAGGAAGGTGGAGATATCCCTGGAGGGCGGGATATGGGAGGAGGATCGCGAACTGTACCATATGAAGGCATCCGAGCCGCTCACCTTCTACATATCTTCTCTCACATCCTTTGTGGATGAAACCCCGCGTTTTCTGGACAAGGTCGTGGAGCGTCACGCCGAGGCGAGTGACGTGTACGAAATAGTCTTTCCGGTGAACGGCACAGACCTCGACCTTTCCATAGGAGGGAACCGTACCGAAATTTCTGCCATCAAAGCCCGTCTGAGAGGCCTTATGTCCGATGCCGAATATGATCTCGACAGCATTGTGGTTACTGCAAGTGCCTCTCCCGAAGGGGCCTGGCGGCAGAATGACAGGCTGTCGCGCCTTCGCAGCCGGAACATCTGCCGCTATTTCGAAAGGTATATAAAGGATTACCGCGACAGCTGCCGCCTCTCGAGCCGCCTTTCCGTGGAGTCGGGATTCTCGGTCAATCTTGATGATAGCTATGCCGAAACTCCGGCGGTGGATACTGCAGGGCAAATCCGGTTCGTTTCGCGCAGCGAACCGGAAAACTGGGGGCTTCTGGGCCGTCTGGTCGATTGCGACACCGTGCTCTCCATATCCGAAAAGGATTTTTATCACGGCTGCGCCGCAGAGCCCGATATGGATGGAAGGGAATTGCGGCTCAGGAGAGATAAGGGCCTGTACTCCTATCTGCGCGGGACGTATTACGGCAAATGCCGCAACGTGGTGTTCAATTTCAATATGCACCGCAGACAGATGACAAAAGATACGATCCACACCACTATCCCTGACGAGCGCTACGCCGAAGGAGTGCGTTTTCTGAAAGACCACGATTATGAAGCGGCCCTGGAAATACTTGCCCCATACGGCGATTATAATGCGGCATTGGCCTACAGTCTGCTTGACAGGAATGCTTCGTCGCTTTCGATTCTCGAAAATCTTGAGAGGAATGCCGAAGTCAATTATCTGCTTGCCGTGGTGCTCTCGCGTCAGGGCAGGGTGGACGATGCCCTGAGGTGCTATCTGGCGGCCTGTTCGCAGAACGGGGCATACCGGCACAGGGGCAATCTTGACCCGGAGATTTTCCCGCTCATAAAAACCTATGGTCTGTTCCGTGAGGAGGATGCTCCCTCGGATATTTAATGGTGAATGAGGTGATATGAAAAAAGTGATTGTGACAATGATGTTTTCCCTGGTCTTGCTTTCGGCCGTTTCGTGCAGCGGGGAAGATCCTTTCGAACCGGTTGTGCTGAAAGATTATGGTCAGGGTCTGTCCAGATAAGGTGATGACGGTTCTTGCTTTTGTGTGCCTCTTCCTCCCTCTTTCCTGCTCGGTCAAGGAAGACAGGAGCCGCTGTCCGTTTGTCCTTACCGTGGATCTCTCGCTGGCCGAACGTCCGCAGGCCTTTTGTGACAGCGTTGACGTATATGCGTTTGACGGCTCCTCCGATTGCTTTTCGAGGGTGGTTTTCTCTTTGGCGGAGAAGGGCGCCTGCACGTTCGAACTGCTTCGTGGGAAGTTCAACCTGTGTGGCTTCTTCAACTTCTCATCCTCCCTTGGGGATGTTTCTTCGGGGAGACTCGCAATTCCAATCGGCTCTCAGGCCGACAGCCTTTACGCATTCGCTTACGACATCGAATTCTCTCTCGAAAGGATGATTGTCTATCCCAGGCTTTACAAGCAGTTCGCCACCATGTCGTTGGTCTTTGACGGAATCGGGGAAGCGGAGCAGTTTGCCGCAAACTATACGGTAAAGGTGACTTCGGATACGGGAGGAATCGGCATGGCCACCCTCGAGGGCTTTGCCGGGAAGTTTGAATATGAGCCGCCCCTTGCCGATGGCAGGGCGTCGGTGAGGCTTCCCCGTCAGGCCGGGAGCGGCCTCAGGCTTGAGGTGCGCTCAATCGCGTCCGGTGACGTGGTTTTGTCAAGACCCCTTTCGGAAGAAATAACCGCATCCGGATACGACTGGTCCGCTCCCGATCTGGATGATATCGAGATTGCGGTTTCCGGCCTCGGACAATGCACGGTCAAGGTCAATGTCAAAGAATGGGACATATATGATATCCAGGATATAAATATTTAGTGTCAAACCTTTTAACCTTTAACAAAACACATCATGAAAACATCAATGATTTTTTTCGCAGCCGTTTCGGTTGCATTGGCAACGGCTTCGTGCCAGAAGGACTCCCCGGCATCGTCGTCGGCGATTGCGGATTCTCTTCCGAAGACTCCGATCAGATTTTCTGTTGCAGACGATTTCGCCCCGCTGTCCGGTTCCCGCTCATTCGACGAGGCCACTCTCGAGACGCTGGCTGAAAGCGGTATGTACGTTACGGCAACGCGCGGCAAGGCGGGCTCTTCCGAAACGTTCTATATGGAGAACGTGCATCACACTGTGACGGGCAACGCTTCGTCCAGCACCTATTTCTGGCCTGCCGGCAGCGGCAAACTCAACTTTTATGCCCTCAACGTAAGCAAGACCCCTGTAATCAAGGATTCCAGAGTGACTACATCGGTCAGCCCGTCCGACGGGGATGTCGTGCTGGCTTTCGCCGACTCCACGAAAACCACCCCCGGGTCGACCGTGAACCTCGCTTTCGAGCACGTATTCACGCGTCTCTACGACATTCAGCTGATGACCAAGGACAAGGCGGCCACCGCTACGCTCGAAAAGGTGGTCATCACACCGAAATACAATGACGGAGTTCTGGATATGGCCACCCGGAGCATCTTAAGCGGCGAGGCAGGAACCGGGCAGGAGATGGAAATTACAAAATCCGACGTGACCTATGAGATGAAGTCCATCGGCCAGCCAAAGATTGACAGGCTGCTGATGCCAGGCGAACTGACGATGACGGTTACATACACGCTGCGCCGCAACGGTTATGTCGAGAAATTTACCAAATCGGCCACCGTCCCGTTCCCTGCCGGGTATATGATCACCCTGTCGGCGACCCTCCCGGATGATGCGCAGGCCATAAAATTCAATGTTTCGGTGGAGACCTGGATTGAAGACGTTGTCGAGGGTATGCTGAAATAGATCGTCTGATGTTCCGCCCGATTGCGCCTCTGCTTTGCATCCTTTGCCTCATCCCCGCCTTTTCGTGCGGCAGGGATGAGGCGTGGGATGTCTTTGCCGGGCGCAGTATGGCAGAACTGGTGGTAAGGTCTGCCGCCGGGATGGAAAAGTTTGACGTGATGGCATTTGATTCGTCGTCGGGCAAGCTGGTATGTCGTGGCAGGGCTGATGATGGGAAGGCTTCGCTGACGCTTCCCTTGTGGACGGCTTGCGATATCTGTCTGTTGGCCAACATCCCTCCGGAGGATGTCTCGCGCATCCGCTGCATAGGGGATTATGTCTCCTCCCGTGTTTGCCTTGAAGACGGTTCCCCGTTCTCTCTTCCCTCTTCGGGCAGGGCGTGCAATGTGGAGGTGCCCTCCGCAGAGGTGGTTGTGGAGGCCTCCCGCCTTTTCTCAAAAGTGTCGGTGTTGAGGATATCTCCCTTGTTCATGACAGATAACCCGCCCGGCCGCAAGGTGACGCTCAACAGGATATATCTGGTCAATGTCAATGGCTCGGTGCCTTTTGAGGGGACTGCCGAAGTCGGTGAGGTGTGGCATAATGCTCTCTTTCCGGAAAAGGATCTCCCTCCGCAGCTGCAGCGGTTGCTTGTCAGGGATATGGACTATGAAGTTTCCGATACGACGGCCATCCCGCTTTCGGTCGAGCTTTTCTGCTGTCCTAATCCGGTTTCGAACGACGTCACCTTCCTGGAGAATCCGGAATGGAGTCCGCGCAACACCAGGGTGGTTGTGGAGTTCACCGTGGGAAGCAGGAAAACCTATTACCCCGTTTCATTGCCGTCGATGCGTTCCGGAACCGAATACAGGATAAACGGAATGATTCTTTCGGGCGACGGCTCGCCACATCCCGACATTCCGGTTGACGGAAGAGATTTTCTCGACAGCGACATAGTGGTTGTTCCGTGGCGGGATTCGGATGTTGTATGTCCTCTGTACTGAGATTGGTTTCGAAGATGCTGCATTTTGAAGATTGCTTTTTTTTTGTAACTTTGCGAGTCCGTCTTCTGTTTTCGGGGCGGGTAAAGAATTGGTAATATATTAATATTCAATAGTTATGGAAGATATTTCTGCAAAAGTAAAGGCGATAATCGTTGACAAACTCGGAGTGGACGAGAGTGAAGTTAAGGATTCGGCAAGCTTCACCAACGACCTTGGAGCAGACTCTCTGGACACCGTAGAGCTCATAATGGAGTTCGAAAAGGCTTTTGACATCCAGATTCCCGAGGAAGTCGCAGAAAAGATATCGACCGTCAAGGACGCCATAGATTACATTGCTGGAGCTGTAAGCGGCAAGTGATTTTCTGGCTGCAGTTTCTGTGAAATGTCGCCGAAAAGAGTTGTAGTAACCGGGATAGGCACCATAAACCCCCTCGGTACGGATGTGGAGAGTTTCTTCTCCAATCTTGATGGGGGTGTAAGCGGGGCTTGCCTGATAGACCGGTTCGACACAACTCTTTTCAAATCCCATTTCGCCTGTCAGATTCCGGGTTATGTCCCGGAGAACTTCGGGTTTGACCGCAAGGAGGCCAGACGCAACGACAGATATACCCAGTATGCCGTGATTGCCTCCGAAGAGGCTCTCAAGGACAGCGGGCTCGATGTCGCTGCGGAGGATTCCTGCCGGATAGGGGTCGTCATAGGTTCCGGTGTGGGTGGAATAGAATCCACCACCGCCGAGGTGATGGAATACAAGGTGGGTGAAGTCCCGCGCTTCAGCCCATTCCTTATTCCGAAGATCATTCCCAACATAGCGTCCGGTGTCGTCTCCATCCGTTATGGATTTCTCGGCCCGAATCATTCCGTTTCATCCGCCTGTGCTTCGGGCAGCCATGCCATTGCCGTGGCGATGCAGTATATCCAGCTCGGGCAGGCCGATGTGATGGTTGCCGGCGGGGCTGAGGCTCCTATATGTATCCCGGCCGTCGGCGGGTTCGCGTCTTCCCAGGCACTTTCGACCAACAATGAAGAATATCTTTCCGCTTCCCGCCCGTTCGATGCGCGCAGGGACGGCTTCGTTATGGGGGAGGGAGCGGGAATATTGATTCTCGAGGAATATGGGCACGCTGTCGGGCGCGGCGCCCGCATCTATGCCGAGGTGGCCGGTTATGGCTGCACCAGTGACGCATATCATATAACGGCTCCCGATCCTGAAGGCCGCGGGGCTGTGAACGCCATGGCGCTTGCTCTCAAGAGCGCCGGCCTTGCAC
Organism: Bacteroidales bacterium; assembly: GCA_045641345.1. Lineage (GTDB taxonomy): Bacteria > Bacteroidota > Bacteroidia > Bacteroidales > UBA932 > Cacconaster. Next base: position 67,161 of record JAZUGR010000021.1, read on the forward strand.
CATCGCAGGTGGACTATATCAATGCCCACGGCACTTCCACCAGCCTCGGCGACATTGCCGAACTGGGTGCAATCAAAAAAGTGTTCGGCGACGATGCCTACAAGGTCAATATAAGTTCCACCAAATCGATGACAGGCCACCTTCTCGGCGCTGCCGGGGCGATAGAGTCGCTTGCCTGCATACACGCCATCCGCGACGGAGTGGTTCCACCCACAATCAATTTCAAGGAGGAAGACCCCGCCATCGATTACAGGATGAATCTGACTCTCAACTCAGCCTGCCGCCGCGCGGTGAATGTTGCGATGAACAACAATTTCGGTTTCGGCGGTCAGAATGCCTGCATAATCTTCAAACGCATATAGAATGAAAAAAGCATTTGCTGTTTTCCTAGCACTGTTTTCGGCAGTGTTGTCCTACGCATGTTCGAATCTCATCGTCACCAAAGGGGCTTCGGCCGACGGGTCAGTAATGATTTCGGACGTTGCGGATTCGCATAACCGCTATGGCGTCCTGGGCTGCAAGATAGCCTCCCGCCATAAGAAAGGCGAGATGCGCGGAGTGTATCAGTGGGGCAGTGATGCCAAAGGCCCTTTCCGTTATCTCGGGTCGATACCCGAGCCGGAATATACGTTCAACGTAATGTCCAATATGAACGAGTATCAGCTTGCAATAGGCGAAACAACGTTTGTGGGGGACTACAAGCCGTTTGTCGATACGACGGCCATACTGGATTACGGTTCCACTATGATAATCTGCCTGCAGCGATGCAAGACCGCGCGTGAGGCCATCCTTATGTTCGCTTCCCTGACAGACGAATTCGGGTATGGGGATTCAGGCGAGTCGCTTTCTTTCGCCGACGCAAATGAGGCGTGGATAATGGAGATTATGCCCCGCCTTCCCAAATACGACGCCAATGGAGTCAATACCAACAAGGGTATAGTGTATGTGGCCATACGCATCCCCGACGGATGCATCTGTGCCCATGCCAATTGCGCACGCATCACCACGTTCCCGCTCAATGACCCCGAGAACTGCCTCTATTCGAAGGACGTGATTTCCCAGGCCCGTGAAATGGGGTGGTATGACGGCCCCGACGAGGAGTTCAATTTCACCGAGACATACTGCCCGCTCACCAGCTATTCCCTTATCCGCAATTGCGACCTGCGCGTGTGGAACTTCTTCAGGAACTGGGGTGAGGAGGATATGGACCAGTATATGGACTATATAATGGGTGAGAATCTCGATCACCGTCTGCCTCTTTATGTGAAAGCCAAAAAGAAACTTTCTGTCCACGATGTGGCCGAGGCTATGCGTGACCATTATGAGGGTACCATATTCGATATGCGCAAGGGTGTGGCGGCAGGCCCGTTCGAGTGCCCCTATCGCTGGCGTGACAACAATTGGGTCGTTGACAGTGTGAAATATATGAACGCCCGTCCGGTAGCGGTGCAGCAGGCCGGATTCTGGTTCATCTCCCAGAGCCGCAGCTGGCTTCCGCGAGAAGTCGGAGGCGTGATGTGGTTTGCAGTCGATGACCCCGGAACCGCGCCTCTCACTCCGGTATATGCATGCTCTCGCGAAGTGTCGGACCATTACCGTTTCGGCAACGGGAGCCTGGTCAAATACTCACCTACCTCAATGTTCTGGATGGTGAACCGCATAGCCCAGTTCGCATATATGAACTACAAGTGGATCGGAGGCGAGGTGCACGATACGCTGTGCCGCCACGAACTTGAAATGGCGGCCCGTCTCGATACGGTCGACAGGGAAGCGCTCGCCCTTTATGGGAAATCTCCCGCAAGGGCCGTGAAATACCTTACCCGCTTCTCGGTCGATGCCCAGGACAAGTTGTTCGACAAATGGGAAAAGCTCGACAAGTATCTCCTTGTCAAGTATATGGACGGCAACGTCAAGAAACAGGAGGAGGACGGGTCCTTCAAGGTGTTCGGCCATTCTCCGTGGGTTCCGGTGTCTCCCTCCGTTCCAGGCATGAGCGAGGACTTCAAACGTGCCGTTGTCGGTGAAACGGGAGACCTTTACCGCAACAAGCCGATGCCCGGCCGCAGGAAGATTACTCGACAGTAATCGTGTAGGTTATCTTCAGCGTGGGGTGCGCCGGCGCTGCAGTGCCGTTCAGAGTGCCCTGATAATACGTCAGATTATCGACGCAGTAGAACGTCTGCGTGTTGCTGTTGAGGTCTATTCCGTAGTAGGAATAGTACATCTGGTTGTAGTAGTCGTTGATGTAGGGCCTGTCGCTGGCCGTGCTTACCGAATATGAAGCCGTGGGCATCAGCCAGATGTCGTAGGTGTCGTCGACCTTCTCGTAATCTTCCTTGAGGAGGGACTGTATGTAGAGCGCCGCATCCGGCCTGTAGAAATAGCAGTTCCTGCCATCGTCGATGTTCTTGACCAGCGTGCCGATGTCGTATTCGGCTGTATATATCTCCGATATCGGAGCGTAAATCACGGCGCCGGTCGAATCGCGGTGGCGGCGGCAGGGGAACATATTTGAAGGATAATAGTAATAATCCGAATAAACTCCCGAGAAATCAACCGGCAACTCGAACTGAGCCTTTGAAACCATTATGTTCCTGCCGCTTATTCCGAGTTTCTTCATCCACTCTTCGAGAGCGTCCCTCAACTGCCTGCCGTTGATATAGGGCGTAATGCCTCCGATCCCTTCGGAGCGTATTTCATCCCTGGCCTCTGCGCAGGGAACCATCAGGCTGTCGCGCTCGACCGTTATGAATCCGTAGGCCAGCGTGCCGCCGAGCATGAAGGATTCGACCGTATCCCTCCTGTATCCGTCGGAACGGGTTGAGGTGTATGTGAGGGTGAGGCACGGGGAGGATATGTCGAATTCCGAAATCCTGCCTCCGATATCATTCCTGTCGCGTCTGTCCGTACGGATATAGAGTCCCATGAATTGCTTGCAGAACAGCTGGACGCTGTCGAGCACCGTGGAGTCCATGCTGAAAAGGGGCTGGGCGAATTCCTTGGGGAACCTTATGTAAACGGTGTCGGCGCCCATAGTGACATTAGTGCCCTCGCAGCATTGCTTGGGTGAATAGTACGAAGGGTCCAGAGGTTTGCCGTACACGAGCGAGGAATCAAGTTCGCGCGCGAGTCTGTGGACGTATATGTTCTGCGGTATGAAACGCTGGTCGTCGCTGAGGGTCTGCAGGCTTGAGGTTGCAAGCGCGAGAACCATGCTCTTGAATTCCGGCTCTCCGCCCCACCCGCTGAACTGCCCCGTAGGCACGATGCTCACGGCAGTGCCCAGCGTGATGTTGCCATATTCCTGCGAGCTTATCGAGCCGACGGGAAGATAGTCGAACAGCTCCATATTGAGGCTGTCGGGATAACGGAGCCCCACCGGTACGTTGAACGTCGTGTCCTTGATATAGATTATCTGGTCGAGCGGAACATACGACGACCCGATGGTGTTGTCTATGCTGACGCAGGAGCCAAGCGACGAAAGTGCAAGCAGTGCTGCCACTGCAAGGGAGAGCGGCTTACCTGCCTTTGGAGCCTGCAGAAAGGATTTTGTCATAGAAATCATTGTAATTCTTGATACCTGCCGTGTTCTCCTGGTTTATCGGTGAGAACCGGAGCATCGGAATCTTCCGGCTTCCGGCGGCCTCCGTCAGACGTTTGTCGAGTTCGGCCTCTCCGGCGACGACTCCGTCTGAATACTGGATTGCCAGCTTGGCGAGATTTATGCCGTCGGCTTCCTTGAACGCCGAGAAGTCGCTTTTCCTGAGGGGCTCCATCATAGCCTTCTGCACTATGTCGTCGCAGAAACGGTCGTCGAGATATTCGTTGTACAGTGAAAGCACAACCTTGGCATCCTCGAAGAGGGGGTCGCCCTTATATGCCTTTTTCAGATATATCGGAAGGAAATGCGATATCCAGCCCTGACAATGCACGATGTCGGGTTTCCATCTGAGCTTCTTGACGGTTTCGAGTACGCCGCGGGCAAAGAATATCGCCCTTTCGCCGTTGTCAGCGAAGAATTTGCCGTCAGCATCGGTGAACACGGCCTTGCGCTGGAAGTATTCCTCGTTGTCGATGAAATACACCTGCGTCTTGGCTGCGGAAATCGAGGCCACCTTGATTACAAGGGAGAAGTCCGACTCCCCGACGACTATGTTCATTCCCGACAGGCGGATGACCTCATGAAGCTGGTTGCGCCGCTCGTTGATGCATCCGTATCTGGGCATGAAGGCGCGGATTTCCTTGCCACACTCCTGTATGCCCTGCGGGGCGTATCTTCCGGAGAGTGCAATCGCCGACTCCGGCAGATAGGGGAATATCTCCGAATTGACAAACAGAATTCTCTTGATCTCGTCCATACGCATTCGTCTTTTAAGGGCAAATTCGACACAAAGATAATGAAAAATTTGATTAACTTTGGCCCCGAATGTCAACTTCGCTCAAAAAAGAGACCAAAATCATACGCAGGAGGCTTGTGCGCTCGTACGTCACCTCCGTGATAAGCATATCCCTCGTGCTGACGCTTATCGGATCCGCCGTCATTTTCTGGGTCAATGCGGGCAGGATAGCTTCGTTCTTCAAGGAGAACGTGGCCGTGACCCTAATCCTCGCCGACGGGTTGGACGAGCCTTCCGGAAAGGCGTTCGCCGATTCGCTCCTTGTCTCGGAATGTATAAGGAAGGCCGATTATGTCTCTGCGGAGCGCGGCGCCCGTGAACTTGAAGACCTGCTCGGCAAGGACTTCCTCTCCGTGTTCGAAACCACGCCGATACCTTCGTCCGTAGAAGTGTATCTCAACGGCGATTCTCTTTCCACCGAGTACCTCTCGTCATTCAGCGCCCGTATGGAGGAGGATTCCCGGGTGGGGGAGGTGGTATATCAGAAAAGCCTCGTGGAGGCCTTGAATGCCAATCTGCGGAAAATCACCCTCGTCCTCACGGTTGTCATAGCCGTGCTTCTTGCGATTTCATTCGCGCTGATCGGCAATACCGTGAGGCTCAATATCTTTTCGCGCCGTTTCACCATCCACACAATGAAGATGGTGGGGGCCAGCAATTCCTTCATACGCAAGCCCTTTGTAAGGCAGGCTCTGCTGCAGGGCCTGGTGGCCGGGCTGCTGGCGGCCTCCGTCATAGCCTTCGGCGTGTGGTGCGTCAAGACCGAAAGCCCGCTCCTTTTCTCCCTCTTCGATATGAAGGTGGTGGCTTCCGCACTTTGCGGAACCGTGCTTCTTGGAATGGTCATCTGCTCGATTTCCGCGTTTTTCGTGGCCGGGCGGATTGCGTGCTCGTCAAAGGACGAATTGTATTTTTAACAGTGATATATGAACAACTTCTCCCTTCCTTCCAAAAATGTCAGAATGATAATCGTGGGTCTGCTCGTGATGATTGCCGGCTACATTCTGATGATCGGAGGCGGATCTTCCGACCCGTCGGTATTCAATGATGCGATGTTCGATTTCAGGAGGCTTGTGGCCTCTCCTCTGCTGGTGATAGTGGGGATAGTCATAATAATCGTGTCGATAATGGCAAAACCCGGGGAGGACGGTGACAAATGAGCGGATTCGAAGCATTCATACTCGGGCTTGTCCAGGGCTTGACGGAGTTTCTTCCGGTGAGCAGCAGCGGCCACCTTACGATAGGCAAGTATCTTTTCGGAATCGAATCGGACGACCTTTCGTTCGAGATAACGGTGCATGCGGCCACGGTGCTTGCCACCATCGTCGTGTTCCGTCGTGACATCCTCCGCCTGATAAGCGGCCTGTTCAGATTCCGTCTGAATGACGAAACCCTTTATGTGGGCAAGATTCTGGTTTCGATGATTCCGGTATTTGTGGTCGGAATGTTCTTCAAGGATTATGTGGAGGCACTTTTCGGCAGCGGCCTCGTCGTGGTCGGATGTGCGCTGATGGTGACCGCCGCCCTGCTGTGGATCAGCGAGCATATCAAAAAGTCCGCATCCGAAGGAACTCCCTTGAGTTGGAAAACCGCCGTGTGGATGGGCGTGGCCCAGGCCGTAGCGGTTATCCCCGGCCTTTCCAGAAGCGGATCCACAATCGCTGCGGGCCTTTTCTGCGGCACCCGGAAGGAGGAAGTGGCGGAATTTTCGTTCCTTATGGTGCTGGTCCCGATACTGGGTGAAGCGTTCCTCGATCTGACAGGCGGTGAGGCGGCCGCAGGTACGGCGGGCCTGATGCCTCTTGCAATAGGTTTCGCCTCGGCATTCGCTTCGGGCCTCTTCGCCTGCAAGGTGATGATTTCCATAGTCAAGAGAGCCCGTCTCAAATGGTTCGCGCTCTATTGCGTGGCGGTCTCTCTTGTTTGCTTCATTCTTGAATACGTCGGGTGATGATGGAGGAGGGTGACAAATATTTCTTCGTCTCCGACGTCCATCTCGGAGCGGTGGGGGATACTGAAGGAGCGAGGGAGAAAGCTTTTCTCAAGTTTCTCAAGAGCCTTCCCGAGGGGGCTCGCGGCCTGTTCTTCCTGGGCGACATATTCGACTTCTGGGTGGAATACCGCGACGTGGCTCCCAGGGGTTTCGTGAGAGTCCTCGGAGAGCTTGCCCGCCTTGCCGACCGGGGCGTTGAAATGTGGTTCTTCGCAGGGAACCACGATTACTGGGTGTTCGATTATCTGCGTGACGAGATAGGGATGCACATCGTCACCGACACCTATCGGGTGATGGAGGTTGCAGGCCGTACGGTGTGTATGGGCCACGGCGACGGAGTGGGCAGGCACAGCCTTTCAACGAGGCTCATATTCCGTTTCATCCGTTCCCCGTTCTGGATAGCGGTGCTCAAGATAATACACCCCTGGTTCATATTCAGGATAGCGCACGTATGGTCGAAAAGCAGCCGTCGCAAGCAGGGCAAGCGTCACTACAAGTTCCGTGGTACCGACGACCCCATCTACAAGTTCGCCGACGAGTTGGGCCGCACGCGCAGGATAGATATGTACGTGTTCGGGCATCTGCACAGCCCGGCCATGGTCGACGTGCCCAGCGGAGGGAGGCTGTTCATCCTCGATGACTGGGCCGCGGGCTGCAATTATTTGAATTTGTCGGGTATGTGTATTTCGGGGCGGGATCTCCCGAAAATCGAAAAATAGAGCCTGTCGAATTTCCCTGCCCGCCAGATAACCACAAGCTCCTCAAGGTCGCGGTCTTCACCGAAACGGTCGTAGGGCTGCTTGAGATTGCCTTTGAACATCTTCGCGAATCCCTGCCAGAAAACTGCGGTAGGGCTGCTCAGATAGTGTTTCAGAATATAATACGGAGTCATTCCCACTTCCCTGTCGATGAGCCGTATCGTCATCAGACCCTGTGCCAGGGTGAGAGACCTGAATATCGGCTCGCATTCCTTGAGAAGGTCCTCCTTCAGCTGTTCAAGATACCGGTCCTGCTGCGCCTGGGTGTAATTGTCGGCCAGAAACAGGCTGTCGGTGCTGTTTATGACCCTGGCCACGAATTGGGCGTACGGATATGCCTTGCTGAAATTATGCACCCTCTTGTAGTATTGCCTCCACTGCCGTTTCGACATGCCCTTCTTTCTCGGGGATACGACGGCCGGCGTTATGTCGTCGAGGAAAACGGTATCCCTGCCGTTGACTATGAACGGCATCACGTAGCCTTTTTCCCCGGGCCGGTTCTGCTGGCGGGCGAGGCCTTCGAACGATGAGACGAAGACGGCTGCCGTCAGCAGGGCAAATATATGGAGCTTGGCATTCCTCATTTTTCCAACCGCAAATTTAACAAGAAAAAATACTTATATTTGCAAAGTATGTACTGCAGACATTGGTCGATTTTTCAATAATATCTCAATAATCATGTTTGATCTAACCAACTTCACCCCTTGGGTGCTCTTTTCGGATGCGGGAGTTATCTTCGCATTGCTCCTTTTCGGCAAGTTGTGCCGCGCCAAACTCAAATTCATACAGAGTTCATTCATACCGCCTTCCCTGATTGCCGGCATCCTCGCCCTCACATTCGGCCCCAACGGCCTCGGATGGCTTCCCCTCTCCAATAATCTGGGCACATATTCGGCAATCCTCATCGCTGTCGTGTTCGCTGCCCTTCCCCTTTCGTCCCCCTCTTTCAAGATCAAGGAGGTGGCCGGCAAGGTGGGCCCGATGTGGGCGTATTCGCAGTTCGGGATGTTGTTCCAATGGGCCGTCATCGGCATACTCGGTGTGCTGGTGCTCACCCCCATCTTCCACGTCCATGAGGCGTTCGGCATAATGTGCCCCGTGGGCTTCTACGGCGGGCACGGCACTGCGGCTGCAATGGGCGCCACCTTCGACGGAATGGGATGGCCCGATGCGCTCAGCCTCGGTATGACCACCGCTACGGTGGGAGTCGTCCTCGGAGTGATATGCGGCGTGGTGTTCATCAAACTGGCCACCAAGAAGCATCAGACAAACTATGTAACCGATTTTGCAGAGCTCCCCGGCGAGCTCCGCTGCGGTCTGGTTCCAGAAGAGAAGCGTGACTCTCTCGGAAAGGCCACGGTTTCATCCATCTCCATCGAGCACTTCACCCTCCATCTCGGAATCGTATTCCTCGCGGCATTCGGCGGCTATATGCTGACCACTGCAATAAAGCAGAACTTCGCCGTGAACGGAGATCCCCTCGACATCCCCGTATTCCTTACGGCATATCTTGTGGGCCTTTTTGCCAAGTTCCTGCTCGACAAAACAAGGGCAAGCTACTATGTGGAGCAGAAAACCATCGGCAATATCAGCGGAACGGCCACCGACCTCCTGGTTGCCTGCGGCGTCGGCGCCATCAACCTCAAAGTGGTGGCCAACAATATCTCGGCGCTCGTAGTGCTGCTCGTCCTCGGTATCGCGGTCACGATATTCCTCGTATTCTGGTTTGCGCGTCACCTCTATAAGGAGGACTGGTTCGAAAAGGCCATCTTCGCCTGGGGGTGGTGGACAGGTACGATGGCCATCGGCATCGCCCTGCTGCGCATCGTCGATCCCAAGAATGAAAGCCACGCACTCGACAACTACGCGCTCGCATTCCTTCCCTGCGCCCCCATCGAAATCATACTCATCCTTTCGGTTCCGTTTGCGGCCAAGGGAGGCTGGCTTCTGTGGCTGTGCGTGGGCTACCTGGTGATTTCGCTTCTCATCCTCCTCCTGGCGAAGAAGATGGGATGGTGGCTCAGCAGCAAGCAGATAAAGGAATTGAAGAAGTAATACCCAAATGCAGAATATTCTCAGACTCGGTGCCGCTCTTGTTGCAGCGGCACTTTGTTTCCCTGCCATGGGCGGGGGGACGGATGTGGCGGATCATGCCGCAAAACTCCACAAGTCGATAATCTCCATCGACACCCATACCGACACGGCCGTGGAGATGTTTCACGGAAAGAATCCCGACTCCCTGCAGGTCAATCCCGACAAGATGCGCAAGGGAGGGCTGGATGCCGTGTTCTTCGCCGCATACGTGGGGCAGCGGCAGAGGGATGACAGCACCCTTAGGGCCAAGACCGCCTATGTCTCGTCGGTCATCACCTCTTTCAAGGGATATGTCGAGAGCCATCGCAGCGAGATAGGCATCGCATTGACGGCCGATGACGTGCGCCGCCTCAAGAAAGAGGGGCGTCTGGCAGCCATATTGGCGATAGAGAACGGCTATGCGCTGGGCAAGGACATCTCCAACGTCAGTAAGTTCTATGATATGGGCGTGAGGTATATCACCCTGTCGCATAACAACAACAATGACGTCTGCGATGCTGCGGTAACGAAAGACAGCCCCAAATACGGGTTCAGGAAGGGCCCCGAATGGCACGGTCTGTCACCGTTCGGATATGAGGTCGTCGCCGAAATGAACAGGCTCGGGATCATCGTGGACGTTTCGCACACTTCCGCCGAGACTGTCGCCGACTGCCTCGAGGCCAGCAGGGCTCCGATAATTGCGAGCCATTCCTGCTGCGCCGCCCTCAAGGACCATCCCCGCAACCTGACGGACGACCAGATAAGGGCCATCGCCGCCAAGGGCGGCCTCGTACAGGTTACCACCTACTGGATTTTCCTGGGCGGGAGCGAAAGTGATGCAAACGTGTCGCGCTATTGCGACCACGTGGAGCACGTGCGTGATCTGGTCGGCGTGGAGCATGTGGGATTCGGCTCCGATTTTGACGGAGGCGGAGAGATGTCCGACCTGAAGGACGCGTCGCAGATACAGAACATAACCGCAGAGCTTCTCCGCCGCGGATGGAGCGACGAGGATATCCGTCTGTTCTGGGGAGGGAACGTACTCCGCGTGATGGAAGAGGTCGCGAAGGTTGCCGGCCACTGATTCCGTCAAGTCGAAAAGTACAGTTTCCTTCACTTTTTGGGATTTAATAACCCACTGAAATTAGCCGCTTTAAGTGGCTAATTTTTTTGTCGAAAATGTGAAAAAATCATCAAAAAAAGTTTGCGTTTCGAAAATTTTGAGTACCTTTGCATCCCTATATCTTATGCGGTAAAATGTGCAAGATACAGATTTAGAGATATTTAGAGAATTTTTTAAGTTATAGAGCAATGTTACAACCGAAAAAAACCAAATTCAGAAGGTGGCAGAAAGGTCGTATGAAGGGCACTGCCCAGAGGGGTAGTCAGCTGGCCTTTGGATCCTTCGGTATCAAGACTCTTGAGAATTGCTGGCTTACCGGTCAGCAGATCGAGGCGGCTCGTCAGGCGGTGGTCCGCCACATGAAGCGTGAAGGTCAGATATGGATCCGCATCTTCCCTGACAAGCCCTACACAAAGAAACCGGCCGAAGTCCGTATGGGTAAAGGTAAGGGAGATCCCGAGGGATTCGTGGCTCCCGTAACCCCGGGCCGTATGCTCATCGAATGCGAGGGTGTTCCCCTGGAGGTTGCAAAGGAGGCGCTCCGCCTCGGTGCACAGAAGCTTCCGATAGCCACCAAGTTCGTGATCAGAAGGGACTATGTTGAAGAATAATTAACTCAAGAAGGTGATGAAGACACAAGAAATACGCGAAATGTCCGTAGCCGATCTGCGGGACCGCATTGATGCCGAAAAGCAGAACCTCAACCGCATGAAGATGAATCACGTCATCTCTCCTCTTGAGGATACTTCCAAAATAAAGAAGGCAAAGAACGATATTGCACGCATGCTCACAGTTCTCGCCCAGAAAGAAAAACAGAACTAATAAACGTCCTATGGAAAGAAATCTTCGTAAAGAAAGAATCGGGGTTGTGGTAAGCAACAAGATGGACAAGTCCATCGTGGTTGCAGTCAAGACGAAAGAAATGCACCCCATTTACGGCAAGTTCGTAAACAAGACCACAAAGTTCGTGGCTCAGGACGACAAGAATGAGTGCAGCGAAGGCGATACCGTACGCATTATGGAAACGCGCCCTCTGAGCAAGACGAAGCGTTGGAGATTAGTTGAAATTGTAGAAAAAGTCAAATAACAATGATACAGCAAGAATCACGTTTAATGGTAGCGGACAACAGCGGTGCGAAGGAAGTCCTTTGTATCCGTGTCCTCGGCGGTACCCGTCGCCGCTACGCCAGTGTCGGTGACAAGATTGTTGTTGCCGTCAAGAGCGCCATTCCGGGTGGCAACACCAAGAAGGGCGCAGTGTCAAACGCAGTTGTAGTCCGCACGAAGAAGGAAATCCGTCGTGCCGACGGTTCCTATATCCGCTTTGATGACAATGCCTGTGTATTGCTCACCAAGAGTGACGAACTTGTCGGAACACGTATCTTCGGCCCTGTTGCCAGGGAACTGCGTGAGAATTATATGAAGATTGTCTCACTGGCCCCGGAGGTCCTTTAATCGGAAAGGAGAAGTATTATGGCAAAGTTACACATCAAGAAAGGTGATATGGTATACGTCAACGCCGGCAACGACAAGGGCAAGACCGGTCGTGTGCTCGCAGTTGACACTGAAAAGAGCCGCGCCGTGGTTGAGGGTATCAACATGGTAAGCAAGCATACCAAACCCAATGCAAAGAATCCTCAGGGAGGCATCGTAAAACAGGAAGCCGGCGTTCACATTTCCAACCTTCAGGTTGTTGACCCCGTAAAGGGCGGTGCAACCAAGATAGGCCGTCGTCTCAACGACAAGGGGAAACTGGTACGTTTCGCTAAAAAATCAGGAGAGGAGATTAAATAATGGCAAAGGAAAAGAAAGTGGAAGCGCCTCAGGGCGGCCCTACAATTGAACAGATAGGCTACGTTCCCTCACTTCAGAAGAAGTACAGGGAGGAGATAGTCGCTACTCTCACCAAGGAGTTCTCCTATACAACGGTAATGCAGGTGCCCAAGCTCCAGAAGATCACCATCAATCAGGGTATCGGCGCCGCAACCCAGGACAAGAAGCTGGTTGAGGTGGCTCAGCAGGAACTTACTGCAATCACAGGCCAGAAGGCCGTGCAGACGGTTTCACGCAAGGATATATCCAACTTCAAGCTCCGCAAGGGTACTCCTATCGGAGTCAAGGTGACCCTCCGCGGTGCAAAGATGTATGAATTCCTCGAAAGGCTCGTTGCCATTTCCCTCCCCCGCATCCGCGACTTCAAGGGAATCGCCGAGAACTTTGACGGCAAGGGCAACTATACCCTCGGTATCAAGGAGCAGATCATCTTCCCCGAAATTGATATCGACAAGATAACCAAGGTTATGGGTATGGAGATCACTTTTGTGACCTCTGCCAATACGGATGCCGAGGCTTATGCCCTGCTCCGCGAATTCGGTTTACCTTTTAAAAACAATAAGCGCAATTAAGTATGGCAAAAGAATCAATGAAGGCTCGCGAAGTTAAACGCGCAGCATTGTGTGCCAAATTTGCAGAAAAGCGCAAGGCCCTCAAGGAAGCAGGTGACTGGGCTGCTCTCGACAAGCTCCCCAAGAATTCGTCACCGTGCCGTCAGCACAACCGTTGCTCTCTTACCGGTCGTCCCAAGGGTTTCATGCGTGCATTCGGCATCAGCCGTATTCAGTTCCGTGAGATGGCTTCCAAAGGCCTCATCCCCGGTGTGAAGAAAGCAAGCTGGTAATACACCTTAGTTATATAAATTATTAACATTGGATATCGGGCACCCTTTCCGGGTGTCGAATCTGAAAAAACGAAAACGAAATGACTGATCCAATCGCAGATTATCTTACGAGAGTTCGTAATGCTTATCTCGCCGGTCACAAGACCGTAGAGGTGCCTGCATCGAAAATGAAGCTGGAGATCACCCGCATTCTTCACGAAAAGGGTTATATCCTCGCCTACAAGGTTGTAGAGGGAACTCCCTGCAACATCATCAAGATGGCGCTCAAGTACCATCCCGAAACCAAGAAGGCGGCTGTCAAGAAGCTCCTCCGCGTCAGCACCCCCGGCTTGCGCCAGTACACCGACGTAGAAAACATGCCCCGCGTCCTCAACGGGCTGGGTATCGCAATCCTTTCGACATCGAAGGGCATAATGACCGACAAGGAAGCTAAGGAGCAGAATGTCGGCGGCGAAGTTCTCTGCTATGTTTACTAATCGTTAACAATCAAAATCATCAATAATGTCACGAATTGGAAAATTACCTGTACACCTGCCTGCCGGAGTCACAGTAACTGTTGGCGAAGGCAATGTGGTAAAGGTTAAAGGCCCTCTCGGAGAGCTGTCCCAGAAAGTTGATCCGGACATCACCGTTGCCGTTGAGGGAAATGTAGTAAAGGTTTCTCGTCCTACGGACCAGCCCCGTCACCGTTCGATGCACGGTCTCTACCGCGCGTTGATAAACAATATGGTGGTAGGCGTGTCCGAAGGGTTCAGCATCAAGCAGGAACTTATCGGTGTCGGATTCCGTGTAGAGGTTCAGGGCCAGATAGTCATAATGAACCTCGGTTATTCGCACGATATCTATTTCGAGCTTCCCAAGGAAGTCAAGGGTGAGGCCGAGCCTGTCAAGAAAGGACAGAATCCGGTGCTGGTTCTCAAGAGCCACGACAAGCAGCTCATAGGCACCGTCGCTGCGAAGATACGCTCAATGCGTAAGCCTGAACCTTACAAGGGCAAGGGTATCAAGTTTGTCGGTGAACAACTTCGTCGTAAAGCCGGTAAGTCGGCCAGCGCTAAATAATAGGAGATAAAGTTATGGCATTGACAAAATCAGAAAGAAGAC
>JAZUGR010000022.1:0-20293 GCA_045641345.1 Bacteroidales bacterium
GTCAACTGCTATGTCGATGCCGGTTATCTGGAGCAGGCGATATGCGACAATGCCGGTGACGGCTGGGAACTGGTCACGGTGCTTGAACCCTCTTCAGGGTGCAGTTCCTTCTTCCTGATTTTCAAGAGGCCGATGATGTAAGCATCGTAGGAAGTCAGTATCAGCATATTAGGGAATCAGGCGAGTTGCTTGGTTCCCTTTTGTGATTTTTGAGCAATGAAATTAAAATATAGAGTGCGATATGTCTTCGCCATTGAGAAAAAATGCATAAATTTGCTAAAAGGTATATATGCATATGAAGAGAACTGAAACAAATGCGGCAAAGCCGTTCATAAAATGGGTTGGGGGGAAGACTCAGCTTCTCGATGACATCAAGAAATCGTTACCCAAAGACCTTGACAAAAGAGGAGGTCTGACATACGTTGAGCCTTTTGTCGGTGGAGGTGCGGTTCTTTTCTGGATTCTCCAGGAATATCCGAATATCACCAGAGCAGTCATCAACGACATTAACGCGGAACTTATTTGCACCTATCGTGTGATTAAGAACAATGTCGACTCTTTGATAGCTGAATTGAACAGGTTGCAGGCTGAGTATCTTCCGTTGTCTGCAGAAGATCGAAAAGATTATTACCTCACACAACGAGCATTATTCAACACCAAGGACACTACCGATGTGCAGACCGGAAAATATACAGGCCAGAATGCGCTCTATTATTTCGAATATTTGTCCTAATGGTATTCTCTTTTAACACAGCCTTAGCAAATGGCTACCACGGCGCCACTCAAATTGCCCGTGTTTTGACAGAAGACTGGGTAGAACGGAATATTTACTGTCCTTGTTGTGGTAATCCTGTGTTAAGACACTTCGAGGCAAATCGTCCAGTTGCAGATTTTGTATGTGATTCTTGTCGTCAAGAATATGAATTGAAAAGCAAGGAAAGAAATAACGGCATAGGTACAAAGATTGCTGATGGTGAATACAATACATTGTTAAGCAGAATACAAGCATATAATAATCCGAATTTTCTTTTTTTAACCCACTCAAACGCAATTGTAACAAACTGTATTCTGATTCCAAACCACTTTTTTGTCCCGTCTATAATAGAGAAGCGTAAACCCTTGTCGCCAACAGCAAGACGTGCTGGATGGACTGGGTGTAATATTAATTTAACGACAATCCCAGAGTATGGGAAGATATATATCGTAAAAGATTCCGTTGAACTTGAACATGAAACGGTTATTTCCAACTACAAGGCTATAGAATCTCTCCGGACGGACTCTGTTGATGGTCGGGGTTGGTTAATGGATGTTTTACTATGTACCGACAAATTGAGGAATGATTTTTCCTTGAATGACATGTACGCATTTGCTCAGCTTTTAAGAGCTAAACATCCTAATAATAAGCATATTGAGCCGAAAATAAGGCAACAATTACAATTCCTCAGGGATAAGGGGTTTATTGAGTTTATTTCTCCCGGTCATTATCGAAAAACAAATAGAGTCATATGAAAATAGCTGTTTTAAATTATCAAACGGGGAAAGCTGATATCTTGGAAAATGTTCCAGATGAAGGAGAATTAAGAACATATTTTATTGAGCACCCGATTCAAGGTGCTTTGCACAAATTAGGACAAGATGATGATTCTATTTGTTTTATTGAAGCATATTTAGAAGTTACTTGTGGTTATCATATGTCTGAAATTGATTGGATGGTAATAAATGACGTCAATTTCACGGATATGAGGAATATATTTCAATGACTTCAAGTTCGATATGATTTTTGCCGACCCTCCGTATCACCTTTCGAACGGGGGGGATCAGTGTTCAGAGCGGCAGAATGGTTTCCGTCAATAAGGGCGACTGGGATAAATCAAATGGGTATGAAGCTGATTACCAGTTTGACAAATCTTGGGTTGCCGTCTGTCGGGAGAAATTGAAAAGCGACGGTACAATTTGGATTAGTGGGACATATCACAATATCTTCTCTGTTGCCAGATGTCTGACGGAACTGGGGTTCAAGATTCTGAATTGCATCACGTGGGAAAAGACAAATCCACCGCCAAATCTCTCCTGCCGGTATTTTACATATTCAGCTGAATACATTCTTTGGGCCCGCAAGGAACAGAAAGTCTCTCATTACTTCAACTACAAATTAATGAAGTCAATCAATGGTGGGACTCAGATGCGTGATGTTTGGCGCTTGCCTGCAATCGCGCCCTGGGAGAAGTCGTGTGGCAAACATCCGACTCAAAAACCGTTATGCGTTTTGTCTCGCATCATACAGGCATCGACTAAATCGGGTGCCTGGATACTTGACCCGTTCACAGGTGGAAGCACCACTGGTATTGCTGCAAATCTGCTTGACAGGCGATTTCTCGGTATTGACAACTGCGAAAAATTCCTCGAATTGAGCAAAGCACGTCGAGAGGAAATAAACAACATCTCTGTCAGGATGGACTATCTGGAGCGGCTTCAAAAGCAGGCAAAACTTTTCGAAGACAACGAAGTGCGCGTTCTCAATGAAAAGCCCGCTTATTACGGCCCGGAATTACCGTTCTAATTAAAAAACAGAACCATTAGAGGGATTAGCCACGGCTGCACCGTGCCTTTTCCCCTTCTCCTCGCCGGAGTGGCCCATACAAATCTCTGAAGCTCAAGACCTACGGTCACTGGGCTTTTTTGATGCACCTCCCTTACAGGAGCAAGCTCCTGATGGTCGCACATCAAAAAAGCCCAGCGCTGCGCGCTGAGCTTCAAATCTTTGCGGAGAGATGGGGATTCGAACCCCAGATACGCTTTTGGCGCATACACGCTTTCCAGGCGTGCCTCTTAAGCCACTCGAGCATCTCTCCTGATTGGGATTGCAAATATAAATATTTTTTTGAGTATCTTCGCATTGGATTGCCATAAAAGAATGAGCAGCTATTACAGACACCAGTCACCCGCCTCAAGCGGCATACGCCCGTCACTTGTCATTGCATTGGCAGTATGCTTCCTCGCAGCCGCTTTTCCGGTTGCGGTTCGCAGCGGGTCAGGGCTCCTGGCGGCAGGGCTTCTGACCGTCGCTGTGGCGGGAGCCATGGTATCCGTTGCAACCAGACTGCATGGCGTCAACAGCAAGGCATCGGCCATCATCCCCACAATGCTGATCATCGTATGCGCCAGGCCGCAGATGATTCCCTTCGCGGAGCAGCAGTTGGCCGCAGCCGTATTCTGCATTTCCATACCGCATATGGCGGCATTCTGCTTCAACAACATACGATATGACTATGCTGCCGCCGCAGCGGCGATTGCCGCAGCATCATCGTTGATATGCCCTCCGCTGATATGGATTCTTCCGGCCGTCTTCTTTCTGGCGGTCATTCTGGGAGAAAGGCGCGGCGCTTCGGCTGCCGCAGCCATAACGGGCGTGGTACTGCTGTTTTCAACGGCAGCGGCGTCGGTTTTTCTGGCGGGAGGCCGGCAGTCGCTTGCCCTCTCGGCCGCAAAATACCTTGACGGAATGACGGCGGTGAAGATGACTTCCCTCTCCCTGTTCACGGGATGGGCCGCAATCCGGCAGGCGGCATTTCTGCTGTTTGTCGGCATAAATCTTGTCCGTTCGTTTTTTATGTGCATGTCGGTCTCTACAACGGCATATATCAGGTTTGCCTTAACCACGGCAACGTTCATAGCGGCCCCGATGATTGCATCCATCTTCTTTGCCGGAAGCCTGACAAACCCGTTCTTCATTCCGGTGGCGGGTGCAACCTCGGCGCTGTTTGTCGTGACTGCAGCCGCCGACCGGAGACCGGCACCGGAATACGTTGCACTGATCCTGCTTGCAGCGGCCACCGCGGCCGAGGCGGCAGCAAGGTTCATCCCACAGATGAATGCAGTTTTTTCTTAACTTTGCGGTCCGTCAAAAAACGAATGAGCGATGTCGCAAGTTGAAGAGCTCTTCCAGCAGCATACCGGCACAAAAGCCGTTTCGGTCAGGGAACTTCCCTCTTCCGGCAGCGACCGCAGATATTACAGAATCCAGGGCCCCTGCACCACGATGATAGGTGCCGTGGGCGACTGTCCTGCCGAAAACCGCGCCTTCGTGGCCATAGCCGGCCATCTGCGCAAAGCCGGGATAAACGTTCCGCAGGTATATGCGGTAAGCGGCGATTTCACCGCCTACCTGCAGGAAGATTTGGGCGACGACACCCTGTTTGCGCTGAAGGATGACACCGATCTCCTTGTCAAGGCCATCCGCAAGCTTCCTGACATACAGTTCGCAGGAGGCCGCTCGATGGACTATTCGGTGTGCTACCCACAGAAGGAGTTCGACGCCAGGATGGTGACATTCGACCAGAACTACTTCAAATACTGCTTTCTCAAGCCTTCGGGCATAGAGTTCAACGAAAATGTCCTGCAGGACGAGTTCGACAGGATGGCCAAGGACCTCACCCGGTGCGATACAGGCAACACCTTCATGTACCGCGACTTCCAGGCCAGGAACATAATGATACGCGACGGCGAGCCCTGGTTCATCGATTTTCAGGGAGGGCGGCGCGGCCCGGTGTACTACGACGCGGCATCCTTCATCTGGCAGGCCCGCGCCGCATACGGAAAGCAGCTCAAGGAGCGGCTCACCGCCGAATACATCGACTCCCTCGGCCGATATGCCGCAGTGGACGAAACAGAGCTGCGCGCCAACCTGCGCCGGTTTGTACTGCTGCGCACCATACAGGTACTCGGGGCCTACGGCTTCAGGGGGCTCATAGAGCATAAGGGCCATTTCGTTGAAAGCATCCCCTATGCGATGGACAACATCCGCGAATTGCTCGAAACCCCTTTCGACGAGTATCCCTACCTGTGCCGGATACTGTGCAGTCTTGCCGACAAGTATTCGCGCAAGGATGATGGCGGCAACGGCGGCCTCACCGTGCGGGTATGGAGTTTCTCTTTCAGGAAAGGGATTCCGCAGGATGAAAGCGGCAACGGAGGAGGATACGTATTCGATTGCAGGGCAATCGAGAACCCCGGAAAATACGACAGATACAAGAGCCTCACCGGGCTCGACGCCGAGGTGGCGGAGTTTCTCGAAAACGAAGGAGGCATGGCACGGTTCCTCGGCCATATCTATCCGATGGCCGAAGAGCACGTCAACAAATACATCAGCAGAGGTTTCACCAGCCTGCAGTTCTGCTTCGGGTGCACCGGAGGCAGACACCGGAGCGTGTATGCCGCACAGCACCTCGCCGAGCACCTGCAAGGGAAGTTCCCGCAGGTAAAGGTTGAAATCCGCCACAGGGAGATATGAGGGCTTTCATTCTCGCAGCCGGGCTCGGCACAAGGCTCAAGCCACTGACGGACAAGATGCCGAAAGCGCTCGTCCCGGTGGGAGGCATACCGCTTCTGGAGAGGCAGATAACCACCCTCAAGGAGTACGGATATTCGGATTTCGTGGTCAACGTACACCATTTCGCGGAGCAGATAGAGCAGTTTCTCGCCGATAAACATAATTTCGGCTGCAGAATAGCGATATCCGACGAGCGCGACCTGCTGCGCGAAACGGGCGGAGCCATCCGCCACGCCGCCCCGCTGCTCGAGGGATCCGGTGCGTTTCTCGTACACAACGTCGACATAATCACCGACCTCGACTACGGCAGGCTTGTCCCAGACCCCGAAGCCGTGGCCACTCTGGCTGTGAGCAGCCGCAGGACAAACAGATACCTGCTTTTCGACAAAGAGATGCATCTTGCCGGTTGGACCAACACCGCCACCGGGCAGACCATCCTCCCGCGGGGCGGAGACGCCTCGGAATACCGCCGCCTGGCCTTCTCCGGAATACAGTCAGTCTCAACCGGAATACTGCCGCTTATGGCATCGTGGCCGGAGAAATTTTCCATAATGGATTTTTATCTCGATATTTGCCGTTTCAAAACGGTTGCCGGCATAGACATCGGAGACACGGAAGTGACCGACGTGGGCAAGGCCGCTGACATTGCAAGATGACTGGAATCCTGACCGCATACCTGCTTTCGGCGTTTCTTACGGCTTTTCAGCCGCAGGACACCTCCGCCGTGCAGGGCGCAGCGCCCGCCGACAGCGCCGGCAGGCTCCAGGCAAGGATCGACAGTCTGGAGAACGTCTACCGCGGGATGGGCATCTGGGACGTGGACACCGCCACCATAACGGAGCTTGACTCGACCTGCCTGGCGATGTACGACTCATTGCAGTCCAGGCTGCCCGACACCACCGACATAAAGCGGGCGAAAAGGCGCATCCTCAAGGCCTACAAGGACAGCGTGAGGATAGCCACTCCGAGGATAATCGAATCGTTCGTGCTGCCAGATTCGCTGAAATACCTGCGCACGATAGCCTGGACCGCCGACATGAACTTCAACGAAGTCAAGTTTCAGGACGTGGAGCAGCAGAAGAAGTACAACTACCATTACTTCGACTATCCATTCTACAAAAAGGACGTCAACGCCAACTATCTGGGCCCCGTGGGGTCGGCAGCACAGCTGCACGACTACTTCAAGAGGAAGAGCACCTGGACCTTTGATGCAGCAGACCCGCTGCTGCCGTATTCGTACACGCCCGACGACATCCCCAACTACAATACCAAGACCCCGTACACCGAGCTCGCCTACTGGGGCACTCCGTTCGCTCTCCACGACAAGGAGGAGCTTGAATGCAAACTTCTCACCACGCAGAACATAACCCCGGCATTCAACTTCTGCTTCGCGTTCGAGAAATACGGGTCGAGGGGAATGCTCAAGAACGAAGACACCGACAACCGCACGTTGAGGGTGAATCTCAACTACCTGGGCAAGAAATACCTTATGCACGCAGGGTACATCCAGCAGAGGGTGATGCGCAGTGAAAACGGCGGTATGCGCGAAACCAAGTGGATTACCGACACCGTGGTCGACCCCAAGGAAATAGCCGTGATGCTCACCAACGCATCGAGCAATTTCGCACGGCGCACCTTCTTCATCAACCACAACCTCGCCATACCCATGAACTTCTTCAGGAAGGACAAGGACTCCCTCTCGACCGGGCAGGGAACGACGGCATACATAGGGCACAATATGGAGATCACCCGCTACAAGCGGGCCTACTACGACGTAATCCAGCAATCCGACCAGGTAGCCAGGGATATGTACTTCAACAAGTTCTACCACAGCGCCACAACCTCGAGCGACTCGATAGCCCTCACCGACATCAACAACAAGGTGTTCCTCAAGTTGCAGCCGTTCGACCGCGATGCCGTGCTTTCAAAGATAGACGCTGGAGTGGGCTACCGCTTCAGGTCGTATTATCTCTTCGACAGGAGCCAGTACTACAGCGGGCTGCGCAACACGCACCTGTCGGATTTCTATGTCTATGCCGGCGCCTCCGGGCAGTACCGCAAATATCTCTCGTGGGAGGCTGACGGACGGCTCAATCTCATAGGATACGGAGCGGGGGATTTCACCCTCGGAGGCACTCTCAAACTGTCGTTCTACCCGCTGGAGGGCGGAATGCACCTCACGGCCAAAGCCCGCATATCGAGCGAGAAGCCCAACCTTCTGGAGCAGCGGATAAACTTCAACCACCATCAGTGGGACAACGACTTTGCCAAGACCACCGAAACCAGGATAGAGGGCGAATTCTCCATCCCCGACTGGAAGCTGAAAGCCTCGGTAGGATACTCCCTCACAGGCAATGCCGTATATTACGATGCGGAGTCGATGGTGCGCCAGGCAACGCAGGCGGTGAGCGTATTGAACGTGGGGCTGGAGAAGAACTTCAAACTTGGCATCGTAAGGCTCGACCACCGGCTCCTGATGCAGTTCTCGTCCGACAAGGAGGTGGTGCCGCTACCGCTGTTCTCGGCCAACCTGCGCTACTATCTGGAGTTCACCGTGGTCAAGGATGCAATGGATATGCAGATAGGTTTCAACGGCACCTATTACACCAAATATTACGTGCCGGGCTATATGCCCGACCTCGGCGTATTCTACAACCAGAGGGAGGAGGAACTGGGAGGCAACCCCTATATCGACATATTCGTCAACTGCCAGTGGAAGCGTGTATGCGTATTCCTGAAATACACCAACCTGTTTATGGGATGGCCTGGCAAGGACCACTTCTCGGCCTACCGCTACATCCGCCCCGAAGGGACCATAAAACTCGGTATCTTCTGGCCGTTCTAGGCGCAGATCAATCGACCCTCATCGTCCGCTCCGGGCTCACCCTGGCTATGAACAGCGAGCAGAGCGAGAGCACGGCCATTATTACCGCAAAGGAGGCCGCGTCAAGAAGCAGTATCTTTGCCGGTGCGATATGGACCGGAACGTATTTGACGAAATAGCTTGCCGGATCGAGTGTTATTATCTTAAGGTATTTCTGCGCCAGAATGAGCGCAAGGGCCACCGCATTCCCAACCAGAAGCCCTTTGCCCACGATTGAGGCAGCCCTGAGGAGAAAGACCCGGGTAACACCGCCATCGGTCATCCCGACCGACTTGAGCACCCCTATCATCCGAATCCGCCTGAAGAGCATTATCAGCAGCGACGATATCATATTGAAGGAGGCCACCGCCATCATAAGCGCGAGTATCATCACAACGTTCAAGTCGAGCAACGCGAGCCAGTCGAAAAGATTTGAGCAGATGCTCTTGATCGACAGCACGAAGAGCGGCTGGTCCCCATCGTCTGAAAGAGATGACTCCACCTCCTCCACACGGTCGCGGATTCCGTCGAGCGATGCCTCCCCTCCTGCGCGTATCTCGATTGAGGAAACCTCATCGGAAGTCCACCCTGAAACACGCTGGACCTGCCTTATGTCGACAATGGCAAGACTGAGGTCGATATCCTCAAGCTGGGCGTCGAACAGTCCGCATATAACGAAGGAGCGGACCTTCGTGTTCTCCCCCACGAAATAGGCGGTGACCTTGTCGCCCACCCCGAATCCCATCCGGGATGCGAGCCTTGATGAAATCAGTATATCCTGACTGATACGCCCCGAAAAGACGGGAAGCGAGCCCTCCACCAGCGAGCTGCCGTAAAACGAGAAGTCGTAGAGCGAATCGACCCCCTTGAAACAGAGTCCGGCTATTCCCTCATCCGACTTTATCATACCCGGGCGGCACGCCACAGGGCATACCGACGCCACTCCTGGAATTGAATCCAGACAGTGAATGTACGAAAGATTGCGGTCGAAAGGGCTGCTGTCGTTTATCGGGCCCTGACCCGGAGGAACCATTACGGCCGCCCCCATGAAGCCTGTGGCCTTGGCCCTGATTTCGCTGCGGAACCCGTCTGCCACAGACAGTGACACAATCATTACGAGGGCACTCAGCGCAACCGATATCCAGGCGATATGATAGCCCGCTCCGGAGAAAGCCCCGCCGTCGGCGGAGTTCCCCCCACGGCAGTCAAGCCGCCCAGCTATGAAACGTGAAGCCGACAAATCACCTCAGCACAGCCGAAAACCTGCTGGAGAAGGCTTTCATCAGTTTATCGACTACACGCTCTACAGCATCATCGGTAAGGGTCTGCTGCTCATCCTGCAGGTAGAAACTTATGGCATACTGTTTCTTGCCTCCGGGAATCTTGTCGCCGCGATATACGTCGAACAGCACCACCTGCTTCAATATCGACTTCTCTGTCTTGAAAGCGGTATCCCTCAAATCGGAGAACCTGACATCCTCATCGAGGAGGAGCGCCAGGTCGCGGCGCACTTCGGGATACTTGGGCATTTCCTTGTATTTCACCTTGTCGCGCCTTACAAGCTTGAAGAATACCGGCCACGATATTTCGGCGGCGAACACGCTCTGACGTATGTCGAACTTTTTGGCGAGGGCGGGGTTCACGGTTCCCGCCATTGCGAGCCTTTCACCCTGAAGCCTGTACTCCAGACCTTCACTGAACAGATCGGAAGGTGCGGCATCATATTCGAGAGTGTAGAGATCGGCCGAGAACCTTTTCAGAAGGGTTTCGAGATAGCCCTTCAGCGCAAAATAGCTGCTCCCGGCCACTTCATTGTGCCAGCTCTTTGACCCGGGGCCCGAGATGGCGAAGCAGAGCCTCATCTGCTCGCTGTAGGAAGAAAGGTCGGCCGAGGGGTTGTCGCCGCCCTCCTTGGGGGAGAACTTGTAGCAGTTGCCCAGCTCGAAAATCCGCAGGTTGTTGTTCTGGCGGTTGATGTTGTAGGATATCACCTCTAGCGCATTGAGCAGAAGCGTCTGGCGCATCGAATTGAGGTCAGAGCTCAGAGGGTTGACCACTTTTACCAGATTTTCCTTGGGGAAGGTCTTGAGGCCGTCGTAATAGTCTCCCTTGGTAAGGGAATTGTTCATCGTTTCCGAAAACCCCCACGAAGCGAACATATTCGAAACGGTGGAGCGTACCGCCTCCGGGTCGGGATGCTCCGAAGAGTTTATCGAGACCTTCATGTTCGAGGGAAGTTCGATATTGTTGTATCCGTAGATGCGGAGAATCTCCTCGACTATGTCGCATTCACGGGTAACGTCGACGCGGTACGAAGGTACCTCCACTACAGCGCCGCCATCGGTTTCGGAAATGAACTTGAAGTCGAGGCTGACGAGAATTTTCTTTATCAGGCCGCTGCCTATGTCCTTGCCGGCGAGAGAGGCGATACGCCCATATGATATCCCGACCTGAACGGGCTTGAAGACCTCCGGGCAGAACTCCTGTGGCTGACCCACTATCCTGCCTCCCGCTATGTCGCGGATAAGGATTGCGGCGCGCTTGGCGGCCAGCATAGTTGCAGCAGGGTCGATGCCGCGCTCATAGCGGAACGAGGCGTCGGTCTTCAGACCATGGCGTTTCGAAGTCTTGCGGATGGATACGGGATTGAAATATGCAGCCTCGAGGAATATGTCGGTGGTGCTTTCGGTCGTTCCCGAGTCGGCGCCGCCGAACACTCCCGCTATGCACATCGGTGCAGCGGTGTTGCAGATCATAAGGTCATTCCCTGAAAGGGTGCGCTCCACGCCGTCGAGAGTGGTGAACCTGGCCCCCTCGTCAGCCCTGCGGACAATCACCCTGCCTCCGGTTATCTTTGAAGCGTCAAATGCGTGGAGGGGATGACCCATCTCGTTCATCACGAAATTGGTTATGTCGACCACGTTGTTTATCGGGCGCTGGCCGATTGCCTGAAGCCTCTCCTTGATCCAGTCGGGAGACGGGCCCACCTTGACGCCGCTTATGGTTATGCCTATATAGCGGGGAGAGAGCTGCGGCTCGAGCACCTCGACCGGTATGGGATTCCCTTCGCCACCCTTGAACGACGACAGGTCGGGAAGCGTCCACCGGCAGGGAACGCCGTTGGCCGCACACCAGGCGTATATGTCACGGGCGCAGCCGATATGCGAAGCGCCGTCGATACGGTTGGGGGTGAGCCCGATTTCGTACACGGTATCACATTTCAACTGCAGGTATTCACGGGCGGGAGTGCCGGGAACCGCAGAGGGCTTGAGCACCATTATCCCGGAGTGGTCGGAGCCTATTCCGAGTTCGTCCTCGGCACATATCATTCCGTTGCTCTCGACGCCCCTGATCTTCGATTTCTTTATCTTGAACTCGCTGCCGTCGGGAGTGGGAAGCTTCGTGCCGATTGTGGCAAGCAGAACCTTCTCGCCGGAGGCCACGTTTGGAGCGCCGCACACCACCTGAAGCAGGGTGTCGCCACCCACGTTGAGCTGTGTGACGTGGAGGTGGTCGGAATCGGGATGATCGACGCACTCCACGACCTCGGCCACCACGACACCCTCGAGGCCGCCGGGAATCTGCTCCACCGTTTCGATATGTTCAACCTCCAGTCCCGTATCTGTAAGAATGACCCCCACCTGCTCGGGTGAAAGGTCGAACTTGAGATAATCCTTGAGCCAATTGTAAGAAATTGTCATTTTATATCTGTTCTATTTGATTATTGATTCAACGAATTCCTTTCTGTCGAAAGGCTTGAGGTCATCCACGCCCTCGCCGACCCCGATGAACTTGACGGGAATCTTGAACTGGTCGGATATACCTATCACGACACCGCCCTTGGCAGTGCCGTCGAGTTTGGTCACGGCAAGAGCCGTGACGTCGGTCGCCCTGGTGAACTCCCTCGCCTGGATGAAGCCGTTCTGCCCGGTCGAACCGTCGATGACAAGCAGCACCTCATGCGGAGCGTCGCTCACCACCTTGCGCATCACGTTGCGTATCTTGGTAAGCTCGTTCATAAGCCCCACTTTGTTGTGAAGGCGGCCTGCAGTGTCGATCAGCACCACATCGGCCCCGCGCGAGAGGGCACTGCTGACGGCATCGAAAGCCACCGAAGCGGGGTCGGCCCCCATCTCCTGCTTTACTATCGAGGCTCCGGTGCGGGATGCCCATATGTCGAGCTGCTCCACCGCCGCGGCGCGGAAAGTGTCGGCCGCTCCGAGCACCACCCTTTTGCCCATCCCCTCAAGTTGCGCGGCCAGCTTGCCTATCGTGGTGGTTTTGCCCACCCCGTTGACGCCCACCACCATCACCACGTAAGGTTTCTTCGAGAAGTCGAAAGGAGTGGAAGAGGGCTCGTCCGCCCCCAGAAGGGCCTCGATCTCCTCGCACAATATGGAGTTGAGCTCAGCTGCGTCAAGATATTTGTCCCTCGCCACACGGCGCTCAAGGCGCTCGATGATGTTGCGGGTGGTTTCGACTCCCACGTCGGATGTAAGCAGCGCCTCCTCGATCGAATCGAGCACTTCGTCGTCGACCATACTCTTGCCTACGACGGCGCGCGAAATCTTGCCGAAGATGGAATCGCGGGTCTTGCCCAGGGAGAAGATGGCCATAAATCTAAAGCTTTTTGTAAAGTTCCCTTATGCAGCCGTCGGCCAGAGCCTCGAGAGACGAGATGCCCATATCGGCAGGCAGACCGGCATACTGGTATGCAATGGGAATTTCGGTGCATGCCCCCACTATAGGAGCCTTCTCGATTTTCCACAATTCCTCGCACACCTTGCGGAAACGCTTGCCGGAGGACTCTAGTTCGCCCGCCTTGACGTGGGTTATGATGTCGTGGATCTCGAGCTGCATCTCCCTCGAGGGGCACATGAAGTTATATCCGCAATCAGCGGCATGCTTCTGGTAGATTCCGGTATCCATCGTGCCTATCGTGGCTGTGAGCCAGGCGCCCTTGGGGCTGCGCTCGCTGCAAGTGCGGATTGTTTCGTCGATGATATGGATAAGGGGCTTCGAAAGGCTGCTCCTGAATTTGTCTACAAAGAAATGAGCCGTGTTGCAGGTCACGCACACGCGGTCGGCGCCCCACTTGATGAGGGTTTCGAGTCCTTCCCTGAGATACGGCTCCGGGTCCTCGCCCTTGCCCACGATGAAGCTGGTGCGGTCGGGAGTTATGGAGTTGGAATAAAGTATCACGCGCGGGTGTTCCTGATCGCAGTCGGCAGGAGCTTTCACGGCAAGGAGGCGCATGAATTCGGCAGATGCGGCCGGGCCCATCCCACCGAGAACGCCAAGTGTAAGTCCGTTGTTTTTCATCTTGTGACGTATTGTAGTTTCAACCTGCAAATATACTAAATATACCAAAAGAATTTTTGAAGAAATTTTGACTATTTTTGCAATCTGAGACGATATGCCCAACTTGTTCATCATAGCGGGATGCAACGGGGCCGGGAAAACTACGGCGTCATACACCATACTGCCGGAGATTCTCGACTGCGTGGACTATGTCAACTCCGACGAAATCGCGAGGGGACTCTCCCCGTTCAATCCCGAACTTGCCCAGATAGAAGCGAGCAAGATAATGATAATCAGGATACAGGAGCTCATCTCCAAGCGTAAGAACTTCGGAATAGAAACAACCCTCTCCACCAAGGCCCTTGCCAGGATCGTAGTGCAGGCGCAGAGTGCCGGCTACTATGTCACACTCGTGTTCATCTGGCTCAGCATCCCGGAGCTCGCAGCCGAACGGGTGAACCTCAGGGTGAGTTCCGGAGGCCACAACGTGCCCCGCGAAACCATAATGCGGCGTTACGGAATGGGCATAGACAACTTGTTCAAGGTATATATGCCGATTTGCGATTATTGGGTGGTGATCGACAATTCGGGCAAATCGGGGAAACTCGTTGCGGAGGGAGGTCGCAGAATCGTGACCAAAATCCACAACAAGATCCTCTATAAGAAATTACTCGACTATGAACGAAACAGAGACGAGAGAAATTAGGGAAAACCTCATCGAGGGACTGGACCTCACCTTCAAGAAACTGGTGAACGACAAGAAGAAGACGAATTCCGAACTTGCATTCGCCGAAGACGACCGTGTGGTCAAAGTCAAGGCAGTGGAAATCTGATACCCTGGAGTGGAGAATTATTTCGATCTTTTCAAGGTCAGCCGCCAGCAGTTGCAGAGCCTGATTTCGACAGCCCTATCCAAGGGAGGCGACTATGCCGACATATTTTTTGAATACGCCACGTCCGACGAGCTCAATCTGCGCGACGGAGAGGTCAGCTCGGTCGAGCGCACGGCCGACTACGGTGTCGGAATACGCGTGATAAAGGATGGCAGCACCGGATATGCGTATGCCGAGAGCACGCTCGAAGAAGATATGCGCAGGGCTGCCGAAACAGCCGCCGGGATAGCCTGCTGCCCCTCGCCTTCCGTTTCCGCGGGAGCGGTTCACAGCGTGGCCTTCACCGACCGGTACCCGGTTCTGGCAGACTGGTCGTCCTGCCCCATCGCGGACAGAAAGGAATACCTGCAGAACCTCGACGGCAGAATCAGGGCCCTGAGCGGCAAAGTCAGCAAGGTAACGGCCAATCTGGCCCACGACCTGTCGAAGGTGATGTTCTACAATTCGCTGGGCGACTTCTTCTGCGACAGGAGGCCGTCAACCTCATTGATTGTGACCTGCACCCTGTCGGAAGGCGGCAAGGTGGAGACGCTCTCCGCATCCAGAAGTTTCAGGAAGGGTGCCGAAATGCTCACCGACGCCCTGCAGGCCGAGCTTTGCAACGAAATAGCGCTCCGTCTTCCCGACATATTCGAGGCCCGCAGGCCGAAAGGGGGCCAGATGAGCGTCGTAATGGCCTCCGGAGGTTCCGGAATCCTGCTCCACGAAGCCGTGGGGCACGCTTTCGAGGCCGACTTCAACCGCAAGGGAATATCAATCTTCTCCGACAAGATGGGCCGGAAGATATGCTCCGAAAAGATAAGCATCGTCGACGACGGCACAATCGAAGCCAACCGCGGAAGCCTCAACGTCGACGACGAAGGCGTCCCGGGGCAGAAGACATATATGGTCCGCGAAGGGGTCCTGACATCATATCTTCACGACAGGATAAGCGCGGCGCACTACGGGGTCGAACCCACGGGCAACGGCCGTCGCGAATCGTTCCGCTACAACCCGATTCCGAGGATGAGGGCTACTTATATGGAAAACGGCGACTGTCTCCCCGAAGACATTATCCGCAGCGTGAAGAAGGGTATCTACGTGGACAGCTTCACCAACGGGGAAGTCGAGATAGGGGCCGGCGACTTCACGTTCTTCGTAAAGAGCGGCAGATTGATCGAGAACGGCCGTCTCACCGCCCCCATCAAGGACACCAACATCATAGGCAACGGCCCCCAGGCCCTCGCCGACATCGTGGCGGTGGCATCCGACAGCCGCATCGACGACGGCACCTGGACCTGCGGCAAGGACCAGTACTGCGCAGTATCGTGCGGAATGCCGACTGTGCTGATAAAATCATTGACAGTGGGAGGCGAAGTGTGATGGACGAAATGAAAACGGTGGACATGGCACTCCAGATGGCCTCCGACGCCGGAGCCCGTCAGGCAAGGATCATTCTTGAAAAGGATGTGGAAAACTCCGCTACCGTAATCAACGACAAGGTCGACAAGCTGCTCAGCAGCAGCGGTTCCACAATGTTCATACAGCTGTTTATCGACGGGCGCTACGGCTCGTTCTCGACAAACATGCTGCGGAGCGACGAACTGCGGAAGTTCATTTCGTCGGCCGCAGAGGCCACAAGGCTAATCGCCCCCGACGACTGCCGGAGCCTGCCCGAAAGCGAAATATGCTTTCACGGCAAGGGTCCAGATCTGGCTCAGTATGACGGCAGGATCAAGGACATAACCACATCCGACCGCATAGAGATGGCAATGGCCTCCGCCTCGGAGATATGGGGATCCGACCCCAGGCTCCTTTCGGTCGAGACCGAGTGGGGTGACGACACCGAATACACCTGCATCGCCGACAGCCAGGGCTTCCACGGAGAGACCCTCGTTTCAAACCACACCATAAACGCCACGGTTTCGATAAAGGGAAAGGGAGACGAAAAGCCCGAATCGTGGTGGTACGAAAGCGGCATAAGGCGGGAGGACGCTCCGGTGAAAGGATGCAGTTCCAAAGCCCTTCAGAGGGCCGTCGACCAGCTCAACGCCAGGAAAATCAGAAGCGGCAGGTACAATGTGGTGATTGACGGCACCATATCGTCAAAGGTGGTGTCGCCGCTTGTCAAAGCCCTCAGCGGCGGATATCTCCAGCAGGAAAACTCGTTCCTCAACGCTTCGTTGGGCAAAAAGCCGTTCGGCGACAGTCTCACCATCTGCGACATGCCCCACATCAAGGGGCTGCCCGGGTCAAGGCTGTTCGACGACGAAGGAGTGGCCACGAAAGAACGCACCATAATCGGCGGCGGATATGTAGAGAACTGGTTCATCTCCACCTACTACAGCAAAAAGATGGGCATCCCCACGACAATCTCGTCTCCATCGGTGCTGAGATTCGGGCAGAATCAAAAAAAAGATATAACTTTGCCGCAACTTCTGAACGAGACCGGAAAAGGCATCCTGATAACCGATTTCAACGGAGGCAACTGCAATACGGCCACCGGTGATTTCTCATACGGAGTGAGGGGATTCCTTTTCGAGAACGGCCGTATGGTGCACCCGATAAGCGAGATGAACATAACCGGCAACATGATCCGGTTGTGGAACAATCTGATAGAGGCCGGAACCGACTACCGGACCGCCTCCAGATGGGGGTTGCCGTCACTGGCCTTCGGCTCGGTCGATTTCAGCGGCATTTGACCAAAAACAAGTTCAAACCATGAAAAAACCGGGATTGACATTATCCATCGCTCCGATAGCGCTTCTGATTATCTTGCTGGCAGCCTGCGTGATGATATTCGAAGACGAAGTGTCGGCAGGCCCCGCTCAGATTGCGCTTCTGATAGTATCCGTGGTCATTTCCCTGATAGCGATGTTCCATCTCAAGGTTCCCTGGGAGAAAATAGAGAAGGCCGTGGCCGAAAACATCTGCCAGACAGGGCCGACTATCCTTATTCTCCTTGCCATAGGTGCCCTCACAGCGACCTGGATGCTTTCAGGGATAGTGCCTACGATGATTTACTACGGATTGCAGATAATCAATCCGAAGGTTTTCATTGCGGTCACCTTCGTTCTGTGCGGAATGGTATCGATCCTGGCCGGAAGTTCCTGGACCACCGTAGGCACGATAGGGGTTGCCATGCTGGCAGCCGGAAAGATAGTCGGCATCCCTACCGGATGGATGGCCGGAGCGATAATATCAGGTGCGTACCTCGGTGACAAGCTTTCGCCCCTTTCAGATACGGTGAACCTCGCAGCCACGATAGCGGGCACCGACCTCTACACGCATGTCAAATATTCGCTCTATACCGCAGTTCCGGCATTCGTGATATGCCTCGCCGTTTTTCTGATAGTGGGGTTCACGGTTCCGACAACCGGCGGTCTGGATATGGAGTCCCAGCTTGAGGCCATATCAGGCGCCTTCAACGTCTCCCCTCTACTGCTGCTGATACCCGTGGCCACCTTTGTGATGGTGGTCAAGAAAGTGCCGGCTTTCATCACCCTGTTTCTCTCGGCGCTCCTGGCCGGAGTGGCAGGATTCTGGGCTCAGCCCCAGATAGCAGACCAGATTACCGGCGGCTGCACCGGAGGGGAGGGTCTTGTAAAATCGCTCTTCACCACGATGTCGATGCCGGTCACGATTTCTTCGGGATCCGAGCTGATGGACAACCTGGCCTCAACGAGCGGAATGTACGGAATGGTCAATACAATCTGGCTTGTGCTGTGCATAATGACAACCGGAGGAGCCCTCGCGGCGAGCGGTATGCTCGACACGATCACGGCCCAGCTTATGAAAGTCATCAGAAACGGCACTTCACTCATTACGACCACCGTCTGCACCTGCATAGTGAGCAATATGATTCTTGCCGACCAGTATATGTCGATACTGCTGCCGGGCAAGATGTTCAGCGAAACGTATCGTAAGATGGGATATGCGCCCGAACTTCTGAGCCGCACCCTCGGCGACTCCGGCACCGTGAGCTCGGTCCTTGTACCGTGGAACACCTGCGCAGTTGTGCAGTCCACGGTGCTCGGGGTGGCTACCCTGACTTACCTGCCCTATTCGATTTTCTGCTTCATCACTCCGATGATAGCCATCGCACTGGTGGCATTCAACGTAAATATCCGCAAAATCAATACTAAAAAGTCATAACAAATGAAAGCAAGCGAAAATAAAGTTGTCTCCCTCATCTACCAGCTTGAGGTCGGGGGCGAAATCAAGGACAGTTGCACAAAGGAAAATCCCCTGGAGTTCATAATGGGAGCGGGCACGCTGCTTCCCAAGTTCGAAGCCAACGTGAAGGGCAAGGAGCCCGGCGAAAAGTTCGACTTCACCCTCTCGCCCAAGGAGGGCTATGGAGAGTACGACCCCGAAGCCGTGGTTGAACTTCCCAAGTCAATCTTCGCCGTCGACGGCAAGGTGAACGAAGACATTCTCTTCGAAGGCAACGTCATCCCTATGATGACCAACGACGGGCGTGTAGTTCAGGGATCCGTGAAAAGCATATCCGACACAGCCGTGACAATGGACTTCAACCACTCCCTGGCAGGAGCTACGCTCCACTTCACCGGTGAGCTGACCGCAGTGCGCGAAGCCACCGAAAAGGAACTGTCGGAAGGGCTTCACGGAGAACTGGCGCACCACTGCGGCGGAAACTGCTCAGAGTGCGGCGGAGGCTGCCACTAGGATCGCTCTCTTACGCAGCTGCTGAAGCGGCAGCAACAACTGGTGCGGCAACGATTCCGCCCATAAAACAGGCTTCGGAAGTGCACCGGAGCCTGTTTTTGCACTTGGGCCGACAGAATTTCGCTTACAGAAGTGCGTTTGAGACTTGTTTTGCACTTGCGCTCATAATAGCGCAACTGAAGGCACAATGCTAAAATTTCATATCAGTGAAATAAGCTTATCCGCCCTGTCGCCATTGATTTCAACGATTCCGGTTGCGGGTTCATAGGTGTAGTTACAGAAATCGTACAGCTGTGCGTAAGCTATGCCTTCGGCCTTGTTGAAATATACGTCGAGCCTGACACACCCACCTTCGTTCCCTTGTTTAATCATCGGTGTATTGTTCTTTTCTTCCAAAAATTCCATTATTGAGGTTCGGCAGGCTTTGCAGAGGTCCTCAGACTTTCTCGTGAGCAGTATACCCTTGCCATCTTTCTTGTATCCGCCTTTATAGACAAGATACATAAAGAGACCACAGATTCCTATGCAGATACCCAGTCCCTTGTTGACGAAGAACAGGCCGATTCCGGCAAGAAGAACTATTGATGATATGGCGAGATCCTTTCCTGTATGAACCTTTTTGAAATTATATTCCATTGTATTGAAGTTTTATTGTTTGATGTTTGTTATTGGTATTTGAGTATTGCTTCGAGTTTTTCACTGTCGATTTCGGTCAGTTCGCATTGGGCTGTGTATATACCATCGATAGTATAGTCGAACAACTGTACGAACTGCCTTGAACCGTTCTTGAGATAATACTGCTCAAGCAGAAGGCCTCCTTTCTTGAAAGGATTGATGTCAAGCGTTTCTGACTTGCCTTCTATGTATGCGGCAATGTCAGACTTGCACTCCTGGGGAAGAAGATAGTCCTTGTGAGAGTACATTCCCTTCTGCCACGGGATTCTGTAACCGGTCTTAAGGAACGGGAATACGCACAATCCTGTCAGAATGGTGCATATTCCAAGCCCCGGGGAAGGGATAAGAATGGTTAGTAATATTCCGGCGATGATGATTCCTCCGGATATCGCTATGTCTGAGAACTTATATACGTGTTTTGCTGTTATTGTATCCATGTTTATGTTTCTTATCGTTATTATAGTTTCACAAAAAGATAGTAGTAATAGGCTGCGAAGGCGAGCAGCATCAAGGCTCCTTCCCAGCGGTCTATGCGGCATTTTCTGCCGGTATATGCCCAAAGCA
>JAZUGR010000023.1:0-14993 GCA_045641345.1 Bacteroidales bacterium
ATGGGCAGGAGTATGTGGAGGAAGGCAACAAAAAATACAAGCAGAGGCTCGAAGACAGGGAGAAAGCATTGCTTGAAAAGCTTGCAAGGAAACATAACGTTACGCTCTTGCCTGCCTCTGCGTAAATGTAGTTCATTAGAACTCTTTTTTCTTCAAAAAAAGAGGACATACCTGCTGCAGAGGCCGGTATCTTCTCCTCAAGGCACCTGTGACACCTACTGCGGCGGGAATTTAAAATCGGGGAAACCGAAAATAGGGTTCACCATCCGTCCTGTCCGGGACCGGGAATAGGGTGCTCGGATATATCCGACAGGATGGTCTTGCGCCGCAGATAAAATTTGCCAAACGACAACTCAGGCAATAATGCCGGCGTGCAACTGGTCAAGCGGGAATATCAAATCCCAGTCTTCACCCCACACGATATTGCCGTCATCCAGATAAAATTTCCGAAACTCAGTTTCGTTCAGATACTTATTGTATTGCGGATTGGGATGTTTACGTATAAAGTCCCCCACGTCTACAACCTGACTCGAGTTGTCGTTGAACAACAACTCGACACAAAGATTGTCTTTTGCCGTTGCTTCTATTATTGCCAATCCGGACATTTATTTGATTTTTCTGTTGATTCTGGTATTGGAAACAGACTGTTTAAAGACAAAGAACGTTATCCATTTATCTACGATTTCCATCCAATAGTTCTCAATGAACTCAACAACTATGGATATATCTTTATCAGACAGTTGGACAGTGCTGTTCTTTTCCCGTCTGTTGACCGCCACCAGTAAACCATTTTCAATTATCAAATCAAACACAGACTCCTTTCCCCCTTTCCGAACGTGGATGTGAACAGGTTCGTGCTCATTTGAATAGAAATAAAAAATAAAACCGAAGTATTCAAAAATCTTCCCCATCATTCCACCCCCCCAATAAATACTCTAACGATGCAAATATAAACATTATTCTCCATTTGCATTGCTTCGCAGGATTTCTTTTTCACGGACCGGTGACGAGCCCTCCCAAACCCTTCGGGTTCGGGTCCCTCCCACTAAGTCCGTGGGCGGACGGCCCTTTGAAAAAGAAATCCCACGAAGCGTACTTCAATCCCCGGGAATCGAGCAAAAGCGGAGAACTCCGAAGAATTCTCCGCAATTGTATGCTACACGGTCGGTTCCCGAACCTTGGCTTTCAATTCCAGTTGTCCACTTCGGGATCGATGTTGATTTCAATCATCTCCTGGTCAGGAGAGGTGTTAAGTGTGACGTTTCCTTAAAGCAATATTTCTCCCTATATACACATATACGGAGAAAATGTGGAACTATATAGCGACAGTAGGAAACTTGCGGGTACGGATGATTTCAGCCGCCTTTTCCTCATCTTTCGTACGGAAAATGAGAACGCCTTTCCCGTTGAAAAGGAAGGAATAGAGATACGAGAGCGAAACCCCCTCATTCGCGAATGCGGAAATGGTGTCCGCAGCGCAACCGGGCACATCCTCCAGCGAAATGGCGAAAACATCCGTGAGGGAAACGCTCTTGCCGGCCTCCCTGAGGGCATCGTACGCAAGTTGGGGATTGTTGCATATAATCCTGCACACCCCGCTGTCGGCCGTGTCGGGAAGCGTGGATACAAGAATCTGTATTCCCTTTGCCTTGAGAAGTTGGAACACTTCGACCAGAGAACCTGCGCGGTTTTCGATGAGGACTGATATCTGTTTGACTGTCATAATCAGAATTGTTTACGTAAATCTTTTACTCTTACCGCCTTCCCTTCGGACTTGGGTATCGAGCCCCCGGGCACGAGCTTGACTTCAGGGGTTATGAGGATTTCATCGTGCAGACGGCGCGCAATCTCCTTGGAGAGGCGCTGGATGGATGCGTAATCATCCACGTCCACGTTGCTGAGCTCAACCTCAACCACCATATAGTCGTTGTCCTCACGGGTTTCGAGTGTAATCAGATAGTCGCTGGCCAGCTCCTTGAACTGCATCAGCACGGTTTCAATCTGAATCGGGAAAATATTGACGCCCTTGAGTATTATCATATCGTCGCTGCGACCCTTCATACGGTCGATGCGCCTGTGGTGGCGGCCGCACGGGCACTCTCCCGGCAGGATGCGGGTCAGGTCACGGGTGCGGTAGCGCAGAAGCGGCATCCCCTCGCGGTTGATGGTGGTGAGCACCAGCTCCCCTATCTCGCCGTCAGGCACAGGCTCGAGAGTCTTGGGATCGACAATCTCCACTATGTAGTAATCCTCCCAGATATGCATTCCATTCTGCTCGGGGCATTCGAAAGCCACACCTGGGCCGCACATCTCCGACATTCCGAAAGAGTTGTATGCCTTCACCCCAAGCATATTCTCGATTCGGCGACGGGTATCCTCGCTGTGGGGCTCCGCTCCGATTACGAGGGTGCGGAGTTTCGTGTCGCGGCGCGGGTCTATGCCCTGTTCCTGCATCACCTCGAAGATGCGGGCTGCATATGACGGGATGGCGTGCACCACGGTGGTACCGAAGTCGGTGAAGAACTTGAGCTGGCGCAAGGTATTGCCTGCCGCAGCGGGAACCGTAAGCATCCCGAGCCGCTCAGCCCCATACTGGAATCCGAGC
Source organism: Bacteroidales bacterium (assembly GCA_045641345.1). Lineage (GTDB taxonomy): Bacteria > Bacteroidota > Bacteroidia > Bacteroidales > UBA932 > Cacconaster. The sequence continues at coordinate 2,606 of JAZUGR010000023.1, forward strand.
CCGCCGGTGAACATTCCGTAGCCGGAAGTGTTCTGGAATACGTCTTCAGGGCGGCATCCGACCATCCAGAGACAGCGTGCCACGGCATTGGCCCATTGGTCAAGATCCCGGGCGGTATGGAGAACGACGGTAGGAGTGCCCGTCGTGCCCGACGAAGAATGAAGCCTCACGCACTGCGAAAGGGGCACCGAAGCTATTCCGAAGGGATAACAATCGCGCAGGTCCTGCTTGGTCGTGAAAGGAATCTTCGACAGGTCATCAAGGCTCCTGATATCTTCAGGCCTCAATCCAGCCTCCTCGAACCGGCGCCTGTAGAACGGAGAATTCATACAATGCACAAGCGTCTTCTGCAGCCGCGCGAACTGGAGGGTCCTGATCCGGTCTCTCGAAAGAGACTCAATCTCCGGATTGTAGAATTTCTGATACGACATAATTTATGCCTGATTGCTGCTGTTATTGTTTGTTGTCCGCCTCAAATTGGGCCATCCTTTCTTCCAGAACCGGATAGAGGTCGTCGCCCATACGGCTGACGCATACCCTCACCCCATCCTGAAGGCTGCCCGTGGTGGCAAGATTTATCGAACTCACGCCATACGAAAGCAGGGCCACGAGCAGTTCGCTCCCCTTCATCGACCCGTACCCAAGCGAAAAGAAGAACCCGTCGCCTATGGGCTCCGTGACATCGCGGTCGTACACTATATGGAAGCCGTGCGAAAGGAAGATATCCTTCATTTTTCTGGCGCGGCGCTCATACTCCCTTGTATCCTCCACGAAATCGATGGTGCCATCGCAGCTCCTGCGGAGCATCTCGGCATAACCGTACTGGGTGCTGTAAGTGCATCCGCTCGTAATCATATACAGAATCGAGGCTATGAAAGTGGGGCCGAAAATCCCGCTGTTGCCGTAGCGGGAGGCCAGCGCCTCGTATCTGACATCGAACAGCGAAGGGCTCACGGCCGAGAGGGCGATGCGCTGCCCGGCGTAACTGAATATCTTGGATGCCGAAAGAAGCAGGATGTAATTGCCGGTATATGCCGAAACTGAAGGAAGATACGGGGGCTCCCAGGGATGGCCGAGATTCTTGCGGTAATCCATACAGAAGTATGCCAGGTCCTCTATCACCACCACGTCGTACTTTGTGGCGAGAGAGCCTATCACGGCGAGTTCCGATTCGTCCAGACATATCCACGCCGGATTGTTGGGGTTGGAATAGAGCACTGCAGCTATGTCGCCGCGGGAGAATTCCTCCTCCAGCCTTGCGCGCAGGGCTTCGCCCCTGTAGGGATAAATGTCGAACTCGCGCCATTCTATGCCGAGGATGCGCATCTGCGACTTGTTGATGGGGAATCCGGGGCCTATCAGAAGCACCTTGTCCTTTCCGGGGATACGCTGGGTGCAGGCTATGAAAGAGGCGAACGACCCCTCTACCGCGCCCGTGGTGGGAACTATGCACGAGGAGGGAATGTCCACGTTGATGAAAGCCTTGACAAAGTCGGATGCCGCGCCCACAAGCTCCGGTATTCCGGCTGCGGCAGGATACTGGGAGCACACGCCGCTGTCGAGGGCGGCCTTTTCGGCTTCGATGCCGTAGCGGTTGGCCGGCAGGCCTGGAGAGCCCTGGTCCATCCGCAGAAACGGAATCCCGGTTTTCTTTTCGAGATACTGGGCCACCAGTACGATATCGCCTATCGTAGCCCCGGCCAGATTGGCCACGTTCATTTTCGAACAGGCCTCGGCAATCAGAGAATCGCTAAAGATTTTCATTCCAATCCTTGTAATACAGGGCATCCTTCAACACGGGGAACTTCTCCCTGAAGGCCTTGAGCGAGTCAAGGTCCAGAGTGGCCGTTGCGACCGAAGCCTCCCCCACAGGGCAGGCGGCAACCGCGGCCCCATAAGGGTCTATGACCATCGAGTCCCCCTGATAGACGCAGGATGGATCGCTCCCCACCCTGTTTACCGCAGCCACATAGCACTGGTTCTCTATCGCCCTTGCAGCGGCAAGTGCCTTCCACGCCCCGGACCGGGGAGAAGGCCAGGAGGCCACGCAGAGCATAACGTCGTATTCGTCGCGGTTGCGGCACCACATCGGAAAGCGGAGGTCGTAGCACACCGTGAGAAGGAAACGCGCCCCGCGCCACTCCACGATGGTACGGCTGCCCCCCGAAGTGTATCTTAGATGCTCGCCGCCATATGTGAAAAGATGCTTCTTGTCGTAGAAGTCGAACGTACCGTCGGGCCTTACGAAGTAGAACCTGTTGCGGAATGAGCCGTCGGCCTGGCGAACGGCGACGCTTCCGGCCACCGCCCCGCCGAGCGAAGCGGCCTTTGAGCGCATCCACGCCAAAGACGGGAAAGGGTCGTTTTCGGCAACCCCCTCGGGCTCCGTAACGAAGCCTGTCGAAAACATTTCGGGCAGAACGTAGAGATCGCTCGAGGGAGAACACCCGAGCATCCGTGAGAAAGACTCGAAATTGCCGGACTGGTTACACCAGAGAATATCGTTCTGGACTATGGTTATCTTCATGCAGTATCCTTGCAAAGTGCGTTTGAGCACCGCGAAATTAACATAAAATGACTATATTTGCAAGATATGAGCGAATTTGTATTATCCGAAGAAACGATTGCCGGAAGGCTCCGCACAATAGCTGCGAAATACCCCGACAACGAATGTATAGTGTGTCCCGATTCGGGAGTGAGAATCACATATTCCCAGTTCGACAGGATGGTCGACGACTATGCCTGCGCGCTGATCAAGCTCGGCATCGTGCCCGACATGAAGGTGGGTCTGTGGGCTCCCAACTGTCCGGAGTGGGCTGTGATTGCCTATGCGGTGGCCCGGATCGGGGCCATACTGGTCCCCATCAACATCCACTACAAGCTTGGCGAAATCAAGTTTGTACTGGCCGATTCCGGAATCCACACGCTCTTCATAGCCGAAGGGACCAAGAAGAACGAATATATCGACATGCTCCACTCCCTCATCCCCGAAATCAGGTACAGCGGGGGCAAGAAGTGGCACAGCAGGCTGTTCAACGAACTCAACAACATAGTCGTCATCTCAGAGAAGAAATACCAGGGGATGATCAACTTCAGCTCCCTTGCCGGAAGCCTCGACAAGGACCGCAAGTGGCTCGAGAGCAGGGAAAGGCAGTTCGACTGCCACAACGTGGCGAGTCTCCAGTACACCTCAGGCACCACCGGAACGCCCAAGGGTGTGCTTCTCACCCATCACAACATGCTCAACAACGGGCTTGCATATCTGAGCTTCAGCCCCGAAATATGCCGCATCCTGTGCTTCCTCCCCCTTTTCCACAGTTACGGCTGCGTGATAGGGATGATGAGCACCATCTCCAACGGGTCCACCCTTGTACTGATGCACCGCTTCACCGCAATCAAGGCGGCAAAGGCCATCCAGGACGAAAGATGCGACAAGATGTACGGCGTACCCGTGATGTTCAAGAGCATGCTCAACGAGCCGGGTGTCGCCAACTACGACATCTCCTCGATGCGCACCTGCATCACAGGAGGAGCATTCTGCGAACAGGAACTGATATATGCTTTCAAAAAAAGGTTCAACTGCATATTCCTCAACGGATACGGCATCACCGAAACCTCGCCGGTAATCAGTGTGCCGAGAATAGAGGACTCGATGGATGATATCGCCACCAGCGTGGGCCGTCCGTTCCCTCTTGTCGACGTAAGGATAATCGATCCGCAGACGGGCGACAAGTGCCCTGCCGGAGTCAACGGAGAGATATGCATCAAGGGACACAACGTGATGAAGGGCTACTACAAGAACCCTCAGGCCACCTCCGAGGCCATCGACAAATACGGCTACTACCACTCGGGCGACATCGGCCTGCTCGACGAAAAGGGGTTCATCCACATCACCGGCCGCATCAAAGACCTCATAATCCGGGCCGGCGAGAACATCTACCCCAAGGAAATCGAGGAATTCCTCTACGGCATCCCCTCCATCGAACACGTCGAGATAGTCGGGGTCGACAGCAAGACCAACGGCGAGGTGGTGGCGGCATTCATCCACCTGCGTCCCGGATGCTATCTCACGCAGAGAGGCATAGTGAACTATTGCACGGGCAACATCGCCTCGTACAAGATACCGCGGTATATCTTCTTCGTGGACGAATTCCCCCTCACGGCCACCGGCAAGGTGCGCAAGAACGTATTGAGGGAAATGGCCAACGAATCCATCAGGAACATGCACTGACAACCGATGCGTCGTTTGCAGATATTCGTCCTACTGTTGGCCGCTGCATCCTGCTCCACGACCAGGATGCTCGAAGACGGGCAGTACCGTCTGAAGGAAAACAGGATAACGATGGATCCCTCTGCAGGCGCCCCGCCGGCATCCTCACTCTACCCATATCTCGACCAGAAGGCCAACAACTACACCATCGGATACTGGAACCCGTCGCTCTACATATACAACTGGCAGAACGGCAACGGGAAGGGATGGGACAAGTTCGTCAAGAAACTCGGAACGGCACCGGTCGTCTTCGACTCCGCGGCGATCCGTCCGTCAGTAAAGAAAATGCTCTCCCATATGGACTATCTGGGCTACTACAACTCATCGATAGCCACGGAAGTTTCGACCAAGGGCAAGCTGGCCACGGTGACCTACCTGGTACACCCCGGCAAGACGTTCAAGATACGCGACCTCAATTACGTCATCACCGACCCTGTGATAAACGGCATAATCACCTCGGCCTCCGCTGACGCCCTCATCCGGAAGGGAGACATCCTCTCGTCGAAGAGGCTCGAGGAGGAATCCGAAAGGATGGCAAAGCTGCTTCGCGACAACGGCTATTTCAAGATGACGAAGAATTTCTTCTTCTATTATGCCGACACCACCGACACCGGCTCCCGTTACGGTTCCGCCGACCTTACGGTAAAGCTCAACGATTACACCATCAACGAAAACGAAAGCATGGCGCGGGAGCACCGGCGCTATCACTTCGGGGAGGTGACCGTGCACAAGCCCGAGGGGGTCCGCGTCACCGACAAAATGATAAACGGCCTCAAACAGATACATCCGGGCGATATGTACAGCGAAGAGGTCGTCAACTCCACCTATTCCAGGCTTGCGAGCATTCCCCTCTTCAACACCGTAAACATCGGCCTTTCGCAGTCACCTTCGGATTCGTCGGCAGTCGACTGCGACATAATCCTCACCAAGTCGAAACTCCAGAGCGTCAAGTTCGACCTCTCCGGCTCGTTCAACTCGACGGGGCTGTTCGGCATCACCCCCGCCGTCACGTATTCACACAAGAACATATTCCACGGCGGCGAGGTGCTGTCCCTCGGATTCAGAGGCAACTTCCAGTTCAAGATAGGCGACCGCAACACAAGGGCCAACGAATATGCGGTCTCCGCATCGTTGCAGATCCCGAGATTCATGCTCCTGTCGGCCTCCCGGTTCAAGACCTCCGTTCCGCGGACCGAGATAGCCCTGGCCTTCAACTACCAGAACCGCCCCGAATACACCCGCAACATCGTCTCCACCTCCTACGGCTACACCTGGAGCAGCAAGGACAGATTCTTCTTCAACGTCTATCCCGTCAAGCTCAATGCCGTCAAGATATACAATATGGACGAGGAGTTCTACCGCAAGCTCAAGGACCCGTACCTCATAAACGCTTATCAGGACCACCTCGATTTCGGGGCCGAAGGCACCTTCCTCTACACCACCGATGCCACCATCAATCCCAAGAACACGTATTTCTACACCAGGACCACCGTCAACACGTCAGGCAACGTGCTGTGCATCTTCAACTCCCTGATGCCGCTCAACGACAAGGGGGCGCACAAGTTCTTCGGAGTCCCGTATTCGCAGTATGCCCGGATCGAAGCTTCGGCCGTACAGACAATAGCTCTTGGAGCCGGCGGAAGGCTCGCCCTTGCCGGAAGGCTTCTGGCGGGATACGGATTCGCCTACGGCAACTCCACCTCCCTGCCGTTCGAGAAGTTCTTCTACGGAGGCGGCGCCTACAGTCTGCGAGGCTGGAGAGCCCGTTCGGTCGGCCCCGGTGCCGCACCGCTCGACGAGTCGTTCTCGATAGCGAACCAGACGGGTGATATGCGCCTCGAAGCCAACCTCGAATTCAGGTTCCCCATAGTATGGAAACTCGACGGAGGGCTTTTTGCCGATGCCGGCAACGTATGGAACATCGACAGGGGCGACGACACCCGCAATCCCGCTTCGCTCTTCCATTTCAACACCTTCCTCAGAACCTGTGCGTTCAACTGGGGAGTGGGTCTGCGACTCGATTTCAACATACTCCTCATCAGGCTCGACTGGGGCATGCAGCTCTACAACCCGACCAAGCAGGCCTGGTGTCCTCCCTCATCGTGGGTGAGGGACGGCTATGCGCTCCACTTTGCGATAGGCTATCCATTCTGACAAAAATATGACAAAACGAATACAGCAATGAAAGAATCCATCATCATCCTCGCCGGCGGAGGTCCCGCTCCGGGAGTCAATACAGTGATAGGGACCATCGGAAAATGTTTCCTTAGCTACGGATACCGTGTAATCGGGCTTCACGGCGGATACAAGGGGCTTTTCAGCGATGACCCGAAGATGTCCGAATTCGATTTCTCCCTTGTGGACGCACTCTTCAACAAGGGAGGCTCCTTCCTGAGGATGAGCCGTTACAAGCCATCCGACGAGGATTTCGCAATGCGTTTCAATCTGGAGCTGTTCAAGAAGAACAACATCAAGCTGCTGGTGACAATCGGCGGTGACGACACGGCCACAACCGCCAACAGGGTGTCGAATTTCCTCGAGAAGCACAACTACCGCATAAGCAACATCCACGTGCCCAAGACCATCGACAACGACCTTCCCCTCCCTCTCGGAACCCCCACCTTCGGATTCCACTCCGCAATGGCGGAGGGCGCCAGGATAGCGTCCACGATATATGAGGATGCAAAGACTTCAGGCTCGTGGTTCCTCGTGTCGTCGATGGGGCGCTCCTGCGGCTCCCTGGCAATACATATCGGCGCCGCCAGCCACTATCCGATGATAATCATCCCGGAGATGTTCGACAAGTCCGACATCACTCTCGACAAGATAGTCAGGCTCACCGTATCGTCCATACTCAAGCGGCGCATAATGGGGCTCGACTACGGATGCGTCATAATATCGGAGGGAGTGTTCCACAAGCTCAATCAGGACGAGCTCGACAAGAGCGGGGCCCATTTCACCAAGGACGAGCACGGCCACATCGAGCTTGGCAAGATATCCAAGGCCCAACTGTTCAACAACATCCTCGAAGTGTACAACGACAGGCTCAAGCTCGGTCTGAAAACCAGGCCGGTTGACGTCGGCTACGAAATCCGCTGCCAGGTTCCGGTTGCATACGACCTCTACTACTGCACCCAGCTGGGCTGCGGCGTGTATGAGCTTTTCAAGGAGGGATGTACCGGCTGCATAGTGTATGTCGACCCGATGGGGCAGACCAAGCCCCTCTACCTCCACCAGCTGCAGGACCCCGAAACCGGCAAGATTCAGCCGCGCCTCGTAAACATAAATTCGGCATACGCCCAGAACATCTTCCGCAGGATGCTCAACTTCATAACTCCCGACGACTATGCCGCCGCCCGCGAGTGGGTGCAGAATCCCGCCGACTACGACTTCTACAAAATCCTGAACTGGGAAAGATGATGATTTCCAAAAACAGGATAAAGGAGATCTGTTCCCTCTCGCAGAAGAAATACCGCGACGAGCTGGGGCTTTTCGTGGTTGAAGGCGAAAAAATGGTTGAAGAGGCGCTGCATTCGGACTTCGAAGTGGTCGAGGTATGGCGGCAGGATGAGATAGGCCGGGAGGCCATGGAGCGCATCTCGCAACTCTCCTCCCCTTCCCCCGTACTCGCCCTGGTGAAGCAGAAGCCTCAGAAGCCTGCTCCGGGACGGCCCGACGACCTGATTCTGGCTCTCGATTCGGTACGCGACCCAGGCAATCTGGGCACGATAATCCGCATAGCCGACTGGTTCGGGATATCCACAGTCCTGGCAAGCCGCGACACGGTCGAGGTGTATAACCCCAAGGTAGTGCAGGCCACGATGGGAGCCATATTCAGGGTGGAGGTCATCTACTGCGACCTGCCGCAGACCCTGCGTGGCTACGCCGGACGCGGTATCCCGGTCTATGGCACGTTTCTTGACGGAAGCAGCATATACGACACACGACTGTCGGATAAAGGGATAATAGTAATGGGATCCGAATCGTTCGGAATATCGCCTCAGGTTGAGGAGACCGTCAGCAGCCGCCTGCTGATCCCCCCGTTCCCCGCCGGGGAGAAGAGAAGCGAATCGCTCAACGTAGCCGTAGCCACGGCCATCACGGTAGCCGAATTCAGAAGAACAAATACCACAACCGTACAAATATGAAAAAACGTTTCACATTGATTGCATCATTCCTCCTTGCCGCAGCCATATGCACGGCTCAGGAGGCCGAAAGCAGAATCCTGGTAGGAATCGGACATTCCGGAATCAGCCAGAAGATTCTCAACTGTTTCATCAAGAGCGTCACCGACGCGGGAGCCGACTACATCGTATTCGAGACCTATCCCGAATCCGATGAAGTGGTGAAAGAATACATCGACAGGGTCGATGCGCTCATCATCCCCGGCAAGGGAGGCAACGACACCACAGGCCGCAGCAAGTACGACAACAAGCTCATAAGCGAGGCCCACAACCAGGGCAAGCCGGTTCTCGGAGTGTGCTTCGGGCACCAGAGGATCAATCAGACCCTCGGCGGCAAAACCGTAAAGGTGGCCGAATACTACCCCGGCTCCAATATCTGTCACAAAAAGAAAGTCAACGGATACAACGTACTGCTCTACAGCGAGGCCCACAATATCCGCATCGAAAAGGATTCCAAGATGTATGCCATCTTCGGTAGCGAGGACCTTATGGTCAATTCGAGCCACTTCTGGTCGTGCTACCGTATCGGAGAGGGGCTCAAGGTAACCGCCACGGCCGACGACGGAGTGGTTGAAGCCATCGAAGGCGACAAACTGCTCGGAGTGCAGTTCCATCCTGAAGTGATGTATGCCGAATTGGGCAACCAGCGTTTCCTCGGAATATTCAAGTATATCATCAACGAGGCGGCGGAGGCAAAGGCCGCGAGGGAAAAGGCAGGAGAATAGGTGCTGCTTTGTCACAAAAAATACGGCCGGAAAAATCCGGCCGTATTTTTATAGTATGCAAGGAATATTACTTCGATGCGAAGAATTCCTTTGTCTTGTCAGTCGGAACGAATTCCTCCTGGAACATATAGGCACCGCTACGCTCAGACTTGACCATACGGATGCATTTAACGACGTTCCTTTTTTCAGATTTGTCGCCACTGAAGGTTGCGACCGCTTTCTTTGCCATTGTACAGTAAGTTTAAGTGTTATTTGATTTCCTTGTGAACGGTGACCTTGTGGAGATAAGGATTGTATTTCTTCATCTCGAGACGGTCGGGAGTGTTCTTCTTGTTCTTGGTGGTGATATAGCGGGAGATACCGGGAACACCGCTCTCCTTCTGTTCGGTGCATTCCAAAATGACTTGCACTCTGTTACCTTTCTTTGCCATAGTTGTAATGCGTTAAACGATGTTGATCAAACCTTTTTCCTTGGAAGCCTTGACCGTAGCTGCAAGACCGTTCTTGTAGATGGTCTTCATGCCACGGCAGGAAACCTTGAGAGTAATGAACCTCTGCTCCTCTTCCGACCAGAACTTCTTGACCTTGAGATTAGGCGCGAATTCACGCTTTGTACGACGCTTTGAATGGGAAACGTTGTTTCCGATCATTCTGGTCTTTCCTGTTACTTGACAAACTCTTGCCATAATATGATTACGTTTTTGCTATTCTTACAAATTGGGTTGCAAATATCCGATTTTTTATCCGAAATACCAAATTTAATTTATCTGCATATCTTCATAATCCTGTTCCATCGGACATTGCCGAGGAATCCGGCACCGGGAGCGGTCGAAAGCCACACTATGATCGGTCTGCCGACTATATGGGTTTCAGGCACGAAGCCCCAATACCTCGAATCCAGTGAATTGTGGCGGTTGTCCCCCATCATGAAATAATAGTCCATCGCGAACGTATACGAACTCTCACCCTCCTGCAGCCGGTGACCCTCATAGACCTCTATGCACCGGCGGTACAAGGCCAGGTTCTCCGGTGTCAGATCTATGGTGAGTCCCTTGAAGGGAACCAGCAGAGGGCCGTAGTTGTCGCGGGTCCAGCCGGTTTCGGTAAAGGGAAAAAGCATCTGCGGCGAATCGGGGGCATCGGGAGGATACACGTCGATGTTGGGCGTAACTTCCGCCACACAGGCAATCGACCGTATCTTCTCCACCATATCGGAGGTAAGGGCCATTGCAGGGTAGCCCGGAAGCGCAGGGTCGAACCACAGTTCGTCCATATTCAGACCCATCTTCTCGAGCGTTCTGGCATTGATGCGCGTGCCGTTGGTTGTAACGCGGTACGACATCTGGATGCCCGGATACTGCTCCTGAGCCCTGCCGTTGACATACACGACGCCGCCCTCTATGGCAAGGCTGTCGCCCGGGACAGCCACGCAACGCTTCACGTAATGGTCGATCTTGTCGGTAGGACGCGCCACGACGGGGCCGTACCTGCGGATGGCGTTTTCGCGCCCCTCCATCCTGCACACGGCATAATAATCGATGGCAGGAATCCGCTTGAGCACCGTATCTCCGTGCGGAAATGCGAATACCACGTAGTCGTCACGCTCCACACGTCCCAGACCCTTTATGCGCCTGTAGTCGAAATGGAGCGCGGTGCTGTAACTCTCGCGCCCCGAAATCGGGAATGTGTTGTGTATGAAGGGTACCGACAACGGTGTCTGCGGAAGCTTGGGCCCGTATGCGAGTTTGCTCACGAAGAGATGGTCTCCGGTCAGGAGCGAACTCTCCATGGAGGATGAAGGTATCTTGAAAGCCTGGATGAAGAAGATATTGATGAAGGTGACCACGATTACGGCGAATATCACCGCGTCGAGCCAGTCGTTCCACCCGCTGTGCCTTTCACCCGGAGCATAGCGCTTCTTCCAGAAATTCCAATGCACCTTGCGGGTGATGAATATGTCGAAAATCACCCCGACGCCGGGAATCCACCACCAGTTGCCGACCCAGGCCACCCATAGCACATAAAGTACGGTCCAGAAACTGAACCGTACCCATTTGTTGCCGTATATTTCCCTGATGGACATCGCGCCCGACTAACTATTTGCTGACGGACTTGATGATAGCTTCGAATGCCTTGGGATTGTTCATCGCCAGGTCAGCGAGCACCTTGCGGTTGAGACCGATGTTGCTGGAGGCTATCTTGCCCATAAACTGCGAATAGTTCATACCGTGCTGGCGTGCAGCTGCATTGATACGGGTGATCCACAGCGAGCGGAAATTATGTTTCTTGTTCTTGCGGTCGCGGTACGCGTAGGTAAGACCCTTTTCGTAGGTGTTCTTGGCTACGGTCCAGACGTTCTTCCTCGAGAGGAAGTTACCGCGGGTTTCCTTTAAAATTTTCTTGCGGCGTGCTCTTGAAGCAACCGAGTTTACCGATCTTGGCATAATTTTACAGATTTTGGATGTCAGCGCCCCTTCTGCAGGGGACTTTCCGGCTGAACGTCCGGTTAAACATTAATGAACTACTTTACCAACAAAGTCTTTACCCTGCTCTCATCGGCGCTCTTGAGCATAGCCACGTGAGTGAGGTTTCTCTTTTGCTTCTTGGTTTTCTTGGTCAGGATGTGACTCTTGTAGGCGTGTTTTCTTTTCACCTTTCCAGAACCGGTGAGCGTGAAACGCTTCTTTGTACCGGAGTTGGTCTTCAATTTTGGCATAGTTAAAAATTTTAACTGTTGTTATTAATAATGTGTTGTGAACTATTTCTTCTTGTTAGGAGCAATCATCATCAGCATCCTCTTGCCTTCGAGTTTCGGCATCTGCTCGGCCTTGCCGTATTCCTCGAGGTCGACCGCAAATCTCAGAAGGAGCTGCTCGCCCTGCTCCGAGAAGAGAATCGAACGTCCGCGGAAAAACACATAAGCCTTGACCTTGTTGCCCTCCTGCAGGAAACTCTTCGCGTGGTTGAGTTTGAACTGGTAGTCGTGCTCATCTGTCTGAGGCCCGAAACGGATCTCTTTGATCACGACCTTGGAAGCATTTGCTTTCTGCTCTTTGGCCTTCTTTTTCTGCTGATAGACAAACTTCTGATAATCAATAACCTTACATACAGGAGGATCAGCTGTCGGAGAAATCATCACAAGGTCGAGTTCCTGCTCCTGAGCGATTCTGCGTGCTTCTGAAACAGGATAAATACCCTGCTCCGGGATG
>JAZUGR010000024.1:0-66438 GCA_045641345.1 Bacteroidales bacterium
TAGTACAAATTCCTCTTAGTCTCTCCAAAGTTGTAATACGTAGTCACCAAGTCGCTTTTAACGAGCGCCTTCAGCATATCGCTGAGTGTTCCACCTTCCGTTATTCCGGTTTTCTCCGAGATCTGAGGCCTTGTGGCGCCATATCTTAATGACGACAGGTATTCTACAATCTTTCTGTAGTTCTTGTTGTCAGCAAAAAGAGAAGTGAACAAACGGTCATATTCGGAAACCAGGAAGCCACCCTCACTGAAGAAAACCGCATCAATATTTTCCGCCAGCGACCTCCCGGGCTCAAAGAAGGACATATAGTATGCCACTCCCCCCATCATCATATAGGTCTGCACGATATCATATCGGTCCATGGTGACATTCCTGGACTCAAGATAACGCTGCGTCTCATCCAATGTGAATGGATGCATATGCATTTCACGGTTTGTCCTGCCATATAAGCCCCCTTTATTATTGATGAGCTTATGCAGCATCCAGGTAGTAGCACTACCACAGACAATCAGCAATAGATTATGCTTTCCACAGCCCCAATCATTCCAGAAGTGTTCAAATGCCGACATAAAGCCGGACCTGGGAGTATCAAGCCATGGCATTTCATCAATGAAAACCACCATCTTCTTTTTGGAACGTTTCTTACTTAGGAAATCCTCCAACTTATGAAATGCATCAAACCAATCCTTGAGTGGCCCATCCAGTCTGGCACCATATTTTTCCATGGAATGAGCAAATTCATTCAGCTGTATCCTATAAAGGAGTTTATCGTCTTTATCCTTGAACTCCAATGGTGATACTGCCGTATGCTTAAAGGCAAAGTTGTCATCAAAATACTCACGGATAAGAAAAGTCTTTCCTATTCTCCTTCTTCCATAAACGGTCAACAGCTGAGACGTCGGCTCCGTCAAAAGCCTGTCAAGCATCGCCTGCTCTTTTTCTCTGGCTATAATAAGTGATTTCATATCTAAATAATTATTCAGCCGCGAATATATCAAAATTGGCATTAACGGCCAAATAATTCCATGCGAATTCCACCATGTAAGCATAATCTGCCGCTGCTAGGAAACTTACATCATTAGCGGTGTCTTTCCCTGAAAAAAGTTGACTCGCGCGCGGATTTTCCAGCTGGCAATCACTTGCCAGCCGCCTTGTTTCCGCTTGTCCCTTTGGGCAGGCGCACCGGAAGGCGCAGCGCCGGGGAGCGGCGCTCCTCGAAGCCGGTTTCGGGATTCACTCCAGAGTGCTCCCCGAAGACGTCCCTGTATTTCTTTTCGAGATAATTGTCGGCCATCTTACTGGAACAGCTTGCGGCACAGGGCCGGAATGTCGGGCACCGCCACTATGCGGATATCTCCGCTGCGGGGCTTGATTGCCTCCGCACGGTTGAACGACGAAATATATATCTCCTCGAAGCCCAGTTTGCAGGCCTCCGCGATGCGGCGCTCCACCTGCGCCACGGGGCGTATCTCCCCGCTCAGACCCACCTCCGCGGCAAAGCACGCCTTGGGAGGGATGAACAGGTCGAAATTCGACGAGAGTATGGATGCCACTATCGCCAGGTCGCAGGCCGGGTCGGCGATGCGCAGGCCGCCGGCAACGTTGAGGAACACGTCCTTGGCGGCCAGCTTGAAGCCGGCGCGCTTCTCGAGCACGGCGAGCAGCATATTGAGGCGGCGGGTGTCGAAACCGGTGGCCGAGCGCTGCGGAGTGCCGTATGCCGCAGTGCTCACCAGGGCCTGTATCTCCACCAGGAAGGGGCGCGTGCCGTCGATCATAGCGCTCACGGCGACCCCGCTCAGGTTGTCCTGATGCATCGGGATGAGAATCTCCGAGGGGTTCGAGACCTCCCTCAGCCCGGATGCGGTCATCTCGAACACGGCGAGTTCGTCGGTGCTGCCGAAGCGGTTCTTGATGCTGCGCAGGATACGGTACGAGCCCTTGGTCTCCCCCTCGAAAAGGAGCACGACATCAACTATATGCTCGAGTATCTTGGGGCCCGCTATTATGCCGTCCTTGGTGATATGGCCTATCACTATCACGGGCGTGGAGGTCTCCTTGGCATAGCGGAGCAGCGCCGCGGCGCATTCCCTCACCTGCGACACGCTCCCGGGCGAAGATTCAACCGAATTGCTGTAGATTGTCTGTATCGAATCGACTATAAGGAGCCGCGGCTTCACCTCCCTCGCGGCATCGAGGATGTTCTCGAGCAGCGTTTCGCTCATCACGAAGCATTGCTCCGCCTCGCCGCCGAGGCGGTTGGCGCGCAGCTTGATCTGCTTTGCACTCTCCTCACCCGACACATAGAGGGTCTTGAGCCCCTTGCAATGAAGGGGAATCTGAAGCGAGAGGGTGGACTTGCCTATGCCCGGCTCTCCACCTATGAGCACCATCGACCCGTCGACGACGCCCCCTCCGAGAATGCGGTCGAGCTCGCCGTTGCCTATCGAGAAGCGGTTTTCGTCTGAGAAATTCACCTCACCCAGCGGCTCGGGGCGGGAGTTCTCCGCAGAGATATACCCCCTGCCGCTTCCGGTGGCTGCGGCGCTCCGCTTCGGGGCCCTGGGCTCCTCCACCATAGTGTTCCATTCTCCGCACGCGGGGCAGCGCCCCATCCACTTCGGGCTCTCAGCCCCGCAGGAGGTGCAGTACCACACCGTTTTCGTTTTGCTCCCCGTCATCCTCTATGCTCCTATATTTTCGTGAATCAATTCAGTGATGCTCCTGATTATCTCATAATTGTTGAGGCTCATCCCCTCGAACACCTCCTTGACCTCGGCGGTACTCAACTCGAAAGCGCCCCCGTCGGTTATGTACCGGATTATGAAATTGATGTCGGGATACTGGCAGATGAAGTTGGCAAAGCAGCCAGACAGGTCGCCCTTGGGCTGGAGGTCGATATGCGAGCGCCTGTAGGAGGCGTAGATTTCGGTGCCCTCACCCACCTTCGACTTGAGATGGAAATCCCCGTCACAAAGCATCGCGTGGAATTTGAGCAGCGCTATCCCCATCCCTATCTTGCGCTCCTTGCGGCACGAGTAGAACTTTTCGCCGATGGCGTCGATCATCTCCTGAGGCATTCCGCAGCCGTTGTCGACAATCTTGATCGACAGGAGGTCTCTCTCCTCGCTGTCTTCCATTTCTATGGTTATCTGCGAAGCGCCGGCGCGTATGGAGTTGTGCGTGATGTCGATTATGTGCAGGTCAAGACTCTTCATTCCGTTACAATATTATGGGCTCTCCCTGATGGAGGGCATACCTGAAATTCTCGAAACTGAACTCCGGCATTTCCAGCACACTGAAAATCTTGCCTATGTCGGGCACATAGTGGGCATCGGAGCTCTGTATAAAGTTGAAATCGCTGAACCAGGGGCACTCATCAAAGAACTTGTAGTTGCCCTGACGGCACCAGTAACTCAGCTCCAGGGCATGGAACTTGAGGTGGTCGGGCACGAAACCCAGCTGCGAACTGATGCTGAAGGTGGGCCTGTCGACGTGGGCCGGAATGAATATCCCACCCAGTTCGTACACTTTTTTCTGAAGCTCCTCCATAGGGAGGTCGAGGGCGTTGATAAGGAGGTGCGGCACCATATCGAGCACGTTCTCGTTCTCGTCCACCACGAGCTGATAGCCGAACTTGTCCTCGTCGTTGGGAAAGAATATCACCTTCGAGTCGAGGAATGCCTGGAACTCGGCCAGGGTGCGCTCGTCGGGCATAAAGCCGAGGCAGTGCACCTCCTCCCTGGTGGTGACTTCGGCCCCCATCAGCACGTGGACCCCCTCCCTTTCGCCGACCTTGCGCGTGACGGCCGCATTGAGGGTGCTGTTGTGGTCGGTTATGCCGATTATGCCGAGCCCCCGCTCCTTGGCCGTCCTGACGATGGCCGCGGGACTCATATCGATGTCGCCGCAGGGCGAAAGCACCGAATGGATATGCATATCGGCATTGAACTTCATTGCCGGGGAGGCTATTTTATGAGTTCGTACAGCTTGCCGCACACTGTGAAGGTGGGCTCCGAGCTTACGAGTATGCAGATCCCCTCCTCCTTTGCGTGCTCCATCATATCGTCGTCGGGGACGCCGCCGCGGACTATGATGATTGCGGGGATATCCTTGAGCGATGCGATTGCCGTGACATTCTTGTGGGTCTGCATCGTTATCCATATCTGCCCGCTGCGGGCATTGCCCATCACGTCGCTGAGCAGGTCGGACGAATAGGCCCCCTTTATTTCGGCATCGAGATTGGCCTCGTTGAGGCACTTGAGATCGAGTTTTTCGATTATTTCCTTTACTTTCATATCCGTTTGATTATTTGTCCTTGTTTTCCAGTATAACGTCGCCCCACACTTTTCTGACAGCATCCATATCGCCCTTGCGGAAGATGCACTGCCCTATGCACCCCTCGCCCCTTACCACGTCCTCTGCCAGAGCCGAGCACGAAGGGGCCCCGCATACCGAGCAGTTGATGCCGGGCAGCGATTTTTCGAGATTCTTCATCTCTTCGGCCATCTTGAAGGCGGTGCCGTAATTGTCGTCGAGCTTGTAGAGCGAGCGGGGCTTTATTTCGGGAATCACCATCTGCTCGGCAATCTGCTGCGAGAACTCCGAATCATCGTACGAAGTGTCGGACTTGTCGCGGTGGAGCCGCTCGAGCAGTTTTGCCCTTTCCTCCATCCTCCTGCGCGCCACGAACCTGTTGTTGGTGGTAAGCACGCCCCCCACACACCCCTGGTCGCAGATTCTCACCTCCACGAAGCCGGGTACGTCAATGGCCTCGTCTTCGAGCTTTTCAAGAAACTCTATCACGTTGCGCAGCCCGTCGACAGCATAGGGGGACCCTGAGAAGTTGGCCGCCTCGCCGCCGGAAAGAGGCCACCGCACGTCGCTCGGGGTGAGCGCGTGATTGATGGTGACGGCATCCGTGTCCTTGTTGGAGAGCATCAGCTTGACTTTGTTGTAGAGGAAGTCCATATTTATAACCCCCGCTATGCAGGTGTCCTGATTGCTGACAGGGCTCTTTACGGAGGCTATCTTGGCGGCACACGGGGTGACGTAGAAGATGCCTATCGATTCGCGGCGGGCCCCCTCGTCCATCAGTTGCTTTATCACCACGCGCGCCGAAGCGTCGAGAGGGGATTTCAGCTTGATTATGTTGTCCACAAGCGAAGGGAAGCGCACCTGTATCAGGCGGATGACCGCCGGGCAGTAGGGCGAGATGAAGGTGCGGATGTCGGGGTGGGCCGCCATATATTCCCTGTAGAGCTTCGCGACGAACTCCACGCTGTGCTCCACCTCGTATATGTGCGTGAAGCCCAGCTTGTGCAGGCACGAATATATCTCCTTGGTCTTGTACTTGCCGTCGAACTGCCCGATGAAGGTGGCCGGCACCAGGGCCACCCTGTAGCCGTAATTGTCTATCAGCTGGAAGTCGTCCTGCTTGATGTAGATGGCCTTGGGAGGGCACGCTTTGATGCATTCGCCGCAATCGACGCACTTGTTGTCCTGCAGCACGGCCTTGCCCCCGCGGATGCGGATGGCCCCGGTAGGGCAGATACGCATGCAGGCGGTGCATCCCGAGCAGAGATAGTCGTTGACTTTCAGGGCGTGGCGGAAGTACGAAGTCTCCATAATCAGTTGTTTAGATATACTGTCATTGTCAATGTGGTGCCGACACCGATTTCGGTATCTATCTTGAGGTCGTCGGTATTCTTTTTGATGTTGGGCAGGCCCATTCCGGCGCCGTATCCCATTTCGCGCACCTTGGCCGAGGCGGTGGAATAACCCTCCTGCATTGCAAGGTCGATATTGGGGATTCCGGGGCCCTGGTCGGCAACGACCATCACGATTTTTTCGCCGTCGATGTCTATTTCTATCGTGCCGCCGTAGGCGTGCGCCACAGCATTGATTTCAGCCTCGAAAAGGGCCACCACTGTTCTCTTGATGTTGACAGGGTCCACCCCGAGTTGCTTGAGGGTGCGTTTGACACTGCTCGAAGCCTGCCCGGCCTCGGTGAAATTACCTCTTTCGATGTTGAACGAATAATGCATGGCTGGTTTGTTTTAGTATAAAGGTTTGAGCCCGGCCGAGGCCAGGATGGCGCATATTCTGAAAAGGGAGAACTTGGATTTGATTATGGTTATGCCGCTCTCCTGGGCAAGGTCGAGCATTTCCTCGTCGGGCTGCTTGCCGCGGCCGATGAGAACCACGCTGAGGTCGGCCATTTCGGCGGTGCGCATTGTCTGGATATTGCAAAGCCCCGTGAGGAGTATGGTGTTCTCGAGCGAATATCTGAGCACGTCGCTCATCAGGTCGGAGCAGAACGCCGTGGTCATTTCGTACTCTTCGTTGTCCTTGCTGCCGACGACCTCCCCTTCGACAAGTTCTGCGATTTCTTTAATCTTCATATCGATAATTGGTAAATGTTGTCCTTCTTCTGCAAACTTACATAAAATTTTGCGTATAATTGCATATCAATCTTTAACGCTGAACCAATGAAAAGGACACTTGCGACTCTGGCGCTGCTTATAATCACGACCGGCGCCTTTGCGTGCACGTCGGTTATCATAACCGGCAAGGCCACCAGGGACGGCCGTCCCCTGATATGGAAAAACACCGACGGCGGGCAACACTTCTGCTCACAGAGAATCACCTACAACGACAAGGGCAAATACGCCTGGGCCGGTCTTGCACACGACGGCGAGCCCACCGCAGCCTGGTTCGGAGCCAACGAAAAGGGATTTGTGATAATGAACACCTCGTCGTCGAACCTCATCACCAACCCCAGGGATTCCAAGAAAAAGAACAACGGCATCCTTATGAAGAGGGCGCTCGACATCTGCATCACGGTTCAGGATTTCGTGAATATGCTCGATACCGTAACCCTCGGCAACAAGTATGCATCCTCGCACTACGGCATAATCGACGCCCAGGGCGGAGCCGCATACGTGGAGGTGAAATACGACGGCAAGATGCAGTACTGGGTTTACGACGTCAACAACCCAAGCCTGGCGCCCGACGGCTATATGATATACACCAACTGGTCGAAGAACGGAGTTGAGGATATGGGTGGCGGGTATATCCGCTACGAGTCGGCAAGCAAGATTTTCGCCGAAGGCCTCCCCGGCAAGGAATTCTCCCCCCGCTGGATTTTCGACCACTGCTCGAGAAGCTACTACAACTCCCTCACCGGAGTTGACTACCGCGCACTGGTTGACGCCGGCATAGATCCTGGCACCGGATTCATCCCCGACTCGGACTACATCCCCAGGATCACCACCTATGTATCCACTGTGGCCCAGGGCGTTAAGAAGGGCGAGGATCCCCTTCTCACCACACTCTGGACAGCGCTCGGATATCCTCCCACATCGGTTGCAATCCCCTTCTGGGTAGCCGGCGGAATGGAGGGCCTCAATATGCTCATCCGCGGCAACGACAACAATCACAACAGCCTGGCAATCGGCGAGAACAACTCCATCATCTGCGACCTCTCGCTCAAGCTCAAGACCCAGGTCTTCCCGATAGTGCGCGGCCACGGCCCGGGCTACCTCAACTTCTCCCTCCTCTACAACACCAAGGGTACGGGCTACATCCAGCAGCTCTCTCCGGTGGAGGAGGCGATCTACCAAATGGGCTGCGAGCAGCTTGAAAAGTGGAGAGCCAAGGGCAGGATAAACAAGAACGAGCTTGCCGATCTCAACAGCCGTATCGTTGAAACGGTTTACGCCGCCGAAGTTTATCAGAACATCCCCTGGACCTACAGGTTCGGCAAACTGGGCAAGAAAGGCGAGGCGAACCAATAGGCCCGCCCGGCATCAACTGCACGAAAAAATATTCCTTCCACCTCGGGCACTTTGTCTGAAAGACCGCGAAGCGTCGTGTCCGAGGTGGAAGGTTATTTTTTTGTGACATCTCGCTTCGGGCGTCGAAGATGTGACATAAAAAGGGCCGGTCAAACGGCCGGCCCTGATAGGAATATCCAGTGAGGGATTATCCTGCGTATTCTGCGAGGATACCCTTTACCTGATCGGGTGTAAGGCGACCGTAAGTCTTGCCGTTGATTGTCATAACGGGAGCAAGACCGCAGGCACCTACGCAACGGAGAACGTCGAGCGAGAACTTGCCGTCGGGAGTTACGTCACCTTCGGAAATCTTGAGTTCGTTCTTGATTGCATCGAGAATCTTCTCGGCACCCTTCACGTAGCAGGCAGTTCCCAGGCATACGGAGATGGCATACTTGCCCTTCGGCTTCATTGTGAAGAAGCTGTAGAAGGAAACCACGCCATATACGCGGCCTACAGGGATCTGGAGGCAGTCAGCAACCACTTCCTGCACTTCCTGGGGAAGATAACCGAAATGGTTCTGTGTCTGGTGAAGGACGTTGATCAGTTCACCGGGATTATTTTTGAATGAAGCGCAGATTTCCTTAACCTTGAGGTAATCGGCTTCTCTTAATTTTATTTTTGATCCACACATAGTTCAATTATTTTTCGAGGTCAAACTTGGTCTTCTTGTCGAAGTAGCGGGTGTGAAGCAGGTGATGAGACTTCTCGCTGCAAGGCTCGCCAAGGAATTCCTTGTAGATGGCCTTGATAGAGGGATTCTCGTGTGACTTGCGGATAGGCATGTCGGCATCTGCCTTGTAGATAGCCTTGTGGCGGGCCTTGATGATCTCGGCGTCGCCGTGGTGATAAGGCTGTCCGGCACCGTCGATACAGCCACCCGGGCAAGCCATTACCTCGATGAAGTGATAAGGGCAAGTACCGGCCTTGATCTGCTCGAGCATCTTGCGTGCATTTGCCAGACCATAGACGATTGCAAGCTTGAGGTCAGCCACACCGGGAACGGGGATGGTAGCCTCACGGATGCCGTCGAGACCGCGGAGCTCGGTGAAGTCGATCTTGGGCAGAGCCTTGCCGGTGGTTACTTCGTATGCCGTACGCACGGCTGCTTCCATCACACCGCCGGTTGCGCCGAAGATGACGGCTGCACCGGTTGACTGCCCGAGAGGAGAATCGAATTCTGCATCAGGAAGTTTGGTGAAGTCGATGTTGCACATCTTGATGAGGCGTGCAAGCTCGCGTGTGGAGATGGAATAGTCAACCTCGGGGTTGCCGTTGGTCTTGAATTCCTCGCGTTCGCACTCGTACTTCTTGGCAAGGCAAGGCATTACGGATACGCATACGAGGTCCTCCCTCTTGATGCCGGTCTTTTCTGCGAAGTAGCTCTTGCAGATTGCGCCGAACATCTCCTGGGGAGACTTGGCCGATGAGGGATATTCAGCGAGTTCGGGATAGTATTTCTCGAAGAAGTTGACCCATGCGGGGCAGCAGGAGGTCATCAAAGGAAGCTTGACGCTCTTGTCACCCTTGAGGAACTTGGTGATGCGGCCGATGAATTCGGTGCCTTCCTCCATAATGGTGAGGTCGGCGCTCCAGTCAGTATCGAACACGTAGTCGAAACCGATTGCCTTGAGGGCTGCGGTAAGCTTGCCTGTAACGATGCTGCCGGCGGGCATTCCGAACTCTTCGCCGAGAGCCACGCGCACTGCAGGAGCAACCTGAACGGCTGTTTTCTTTGCAGGGTTTGCGATGTCGCGCAGAACGCGGCCTGTGTAGTCAACCTCGGTGAGGGCGCCTACAGGGCAGACTGCAACGCACTGTCCGCAGAATACGCAGTTGGTGTCGATGAGGTCCTTGCCGAAAGCGGTGGAAACCACTGCGGGGAAGCCTCTGTCAACAGCTCCGATTGCGCCTACGCTCTGGTATTCGTGGCATACCGACTCGCAACGGCGGCACATTATGCATTTGTCGACGTCGCGTACGATCGACGGGGATATCTTGACCTGATAGTGCGACTGCTCACCCTTGTAGGGAATGTCGCGGATGCCCATTTTGGCAGCGAGAGCCTGAAGCTCGCACTTGCCGCTCTTGGCGCACTGGAGACAGTCGTTGGGGTGGTCGGAAAGCATCAGCTCGAGAACCGTTTTGCGGGCGTTGATTGCGCGGAGCGAGTTGGTCATTACAACCATATCCGGCATACATTCGGTGATGCAGGCAGGAGCAAGGTTGCGGCGGCCGGCAACTTCAACGACGCAAATACGGCATCCGCCCGGATGATTCTTGAGGGCGAGGCCTTCGAGTTCAAAGTTACAGAGGGTAGGAATGTTGATACCCATCTGTGCGGCAGCCTTGAGGATAGTAGTACCCTTGGGCACTTCCACGACTGCATTGTCAATAGTCAATTTGATAGTATCCATTTTCAATTCCTCCCTTATTTAATGCTGATTGCACCGAACTTACATTTCTCGTAGCAGGTACCGCACTTGATACACTTGCTCTGGTCGATCGTGTGAGGATTCTTTACAGTACCGCTGATTGCGCTTACAGGGCATGCCCTTGCGCAAGCCGTACAGCCCTTGCAGACGTCGGGGTTGATGACATACTGCTTGAGGGCCTTGCACTGGCCGGCACGGCACTTCTTCTCCGTAACGTGCTCCACGTACTCGTCCCAGAAGTTGTTGATGGTCGAGAGAACGGGGTTGGGTGAAGTCTGGCCGAGGCCGCAGAGTGCGGTGTCCTTGATGACGTTCGAAAGATTCTTGAGCTCTTCGAGGTCTTCCATCGTGCCCTTGCCTTCGGTAATCTTGGTAAGGATTTCGAGGAGACGCTTGTTGCCGATACGGCAGGGGGTGCACTTGCCGCAGGACTCCTCAACCGTGAAGCCGAGGTAGAACTTGGCGATTGCAACCATACAGTCGTCTTCGTCCATTACAATCATACCGCCCGAACCCATCATCGAGCCTGCAGCAACGAGGCTGTCGTAGTCGATAGGGGTGTCGAGGTGCTTTTCGGTAAGGCATCCGCCCGAAGGACCTCCGGTCTGGACAGCCTTGAATTTCTTGCCGCCCTTGATGCCGCCGCCGATTTCGTAGATGATTTCGCGGAGGGTGATACCCATAGGAACCTCGATGAGGCCGACGTTGTTGATTTTGCCGGCAAGAGCGAACACTTTGGTACCCTTTGACTTTTCGGTACCTATCTTGTTGAACCAGTCAGCGCCCTTGTTGATGATTACAGGGATGTTGGCATAGGTTTCGACGTTGTTCACGTTGGTAGGCTTCTCGAGATAACCGCTCTGTGCGGGGAACGGCGGTTTGAAAGTAGGCTCACCGCGCTTGCCTTCCATGGAGTGGATGAGAGCGGTTTCCTCACCGCATACGAATGCGCCTGCACCGTAACGGAGCTCGATGGTGAAGTTGAAGCCTGTGCCGAGGATGTCCTTGCCCAGAAGGCCGTATTCCTCAGCCTGCTTGATGGCCACCTGGAGACGGTGGATTGCAAGAGGATATTCTGCACGGATGTAGATAAGACCGTGGTCTGCGCCGATACAGTAACCGCAGATTGCCATAGCCTCGAGAACCGAGTGAGGGTCACCCTCGAGGAGCGAGCGGTCCATGAATGCTCCCGGGTCGCCTTCGTCGGCGTTGCAGACAACGTACTTCTGCTCACCCACGCGGCTCTTGGAAGCGATTTCCCACTTGAGACCGGTAGGGAAGCCCGCGCCGCCACGGCCGCGGAGACCCGACTTCTTGATTTCCTCGATAACCTGGACAGGGGTCATTTCGGTGAGGCACTTGCCGAGTGCGGCATAACCGTCACGTGCGATGGACTCCTCGATGTTCTCGGGATCGATGAAACCGCAGTTGCGAAGCGCGATACGGATCTGCTTCTTGTAGAACTCCATATGCTTGGAGTCGCTCACGCTCTTGTTGGTGTCGGGAGCGACGTAGAGAAGGCGCTGAACCTTACGGCCCTTGATGATGTGCTCCTCTATGATTTCCTTGGCATCTTCAGGTTTTACCCTGGTGTAGAATGTGTTGTCAGGGATGATCTTGACGATGGGGCCCCTCTCGCAGAAACCGAAGCAGCCGGTTACGACCACCTTGGCGAAATCCGTAAGGTTGTGAGCCTCGAGCTCCTTGTTGAGCTGTGCAATTACATCCTTGCTTCCGGATGCGGAGCAACCTGTACCCCCGCATACCAAAATGTGCATTTTAATAGCCATAGATGTTTGTTGAATTAGATTTGTCTGAAGTTAGCGGGCAGGATGCCTTCGATAAGCTCACCCTTCACGATGTAACTGTCGATGAGCTCCTTTGCGCGTGCAGTGTCAACCTTTCCGAAAACAACCGGATCCTTGCCGGGGAGGGTGACCTCCACCGTAGGCTCGGAGTGGCAGTAGCCCATATCGCCGACCTGCATTACAAGAGCCTTGATCTGGCGCTTGTCGAGCTCGGAGATGAGATAGTTCATCGTTTCCTTGGCACCGGAAGCGATACCGCTGGTGGCCATACCCACCTTGATCTGAATGATAGCCTCGGTAGAGTTGCTGTTTTCACGCATTGCCATCTTACCTTGCATACCTTCTTTCATCTTGCGAAGGTCCGCGAGATTCTTGATTTTATCCATAGGTTTCCTCCAATGATTAGATTTATAATTGATTATGATTTTTACTGGAAAATGTTTCCCAAAATTTTGCCAAAGTTACTCCAAATTTCGATAGAAAGCAAGTCAGTCGTCAATCGTAAGATGCTCTCCTTCGCTATGGGCGATGATCACCGCTCCGCAGGAATCCCCGTAGGTATTTATCATCGTTCGCGGCATATCGCAGAACTGCTCCACAGCCAGCACGATGCCAACGCCCTCGAGAGGGAGTCCGACTGCGCCGAGCACGATGGCCAGCATCACCATCCCGGCCATCGGGATGCCTGCGGTGCCTATTGCGGCCAGAAGCGCCGTAATCACTATCACTATCTGCTGCACGATGGTGAGGTCGATGCCGTAGGCCTGCGCTATGAAGATGGCGGCCACGCATTCATAGAGGGCGGTACCGTTCATATTGATGGTGCTGCCCAAAGGCAGGACGAAGCTGGCTATCTTCTGCGAAACGCCGCACTTTTCCTGCGAATCCCTGATGTTTATGGGGAGCGCCGCTCCTGACGAACAGGTGGAGAACGCGGTCAGGAGAGCCGTGGACATTTTGGAAATGTGCTTCCACGGATTCTGTTTGCCGAGTATCCTCACCAGCGAAGGGAGCACTATCCCACCCTGTATCAGCTGTCCGGCCCAGACCACGAGGACGAAAGTGCCGAGCCCTATGGCCATCGACTTGAGCGCCTCGGGATTGTCGGCCTGCTTGCCCACGATATTGGCCACAATGGCGAACACGCCGTAGGGGGCGACCTTGATTATCGCGAAGGTCATCTTCATTATCACCTCATAAACGGCGGTCAGCACACCGGAGAGGGTGTCCGAATGGCGCTTCTCGACCTTGTTCATAAAGAGGCCGAACACTATCGCAAAGAAGATTATCGGCAGAAGGTCCCCTTTCGCCCCGGACTCGAATACGTTGGCGGGGATGATGTTGACAATCTGGTCGATGAACGACACGTTGCCGGCCGAATCGGCCACTGCGCCGACAGAGGAGACACTCTCCGAAAGGGGGATGTTGGCCCCCACGCCGGGCTTGACCAGATTGACCAGCACGAGGCCTATGGTGGCGGCCACGATGGTCGTCGCAATGTAATACCCTATCGTCTTGCCTGCAATGCGGCCGAGGGAGGCCGAATCGCCCATTCCGGCGACTCCCATCGTGATGGACGAGAACACGAGGGGTATCACTATCATCCTCAAGGCCCTGAGGAACATATCCCCGGCCCACTTTATGTAGGGCGACCAGTTTTCATAAGGGGTGATTCTGCACAGCACTATTCCGGTGCAGACTCCAAGCACGATTCCTATCAGAATCTGCCAGTGGAGGGCAAGATGCTTCTTTGTCTTCTTTTCCGGTGAAGTTGTCATATATAATATCCGTTTTTATTGGTTGTTCTGATTTACGGCCTCCTCGAGGAGGATGTTGATGAACTCCCCTACTGAAATGCCCGCCGCACGGGCCTGATTGGGCACCAGCGACATCTTCGTCATTCCGGGCACGGTGTTGGCTTCGAGGAAATAGACGTCACGCCCGTCGAAGATGTAGTCCATCCGCACCACTCCGCGGCATCCGAAATGACGGTATATCGTTTCGGTGGCCTCCCTAACAAGGCCGGCGACGCTTTCGGGGATGGGAGCCGGGCATATCTCACGGCTCTGGCCGAGGTATTTGGCATCATAGTCAAAATATTCGTGGTCGGTCACGATCTCCGTTATCGGCAGGGTCACCACCTTGCCCTTGCACATAAAGGCGCCCTCGGTAAGTTCACGCCCCGTAACGGCCTCCTCTATTATTATCGCGTCGCTCTTGGTGAAGGCCAGTTCCACCGCAGAGGCGAGGTCCTCCGTCTTCTTGACCTTGGATATCCCGAAGCTGCTGCCGTCGGACACCGGCTTGACGAACACCGGAAGGCCCAGGCGTTCCACAACCGATGCGGCATCCCATCCGGCGCCCTTGCGGATATACATATCCTTGGCCAGATGCACTCCAGCCTCGCGCAGGAAAGCCTTGCAGGAATATTTGTTGAAGGTCAGGGCCGACACGAACGACGAGCAGGTGGTGTGGGGAATGCCCATCATCTCGAAATAGCCCTGCAGCAGGCCGTCTTCACCGGGAGTGCCGTGAATCATCAGGAATGCTATGTCGAACTTCACCTTGACCCCGTCGACCATACAGGAGAAATCTGTCTTGTCGACCTCCGCAACCGGTACGGGCTTCTCGGATGCCGGGTCGCAGAGGCTCCACGAGGTACCGCGCAGGAGAATCTCATACACGTTGTAACGGCTCCTGTCCATATTGGCGGCAACGTTCTTTCCACTCAATATGGATATCTGCCACTCCGAAGAATTGCCCCCGTAGATGAGGGCCACGTTTTTCTTTGCCATTTAGAAAAAATAATCATCCTGCACGGAGGCTGAAGATGACAGATCCGATTCGTCTCCGGTGCAGTTGAGGTTCATATTCCATCCGAGAGGCGCGGCGAATTCGTCGCCGGCCCCTATGGGAATGGTTGGGTCTTCGTAAACTTTCTTCATGAATATGCCCCATATCGGCAGGGCCATGTTGGAACCGCCGCCCAGGGCGAGGCTTTCGAAGTGGACCTGGCGGTCTTCCGCTCCAACCCACACTCCGGCCGTAAGGTTGGGATTGTACCCGATGAACCATCCGTCGGACTGGTCGTTGGTGGTGCCCGTCTTGCCGGCCACTCCCGAGAGGCCGTACTTCCACTTCAGGCGGCCTGCCGTACCTTCATTCACCACGCCCTGCATCAGATTCACCATAAGGTATGCGGTGGAGGTGCTGATGGCCTCCTTCTTGCGAGAGACGAAGGTGGAGAGCACATTGCCCGACTTGTCTTCGATGCGGGTTACCATAAGCGGGAAGGAGTAGACACCGCGCCCGGGATAGGTGTTGTATGCGGCCACCATCTCGAGCACCGAAAGGTCGCAAGACCCCACGCACAGCGAATATACAGGGTCGAGATAGCTGCCTATGCCCATCTTGCGGCAAATCTCCACCATCGCCTCAGGGCCGAACTGCTTCATCAGGTAGGCCGATATGTTATTGGACGAATGGGTAAGCCCCCACTTGAGCGTTACCGTGCGCCCTATGTATTCGGCCTTGTCGGTGCTCTTGGGGGTCCATACCGTGTCGCCCACCTGGAAGGAATAAGGCACGTTGACCACCTTGTCGCAGGGTGTATAACCCTCCTGCATCGCCAGGGTGTAGAGATACGGCTTTATCGTCGAGCCGACCTGGCGCTTGCCCTGCGAGGCGTTGTCGTATTTGAAGAACCTGTAGTCGGGTCCTCCCACATAGGCCCGCACCTTGCCGGTGCCCGGCTCCATAGCTATGAAGGCGCTGCGCAGGAAGGACTTGTAATATTTTATCGAATCGAAGGGAGTCATCACCGTGTCGATATAATGCTCCCTGTTCCACGCAAAGACGCGCATCGCCGTTTTTTCGTGGAAGGATTTCTCGATTTCCCGGTCGTTCAGGCCGGCGGCCTTCATTCCCATCCACCTGTCGCTCCACCGCATGGCCTGCTTCATCAGGAGCGAAATGACATCCTCCGGCACGTCGTTGGAGAACGGACGGTTGCGTTTGCCCTTGAGGTCGCGGGCGAAGACCTTCTGCAATTCTCCACCGAGATGCTCCTCAATGGCCTCTTCGGCGTATTTCTGCATCCTCGAATCGATGGTGGTGTAGATTCGCAACCCGTCCTTGTCGAGATTGTATCTTTTGCCTTCGGCGTCAGTGTTCTTGTTGAGCCAGCCGTAAAGGGGATTGTCGACCCATTGGATGGAATCGGCGGCAAAATCCTCCCATTGGCGGTAGTGCGCTCGCACGGGCTTTTTTGCATTCATGGTGCGACGCAGCATATCCCTGAAATAGGAGCCGAGACCGTTGTTGTGGTCCTGCCTGTTGTAGCACAGATTTATGGGAAGGCCGCTGAGGGAGTCCAGTTCGGCCGCGGTGATATAGCCCGCGTCCTTCATCTTGGAGAGCACGTGGTTGCGGCGCTCCATCGACTGATCGTAGTTGGATACCGGATTGTAACGGGTGGGCTTGTTGACCATACCCACCAGACAGGCGCTCTCCTCGACGGTGAGTTCGGACGGGCTCTTCGAGAAGAAGGTGCCGGAAGCGGCCTTTATGCCATAGGCCCCGCCGCCGAAGAAAATGGCGTTGAGGTACATTGTGAGGATTTCGTCTTTCGTGTAGTTGCGCTCCAGCCTGACTGCCGTAATCCATTCCTTCATTTTGATGACTATCATCCTGGCAGCCCTTCCGCCGGGAATCGAACTTTCCACCGACTCCCTCGGGTAGAGGGTTTTGGCAAGCTGCTGCGTTATGGTGGACCCTCCGCCCTGACTGGAGTCGCCCAGCAGGATGGTTTTGACACCCACTCTGAAGAGGCTCGGGAAATCTATGCCCGAATGGTCGTAGAACCTGGCGTCCTCGGTGGCCACGGCAGCCTCCACAAGCGACTCGGGGAGTTCGCTGTACTTGACGTACGAGCGGTTCTCTATATGGAAGGTGTTTATCACATTGCCGTCGTCCGAGATGATAAGGGTGGCAAGATTGCTGTCCGGGTCCTCAAGCTCTTCGAAAGAGGGGATTTCGGCAAATATGCCGACCATCGCCAGGGTCAGGAGGATACACGCGAATCCACCGAGAATCAATCCCCACGTCCATTTCACAATCTTCCTTGCAAGAGCTTCCTTCATAGACAAAACCCGGAAAAAAGTTAACTACGTTAAAAAAACCAATCCGCAAATTTAGGAATAAAAATTTTGAATATTGCCGCTTTTGTCCGTTACTTTGCACTCCCCTTGGCCGCATTTAAGGCCTCGGGCATTCAACGCATAGGAGACAGGGATATGAGCGAAAATCTGGTAATCGTCGAATCACCGGGAAAGATCAAGAAAATCAGCGACTCGTTGGGAAAAGACTATGAGGTCAAAGCCTCGATCGGGCACATACGCGACCTTCCGGCCGACAAACTGTCGGTGGATGTCGACGGTTCGTTCGAACCCACCTATGTAATCCCCGCCGACAAGCAGAAAGTCGTGGCGGAACTCAAGGCTGCGGCACGCAAGGCCAAGACGGTCTGGCTCGCATCCGATGAAGACCGCGAAGGGGAGGCCATTTCCTGGCATCTGTTCGAAACCCTCGATCTCGACAAGGCCAAGACCCGCAGGATAGCATTCCACGAAATCACCAAACCCGCCCTGCTGGAGGCCGTGAAGCATCCGCGCGAGATAGATATGAACCTGGTCAAGGCCCAGCAGGCCCGCAGGGTGCTCGACCGCCTTGTGGGATACGAACTTTCCCCCGTGCTGTGGAAAAAGCTCAAGAGCGGGCTTTCGGCGGGCCGCGTGCAGTCGGCTGTGTTGCGGCTGGTCGTCGACAGGGAAAGGGAGATCAACGCATTCACGGGAGAGAAGTATTTCCGCGTCGAAGCGCTGTTCGATGCCGGCGGGGTGCCCGTAAAGGCTCAGCTTGACAGAAAGTTCGCCACGGAAGCCGAAGCCGGGGAGTTCCTCGACAGATGCCGCGGCTCCGTATTCAGCGTGAGCGACGTCTCCCGCAAGGAAGGCATCCGCACTCCGGCCGCCCCGTTCACGACATCACAACTGCAGCAGGAAGCCTCGCGCAAGATAGGCCTTTCCGTAAAGCAAACTATGTCTGCTGCGCAGAGGCTCTACGAGGCCGGACTCATCACCTATATGCGAACCGACTCGGTGAATCTCTCGTCACTGGCGACAAGCACCGCAAAGGAGGTTATCACCAGCACGTGGGGCAGCGATTATTCCAAACCCCGCGCCTACAAGACGAAATCAATGGGGGCCCAGGAGGCCCACGAGGCGATACGCCCCACATATATCGCGACTACCGAAATAGACGGCACCCAGGTTGAGAAGAAGCTCTATTCACTGATCTGGAAAAGGACAGTGGCCTCGCAGATGGCCGACGCCCGCGTGGAAAAGACCACGGTCACCATATCCGGCAGCGGAATCAGCGAGAACTTCATCGCATCGGGCGAAAGGGTGCTCTTCGACGGATTCCTCAAGGTATATATGGCCGGAGGCGACGGCGACGAGGATGAAATCGGGACCATACCGGAGATCCGGCAGGGCGCAACCGTCTCCTACGACAGGATCACCGCCGTGGAGAGCAGCACACAGGCTCCTGCACGGTACACCGAAGGGACCCTGATCAAAAAGATGGAGGAACTCGGCATCGGCCGTCCTTCGACATACGCCTCAACTGTCACCAACATTATCGACCGCGGCTATGTGATCAAAGGCGACAAGCCCGCCACCGTGCGCAGAATCACCGAAATCACCCTTCGCGACGGAAAAGTTTCGACGGCCGTCAAGGAGGAGAAGAGCGGCGCCGAAAAAAAGAAACTGTTCCCGGAAAACATAGGCATCTCCATCACCGATTATCTCGCCCGCTCGTTCCCCGAAATAATAGATTACGGATTCACAGCCCGCGTCGAGGACGAATTCGACAAGATTGCCGCCGGCAAGCAGCAGTGGAACGTGATGATAGGGGATTTCTACTCGGGTTTCCACAAGGGAATCGACAGGAGCCTGCAGGAGAAGGCCAGAAAAGACCAGATCCAGATAGGTACGGACCCCGCCACCGGAAAGAAGGTCATCGCCAGAATGGCCCGCTACGGGGCCGTCGTGCAGCTTGGCGAGGATGACGACAAGGACAAGAAGTTCGCGGGGCTCGAAAAGGGCGTGCTGCTCGAAAACGTGACTTTGGACTACGCTCTCAAGCTGTTGAGCCTGCCGAGGGAGGTCGGACAATGGAACGGCTGCCGGATGGTTGCGGCAATAGGCAGCCGCGGCCCGTACGTGAAATATGCCGGGAGCGACGGCAAGCCGGCCTACGTATCCATCCCCTCCGGGATGAGCCCCTGCACGATTACCGAAGAGGAGGCCCGCAAGCTTGTCGAAAGCAGTTCGACAGGCAGGAGCAACGGGCCCATCGCCGAATTCCCCGAAGACGGGATCCTGATTCTCAACGGCAAATACGGGCCATACATCAAGGCAGGCGGGTCGAACTATAAAATCCCCCGCGGAACCGATCCCGCATCCCTGACAAGGGAGGAGGCCAAAGCCATAGTGGAGGGCGGCAAGGCGTCAACCCCTTCAAGGCGCAGGGCGAAGGCCGCCGGAAAGGGAGGGAAGGCTTGAACCAAGGGGAACACCCCGACATAGTCAACTTACAATTTATAACATAAAAAATACCCCATAGAGCACACTATGGAGTATTTTTTATATCTTTGCAGCGTCAAAAATCCCAAATGTTATGACAAATTATAAAATAGACGACATCGACCAGAAAATCCTGGGATTCCTGATCAAGAATGCCAGAATGCCGTTCCTCGAGATTGCAAGGGAGTGCGGTGTATCCGGTGCAGCCATCCACCAACGTGTCAAAAAGATGGAATCAAACGGCATAATCACCGGCAGCCGCCTTCTGGTAAAGCCCAAGGCACTGGGATTGAACGTATGTGCATTCATGGCCGTATCGCTCACCAAGGCCGGTAGCTACCAGCAGGTCATCAACTGTCTCAAAAAGATTCCCGCGGTGGTCGAGTGTCATTTCATAACCGGTGAATTTGCGCTCCTCCTCAAGATATACTGCCTGAATCACGACCACCTGATGAAGGTGATAATAAACACCATCCAGAACATCCCCAACGTGGTCAAGACGCAGACCTGGATTTCGCTCGACCAGGCGATAGACCGTCAGGTATGGGTCAAGGATTTTCCTGAAGAGGACAAAGGGGGCGAAGAAGCAGATCCCTGGCAAAAATAAGATCTTCGGCCGTGGTGATCTTGATATTCTCCCTGCGGCCTTCGCAGAGTGATATCCTGCATCCCATCGCCTCCACAACCGAAGCGTCGTCCGTGAAAGATACCGAATAGGGCTGTCTGTAGGCCTCTTTCAGAAGTTCGGACCTGAACACCTGCGGCGTCTGCACGGCCACGAAGCGTGACCTGTCGACAGCCGAAGAAGAGCCTTCCGGCCCGATTTCACGGATGGAATCAATCACCGGAAGCACGGGTACCGCCGACCCGTCGGCGCGCGCCGTTTCGAACAGCGACGAGATGAAGCCGGCGCTGACAAAGGGTCTCACACCATCGTGGACGGCAACCAGAGCGCCGTCGGGTACGTACTCCAGTGCATTCTGCACGGAATGGAAACGGGTTATGCCCCCCGAAGGCATCGAATATCGTTCGATGAAGCCGCTCTTCTCGCAATATTCTTTCCAGAACTGCTTGTACTGCCCCGGGATCACGGTAATTATCCCGATCGATGGGTCGTACTCCAGAAACCGCTCCACAGTGTGCCGCAAAATGGGTTTGCCGCACAATTCGATGAATTGCTTGGGGGTTGTACTTCCCATCCGACGGCCGGAACCTCCGGCCAGAATGACAGCAAATTTCCGTTCGCCCATCAAAGAAATGCAAAAAGTTTCGTTTCGACCGCAAAAATAAAACTTTTATTATTATTTTTGTTTTCTGCAACAATATGATTGAAAATGGCGTTTTCTTTTCTGTCACAGGAACTGGCAATAGATCTCGGTACGGCGAATACCGTGATCTTCATGAACGATAAAAAAATAATCGACGAGCCCTCGATTGTGGCCATCGACAAAAGCACCGGGCACCTTATCGCCGTGGGCAATGCCGCAAAGCAGATGCACGAAAGGACGAGTCCCAACATCAGGACGGTCCGTCCCCTGAAGGATGGCGTCATAGCCGATTTCGAGGCCGCTGAAATGATGATCCGCGGATTCATCAAAAAGATAAATTCCAGCCACAGCAGGATATTCTCACCCAACCTCCGTATGGTGGTGTGCATCCCCTCCGGCAGTACGGCCGTTGAAGTGAGGGCCGTGCGCGACGCCGCAGAAAGGTCGGGCGGCCGGGAAGTGTATCTGATATTCGAGCCTATGGCGGCAGCCCTCGGAATAGGGATCAACGTAACGGCTCCCTCGGGAAGCATGGTGGTCGATATCGGAGGCGGTACCACGGAGATAGCCGTCATCTCCCTCGGGGGAATCGTGGCAGACCAGAGCATCAAGACCGCCGGCGACGTATTCACCGCCGACATCCAGCAGTATATGCGCCAGCAGTACAATATCCGTGTGGGTGAAATAACGGCCGAGAAAATCAAGATCGATGCCGGTGCGGCGATACCCGACCTCGACGAGCCGGTGGCCCCCTGCGTGGTGAGCGGCCCCAACATCATGACCGTACACCCGGTGGAAGCATCCATCTCATCGCAGGAAATCGCCCATTGCCTCGACAAGTCACTGGTACGCATCGAAACGGGCATCATTTCCGTACTCGAGCAGACCCCTCCCGAACTCTACTCCGACATAGTGAAGAAGGGTATTTTCCTTACGGGTGGCGGAGCACTGCTCAGAGGCCTTGACAAGCGCCTTTCCGCAAAGATGAACATTCCGTTCCACGTTGCCGAAGACCCGCTGAGGGCAGTTGCCCGCGGCACGTGCAACGCGCTCAAGAACATAGGCAAATACTCCTTCCTGATGAGATAGGAGGATGAGGCGCAACGGTACCATAGACACGATCAAGTCTCTGGCGGTATTCGTCGCTCTCGGCATTCTTTCCATAGTACTGGTCATCAACAACGGTGCAGTACAGCGTTACAGGGTCCTGAGCTTCTCAAGAAGTGTCAACGCCGCCCTGTGGAAGGCTCTCGGCGGCGCTCGCAGCGCCTCTTTCTACAGAGCCGAGAACGACCGCCTCGCCACAGAAAACCTCGCACTGATGCAGGAGGTCGCCTCCTGCCGCGCAGCCGCTGCTCTTCAGGAAACGGTGACGGACGAGCGCGGATACAGGTTCATCTCCGCAAAAGTGGTGAAGAACACCACCAACATGCAGAACAACTTCCTGATTCTCGACGTAGGGACGGACAACGGAATAAGCGACGGTATGGGGGTTGTCACAGGCAACGGAATAGTGGGCATAGTCGAGGCTACCGACCGGCACTATTGCAGGGTCTCCTCATTCCTGAGCGCATCCCAACCGGCAAGCGTAAAAATCAGCAGGACGCAGGCGTTCGGTCCTCTGTCGTGGTCGGGGACGAGCATCCGCAAGGCGCATATCACCGAAATTCCGACACATGCCGAAGTCACACCGGGCGACACTGTGGTGACAAGCGGTTTTTCAGCCATATTCCCGCCCGAAATACCTGTGGGCACGGTCACCGGAGTCACTTCCGACGGAATCTACAACGACGTTGACGTCGACCTGCTGCTGGACTTCAACTCCCTGCAGCACGTCTTCGTGGTCAGGAACCTCGACGGGAAAGAAATAAACGGTCTGCTATGAACAAACAATCGGTCATCATATTGTCGTATGTCCTGATATTCCTGCTTCAGGTGGTGAGCGACTGTTTCCTGGATACGGGTCTCTATGTGCACATATGCCTACTGCCCCTGGTGATAATCGCATTGCCCTACAAGTGGAAGCCGGGTGTCGTCATGCCGGTGGCATTCGCCCTGGGTCTGCTTGCCGACATCCTCTCGGGAGGGGTGCTCGGGGTCAATGCCGGAGCATCGCTCGTCGCCTCATCCATAAGGAATCCTGCATACCGGTATCTCGTTTCGACGGACGGCCAGCTGCCTGCGCAGATTCCCTCGTCGGTCCTCCTGCATACGGGGCCGTACCTCAGATATCTGTCGGTTGTGGTAATCCTCTATCTGGCAGCATACATACTGCTGGATGCCCCGGCCAGGGGAACCGCATCATTCTTCATTGCAAGGCTGGCAGCCAGCGCGGGGGCAAGCATTGCAGCCTGCTACGCATTGAACCTGCTCCTGTCCAGAAATTGAAATGAATCCGTACTCATATAGGAAAGACATTCTCGTATGGAGCGTCGTGTCCCTTCTGGCCATCATCACCATACGTCTTTTCGTGATTCAGATAATCAAGACGGACTACCGCGTGAACGCCGAAAACAATGCGTTCAAATATGAAACGAGATATCCCGCACGAGGCCTGATACGCGACCGTGGCGGAAGAATCATAGTCGACAACAAAATCACATACGACATTCAGGTCACGCCCCACAACGTAACCGCTTTCGATACCTTGGAATTCTGCCGCATATTCGATATCGACACCTCCTTCATCAACGAACGGTTCAGATACTACAGGGAGTACCGCACCCGCATCGGATACCAGTCCATGGTGCTTCTCAAGCAGGTCCCGGCCGAGCAATACAACGTCTTTGTGGAAAAGATCTACAGATACCAGGGATTCTCGGGCATACCGCGCACCAGCCGTATGTACAATTATGACGCCGGGGGCAATCTCCTCGGATACATCTCCGAGGTGGATGCCGGTTTCATAAAGAAACACCCCGAATACCGCAGCGGCGACTATGCCGGCCGCACCGGAATGGAGGACGCATACGAAAACATCCTCCGCGGTGAAAAGGGGTATGCCATCTATCTGAGGGATGCCCGCAACAGGATTGTCGGAAGGTACAAGAACGGCGAAGCCGACAAGGCGGCGGTGGCCGGAGAAGATGTCTATACCACAATCGACGCCCCCCTGCAGGCCTACGGCGAACGCCTTATGAAGAACAAGGTGGGGTCGATAGTTGCAATCGAGCCTTCGACCGGCGAGATACTGTCGATGGTATCGAGCCCCGGAATAAGCGTGGACCAGCTGGTGGAGATAAGCAAACACTACAAGGACCTTGTCTCCGACCCGTACAGGCCGATGTTCAACAGGGCGGTGATGTCGCCGCAGCCGCCTGGATCGGTGTTCAAGCTGGTCAACGGCCTCATCGGCCTTCAGGAAGGGGTCATCACCCCCGCCTCCTCATTTCCGTGCAGCAGGGGATATCACGTCGGGTCGCTCACCGTAGGCTGCCATTCCCATCCCAGCCCGCTTGACCTCCATCACGGCATAATGATGTCGTGCAACGCCTATTTCTGCCACGTGTTCCGAGCCATCATCGACAACCGGAAACACAAGAACACCCGCGAGGCCTTTGAAGTCTGGAAGAGTTACGTGGAGAGTTTCGGATTCGGGCAGAAACTCGGAAGCGACATACGCTCCGAGAGTGCCGGAACCCTGCCGACTGCAGCGGGATATGACAGGCTCCACGGCAAGAACGCCTGGAAATCGCTGTCGATCATATCCCTCTCCATCGGCCAGGGAGAACTGGGATGCACCCCGCTCCATCTGGCCAACCTAGCCGCGACCATTGCCAACAGAGGCTATTACTATATCCCCCATCTCCAGAAAGACACGCCTCAGTGCCCGATTGACGAAAGGTTCCATCAACGCCACTATACCCTGGTGGATACCGTTCATTTCACCGAAATAGTCAAGGGGATGGAGATGGCCGTGAGCGGAGGGGCCGGGGCCACGGCCCGTATTGCGGCGATTCCCGGAGTGACAGTGTGCGGCAAAACCGGAACGGCGCAGAATCCCCACGGCGACGACCATTCGGTATTCATCTGCTTCGCCCCCAAGGACAATCCGCGCATCGCCGTGGCGGCATATATCGAAAATGCCGGATTCGGAGCAACGTGGGCGGCGCCGATTGCATCCCTTATGGTGGAGAAATACCTCAACGGCGAAATCGGAGCCGGACGGAAGGATCTTGAGAAAAGGATAACCGACGCCTATCTTCTGAACAAAGTCAAAGTAAGGAAATGACCGGCAACGTCAAACTGCGCAACCTCGATCCGGTAATCATCGGATGTTACATCTTCCTGATAATCTTCGGGTGGATGAACATATATGCCTCATCCTGTCAGGAAACCGGAACGTGGGTTTTCGAGAGCGGCTCCAAATACGCCATGCAACTCATCTGGATAGGGTCGGCTCTGGCCATCGATCTCGTTCTCCTGCTGCTGGTGCCGAAAAGTTTCTACAATATGGGGGCATGGCTGGTTTACGGAATCCTCGTCGCGCTGCTGATGGTGACAATCTTTCTCGGAAAGGAAGTGAACGGTTCCAAATCATGGCTCGTCCTCGGCCCGTTGAGATTGCAGCCGGCCGAATTCTCCAAGATAGGTGTCACCCTCGCCCTGTGCTCGATTATGGAGAAATACACTTTCTCCTTTACGAACAGGCGCGACGTGATGAAGATCCTTTTCACGCTGGCCGTTCCTGCGCTGCTGATCCTTCTTCAGAAGGAAACGGGCCTGATTCTGGTTTACGCAGGTTTCTTCCTCGTCTTTTTCAGGGAGGGTATGAGCGGTTGGGTGCTTGCTTCAGGAATCCTTGCCATAGCCCTGTTCATCTTCACGCTGATATTCTCCCCATACACCACCATCGTCATATGGATAGGACTGGTGTTTCTCTATGCGGCCCTCTACTCCCGAAGATTCTGGCTTACCTTCCTGATCGGGGCAGCCGTTACGACCATCGTGGCTCTGGCTCCCGGACTGCTGATGACGGGAGACCTGGCACCCGCGCTCTCCAGATTCAAACCCGAGACGTGGCTTGCCATCATCACGCTGCCTGTCGCCGCATGCATCATCACAGTCCTCTACTACACCAAAGACAATCCGCACCTGAGGCTGGCCCTTACGGCGTTCGCCGCAGGGCTGGCATTCATATTGTCGTGCGACTTCGCTTTCAACTCCGTGCTGCAGGACCACCAGCGGCTTAGAATCGAACAGCTGCTCGGCATAAAGGACGACCCTATGGGAGCCGGATACAACGTGCACCAGTCGATGATAGCGATAGGCTCCGGAGGATTTGCCGGAAAGGGATTCACACAGGGCACCCAGACCAAGTTCGACTTCGTGCCAGAGCAGAGCACCGACTTCATTTTCTGCACGGTGGGCGAAGAGTGGGGATTCATCGGGTCCCTTGTCGTAATAATATGCTACGGACTCCTGATCATAAGGCTGTACTCTTCGGCCGAAAAGCAGAAGGACAAGTTCAACCGGGTATTCGGATACTGCGTCGCCTCGTGCATCCTCGTACACGTGGTGATAAACATAGGTATGACCATCGGATTGATGCCTGTAATCGGCATCCCGCTGCCGATGCTCAGCTACGGAGGATCATCATTGTGGGTGTTCAGTATTTTAATTTTCGTATATTTACGCCTTGATTTGGAATCAAAATGGTAAAAACAACAGATATTATGTCACAGAATTTCGTCAACCGCCACAACGGGCCCGGAAAAGAGCAGGAGAAAGAAATGCTCAAAGTGCTCGGATTCAAAACAATCGATGAACTTGTAAAACATACCGTACCCAACGACATACTGCTCAAGCAGCCGCTGAATCTCAGCCCCGCCGTGAGCGAACACGAGTATCTGGCCAATCTCAAGAAGACTGCCGCAAAGAACAAGAACTTCAGGTCTATGATAGGAATGGGCTTCTACGGATGCACCACTCCGGCGGTAATCCTCCGCAACGTGTTCGAAAACCCCTGCTGGTACACTTCCTACACCCCTTATCAGGCAGAGATATCGCAGGGCCGTCTCGAAGCGCTTCTCAATTTCCAGACAATGATTTCGTCGCTGACAGGATTCTCCCTTGCCAACTGCTCGATGCTCGACGACGCAACCGCAGCCGCCGAAGCGATGAGGATGATGTACGAGCTCCGCGACAGGGCCGCCATCGCCGAGGGCAAGGATGAGATACTCGTCGACAATAACATCTTCCCCCACATACTGTCGGTACTCAAGACCCGCGCCTCGGGGCTCGGCATCAAAATCGTCCTGGGCGATACATCCAAGGCCGAGTTCGGGCCGAAGTGCTTCGGAGCGCTCGTTCAGTATCCCGGAGCCGACGGTAAAGTGAGCGACTTCGCTCCTTTCTGCGCAAAGGCC
Organism: Bacteroidales bacterium; assembly: GCA_045641345.1. Classification (GTDB taxonomy): domain Bacteria; phylum Bacteroidota; class Bacteroidia; order Bacteroidales; family UBA932; genus Cacconaster. The sequence continues at coordinate 27,364 of JAZUGR010000024.1, forward strand.
CACGAAGCCGGATGCCTTGTTGCCGCCCAGTGCGACCTGCTCGCTCTGGCCATACTCAAGGAGCCTGCCGCCTGGGGTGCCGACATCGCCTGCGGAAGCGCACAGAGGTTCGGACTGCCGATGGGATTCGGCGGCCCCGTGGCAGGATATATGGCATGCCACGACAAGTTCAAGAGGAATCTTCCCGGTCGAATCATAGGCGTATCCATCGACAGACTCGGCAAGAGAGCCACCCGTCTGGCACTCCAGACCCGTGAACAGCACATAAAGAGAGAAAAAGCTACGTCGAACATCTGTACCGCAACCGCACTGATGGCCACAATGACCGGAATGTACGCAATATGGTATGGTCCCGACGGAATCAGGGAGATAGCTTCCAACGCCGCCGGAGCGGCGCATCGCACCGCAGCCGCGCTCAAGGCAGGCGGTTATGCCCTCTCCTGCGCCGATTTCTTCGACACAATCGAGGTTGCAGTCCCTGACGTGGCAAAAATAAAGGGCAAGGCCATCGAGGCCGGCTTCAATTTCTACTACACTCACGAGGGGAAGGTACGCATAAGTTTCGACGAGCTCTCCACAGAGGAGGAGGTCGAAAGGGTATGCGCAGTATTCGGATGCCGTCCCTGCGGCAAGGATGACTTCAAGCCCGGATCCATGGCCCGCGAAACTCCCATCCTCACCGCAAAGGTATTCAGCGGCCACCACTCCGAAACGGAGATGATGCGCTACATCAAGGCGCTCGAGCGCAAGGACATTTCACTTGCCCACTCGATGATACCTCTGGGCAGCTGCACCATGAAGCTGAATGCGGCCGCAGAGATGCTGCCCCTCTCGTGGAGCGAATTCTCCAACGTACATCCCTACGCTCCCTCCGACCAGTGCGAAGGCACTCTTGAAGTGATCCGCGACCTCGAAAAGGACCTGGCCGTAATCACCGGCTTTGACGGATGCTCCCTCCAGCCCACCAGCGGCGCCGCAGGCGAGTACGCGGGTCTTATGACAATCCGCAGATTCCTCAACGCCAACAACGGAAAGAACCGCAACATAATGATAATCCCCTCGTCGGCACACGGCACCAACCCGGCATCAGCCGCAATGGCAGGTTTCACCATCTCCACGGTAGGATGCGACGACAAGGGCAACATCAATGTCGAAGAACTCCGCGAAAAGGCGGCACAGGCCGGAGACAGCCTTGCCGGAATGATGATAACGTATCCTTCGACACACGGAGTATTCGAGGTCAAGATACGCGAAATCGTGAAGATAATCCACGACGGCGGCGGACTTCTCTATATGGACGGAGCCAATATGAACGCCCAGGTTGGAATTACCAACCCCGGTACCATCGGAGCCGACGTATGCCACCTCAACCTCCACAAGACATTTGCCATGCCTCACGGAGGCGGCGGCCCCGGAGTAGGCCCCATCTGCACCGCAAAGGCTCTCACGCCATATCTTCCCGGACATCCCGAAGTGCCTCAGTGCGGCGGGAATACCGATGCGGTTGGCGCAGCTCCCTACGGCAGTCCGCTGCTGCTCCCCATCACGCACGCATATATCAAGATGCTCGGAGCCGAAGGCCTCCGCAAGGCATCCGAAATCGCCATTCTCAATGCCAATTATATGTCGGCCAAGCTGATGCCTGAGCTCAAGACTCTCTATACCGGAGCCACCGGATGCGTGGCCCACGAGTGCATCATCGACCTGCGCCATTTCAAGGCCGAATACGGAATCGATGCAACCGATGTGGCAAAGCGTCTGATGGACTTCGGATTCCACGCTCCCACACTCTCCTTCCCCGTTCACGAGACACTTATGATAGAGCCCACCGAAAGCGAGCCGCTTGAGGAACTCGACAGATTCGTGGAAGCCCTCAAAACCATCGTGTCCGAGTGTGAGGATATCAAGGCAGGCCGCCTCGATGCAGAGGATAACCCGCTCAAGATGGCTCCCCACACCGCCGAGGAGGTGTGCGCCGACAAATGGGATCACAAGTACGGCCGCGAACAGGCTGCCTACCCTCTGGAATGGGTACGCGCCAACAAGTTCTGGCCCGCTTGCGCCCGTGTCGACAACGGCTACGGCGACCGCAACCTCATAACACAGGCTGAATAACCGGGATGAAAGGCTACATACTCGCCATCGACCAAGGCACTACCAGCTCCAGGGCAATGATATTCGACAGGTCAGCCCGGATGCTGGCCGTGGCCCAGAAGGAGTTCACCCAGATCTGCCCCAAGAGCGGATGGGTCGAGCATAACGCTTCCGAAATATGGGAGTCCGTGCTGGAAGTGGTTGCCGGAGCTGTCCGCAAAAGCGGGCTCAAGCTTTCCGACATCGCTGCGATAGGTATCGCCAACCAGAGGGAGACTACGGTGATATGGGACCGCAAGAGCGGAGAACCGGTGCATAATGCCATCTGCTGGCAGAGCCGCCAGTCACAGGAGATATGCGAGGACTGGATATCCAAGGGCTACAGCGATTCCATACACAGGAAGACAGGCCTTATCATCAATCCCTATTTCAGCGCCAGCAAGGTGCGCTGGATACTCGACAACGTGCAGGGAGTGCGGCAGAGAGCCGAAAACGGCGAGCTGTGCTTCGGCACGATAGACTCCTTCCTGGTTTACAAGCTCACCGGAGGAAAGCTGCATATCACCGACGTGACGAACGCCTCCCGCACGATGATGTTCAACATCAACACCCTCAAGTGGGACAGCGACCTGCTCGAGTGCTACGGCATCCCGCAGTGCATGCTGCCGAAGGTAGTGGGCAACAGCCACGTTTATGGCAAGGCAACCGCCCTTGACTGCATCGAGCCGGGTGCCGACATCCCGATTGCCGCAATCATCGGCGACCAGCAGGCATCCCTCTTCGGGCAGTGCTGCTTCGAAAAGGGCAGCGTAAAGAACACCTACGGCACCGGATGCTTTATGCTCATCAACACCTGCAGTGAGCCTGTCTTTTCGAAAAACGGGCTTCTGACCACCATAGCCTGGCAACTCGACGGCAAGGTGGAATATGCCCTCGAAGGTTCGGTGTTCATCGGAGGAAGCGCCATACAATGGCTCCGCGACGGACTGAAGATGTTCGCCCGCTCGAGTGACTGCGAGCAATATGTAAAACAGGCCAGCGGATCCGACGGGGTGTATGTGGTGCCCGCCTTCGTGGGGCTCGGCACTCCCTATTGGGACAACGACGCCAGGGGCGCCGTATTCGGACTGACGCGCACCACTTCCAAGGAGCAGTTTGTCACGGCGACGCTCGAATCCATTGCATACCAGTCGAAGGACGTTATGGAAGTTATGAAGGAGGAGGCCGGTACGGAAATCAAATCCCTTTCGGCCGACGGAGGAGCAAGCGCCAACAACTATCTGATGCAGTTCCAGGCCAACATACTGAATGTCAATGTATCACGGCCGAAATGCCTGGAAAACACCGCACTTGGGGCCGCCTATCTGGCGGGTCTGGCCGCAGGAGTCTGGAAAAGCAGGGACGAAATAGTGAAAAACCATTGCATCGACAAGGTGTTTGTCAGCAAAATCGGCGAAAGCCGTCGCAGGGTCCTCTACAACGGATGGAAAAAAGCCGTTGAGGCGACACGCGTATTCAAATAACCGTTAACTCAGTACCCGATATGGAATCTCTGTTTACCGAAAGCCTCTTCGAACTGGTAGGCACTTTCATTCTCGTATTGCTCGGCGACGGAGTGGTTGCCGGCACAACTCTCGAAAAGACCAAAGGCTACGGTGCCGGATGGGTCGTGATTACGATGGGCTGGGGATTTGCCGTAATGTGCGGAGTGTTCGTTGCGGGCCCCATCTCAGGAGCCCATCTAAACCCGGCTGTAACGATAGGGCTGGCGACGGCGGGCCAATTCGCCTGGAGCAAGGTGCTCCCGTATATCGCCGCGCAGATGATCGGCGGCTTTATCGGAGCGGTGACGGTGTATGAATTCTACAAAGACCATTACGATGCCACCGGCGATGCCGACATCAAACTCGGGACCTTCTGCACGGCTCCGGCCATCCGCAACAAGTGGCGCAATTTCTTCTGCGAACTTGTCGGCACATGGCTTCTGGTGCTGGTGATTCTCGCTTTCTCCACAAAGGGCGAGACTCCGCAGATAGGGGTGGGAAGCCTCGGTGCATTCCCCGTCACCTTCCTGATAATGGCGATAGGTATGTCGCTGGGCAGCGCCACGGGATACGCAATCAATCCCGCCAGGGACCTTGCGCCCAGACTCGCCCATCAGCTGCTTCCCATCAAGGACAAGAGGGACAGCGACTGGAAGTACAGTTGGATTCCCGTTGCAGGCCCCGTTGCGGGCGCGCTCTGTGCGGCCCTTACCTTCATCGCATTGTTTTAGAACGAACCTGTTTAATTATTTTCAATTCTAGAATTACCATGAAACGTTCAATCATTCTTTTTCTGGCTATCTTCCTCGCAACAGGAATATCTTATGCAGAATCGCCGAAAGGCCATCTCGTGATAATAGGAGGCGGCCCCAGGCCCGAGAGCATAATGCAGAAGTTCATCTCTCTGGCAGGCGGGAAAGACGATGCCAGGATACTCATATTCACAACGGCAAGCCCCACCCCCGAGAAGGATGGGGAGGAACTCGTCAAAGAGTTCAATAATCTTGGAATCCCCGCATCGCGGGTGAAGTGGGTAGCCCCCGAAAAGGAGGTGTGCGACAAGGAAGAGATACTCTCCGTCTTTGACGGCGTGACCGGCGTCTATTTCTGCGGAGGGTCACAGAGGCGTATTCTCAGGACACTCTACGGCACCCTTGTCCACAACAAGCTCAAACAGATGTACGAGGCGGGCGCTGTAATCGGAGGCACAAGTGCGGGCGCGGCAATGATGAGCGTGCCAATGATAACGGGCAAACGCACCGACCACGATTCCAAAAAGGGATTCAAGTGGATTTCGAAGGGTATGGTCGAAATATCCAACGGAATGGGATTTCTCGAAGACAACGTCCTTATCGACCAGCACTTCATCAAGAGAGAGCGTGAAAACAGGCTTTTCTCCGCAGTTCTCGACAATCCCAACCTGAAAGCGGTCGGAATCGACGAATCAACGGCCGTTGTGGTATCCGACGGCTGCAACTTCGAAGTCATAGGCGACAGCAACGTAATGGTTGTGGAGCCCGACAAGGAAACGATACGGACCGATGCCAACGGCAACTACGGCGGCGATCTGAAAATCCATATCCTTATTTCGGGAGACAGGTTCAGCCTTGTGCGCTGAACCTGCCCCGGAAATGGACGTTATTCGCGGATAGCCGCGATGCCCGGAAGCTCGATACCTTCGAGATATTCGAGCATCGCTCCGCCACCGGTCGATACGTAGCTTACCTTGTCGGCATATCCCATTGTGTTGACGGCAGCTACGGAATCCCCACCGCCGACAAGCGTGAAGGCACCCTTGGCCGTAACGTCGGCCAGTATCTGGGCCATAGCCTTCGTCCCGCCTGCGAACTTCTCCATCTCGAATACTCCCATAGGACCGTTCCAAAGGATGGTCTTCGAGGCTTCAAGCACCTTGCGGCACGATTCGATTGCCGAAGGGGCGGCATCCATTCCCATCCATCCGTCGGGAATTTCGTTGGTCTTCACTATCTTGGAAGATGCATCGTTGCTGAAGGCGTCGGAGACAATGACTTCGTCGCCGAAAATGATCTTGACGCCCTTTTCCCTGGCCTTGGCCATAATGTTGCGGGCGGTATCCAGCTGGTCGTCCTCACAGAGGGAGGCTCCGATCGATCCGCCCTGCGCCTTTACGAAGGTATAGACCATTCCGCCGCCGATAATGAGATTGTCGACCTTGTCGAGCAGATTCTCGATGATGCCTATCTTGGTGGAAACCTTGGCACCTCCCAAAACAGCGGTAAGGGGACGCGAAGGACTCTTGAGCACCTTGTCGATGGCCTTTATCTCGCCCTCCATTACATAGCCGAACATCTTGTCATCGGGAAAATACTTGGCTATCAGGGCAGTTGAAGCGTGTGCGCGGTGAGCCGTGCCGAATGCGTCGTTGATATAGCAGTCGGCGTAGGAGGCAAGCGTCTTGACAAAGGCTTTCTGGCTCTCCTTGACAGCGGCCTTTGCAGCCTTCTTCTCATCTTCGGGAGCATCTTCGGCAAGACCTCTGGGCTTGCCTTCCTCCTCCGCATAGAAACGGAGGTTCTCGAGCATCAGCACTTCGCCCGGAGCGAGAGCGGCGGAGAGCTTCTGAGCCTTCTGGCAATCGTCGGCAAACTGTACGGGAACTCCCAGGCAGGAGCTTACGTGATCGACGATATGCTTCAATGAATATTTGGCCTCAACCTTCTTGGGGCGGCCGAGGTGCGACATTATGATAAGGGCACCTCCGCCGGAAAGGACCTTTTTCAAGGTGGGTATGGCGGCGCGTATCCTGGTGTCGTCGACAATCTTGAAGTTCTCATCCAACGGAACGTTGAAATCGACTCTGACAATGGCTTTCTTTCCTTTGAAATCGTAGGTGTCTATTGTTTTCATATCAGTATTGATTATAGTTTGCACAGTGTTCGACACACAAATTTATAAAAATAGTGTTTCATTTCCTATCTTTGCCTGCGATATGACGATAGAGCAACCGCCTTTGTCCTGGAAGGACTATGAACTCATAGATTCCGGGAATTTCGAGAAACTGGAGAGATTCGGCCCGTACATAATGATACGCCCGGAGCCCAAGGCTTTGTGGGACAGGTCGCTGCCGCGTGAAAAGTGGCTGGCCATGGCGCACACCGAATTCAAGCCGGGTGCCGGTTTCGGCAAGGCGGGCAAGGAAGACAGCGGAAGCTGGACTGCAATCCGGCCGATGAACGACCAGTGGGTGATAGGCTATCCTCAGGTCGGATTCAAACTGAGGCTGGGACTTACGTCGTTCAAGCACGTGGGAGTGTTCCCCGAGCAGGCCACCAACTGGGATTTCATTTTCCGCAACACCCGCGCCCAAGCCGAAGGAGGCCGAAAGCCGAAAGTGCTCAATCTCTTCGCATATACCGGAGCGGCGTCTCTGGCCGCCTGCAAGGGAGGTGCACAGGTAACGCATCTGGATTCGGTGAAGCAGGTTGTGACGTGGGCCCGCTCAAACATGGAGCTGAGTTCCCTCGACGGCATACGCTGGATTGTGGAGGATGCCCTCAAGTTCGCCCAGCGGGAGGCCAGGCGCGGAAATCTCTACCAGGGGATAATCCTCGACCCTCCGGCATATGGCCACGGACCTGACGGAGAGCGGTGGAAGCTCGACGAATGCCTGAACTCCATCCTCAAGCTCTGTGCGCAGATTCTGGAGCCGAAAGGCAGTTTTCTGGTGCTCAACCTCTACTCCAACGGCTATTCGGCCGTACTGGCCGAAACGCTCGTACGCAGTACCTTCGGACCTGATTTCAAAGACCTCCAAACCGGGGAGTCGATTCTTTGCGACAGCTTCGGCAAAGCGCTTCCCCTGAGCGTCTTCGCAAGACTTACAAGATAACAACCATGGACTTTTTATCGATAATCTGGAACATCGACCCTGTCATCTGCAAAATAGGGCCTTTCGCATTGAGATACTACTCGCTGCTGTTCGTGGCAGGTTTCCCGTTGAGTTATTGGATTCTGGCCAAATGCTACAGGAGGGAAGGCCTCAAAAGCGAAGACATCGACCCGTTGCTCTACGCCATGCTGATAGGGGTGATAGTCGGAGCCCGGCTCGGGCACTGCCTCTTCTACCAGCCCGATTACTATCTGGGCAGCATGCAGGGATTCCTGGAGATATTCCAGCCCTGGAAGGGAGGCCTGGCATCGCACGGGGCGGCAATCGGCATACTGTGCGCCTGCTGGTGGTACATATCCCGCTACAGCAGGCGGTTCGACATCAGCATGATGTGGCTTCTCGACCGCCTGAGCATCTGCATCTGTCTGGCCGGGGCATGCATACGGCTCGGCAACTTCTTCAATTCGGAGATATACGGCAATCCCACCTCCCTGCCTTGGGGAGTGATATTCGCACGCAACGGTGAGATTGTCCCCAAACACCCCACCCAGATTTATGAGGCGCTGGCCTACACCATAATGGGCCTTCTGCTCTGGGCGCTCTATTCCGGGAAGATAAACAGGATATACCGCGGCACCATGTTCGGAGCTTTCCTCATAATGCTGTTCGGATTCCGTTTCGCAATAGAATTCATCAAGCTTCCGCAGGTAGCCTTCGAGCAGGGAATGCCGCTCAATATGGGGCAGCTGCTGAGCATTCCCTTCATAGTGGCGGGTATCATAATCCTCCTTGTCAGTTTCAAGAGAAAGGGCACTCCGGTACGTGTAGTCAGCCAGCGCACAAACCACCGGCCCTCGCCGAAAAAGTAATCCATGGCCGCCACCAGACAGACAAAGGTTGAGATACGCAACAGGAAGGCGTCGTTCGAGTACGAGCTCCTGGAGCATTTCACTGCCGGCATAGTACTCAGCGGCTCCGAAATCAAGAGCATCAGGATGGGCAAGGCGTCGCTCACCGACAGCTATTGCTATTTTGTCGGCAACGAACTCTTTGTCAGGGGTATGAACGTCGCCGAATACTGGTGGGGCTCGGCATTCAGCCGTCAGGATCCGAAGCGCGACCGCAAGCTTCTCCTCACCCGCAAGGAACTGCGCAAGATTGCAAGAATCGTAAAGGAGAAAGGTATGACCATCGTGGCGACCCGTCTTTTCATAGCCGGAAACGGATATGCCAAACTCGACATTTCCATTGCCCGCGGAAAGCACGAGTGGGACAAGAGGGAGAGCATCAAGGAAAAGGATTTCCGGAGGGAAAACGAAAGATATCTGTAATGGCGGAAGATTACGACCTGATATGCGTTCTCGGCCCCACGGCATCGGGCAAGACCAGATATGCCGTACAGATGGCCCGGGAACTGGGAGGCGAAATTCTCTCCGGCGATTCGCGACAGGTTTATCGCGGTATGGACATCGGCACCGGCAAGGACCTTGCCGATTATGGAGAAATACCCTATCACCTGATAGATATCGTCGATGCAGGAGAGAAATACAACATCTACCAGTATCAGCACGACTTCGAGAAGGCTTACCGCGGCATCGTCGAGCGGGGGCGCACGCCCATTCTCTGCGGAGGGAGCGGACTCTACATAGAGGCCGCAACAAAGGGATACTATCTGCCCGACGTCCCTCCCGACGAGGTATTGCGCAGCGAACTGAAAAAACTCCCCACAGAGCAGCTCAAACAGCGCTATGAAGCGCTCAGAACTCCGCACAACACCACCGACTACGATACGAGGCAGCGGCTCATAAGGGCGCTGGAGATTGCAATCTATCAGGAGAAACACCCTGTCGGCAGAACGTCATTCCTCCCGAAGAAAACAAAATACATAGGGCTCAGCGTCTCACGCGAAGTGCGCAATGCACGGATCGACGCGCGCCTCGAAGCCAGACTCAAGGAGGGGATGGTGGACGAAGTGCGGCATCTGCTCCAGAGCGGGATACCGGCAGACAACCTGATATACTACGGCCTCGAATACAAGTACCTGACCCTGTATCTCACCGGAAAGATGGGATACGACGAAATGGTTGAAAAACTGCGCACGGCGATACACCAGTTCGCAAAACGTCAGATGACGTGGTTCCGCGGAATGGAGAGACGCGGCATCAAAATAGAATGGGTGCAGGTCTGAAAGGGCTATTTCTGCTTCTCTATCGAAGCCTCGTGTATCAGCGTGAACACCTCGCGCACGAACGACCGGTCGAGACCCCGTGAGGCGGCGCCGGAGGTCACCCTTTCGAGCACTTTCTCCCAGCGCGAAGGCTGATACGGCGTAATGCCGCCCTTTTTCTTGCTGGCCCCTATCTCACCCGAAATCTCCATCCTCGAGGCCAGCAGGTCCAGGAGAGCCTCGTCAATCTCGTCTATTCTGGAACGCAGGGCCTCGATGCGCACAGCCGTATCAGCATCCTTTACCACCATATCCTTGGGGACCAGTGATGAGAGAATCTCTCCGAGCTGCTGCGGGGTGACCTGCTGGGAGGCGTCGCTCAAAGCGGCCTGAGGATTACAGTGGCTTTCGATGAACAGGCCCGCGAAACCGAGGTCGAGGGCCGACTGTGAAACGGTTCCCACCAGAGAGGCATCACCCGATATGTGGCTTGGATCGCAGAACATCGGGATCTGGGGCATGCGGCGCATAACGTCTATCGGAACCTGCCATTTGGGATTGTTGCGGTAGCGCACCGTTTCGTAGAACGAAAAACCTCGGTGCACGGCGGCTATGCTCTTTACACCCGACGCCATCACCCTCTCCATAGCACCTATCCAGAGGTCCGGGTCGGGATTGATCGGATTCTTGACATACACAGTGACATCGCTGCAACCGCGCAGGACATCGGCCAGAGCCTGAACGGCGAACGGGTCGGTGGCGGTGCGGGACCCTATCCAGACGATTCTGATTCCGGCCGACAGGACCGCGTCGAGATGGGCCTCCGTAGCCACCTCAACGGCAACGGGCAGACCAAGAGAACGCTGGATTCCTGCAAGCCATGGGATTCCGGCCTCCCCCACCCCCTCGAAAGTGCCGGGCCTGGTGCGGGGTTTCCACAAACCCGCACGAAAAGCCGAAAGGCGCATCCCTTCGGGATACGCCATAGACTTCAAGGCCGAGGCGGTGGAATATACCTGCTGCTCGCTTTCGACGCTGCAGGGTCCTGCTACGATGCTTGTCACGGCAGACCTATACGGTCATTATCTCCTTTTCCTTGGCGGAAAGGAGGTCGTCTATCTTTTTGATTGCGGCATCGGTACGTTTCTGTACCTGATCCTCACAATCCTTTTCAACATCCTCCGGAAGCCCCTCCTTTATGAGTTTCTTCAGCGAGTCGATGGCATCGCGGCGGGCGTTCCTCACGCTGACCTTCGAGGATTCGCCGTCGGTGCGGGCTTTCTTGACAAGCTCCTTGCGGCGCTCTTCGGTAAGGGCGGGGATATTGATGCGTATCGCCTCCCCGTTGTTCTGCGGAGTGAAGCCGAGGTTGGCATCGATTATGGCCTTTTCGATAATACGTATCTGGCTCTTGTCCCAGGGTTGGATAAGGATGGTTTTGGCATCGGGAGCCGTAATGCTGGTCATCTGCGGCAGCGGGGTCATTGTGCCGTAGTAAGGCACCATCACCTGATTGAACACTGCGGGATTGGCCTTTCCGGCACGGTAGTTCTTGAGCGCTTCGTCAAGATACATTGCAGCCTCCTCCATCTTGTCGGAGGCAGCGTCTACGATTCCATTGGCTTTTTCTATCATAATTCCAATAATTTGTCAGTCAGTAACAATGGTGCCCACATTCGCACCGGAAACGACCTTTTCGAGTTCCCCTTGCCTGTTTATGTTGAACACGACTATCGGCATGCCGTTCTCCTTGCACATTGCGAATGCCGTAAGGTCCATCACCTTGAGGCCGTCGGCTATGGCCTTGTCGAAAGAAAGCTTGTCGTATTTCACGGCAGAAGGATTCTTCATAGGGTCGCTGTCGTAAACACCGTCAACCTTGGTCCCTTTCAGGATGGCGTCGCACCCCAGCTCGCAGGCACGCAGCGACGCTCCGCTGTCGGTGGTGAAGAAGGGATTGCCCGTTCCTCCGCTGAGGAGGGCCACGCCTCCGCCGGCGAGGAATTCATCGACCTCGTCGCGCATATAATATCTGGCCATCGGACGCATCGGAGTTGAAGTGAACACTTCGGCCTTGACGCCGCAGTCCTTGAGGAACAGCGAAAATGCTATGCTGTTGATTACGGTGGCAAGCATCCCCATCTGGTCACCGTGGACACGGTCGAAGCCCTTCCTGCTCCCGGCAAGACCGCGGAAGATATTGCCTCCGCCGATCACTATGGCGACCTGAATGCCGCTCTTTGCGACTCCAGCCACCTGACGGGCAAAATTCTCTATCGTATTTTCGTCGAGACCGCGACCGTCGGCCCCACCCAAAGTTTCGCCGCTCAGCTTGAGCAGGATGCGTTTATATTTCATACGGATGTACTTTTGGTTTTCAAATTTACACAAATAAATCAGAAATAATGTCGTCCGACACGAATAATTTCCCCGACGGGATTCTCCACAGCCAGCCGCACCTCTCCAGAAGGCCGTCTTCAGCCATGGCGCACGCCCTCGTCTCGATCCGTTCGCGCCAGGCCTCCGGCAGAAGTGAGGGATCGAAGCCGCAGGTGCGGCGCAGGCCGAGCATCACAATCTCATTGGCGATATCCTTGTCGGAGAGGGTCTCTCCTGATGATATACTTTCAAACGAACCGGAAGCGGCAGCGGCGAGATACCTGTCCAGGTCGGCCGCGTTCCAGAAGCGGCGGCTCTCTCCGTCGAAGGAGTGGGCTGCGGCGCCAAACCCTGCATAAGGACTCCTGTCCCAATAGGAACCATTGTGCTGCGACTCCCTGGAAGGAAGTGCGAAGTTGGAGATTTCGTACTGCAGGTAGCCCGCATCGCGGAGAATCTCCTGCGCCAGGGCATATTGCGCCGCGCATTCCTCCTGCGGAGGCTCACGGTACTCGCCCCTGCGGGAGAGATTGCAAAGGGCGCTGCCCCCGTCGACCATCATCTGATAGCAGGAGATGTGGTCGGGCCGAAGAGCTACAGCCTGTTCAAGGGTCGCCCGCCAGACAGGGAGCGAAAGCCCTTCATAGCCGAAAATAAGGTCTATGGAAATATTCCCGAATCCCGCTTCACGCGCCTTTTCGACGGCTCTGACGGCATCCGCGGCCGTATGCCGGCGGCGCATCCAATGCAGATGCCGGTCATCGAACGACTGGACCCCCAGGCTGAGCCTCCCCACTCCCGAGGATATCCACGACGAAAGCCTGCCGGCAGTCACGTCGTCGGGATTCGCCTCCAGGGTGAACTCGTCGAACTCCACGACACCGAACGTGCGGCGCAAGGCGCAGGCAATCCGGGAGAGATCCTCCACGGGCATCAGCGAAGGGGTGCCTCCGCCGAAATAGAGTGTCCGCGGTACGACATCCTTGCGGAAGAAGCCCTTCCGCGCATCAATCTCGCGCAGAAGGGCTTCGACATATTCACCCGCCTTGCCTGAGGCCGTCCGGGAATAAAATCCGCAATACAGACAGAACGAGGCGCAGAACGGGAAATGTACGTATATTCCCGCCATTATCTGAGCAGGAGGTCGGCAGATCCCAAAGCCGCCTCCGAGGTGTAAACCTCGACCTTATAGACACCCTTGGAGAATCTGGTGTCGGCAGCCCTCGTGAAATATACGCATATCTCTATCTCCTCGCCCTGATAGTCAACCACACGCGAGGCCGAGGCCATCATCTCCTGCCCGTTGCAGGTGAACGGGGTCTGCTGCTCTCCGGCAAGCTGGCTGCCGTCGGGTGCGAACACCTTGATATAGACGGTTCTGTCGCCCTTTTCGGCAATTGCGTTCTCAATCAGGCTCAGGCAGGCCTTCAACTTGTAGGCGCGGCTGCTGCGGTCGGTCTCCCTGTTGGAGGAGTTGATTGCCGTAAGCGACACTCCGCGCCCCTTGAGTACGGCTCCGGCAGACGCCTTGGCGGCATACTTTTCGGTGGTGTTGACCAGGTCCTCATACTTGCGCTTGTTCTGGGCCGCCTCCTTGCGCGCCTCGGTGGCTTCGTTGCGGAGTGCTATGTTGAGAGTATTGAGCGAATCTATCTGCCTTATGTAACTTTTCATAATCGAACGCAGGGTGCCGAGCTCCTTTTCGTACTGACGTATCTTGGTACGGTTGGTAGCCTCGGTCTTCTGCAGACGCTCGATCAGCTGGCCCACCTTCTCCTTCTCGACATTGAGCGAGTCGGTGAGGGCGGTATTGCTGGTACTCAACGCCTCATAGTCTGTCTGGAGCGATATCAGCTCGGTGGTGAGGTCGTCCTTCTCGCGGTTGAGCTCGCCCACCAGACGGGTGTTGCTTATCCAGACCCACGCCAGAACGAGAGCCAGACAGGCGGCAACGATCGCCAGAACGACGACGACCTTCTTCATAGGGTTGTTGTCATTGTCCGACCCGCGGCCGTAACGCCTTTCGAATTCCTGCATCTCTTCGTCGATTTCTTCTGCCATAATATTGTTCTTTTCTGTTATTTACCGCAAAAATAAGTAATTTTGTGCATAAACAAAGTACACGAATCATGAGATATTTCATCCGCTCCTGCAAATACGTTGTCTATTTCGCCCTGCTCTTCACCGTGATGGTAGGCGTCATCTGGCTTCTCTCCCCCGAAAAGGCGCAGGGGCTTGGGGTAACCGCGCTCTTCAAGGAAGGCTCGCTCAAGAACATCCTCATACTCTTCATCGCCGTTTCGGCAATATATCCCTCATTGAGCTTCGTCAGGAGGACGATACATCTCGAAGACGGATTCCCCGCCCGGAGAAACACCATAGTCGAGGTATTCGGCAATGCCGGAATGGACATCGAGAGCGAAACCGACAGTGAGATACGTTTCAGGATGAGGAGCAGGAGTATGAGATTCTCCCGCATGTGGGAAGACAGGATAACGGTAAGTATCGAAGGGAACACCCTCTCGATGGAGGGCTACCGGCGCGACCTCGACCGTATCGTCCGCGCCATAAACTATGCCCTGAGGGCGGAGGATCACTCACCCCGGTAGGATGAGCGCACGTCGGTGCGGTATTGCTGCTCGTACGGCGTCTGGTCCCAGTCGGGCTGGGCGAACTCCTTCAGTGACGAGAGGGAGAAACACATATAGGTGATTGCAATCCCCGAGGCCAGAAAGCTCTTTTCGTAGAATGTCTTGACCGACAGCACCCCGTCGGCCGTGCCGTGGGCGTATATGTCGTCGTCGTGCATATATACGGGCAGATTGTTCTCCAAGGCCACGGCCAGTGTGTAGTAGTGCAGCAGACGGCTGTCGGTCTTGAGGTGGATTCTGCCGCCAGGAGCGAGGATGGAGGCGTATCTGGAGAGAAACATCGGATGGGTGAGACGCTTGCGCGGCTTCTTTTCCTGCGGGTCGGCAAAGGTTATCCAGATCTCCGAGATTTCGCCGGGGGCGAAAAGCGAAGTTATCATCTCTATCCTGGTGCGGATGAACGCCGCATTGCGTATTCCGTTGTCGGTCGCTGTGCGGGCGCCGCGCCACAGGCGGGCCCCCTTTATGTCGATTCCTATGAAATTCCTGTCGGGAAAACGCTCCGCGAGGGAAATGGTATATTCCCCCTTGCCGCAGCCAAGCTCAAGAACGATGGGGTTTGAATTGTGGAACATCCTTTCGCTCCAGTGCCCCTTGAGAGGATGGTCGCCTCCGAGCAGCTCGGCGACCGAAGGCTGCAGCAGGCACGTGAACGTCTCGTTCTCGGCGAACTTGCCAAGTTTATTCTTCGAACTCATCCTTCGGAATTGATTTGTCCGAGTCACAGCGGCGGCTCCTGAAGCCCATACCGAGCACGTGCCGGGAGATGTCGGCAGAGGGCACGGTGAGCGAGAGATACCACACTCCGGTGTCCCCGGCCGGGGAAATGTTGCTCCTGTAAGGCCATTCGAGAGAACCTGTCCTCTCCCCGTCAAGAGGCAGGGCGAGAGTTTCCTGCGCAATCTCCCCTGACGGGGATACGGCCGTAAGTATCAGAGGTATCGAAGCCGTCCCTTCCGGCAGGGAGTTGAAACGGCAGGCAAGGAAAGTCTCGTAAACCGCGCCGGAATCGGTAAAAGGGACGTTGAAACCATAGACACCGCCGTTATGGGGGTCGGTATCCTGAAATTCATAGAAGTCCCCGCCCTGCGAGCAGGATACGGCAAGCAGGCAGATTGCCGCGGCAACCATAACGGAGCTTATGTCCCTACTGCCGGCGGCCATTGTCATTCTTCCTGTCACCACCGCCCCGACGGCCGTGGTTATTGTGGCGGTTCCTTCCGTGATTGCGGGAATTGCCTCCCTTCTTATGCTCGTCGAACCTCGTGATGCTGTCGTCTCCGACCGAAGTCACGAAATCCGGACCCGAGGATTCCTCTTCGCTCTTGAGCGATTCGGGCACGATGCCCTTGCGGTTCTGGGCAATCACCTCCTTCACCTGAACGGCAGACATTGGCCAGATGTTGGCAAGACTGTCCTTGTCGTACGAAAAGTACATGATGCCCCTCAGGATATCGGTCTTCACCAGATATGCCAGGCCGTCCTTGAACTCAAGAGGCTCCCTTACGGAAGGCATCTCCTTGCGGGCATCGACATAGACCGAAGCTTCGTGATTGATGCAGCACTTGAGCTTGCTGCACTGTCCTGCCAGTTTCTGCGGATTGAGCGACAGATCCTGCACTCTTGCCGCCGCCGTAGTGATGGACTGGAAATCCGACATATGGGAAGAGCAGCACAAGGCCCTGCCGCACACCCCGAGACCGCCTATCAGCCCCGCTTCCTGACGGGCGCCGATCTGCTTCATCTCAATCTTGATGGAAAACTCCGCTGCAAAATCCTTGATGAGCTGGCGGAAATCCACCCTGGCATCGGCGATGTAGTAGAATATGGCCTTCGTACCGTCGCCCTGAAACTCCACGTCGCCTATCTTCATGTCGAGACCCAGGCCGGCGGCAATCTGGCGGGAGCGTATCATTACGGCCTGCTCGCGCGCTATCGCCTCCCTCCAACGCTCTATGTCGAGAATCTTGGCCTTGCGGTAAATCTTGCGGAATTCGTATGTTCCGGGGTTTATCCTGCGACGTGCAAGCTGATGATAGACAAGCGGCCCGCCCATCGACACTATGCCTACGTCGTGCCCCGTGGCGGCTTCGACCACCACTATATCGCCTTCGCGCACAATCTGGCCTGAGGTATTCTTGAAGAAGAGCTTGCGGGTGTTCTTGAAGCGCACCTCGAAAATGTCGCAGGAGGCGTCGGCGGGAATCTGCCCGAGCCAGTCGAAATCGCCGAGCTTGCAGCAGCTCCGGTTATAGTTTATCTTGAGGTCCCCCATCTGCGAGCGTTCAACGTCGCAGCCGCGGGAGCAGTCATATTTCTTTGAGCCTGGAGAGTCTATGATAGAATCCATAATTATGCTGATAACAGGATTATGTTGCAAAGATTGCAGAATGTCAATTTGGCGTTCACGTTGCCGGCTACGGAAGATATGGCGCTGTCGAGAGCCTTGAAGGCCCGCTCATAGAAACCCGGCTTGAGGCCGAGGGCGAAACGGGCGATGTCCTTCTCCTGCGAAGGGTCGATTCCGCATAGCGAATCAAGATGGCAGGAGGTCATATACACCTTGCGCAGATAGTCTTCGGCATACATACACCATTCGCGCTGCTTCTCGCGGCCCATATCCGCAAGCGCCTCCCAAACGGGGAATGTATCCACAAGGCTCTTGCCGAGCGAAACGTCGAGCAGCCGGACCACAAGGGAGTCGTACTCCGCATCGAATCCGCTGCCGATGCCCGAGAGCAGCTTTTCCTGAGCCGAGAGAGGCACCAGGCGTATCATCTGGCACCGCGAGCGGACGGTCGGGATTATCTTTTCGGGAGAATGCGAGACCAGGATGAACAAAGTGCCTGCAGGGGGTTCTTCAAGCAACTTGAGCAATTTGTTGGAGGCCTCCTGATTCATCTTCTCCGGGAGATAGATTATCATCGTTTTGTACTCCGCCTCGAACGGGCGCAACGACAACGTTTCGGCAATATGCCTCGCCTCGTGCACGCTTATGTTGCCGCTCTTGCCCTCGATGCCGATGGCATCGTAAAGGTCCTGCTCCGAAAAGAATGGGTTGGAGAGGAGCAGATCCCTCCACTGCTGGATGAAATAGTCGGATATGGGGGCCTTCTTCTCACTCTCCGACAACTTTTTCGAGGAGCTGACAGGAAAAACGAAATGGAGGTCGGGATGGATGAGCTTACCGTATTTGTGGCAGCTGGCGCACTCCCCGCAGGAGTCCCCTCCGGAGCGGGAAGAACAGTTGACATACTGCGAAAGGGCCACTGCAAAGGCCACTCCTCCCCACGGGCCGTCTTCACAGAGAAGCACGGCGTGGGGCAGACGCGAAGCATCTACAATCTGCGAAAGGGATACCTTCAGAGCCTCATTTCCAACTATGTCAGCGAATCTCATCACTTACAAAATTACAACCATTTCACAATTTCTGCAATCAAACTCCAATTTTAATTTATTGCCGTTGTTCACCAGATAGAGCGGCTCCCTGACCGGCGGGACCGGATGCTGCGACGGGCAGAGCCCGAGTTCATACCGGATGCAGTACTTCGACCTCATCACCTCGGCTCCCTTCGGTGCGCTCAGTTCGTAGGCCTTTTCCACACAGGATGCCCCGTGCGAAAGATACACCTCGCGGGAAAGGTGGTTCGCGCAATTGGCCAGATAGGAAAGTCCGCCGCTGTAGAGCGCCTCCCCTCCGTCCCGCCCGCGGGCGGCAGATTCTTTCTCCGCGGGGCAGGCTCCGCTGCAAGCCATTTTCCCGGAGAGGATATCGGCGAGGGTGCGCCTGAAGCCGTTCAGCTTCGATGCAGGATAAAAATACACCGCATCGGCATCCACCTTGCAGAGCTTGAAACGGAATATGCCGGATGTTTTGGAAAGCTGATTGTGCAGAGTCTCGAGAGCCGCCTCACGGTTGCGTGCGGCAGGGGCATCTTCGTCGAATGACACTACGGCCTCACGGCCTCCGGGTGCCACGGCGCTGATTACGGTGTGCCCGCCCCCGGTCACATACGACAGGGAGACATCCACCAATCTTTTCGGGAGATTGTGCTCCAGTTCCCTTTCGAGGGCGGAATTAAGGTTGCGGTAAACCTTCTGCCCCACAAAAAGGCCCTTGGTGCTCTTGAGCCTCAGCCGGGTGCCGTCGCACGACTCCACCCTCATCCCAGTCATTTGGCCGTCGGAGCAGATGAATGCAAGCCCGTCACCGGCCGAAATGCGGCTTTTCGTCGCAATGCTTATCCCTTTCCCGTCGAGGGCCGATATCCTGCCCATATATTCGCCCAGGCTGCGCGAGGCATCGACCGAATTCCAACTGCCGCGCTTCCCGCTGATGAAGGCCTCGGTATAGCCACGGTTGAACGTAGCCTCTATCGACGGGGTGAACCCGCCCATCGGGCGCCCCTCCGAAGAGCGCGAATGCTGCGGATGAGCTTTCACGAACTCATCCAGCACCATATCGTAGTGCCTTACAACGTTCCTTACATAGGAGGCGTTCTTGAGACGCCCCTCTATCTTGAACGAAGATATGCCGGCATCCACAAGGTCGGCAATGCGGGCGTCAAGACGATAATCCTTGAGCGAAAGCAGACTCCTGTCGCGCACAATGACCTTTCCATCGCCGTCCACCAGGTCGTATCTCGACCTGCACGCCTGCACGCACGCGCCCCTGTTGGCGCTGCGCAGGGAGAGTGCCTGGCTCAGGTAACACTGCCCGCTGTAGGAGGTACACAGCGCCCCGTGGACGAAAAACTCCAGGTCACAACTTACCTCAGCCCTTATTCCGCGTATCTGCTCCAGCGAAAGCTGGCGTTCGAGAATCAGCCTCCTGAAGCCGAGAGCCTCCAGCCTTGCGGCCTCCTGCGGAGTCCTAATCACGGTCTGCGTAGAAGCATACAGAGGCACCGGAGGGATATCCATCCTGAGGATGCCCAGATCCTGTATTATGAAAGCATCGACTCCAGAGGCGGCAAGCGACCACATCATGTCGCGGGCCTCCTCAAGCTCCCCGTCGTAAAGGATGGTGTTCACCACTGCATATACGCGGGCGCCGTAGCGGTGGGCATATCCGGCAAGGCGGCGTATGTCCTCCACCTGATTGCCGGCGGCGGCACGGGCCCCGAACGAAGGCCCGGCAATATAGACGGCATCGGCACCGCAGTCTATTGCCGCAATGCCGATGTCACTGTTCCTGGCCGGAGCTAGAAGCTCTAGTTGCATTTGAGAACGGTCATCTGATATCTTGCACCCTCACCCCATTTGGGATCCTGTGAGATTTCCTTGAAATAGCCGCAAGCCTTGGCTGCATCACCGAGTGACTGGTATGCCGAGCCAGCCTGGTACATAATCTGCACCTTGTCCTTGGCATCGGGGTTCATTGCAAGGTAAGCCTCATACGCATCGGCGGCAATCTTGTACTGCTTGAGAGCGAGGGCCGAGTGACCGGCGATTTTCTGTGCGTTGGCGTTGTCGCCGTTCTCGATTGACTTCTGCGCGCTCTCCAGAGCCGTTTTCATATCCTTGGCCTTGAAGCAGGCGCTGGCCTTACGGAGATATATGTTGGAAAGCTGCTTGCGGATAACCGCAGCATTGGCCTCGGATGCACCTTCGAGACTGCCGGAAAGCAATGCGGCAGCACCGTCGAAATCCTGGGCCTTGGCCATTTCGGAGGCATTCTTCACCGCTTCCGAAACCTTCAGGGAGCCCATAAGGTCACCTGCCTCGGCAACCGTTTGGCTGTCGCCGTATTCACCGCCTGTCTTTATTGCATTTTCGAGGGCCTCGATTGCCTTGCCGCTCTCGCCGTTCTTTACAAAAGCCTTTGCAACGGAGACATAGAGGGAAGGTATGAGATTCTTGCATTGTGCAACAATGTCGTTACCCTCTGCCCCAAGCACTTCAGCCTGTGGCAGAACCTCCACGAACCCGGTGAGCGCAGCGGCCCTGTCGCCCGCATTGAGCGCCTCGGCGGCTTTGTTGAACGATTCGGTAACCTGAGCAATGTCCTGAGCTGAAACAAGGCCTGCTGTCAGGATGACGGTAAGGATTGATACGAGTGTCTTTTTCATTTCGGTATGGTTTTGAACTCCAAAATTAGGGACTATTGTTTAATTTTGCAAAAGATATGACCCCTTCCATAATCCAGATAGACGATATCCTGGTTTCGTCCGAAATCATCACGGCCAGATTCTGCTGCGACTATCCCGTCTGCCGCGGAGCGTGCTGCATCGTGGGCGAAAGCGGAGCCCCCCTTTCGGAAGACGAGCCCGAAAAACTGGAGCGTTCATATCCGGATTACGCTCCGCTGCTTAGTGAGGAGGCCCGCCGCCGCATATCGGAAACAGGCTTCTTCGAGATAGACTCCGACGGAGATATGGTCACTCCCCTGCTCGGCAACAGCGAAGAGTGTGTATATACCCGCTTTGAAGACGGCAATTGCCTGTGCGCCATCGAAAAGGCCGCCTGTGGCGGGTCCCTGCGCGCAAAAAGGCCCATCTCCTGCCGGCTGTATCCGATACGGGTCACGACACTCTCGAGCGGGATGAAGGCCCTCAACCTGCACAGATGGGATATATGCAGATGCGCTTTCGAAAAGGGTGAGAGGGAGGACATACCCGTATATAAATTTCTCCGAAAGCCCATTGAAGAGGCTTTCGGAGAAGAATTCTATTCAGCGCTCGAATGCGCGGCCCTCACAATGAAGGGCAGGCTTTAGAACACAAAGGCCAGCGACAGCACGAACGACCCCGTGTTGGCCTTGATGTTGCCCAACTGCTCCTTGTAGGAATTCCAGTCAACCACGCCGCCGAAGGCCCAGCTGTACTTGCCGGTCAGCTGGAATTTCCAGATATCGAAACCCAGGCCGACACCTATGCCGTAATCCCACCGCTTGAGATTGGCGATTTCCGATATGGCGCTCAAATCGTAGGAAGCGAACGGGGCTGCAAAAATGAAAGGGCGGAATATCAGCAGGTCAACGCCCCATTGCACATTGGCTACCACCTGGAGGTTGTCCGTCCTGACCATATCTGACTCCCTTTCGCCGCTGAGGTCAAGTCCGGTATGCTGGTAGAGCAGTTCGGGCTGGAACGAAAAACCGGAGAAAGTTCCTGTCTGGTACCCGACACCGGCATGCCAGCCGGTCATTGCGTTGATCTTGATGTTGCCCAGGTCGGAAACGTTGTAGTTGGGGAACTCGACGCCGCCTTTGATGAGGAAACCCCTCGCCCCGGCATCGAGGCACGAAGCGGCCAACAGGACTGCCACGGCGATCATTACCCTCAGCGCTTTCATAATATCGATTTTATCTTGTCTTCAAGTTCGACTTTGGTAAGTGCACCCGTCGTCCTGTCAATGAGTTCTCCCCCCTTGAAGAAAAGAAGGGTGGGGATGTTGCGGATACCGTACTTCGAAGAAGTGTCCGAAGCGTCGTCCACATTGCATTTGATCACGGTAAGCCGGCCGTCGTATCGGGCAGCCATCTCATCGACCATAGGCGAGAGCATACGGCACGGGCCGCACCATACAGCCCAGAAGTCAACAAGAACCGGAGTTTTCGCCGAAGTCAGAACTTCGTCGAAGTTGGAATCATTGGCATCAATAAGCATATCTCTATCGTTTTAGAAGAATATGTCGCGAATATACGAATTTTCGGATTATACCGTCTGCTCTACATTCCACACGAAGGCACGGATGCCGACCTCGGTGTTGCGGGCATCGAGCTTGCGGATTGTCGTAAGCAGTTCGGGGACCTTGCCGTCCTCGACGACGGTGATCACCGCAGAATTCATCTCGGGCCAGGTATGGGTGCCGCGACGGGGCTCTCCCTTAACGCTTCCCCTTCCCTGAACCTGCTCGAAGAAAGTGAATCCCCTTATGCCAAGCTCGTCGAGCAGATACTCCACCCTGGAGGTGAATGCCTGATTGAAAACTATCATTACACTTTTCATTGCTCTCCCTCCTATTGTTTATCGACGTCGATTTGCATGAAAATATACTCCTTGCGAGCCTTTTCCTCCTTGTCACGCTCACCGTGACGCGACATCAGCGCGTAGGATACGGGAACGATGATGAGGGTCACGAGCGTGGATACGAGCAGTCCGCCTATGACCACGATTCCCAGAGGCTGCCACATTTCGGAGCCCTCGCCGTTGCTCACCGCCATCGGGACCATACCAAGCAGAGTGGTGAAGGCCGTCATAAGCACAGGGCGCAGACGCGACGCTCCTGAAAGGGCTATGGCCTCATTGAGCTCATAACCGCGGTCACGCATAAGATTGATGTAGTCCACCAGCACGATACCGTTCTTGACGGCGATGCCCACCAGCATTATCGCTCCGAGAGCGCCTATCATATCGAGGGTGGTGTTGGTCACCCAGAGCGAGAGGATGATGCCGGAGGCCGCAAAAGGAAGGGCCAGCAGCAGGATCGCAGGCTTTGACAACGATTCGAACTGGGATGCCATTACGATATACACCAGCATTATGATAAGCACGGCCAGCATCGCGAGGTCCTTGAAGTTGTCCTGCTGCTCTTCATAGTCTCCGGCCAGGACAACCGTAACGCCCGACGGTGCGGGGTTGTTGTCAACCACGGTCTGGATCGACTGAGCCAGCTGGCCGAGAGATGTCTTGTAAGGAGTTACCGCCACCTTGAGATAGCGCTGGCGGCTCTTGCGGTCGATGCTCTGGGGAGCCCAGTACTCCTCGACCGAAGCCACCTCACCCAGCTTGATGAGCTTGCCTGTCGGAGTCGGAATCGTAAAGTCCATTATATCTGATATGGCATCGCGGTTCTCCTCTTTCAGACGGACGACAATATCGTACTCGTCGCCGTCTTCTTTGAGATATCCTGCGGTATAGCCGGCGACACGGTTGCGGACGTATGTGGAGATGGTGGCGGCGGTCAGGTTATGACGCGCTATCTTCTCCTTGTCGACGGTTATCTTGAGCTCGGGGCGGTCCTTGTCGCGGCTGATCGTCATATTGCGCGCACCCGGAACCTGCTCGCCGATGATGGTCCTGATTTCCTCGGCATAGAGTTCGGTAACGTCGAAATCATAGCCGTAAATCTCCACGTCGACCGTGGATTCCCCCTGTCCGCCCATTCCGCCCGAAGTGGCGACGTTGTATTCGATAATCTGGGGATAGGTGGCCATTTCCTGACGGAGCACCTCGGCAATCTCGCTTATCGAACGCTTGCGCTCGTACTTCTTGCAGCAGACCACCGTCATCTGTATCTTATAGTTGGTGGTCGAGGAGAACAGCACGCTGATGTTGCTCTCATCGTTCGAGCCGGCCGTGGTGGATATGCGCTCTATCTCAGGCACCAGTTCCATGAAGCGCTGTTCGAGGTGTCTTGCGGTCTTGGCCGTCTCCTCGATACGGGTGCCTCTCTGAACCTCTACGATAACTGTCAGACGGCCGTTGTCCTGCGACTGCATGAAGTCGGTTCCGATTCTGCCCGTCATTGCCGGAATCAGCGACAGGAAGAAGAATGCAACCGCTATGGCCAGAGTGGCGGCCTTGTGGTTCACGCACCAGCGGAGCAGGTTCGCGTAGGCGGCATCGACCTTGTCGAGGAAGCTGACGATATATTTCTGGTAAAAATTGTCCTTGGGCTTGGTTTCGATGAGCTTGCCGTCCACCACCTTGACGTTCTTTCCTTTCAGGATCTGCGAGCAGAGCATCGGGATGAGCGAGATGGCAGTGGCAGTGGAAGTACATACGACTATGGTGACAATCCATCCGAGCTCCTTGAACAGGATGCCCGCCATACCGGTAAGCATCGTCAGGGGCACGAACACGGCCACGATTACAAGGGTTGTGGCGATGACCGAAACCCATACCTCATTGGTGGCATATATCGAGGCCTCACGGGGCGACGACCCCCTGTCGATATGCTTGGATATGTTCTCCAGCACCACAATCGCATCGTCGACCACCATACCGATGGCCACCGTAAGGGCCGAAAGCGATATGATGTTGAGCGAACTGTCTGCCAGCAGCAGATAGATGAACGCCACTATCAGGGAGATAGGTATCGTGAGGCTGATTATGAGGGTGGCCCTCCAGTTGCCCAGGAAGAAGAACACCACCAGCACCACGAAAAGCAGCGCATAGAGGATGGACTCCTCAAGGGAGTAAATGGAGTTCTCTATGTTTTCCGAGGTGTCGTAGATGAGTTTTATCTCCACGTCGGAAGGGAGGCTCTTCTGAAGTTTTGCAAGTTCCTTGCGCACACCCTTGCAGACCTGCACCGAATTGGCACCGGACTTCTTGGTGACCATCAGACGCACCGCCTCCTTGCCGTCGACCTTCTCGTCGAGGGTAAGGTCCTTTATGGTATCCCTTACCGAAGCTATGTCCCTTACGTAGATCTGACGCCCGTCAAGGGTGGTGGCAACCACTATGTCGTTTATCTCGGAACTCTGCACATACTCGCTCCTGACCTGCATCTGGTACTGCGACTTGTTCATCTTGACGGTACCGCTCGACAGGTTGAGGTTGTTGGAAGCGATGGCCGACGCCACCGACTCGACAGTCTGCCCGTAGGCATCCAGCTTGGTCTGGTCGATATCGACATAGACATACCTGTCGGGGGCGCCCGAAACGGACACCGTACCGATTCCGTCTATGCGGTTGAGCTGGGGCACCACCTCGTCGTCCAGAATCTTCTCGAGGCCCGGATAACTCTCCCTGGCCATCACGGAATACTGGATGACCGGCATCATGCTCGTGTTGATCTTGAAGATGACGGGAGTCAGGCAGCCATCGGGCAGTTCAGACCGTATCATATCCAGATACGAGCGCATGTCGTTCACCGCCTCGTCCCTGTTGGAGCCCCACTCAAGTTCGAGCGAGACCACCGAAAGGTTGTCTCTCGAGGAGGAGGTCATCTCCTTAAGGCCGTCGACCGAAGTGAGCGCGTTCTCCACCAGTTTGGTGACATTGGTCTCCACCTCGCCCGCACTGGCCCCGGGATAGGTGGTCATGACGGTGACATACGGAGCCTCGATTTCCGGAAACTGGTCGATAGGCAGCTTCAGAAAAGAAAAGACACCTATCACAATCACGGCGACGAACACCAACGCGGTTGTCACCGGCTTGCTTATCGCTGTTTTGTAAATGCTCATCTGCTAGTTCTCCTTTACGACTTTGAGGTGCGAGCCGTCAACTATACGGCCCTGCCCGGTGGTTACCAGACGGTCGCCGTCCTTCAATTCAGTGCTGAGTATCTCGATTTCCTCATCAAACCGCTGTCCGAGGTCAACGAATATGCGGCGGGCTATGCCACCCTCGTTGACATATACGTACCTGTCATTCGAGCCAACCATTTTCTGTACGGCGCTGTAAGGCACCACAAGCGCCTTTTCATACCCCATCTCGAGATTGGTGTGGACATACATTCCGGGACGCAGACGGTTGTTGCCGTTGGGGATGCGGAGCTTCACCCTGAAGGTATGGGTGGTGGCATCGATGGTGGGATAGATGATTTCGATGAATGCCGGGAAGGTTTCGTCGGGATATATGTCAGACACTATCTCGGCCTTCATTCCGCTCTTGATCTTGGGAAAATAGCTCTCCGGGATATTGACGTAAGCCTTGAGCGAGCTGATCTGTGTCAGCACCAGGATCGGCTGGCCGGAATAAAGCTCGCCGTCCTCATAGTTCTTGGCGGAGATGACGCCGCTGAAATCGGCTTTGACAAAGGTGTTCTTTTCGAGAAAAGCATAGTTCTCCTCGATCTGGTCGTAGCTCAACTTGATGTTGTCGTAGTTCTGACGGGATACGGCGCCTATCTTGTCGAGGGCTTCCATCCTGGCAAGTTCGACCTTGAGGTTGGCATACTGCAACTTGGTGTTGTTGTATTGTGTCTGGTCCATCCTCACCAGCATCTCACCCTGCTTTACGTTGGACCCCACTTCCACATAAATATGCTCTATCCTGCCTGTCACCGAAGGGGCGACGTTGAGAGTCTGATATCCCTCGAGGTTGGTCGAAAGGTCGAGCTTGCGGGTAATCTCCCTCCTGGCTATGACAGTGGTCTCGACGAGTTCCTCGCGCTCAGAGGTAACTGTCTGGTTACCGGAATTGCCGCAGGAAGAAAGGACCGCTGCGGCCAAGGCAAGAAATGTAATGTTTCTGAGTTTCATATCTTGATATTTTTATTTGTTCAGGAGTTGTTCGAGAGCCGTCTGGGCATTGAGCATTTCAAGCAGCGACTGCAAATATGACGACTGCGCCGTCACAAGGCTTCCCATTGCCTGGGTGACATCCATACTCGACGAAACGCCATACTCGAATTTCATGGCCGTATTGTTGAATACGCGCTGTGCCACGCTCACGTTGAGCACCTGCGTATTGTAACGCTCGAGAGTGGAGTTGAGGTTGTAAACCTGCTGACGGTACTGCAGCATAAGCGAAGTCTCGGCATTGGTCTTGGTATTGAACTGCTGGCGGTACGAAAGTTTTGCACTCTTGTATTCCATTGTGTTGCGGAGCGAGGTGAACACAGGAATCTTGAGCGAGACGCCCATCATATTCGGCGGCGTCATATTCATCGTCGCCTCGTCACTGAAATACTTTTTGCCGGTATACTGGTGAAACACACTCAGTGTCGGGCCGTTGCCCCATCCTGCCAGAGACACCTGCTTGCGCGAGAGCTCGGTTGACTGCTTGAGCAACTGGTAATCGTAGTTGTTGGTGATGTCGAACTTTTCATTGGCGAGGGCCTTGATCTCGTCGACGTTCACAAGGCTGTCGAGACTCTGGAGAAGGGTTATCTCCGTTTTTTCATTGAGACCCAGCAGAAGGCGCATCGTGTTGTAGGCCATCTCGAGCGAACGCTTTGTCGAAGAGATGTTGTCGGCCATAGTGTTGACCTGTACCAGAATCTGGTCGGCCGAGGTCTGCTCCATTACACCCACCTTGACCGATGAGGTTGTCATATCGTGCAGTTTCCTGAGGCTGTCGTAGTTGTCGTCAAGCAGCTCGATGGTGCGTTCAAGCACAAGGGCGCTGTAGTACAAGTTCTTGACCTGGTCTGTTATTTCCCTGATTGTCTTGTTCAGGGAGATGTCGCTCATCTTCTTGCTGATGGAAGCAATCTGCACCGCAACGACCTGTGCCCCGCTGAAGGCCACTGACGAGGTGACGCCCAGCGTACCGTATGCCGGCATGGCCAGGGACATTGCGCCGAGGTCCATCCTGTAACCGAAATAGTTTGAATAGTCGAGCGAAGCGCTGACCTGCGGAAGCATACTCGCGATGGCCTGCCATTTTTTGGCCTCGGCCTTCCGGATTTCGATTCCGGCATTCATTATGTCGCGGTTGTGCGCTATGGCATAATCCTCCGCACTCTGAAGGGTGAGCGCCACGCTCTGAGGCACATCCTCCGCATTGGTGTCAAACGCATTCTGAGCCCGCAACGGGAAAGACGCAAGGGCGCAGACGGCCATTACGGTCACAATCGAAGATGCATATCTGATTATCGTCATATTGCAAACAGTATTTGACAATTGTTCAAACGACAAATATACTGCAATTTTCAGGCCGATTCAATATCAATTGGGGACAAGGGCCTTTTTTGATACGAAAAATGAAACATATGTAACAGAAACGAGGGCCGCGGATATTGTCCGTAGCCCTCATTTTCCGTTAACAGTGACAGACTTCTAGTCGTCAGTGAGTGAAAAGCGGCAGAACTTGATGATCTTCGCCTCCTTGTCGGCAGCGGCAAGCACTTCCTTGACCGATGCCTTGCCGTCGCCCATCTGATATTCCTGCTCCTCAAGGGTATTCTCCTTGAAGAACTTCTGGATACGGCCGTTGGCAATGTTCTCGATCATCTGTGCGGGAAGGTTTGCAGCCTTTTCGGCAGCAACCCTGACCTTGATTTCGCGTGCCTGCTGAGCCTGCTCGGGAGTGAGCCAGCCCTTCGCAGTGTTGGACTCTATGTGGTCCTCGCTGTCGCAGTGGGCGGGGTTGATGCCGGCCTTCTTGAGCGCTGCATCGACAGCTTTCTGAATCTGCTCCTCCTTGGTTTTCTCGACAGCGACCTGGCGCTCCTTCTCGACCATTTCTGCGGGGCAGTCGGCAGCCGAAACGGATACCGGGTTCATCGAGACGATCTGCATTCCGATACCTTTCGCCAATTCGGGGCTGACAGGCTTGTTGAAAGCCACGATGGCGCCCAACTTGCCGTTGATGGTATGGATGTAGGAACCGATGAACGGAGCCTCGAGGGACGCATAGTAGGCTATGCTGTGCTTTTCACCACTCTTGCCGGTCTGCTGCGATACAGCCTCCTCGACAGTCTGGCCATCAGCCATCTTGCAGGCTTTCAGAGCTTCCACGTCGGAAGGGAAATATTTGATTGCCGTGTCGGCTATGGCATTGGCCAGAGCCTTGAACTCGGAATTCTGGGAAACGAAGTCAGTCTCGCAGCCGAGGCATACGAGGATGGCCTTGTTGCCGTCGATTCTCGAGAGTACGGCACCTTCGGAGGTTTCGCGGTCAGCACGCTTGGCTGCCACGAGTTTGCCTTTTTCACGGATTATTTCCTGTGCGCGGTCGAAATTGCCTTCAGCCTCTACGAGAGCCTTCTTGCAGTCCATCATACCGGCGCCTGTCATCTTGCGCAGTTTTGCGACATCCAAAGCTTTGATTTCCATAACTCTTACGATTTAAGGATCATTATTCGGCCTCAGCCTTCTTTGCGGCGTTGCGGCGGGGACGTGTTTTCTTGACGGGAGCTTCTTCTGCCTCAACGGGCTCTGCAGTCTCCTCCTTTTCCTTCTCCTTTTCCATCTTGCGGTCTTCAAGACCTTCGGCGATAGCCTTGCAGAGGGTTTCTGTGATGAGGGAAATGCTCTTTGCCGCATCGTCGTTTGCCGGAATCACATAATCAATGTTTGTAGGATCGCAACAAGTATCAACCATTGCGATTACCGGTATGTTGAGACGGTTGGCCTCCTTTACGGCGTTGATTTCCTTCTGCACGTCAACCACGAAAAGGGCTGAAGGGAGACGGTTGAGGTCGGCGATTGAACCGAGGTTCTTCTCGAGTTTCGCCCTCTGGCGCGAAATCTGGAGACGCTCGCGCTTTGCCAAAGTTTCGAAAGTGCCGTCGGTGATCATCTTGTCGATGGTGTTCATCTTCTTGACAGCCTTGCGGATTGTAGGGAAGTTGGTAAGCATTCCACCTGCCCAGCGCTCGGTCACGTAAGGCATATTGACGCCTTTTGCGCACTCTGCGACTATGTCTTTGGCCTGTTTCTTGGTTGCGACAAAAAGAATCTTGCGACCCGCACGGGCGAGCTGCTTCATCATTTCCGCCGCATCATCTATTTTTACAACGGTTTTGTGCAGGTCGATGATGTGGATTCCGTTCTTCTCCATAAAGATGTACGGAGCCATTTTGGGATTCCACTTTCTCTTCAGGTGACCGAAGTGAACGCCTGCATCAAGCAAGTCCTGGAAATTAGTTCTAGACATTTTAATGTTCTTTAATTTTGTTTTTTACTCTTTTCATCAATCCGGAGTAGCGACCTGGTCGGTCTCCTGGATTTTCCGCAGCCGGACAAACTGGCGGTAGCCTGACTATGCAGAAGAGTCCGTAAGTTTTATATCCTGGCTGTGCAGATAAATCAGCGTTATACTAACGTTTGCTGAACTGGAAGCGTCTACGTGCACCGGGCTGGCCAGGTTTCTTCCTCTCGACCTCGCGTGAATCGCGGGTGAGGAAGCCGTTGGCCTTCAATGCAGGACGATAGCCTTCGGCATCCACCTTGCAGAGGGCGCGGGAAATGGCCATACGGATTGCCTCCGCCTGACCCTTGATACCGCCACCGTCGATGGTGATCTTGATGTCGAAATTGGCTGTGGTGCCTGTAAGCTCGAGGGGCTGGTTGACAATGTACTTCAAGGTGTCTTCCTTGAAATATTCATCAAGGGTGCGGCCATTGATGGTGATGTTACCTTTGCCTGTGCTTAAATAAACGCGAGCAACTGCTGATTTACGTCTTCCAAGGGCGTTGATTACTTCCATGCTCTGTTTAGATTTCGTTTAAAGTGATTGTTTTGGGGTTCTGTGCCTGGTGAGGATGCTCGCTCCCTGCATATACGTACAGGTTGCCGAAGATCTTGTCACCAAGACGATTCTTGGGGAGCATACCTTTGATGGCATGTTCGAGCACTGCTGCGGGCCTCTTCGCCATGAGGGCCTTGACCGGAACGCTGCGCTGACCTCCCGGATAACCGGTGTGGTGAACGTATTCCTTCTCCTCCATTTTGTTGCCTGTAAGGCGGACCTTGTCGGCATTGATGATGATGACATTGTCACCACAGTCAACGTTGGGGGTGAAGTTGGGCTTGTTCTTTCCGCGGAGAACGATGGCAACGCGGGAAGCAAGGCGGCCAAGAACCTGATCGGTGGCGTCGATTACCAGCCACTCTTTGGTGACGGTAGCGGCGTTAGCAGAAATGGTCTTGTAACTTTGTGTGTCCACTTTGTTGATTTTTAGGTTAATACATTAATTTTGCTGCGATTCCCCGATATTTTGGGGGCTGCAAAGTTACAAAATATTTTTGTTGTGACAAATTCTATCAATTTGCCGGCCAGACAGGAGTATACTGATTGCCGTCAGGATCCACGAAGGTGACGGTGATCGGGGCAAAGCCGTTGTAGCCGCTGTGTATCCATCGCAGAGAAGTCTTTGCGAGCCAGTCGGCCCCGGCCTTTGTGCAGTGGATGGTCAGACTCTTGCTGTAGGATGCCGTGCGCACACCCACCTTGTCAGACGATGCGGCAAAGAACGAGGTGGGGTTCAGGCCCGTAGAGGAATAACCCTTCTCACCCATATATATCTCCTTGAGGTTCGGCATATATTTGAACATCTGCTCGAGGCTTGCCCCTTCGCTCCACCTTGCAAAATCCAGCGACTCAATGTGAAGGGTCTCGAGACTCTCCATCTGGTAGAACATATACGACATACGCGTCGTGGCGGGGAAACTCATCTGGTGGATATCAAGAGTCTTGATGGCCTTGCAGCGGTTGAACATACTGCGGGTGTCGGTCACCTTGTCAGTATCGAAACCGGAGAGGTCGAGCTTCGGAATCAGCCAGCAATCCGAGAACATATTATCCATCGTGGTCGCGTTGGCCGTATTGAACTTGCTTACGTCAAGGGATTTGAGAGCGTAGCACTTGCAGAACATATAACCAAGCTTCTTGGCCTTGGACGTATCGAAGTTGCTTACGTCGAGAACTTCGACCGCATTGCACATACAGAACATACTTGAGAAGCTCTCCACGTTTGGAGTGCGGAAACTGCTGACGTCTATGACCTTGGCCACCTTACAGCTGTCAAACATAGCCTGCATCGAAATGGCTTTCTCGGTATTGAAGCTGGAGCAGTCGATCTCCTCGAGCTGAGGATTCTCGGAACCTTTCATAAAGAACATCCTGTCGAAGAACCTCGTGTTGGATGTGTTGAAGCAGGTGAGGCCCTCGATACGCTTGAGTGCGTGCATGAATGCGAATGTATAGGAAAGCGACTCGTTGGCGGTTATCTCGGATGCGGCCGTGGTGACGGTCACCGTGCCGGTCTTGGAGTCCCAGGAGGCGTAGATCGGAATTTCCGAGTCGTATGCACTCACCTTGTCGCTTCCGATGGTGGGATCATTGGTCCTGAATATTATCTTCTTGATTGACTTGTCGTCGTCGATACCCTTTGCAGACGGGTTCTTGAAGCGTTTGAGCACTTCGCTGAAATCGCTGCCCATCATCAGCAGAGCCCGGCCTTCCCTATGATAAGGCTCCAGAGCGGTGATATTGATGTCGAGGGCGCGCATCTCGCCGCGGACTACGGTGTAAGACGAGTCGTCGGCAAGCCTTGCCACCGACTGCTTTCCGTCCGAGGTCAGGATGGTTACCGTCAATCCGGTGTATTTTGCCACAGGCACCGAAACCACGAACGGCGTGGCGGTCGTGCCGATTTCCACTCCCTCGCCGCAATCGAGAGTCACGTCCGAGCCCTGACCTGCAGCGATGGCGACTATGCCGCCTTCAATGGTGCAGGGGCCGCTGAAACCCTGATCGGACGAAAGAACGATGGCCGAGACCCTGACTCCGCTGAGAGCGGTGGAGACGTTGAGCCGTATCATTCCGCCGACAAGCCGGAAATCAAGGGTGTTGACAGCCGACGAAGTTTCGGCAACCATCGGGGCTTCGACTATGGAAGCTCCGGCATATTCCTGTACTGCAGGCAGGGTGCCGTCGGCAAGCGAAGCCGGGTAACAAGCGGTGAATGCGTCGCCCGAGAAGGGCTCCGGCGAGACGATGACGAATTCGGTGACCGTGCTGCCACCCCTTGTGGCTTTGTAAACGGCCGTTTCGGTGCCGTTCGACACAGTGATCAGATCACCTTCGTTCCAGACGAGGCTGTAACCGCCTTCAACAGGGGCTAGCGATGTCCTTGTGGAGATATTTTCCGTGACACCCTTGAAAACGGGAGCGGAGGAATTGACGTTCTCCTTTGCGCAGGATGCAAACAGTGCGATTGCAACCGCTGTAAGCATTAATGTCTTTTTCATTGCAATGCCTCCTTTTTATTCCCAGGATACCGTGATTGTGTACGGAACTCCATTGAGTACGGCAATCTTGCCGCTGTAGGCGATACCGTATTTTCCGAAAGTCTGATTGACGGTGTCTTCACACTGGACTCCGACATACCATGTCCCGCCCTCAAGTGAATCGAAGTTCAATTCCTTGACAAGGTCGGCGTTCTCGAGAGCATACTGCGCGTCCTCCTTGAATGCGAACGTGCCCTTGGCCAGACGGAGGCTGAGATTGAAATCAGCCTTGGCTTCGAGGCGTACCTTGACGTTGCGCGCCCCGTCGGGCAATGCGAATGCGAAATGGTGACACTGCCTGTCGCCGACCTTGGTGAATGCCGGGTCGTTGTCGGAAGTGCCCTTGGTCATATTGCGCGGCTGTCCGTTGTGGAGTATGCCCTTCACCTTCGCTATACCGCCGCCTTCCATTGCATAGCGGCAGAGGGCTGCAAAGAAGTCGAGCTGCTCCCCGTCTTCCGCCAGTTCGGGATGGCCGCCGAGAAGGATTACGCGCCCCGAATAGATTGAGGGATTGTATGCGATGCAGGAAGGTGCCTTATCGAACGTCTTATATGATATGTAGGTAGCATCGTTGTAAGCGAGCACCTCCGTGCCGGGAACCATATCCCAATGCTCGAAAAACGGACCGTTGTGGTGTCTTACCTCCTTGATGAGGTGGTCGTTGCCGAAGTCATAGTATTTGAGCAGCGGACAGTCTTCGGGTATTATGTAATCCGGATAGATATGCGTCGTACTGGTGTTGCTTGCATAGCCGGGCCAGATTCCCATATATCCGTTGTGGGTGAGATAGTCGTCGATGATGCCGTATGTGGCGATGAACGAACCGGCGCAGGTACCGAGATAGCTGCCTCCATTGAAGAAGTACTGACGGAAATGCTCCCGGCCGGCCTCCATAAGGCTGCGGCCGTGCCTTGTGGCGATACCGCCGCAGACATATATCATCCTGTAGCGCGGCTCGCCGTCAGGGTAGAGCATGATTCCATTCTCGTCACTGGCGGTACCGCAGAGGAGACGGTTCTGGGCAGCCTGGCCCTCCTCCGTATATTCATAATTGTCTCCGTCTTCGGTATAGATGGTTTCGGTACTGAGATTCAGATAAGTGGTGACAGGTATTGTCTTGTTGTTGGTCAGGCCGCATCCGCTGTCCATCACGAGGTCCTTGTAGAAGGCCTTGTTTATGACGTCGGTGCGTATCTCTACCTGAGAATCGTCCTCATATTCCAGAGCGGGCATCTGCACGCAGACCGAACGCCCCACGGCATCAGCCGTAGAAGCCCCGTACTTCTGCATATATGTGCCGTCGGCGCATTCTACGGTAACAGTGAAGCCCTGCGAAAGACTTCCTGCGGGAACTACGAAATAATATGTGGTCTGTTTGCCTGCGCTGTCACCTTCGATGGTTCCGTCGGCAACGGTGGCGGTGGCTCCCTCGGAGACAAAACGACCGTCTTCACGGATAGCGGGATTGTCGATCTCCAAGGTCAGTGTCTTCTTCTCAGGAGTAATCTGACCGACCATCTTGAGCGCAGGTACGTCCTGGTAGCTCATATCCACCGTACCTTCGCCCCAAAGAGCCTCCTCGCAAAGAGTTGTAAGCTTGATCCGGGCGATTGTCGGGGCTCCGTTGACGGTAATCCCCACAAGGCCGCAGAGGTTCAGAAACCTGAGGCTCCTGTCCATTGTGACGGCAACGGCGGGGTTGGCTCCCGAATCAAAGGAGTCGTCGCGCCGGTACTGTACGGCGGGGAGATCGAATTTGAGGGTTGTCCCCACGGCGCCGGTGCACATCGAGGCGGGGTATGCAGCATAGCAGAGGTTGCCGTAATAATCCTCGCACTCGGGATTGTAGAAGCGCCCCCAAGTCTTGCCGGCGTCGGCAGGGTCGATGCCGACCTTGATTCCCGAATAACCTTCGGATATCAGGGATGCCTTGAACAATCTGATGGTGTCATCGGCCGACCAGAGAATGGAAAGATCGTCGAGAACCGTCCTGATTCCGGAAGAAGGTATCTCCTGAGATGCCACAAAGCCACGGCCGTCAAGGCCCTGCTGCGTCATCTCGCCCCGGCTGCACGCGGAGAAAGCGATTGCCGAAACCAGAATCGTGATAAGGAAACCTGTTCGTTTCATATCATAAAATCGTTACGAGTCCTATTGCTGGGGCTTCTTTTGTACCTTCTTGATATATTCGGAAACCCCGCTGTCAACACATTCGTATTCACTCGTCAGATATGTTCCGTTTACTGCCTTGTTGTAATAGCCTCCGTATATGTTGAATATTGCGGCATCTTTTGACTTGTATATAACAGCCGCACCATCACCGGATTTGAAATATCCGCCTTCGATTGTCAGCGTACCGGCTGAAGCAGAGATGGCATTGCTCAGAGATGTGATTTTTCCAGCATCACTCACGTTTACAACAGCGGTACCGCTCATCGTAATGCCCGGCGCCTTGGATTCTGTGGCAGAAATTACGCCACCTGTCACGTTCACCGTGCCGGCAGAAGCCGTGATAGTGGATTTTGACGCTACACTAAGAGTGATTTCGCCACCGGCCACGTTCAATGTACCTCCGGAAATATTTACAGTGTTGACGGTCGAGGTCGATACGTTTGAAATCTTACCGCCCTTGATGGTCAATGTGCCGGTGTAATGGGATATGGCACCTGAAGCAGCTGCTGTCTGAACGATTTCGCCTGTCTGGCCATTACTGCTGTCGGTGATGATCATTGCCGCACTCGCATTGGTTACACGGATACGGTTGGTCCCATTGTATGTCAACTTGCAACCGTTCAGGTCGAGGGTGACAACTGCGGCTGTATTTGTAACATTCGTCTGTGCACCCACGGCAATATCTTTATGGAGAGTTATTTTGCAATCCTGTGAGGCGGCATTCGCATCAGTGACGGCTGCCTCGACCGTTTCATAAGACTGAGGGTCTCCGCTACCGATTGTGAGGGTCACGGCAGCTCCCTGATATTCAATTCTCTTAGGATAGTCCGTTTTTGTGGCCGGATCGGTATTGTCAACCCGTTTGCTGCCCGGAGCAAGCCTGGAGTCACTGATATCAGATCCGTAGTATATACATTCTGAAACAACGTACTTTGTCTTTGTAGTAGATGTATTGGCAACGGAAAATACCGCAGTTGTGGCTTTTCCGGCCTTGTATTTTCCTCCGGTTACCGTAACGGTTGAATTTGGTTCAGTTGCGGTAGAATTGGAGTAGAACGTATTGCTTGACGCCGAAGCAAACGTACAGTCGCCAGACAGCGCCAATGCGTGCCGTGAAGAGGCGGTAATATTGACTGTCGCCTTTTTGCTATGGATATATCCGCCGCTGATGGTAATATCGCTGGAACCTTCTCCCAAATAAATGGCGTTGCCGGCATCGGCACTTTGAGCCTCAATCTCTCCACCGGTGACTTCCAGTTCTCCACCTGTAATCGCAAGGGCATTGGCAGCACTGGAGGATACCGTTCCACCGGAAATGGTCACTTTACCTGCGCTGGCATAAATTGTAGCCCTGGTAAGATAGTTGGTGCCCTGTACGGCATCATTGGTGACCTTGCCGCCAGTCACAGTCAGTGTTCCGCCGGTAATGTTCAAAACATTGTAGGCTGAACCCGGTGCCTTTGTGATTGTGCCGCCGGCGATGGTCAAACTGCCGCTGCCATAAGTTATGGTGCTTGAGCTTGCAGTGGCCTGGGTTATTGTACCCGTACCACCCGCACTGCCGTCGGTGACGGTCAGCTTACCGCTGTTTTTAATTCCGATGCGGTTGCTCCCCGCGTGTGTCAACGTAAAGCCGTTCAGGTCAAGGGTGACGCCATTGGAATTGGTGATGTACTGGGCTGCGTCATCGGTGAAGTCCTGAAGCATCTTGAGGGTACAGGAGCCCGAGTATGCATTGGCCTTTGCCACGGCTTCGGTGAGGTTTGCGAATGACTCGCCAGTCTCGGCAAGTTCCACGATGCCGATCACCGGGGCTTCCGAGGTGAACTCCTTTTCTGTTATGTTGATGATCGTGTTGGCGGGCACAGTCTTTTTGCCTGCACCATAGTAACAGGTACCCTCGTCAGAATCGGCTATGAAGACGATGTTTGCCGCAGAGGCTCCTTCGGGTGTAGGGAAAGTGGCCATACAGCTCGATATCTCCCCATCCTGGGTGGATATGATTTCGGCCGAGTTGGTTATGGTGCCGGCCGAACCCGGTGTCCTGACGAAGTCGCCGTCCTTGCCTATGGTTATGGTCATCTGAGGGTAGAGGTTCGTAGCCGCTACGGAATAGAACCGCATTCCGCCTGCGGCGGGAGTCGGGCAGTCCTTGATGCTTATGTATGAGGTTTCATTTTCGAAGGTGACCTCGCATCCGCCATTCTCGTCAACGATTCCCTGCCCCGTCATAACGATAGGCAGCTGGCTGAATCCGGTTGCGTTCTGACTCTTGATATCGAGCGCAAGCGCACCGCCGTCGATGTCTTCGGCATCGTAGCCGTTGGCATAAATCAGATTGACCTTGGTGCCGGGCTCGGAAGAGGGGGCATATTCGCTGATCAGTTCGAATTCAGCTTCGTCTCCTTCAGCTTTGGTGCAGGAATACGTATAGTTGCCGGTGGCGTCCCAGCCGAAGAGCTGATCACCTACCTGGAACTTCGTGTAACGGGTTTCTTCGTCAAGGGCTAGTCTGGCATCGCTGTCTGCGTCACTGCCCGCGATTCTGACCGTAATGGTTTTGAGAGGGGTGAGGGTTGTGGTGGAAACCTTCCTTTCGTCTGCCTTCCGGCAGGAAGCTGCGCCGAAAACGATGGCGGCAGCGCAAAGAATTGACAAATACTTTTTCATCATCGCATCCTCCTTACCATTCCACCTCATCATCAAATTGCGACGGTTTGAAAACAGTCTTGCCGGAAACCGCGCATATTCCGGTAGAATCCAACTCCAGCATCTCCATCAGGGGCTGCTGATAAGTTTGCAAACAGATTTTTTTCATTTTCTATATGAACTTTACTTGTAAATTTCAATTTATCTGCGCAAGGCGCATTGGCGGCAATTTTAGTAAAAAAAAAGCAATTTTTCTTATGTTTTTTCACTTTTCGCACAGTCCCGGAGAATATCTTTCCCCTTCGGGCTCGACGCTTGGCGGTCTTTCAGACAAAGTTCCCTCAGGGGAAAATATTCTGCCGGCGGCGACCGTATTCGAGAATCGTGTCGGAAGGGAGGTCAATCGAATCCGTCCAGACTGAACATTGCTCGCCGATATTATCTCGCGAAGGTGCATCGCGGTCATGCTTCCCTGTATGCGCATGGCATCATAAGATATCGATTTCTTGCAAAGGTAGCCCGGCTCGCGCCAGGCTACAATATGCATTTCATCGGCTGCATTCCCTATGCTGTTGCCGGAGCGAGTCCGGCATAGGCTTACAAAAAAGCGGCCCGGCCGCGTGAGGTCGGGTCGCTTGAAGGAGTAAAAATATTCAGACAACTGATATTATTTTGCCACAGTCCAGCTATATGTTCTGCCGAACTTTGTTTCCGATGTCCCTTGTACATTACCCTCTTTCACAACCACCTTGGCAACGGAAGGGGCAGGAGTGGGATTGGCACTGAAGAACGAACCGCTGTAAAGGTTGAATACGCCATAATCTGTGTTGCTGGCAGAGAAGCAGTTCACGCCTCCAGAATATAGATATGTTCCACTCTTGATATTGACCTTGGGATTGCTCGAATT
>JAZUGR010000025.1:0-4125 GCA_045641345.1 Bacteroidales bacterium
CCACCACCATCTACAATGCGGCGTGCGAGCCGTATCTGCAGCAGCTCTGCAGGATGCTCAACAGGATGGGGGCCCGCATAAGCGGCATCGCTTCCAACCTGCTTACGATAGAGGGCGTGACTTCGCTCCACGGGGTCGAACACACCATCCTGCCCGATATGATCGAGGTGGGCTCCTTCATCGGGATGGCGGCCCTCACCCGCAGCAGCATAACGATCAAGGACGTGTCATACGGCAATCTGGGCATCATACCCGAGAGCTTCCGCCGAATGGGCGTCACGCTCGAGCAGACGGGCGACGACATATTCGTGCCCGCGCAGGATGAATATCCGATAGACACCTATCTCGACGGGTCGATAATGACGATTTCCGATGCGCCGTGGCCGGGTCTGACCCCCGACCTCCTGAGCGTGATGCTGGTTGTCGCCACCCAGGCCAAGGGATGCGTGCTGATACACCAGAAAATGTTCGAGAGCAGGCTCTTCTTCGTCGACAATCTGATAGATATGGGAGCGCAGATAATACTCTGCGACCCTCACCGCGCAGTGGTTGTCGGGCATAATCACCAGAGGCAGATGCGTGGCCGCAAGATGACCTCCCCCGACATAAGGGCCGGCATTGCATTGCTGATAGCCGCCCTTGGTGCGGAGGGTACGAGCCAGATCAACAACGTGGAGCAGATCGACCGCGGGTATGAAAACATCGAAGAGCGTCTCCGCGGTCTGAACGCCGATATCAGGAGGGTCGGGTAGGAATGGCCCTCTCTTTGCAGAAAGATTATCCGCTTCTGAAGCACAATACCTTCGGAATCGACGTCAAGGCCGCGTGTTTTGCCCAATATCACAGCAGGCAGGAGTTGCGGCAGGCCCTTGAGGCGGTCCGGGGCAAATATATCCGCCTGCTCAACGTAGGGGCCGGAAGCAATCTCCTCTTCTGCGGTGACTTCGAGGGAGCCGTGCTCCACAATGCGATAACATCCGTCGAGCTTCTCAAAGAGACTCCCGGGGAGGTTGAGGTGCGCCTTGGCGGCGGCCTCTGCTGGGATTCGTTCGTGGCCACGGCCATAGACCGCGGGTGGTATGGGGCCGAGAATCTCTCCGGCATTCCGGGTGATGTGGCCTCCGCCGCAGTGCAGAACATCGGGGCCTACGGGGCCGAGTTCAAGGACCTTGTGGTGAGCGTCGAAACCGTCGATTCCCAAACCGGCCTGGCGCGGATGTTCCGAAAAGACGTATGCGGATATTCCTATCGCCACAGCATCTTCAAGCTGCCCGAAAACCGCAAGTATATAGTAACCTACGTGGTGCTCCGCCTGAGCAGGAAGTTCACACCCAACCTGTCGTACAAGGCGCTCTCGGAGCGCTTTGCCCTCTCTCCTGCGGAATGCACCGCCTCTGGTATCAGGGCCGAGGTGGTGAGGATGCGCGCCGCGAAGCTTCCCGACCCGGCATTCAGGGGCAATGCGGGCAGTTTCTTTATGAATCCGGTGGTGAGCGGTGAGGTGGCTGATGCTCTTTCCGCAAAATACCCCGATATGCCCCGTTTCGGCACTTCGCCCGTCAAGCTGTCGGCCGCCTGGCTCATAGAGGGCGCGGGGTGGAAGGGGCGCTGCAAGGGGCCTGCCGGAGTGTGGGACCGCCAGCCTCTTGTCCTTGTCAATATGGGCGGCGCCTCGGGGGTGGACATCCTTTCGCTGGCCGATGAAATAGCGGGCGACGTTTTCAGGAAATACGGCGTGGAGCTCAAGATGGAGGTCAACGTCATCTGAAGTCATTCGCTCACGAGCGGGGCGAGAACGTGCATCCCGGTAAGGCCGATGCTTTTCTTCAGGGATTTCAATTCCGCTTTTTTGGCCTGGTGCTCCTCAAGGGTCCTGCCCATGGCTTCTCCCTCGAAACCGGCCTGACACAGGAGCATATAGCTCTGTTTCTCGATTTTCAATTCCAGGAACAGCTGCACGTAGCATACCATATCGAAGAAGCACTCCGGCTTGAACTGCTCCTTGACCGCGAGCAGATACTGCCCCGCCTTGGTCGAAGAGAAACTGCCGCTGCGGATGGCCGAGAGGGTTTGGATATCCACGCTTATGCTGTGGTCCATCCATCTGAATATCAGCTTGTCGCCGTATGCAAACAGCAGTATGAAAAGGGCCAGCAGCAGCACGATGGCGATTGACATCAGGGCCATAGGCTCAGCCAGACTGTTCTCCTGGGACAGATTGTAGGCATAATGTATCAGGACGGGAGGGATGAAGGATATTGCAGCGCTTGAAGGAAAATGGAGACGGGAGTTGGAGAGCATGATGAGCAGCGTTGCCATCAGGGCGGTGCATCCTATGTGGAGGATGGCGCATCCGAAGCCACGCACGATAGCCGTCCCGGCCATCATTTCAGGTTGGAAATGGAGGTAGATGACATTCTCCGCCAATGAGAATCCGGCTCCCGCCGCAGCACCGTAGATGAGGGCTTCGGGCATGAAACGGATGCGTCTGGTGCCGATGAGGTATGCCGCAAAGCCGCCTTTGAGCAGCTCTTCCACAAGAGGGGTGGCCCTGCCGGGCGACAGGAAGAATGCAACAACGCAGCAGAGAACCCCGTATCCGATGCCGGTGAGCAGGGTTTTCCATCTGGCAAGGGAGAAGCTGTCGAGCATCTTGAGTACCAGAAGATATGCTCCGATGGGAAGTAGCGACAATATCCAGTTCATTCTGAGGCGTGTTTCACCCCTGCCTCGACATCCAAGTCTTGGGGGTCATTTCCATTATCTGCGTGAAGTTGCGGTAGAACGATTGAAGATGGTTGTAGCCCGAGCGCAGGGCGATATCCTTGATGTTCGCCCCGGGCCCGTCTTCCTTCATAAGGTCGATGGCATAGTTTATACGCAGATGATTGATGAAGTCCGAAAAGTTCTGATTGTAGCAGGCGTGGATGCTGTTTGAGAGATAGGTGCGGTTGGTGTGCAGATTCTCCGCCAGGGATATCAAGGAAAGGGTGGGGTCGAGGA
Source organism: Bacteroidales bacterium (assembly GCA_045641345.1). Taxonomy (GTDB): domain Bacteria; phylum Bacteroidota; class Bacteroidia; order Bacteroidales; family UBA932; genus Cacconaster. The sequence continues at coordinate 3,004 of JAZUGR010000025.1, forward strand.
ACATCTTTTCGTCGATTACCTTCTGCAGCAGTTTTCTGTCGGCTTCGCTGCCCGTCACCTGTGCCTGCGCCGATTCTCCTTCCGCCACAGCATCCGGCTCATCCGGCACCGGTGGCTGATGCCCGAGTGTGACGACATTCGCTCCGAGCAGGTAAAGCATTGCGGAGAGAAACAGGGTCAGCACCGCCGTAACCGGCTCGTATAACCGGAAGTCTTCCGGAACAAGCATCATAACCGCCGCGACAACTGTGACGCCAATCAGCAGCAGGAGCACCTGCCAGGGTGCTTCCGCCGCATCGTCGGTATCGTAATATTCGGCCGACAGCTTGTTGTACCGCAGCACCTTGATTGTGGAGAAGGCAAGTACGGCCACAACCTGGATGCACAGGAAAATTTCGGAGGCCGTTCCTCTGCCGAGCGAAATGAAGACGATGGAAGGTATGAAGATGAGCCAATCCCATTTGGAAATCCCGCTTGCGGAGGTGGCCTCCCTCAGACTGAGATATACGAACGGGAAGACAAACAGCGCGGATTCCTCCCACCGGAATATGGCGTGGGCGGCGACGGCCATCCCGGCGCACATCAGCAGCTGGGATTTGTTCGCATCTTTCCGCAGAAAGATTCTGACGGCCCACAGAAGCAGCACGGTTGCCGGTACGATTTTGAGAAGGGCGGACATCATCCCGATTCTTGATTTGCCGACAAATGTACTTCATTTATTCCTAATTTCACAATCCGTTTCTCAATCTTACAAATCCGTTCAAAAATTCACAAAAATGATTCTCACTTTCACAAAACGTTTGGAAGGAACGGCCATTTCGCAATACCTTTGCATCAGAAACGGTCGTGAGCAGTATCGGCGGCCGAAAAACGACAAACAATCAAAAGCAATACATTATGTACGTTAAAACTTCAAACTTCGTGATTTATATGGGTCTCGCAGCGGTTGTGGGATTCGTTGTGAGCCTGTTCGCCGGCAATATGGGCGCAGAGCAGGGTCTTACTGGCGGTGACATCTCCAAGGCATCCCGTTATACCAATCAGAAAGAGGATCCCGCATTCACCGTGATAGAAGAAAAACTCCGCAACGACGAGGAGTTCTTCAATAATACAAAGGGCGCG
>JAZUGR010000026.1:0-44060 GCA_045641345.1 Bacteroidales bacterium
CAACTGGGCCCGCGAACTCATAAACTCCGACAGGTTCAAGGACGACAAGGTAATCTTTATGACGCACAACTATCTCAAGCAGAAGAGCGCCGACTTTGTGGAGAAGATGAACTACAAGCTTAAGCCCTCGAACAGCGGCCTTCAGATCTGGGAAAAACTGATCAAAGACTCGAAGAATATAATCCTGACAATCTGCGGCCATACCGGAGTGCCTGCCAAGGACACCTTCAAGGGAGAACCCGATGACTGGAGCCTGAGCTGCGCATACCGCTGCGACCTCAACCCGCAGGGTCACAAAATCCATCAGATGATGTTCAACGTGCAGGTGCTCGGCGGTGGCTGGGAAGGCAACGGAGGGGACGGATGGCTCCGCATCCTCGAGTTCAAGCCGGACGGGAAGACCATCAGCGTCAGGACCTACTCACCTCTTTTCGGGATATCCCATATGACAAAGCACCTGGCCCACAGGACAGGTGCTTGCGATCAGTTCGATATGGTGGTTGAGTAACTGCCTTTCAGCCTCACTTTCAACCTTGATTTACGGCATCAGACTGAACGTAATTCTGAACTTGTTTCAGAATCTCTTTATCGCAATATGGTGGGCAGCGATGATTCAATATGTGAACCCGGCGAGCCATAGAGGGATTTTCTTCCCAATGGGGAATTCCATTGAATCGGCAAAGACAAACGAATCAGGGATATCGGCAATCTGATCGAAACTCTTGTCCGGGCCACCAACTTCGATAGTCCATTTACCATCAACAAGGAAATCACCCTGCTTTTTACCATATTCCACTTCGTGATTCACCATCATCTGATTTACAAAGAAACATTCGCGCAAGGTGCCGACATTCTCTTTCTTCGCAAAAGCGCAAAGTATATTCGGATTGTGAATATAGATCTTATCCGGCTTCTGCATCTTGGTGATGTTTTTATTGTCAGCATACAGCAAATGGAGCAGCTCGGCCTTTTTCATACTCGAGAGGTAGCTGAGTACTGTCAATTTGTTTATCTCGAGATATGATGCCAGCTTGGCGATATTCACTTCGTACGGAATGTTGTCGGCCAGATATAGCAGCATTGCCTCCAGTTTCCTTGTGTAAGCAGGATCAACTCCACAGAACTTTGTCATTTCCTGCTCGATTATATACTTAATGACATTCTCTATGCGGCTGTAATATTCAGTCTCGTCGTTATCGTAGAAAGGATAGAAGCCTACTCGCAGGTATTCTTCAAACATTTTTTGGGGAGGACATACGGCGGTCACGGCATCGCAAATACCATCGGCATTATACAATAATTCGTCCCAAGAGTATTTCGGAAGTTTGATGTTGTGATAGAACATCAGGTACTCACGGAACGACAAGCCTGGAATGTCATACGACAAAGACCTTCTGGACAGATCGGCATCGGCATTGAGAATTTGCAGGAGAGACGATCCGGAATAAGTGATTTTCATATCCGGGTACAAATCTATTATCTCTTTGAGCTCAGTGCTCCAGTTGTCATATTTGTGCACCTCGTCAAGAAACAGATGCTTGCCACCCATAAGATGAAATCTCTCTGCAAGATCCAGGAGCGAATGAGTCGAGAAATAGATACTGTCCATTACGCAGTACAATGCTTCGCCTGCATTCACTCCATAATGGCTCTTGATAAACTGACGCATCATTGTAGTTTTGCCGACACCTTTTGAGCCTTTGATGCCAACAAGTTGCTTTTCCCATAATATCCCATTGGCCGATTCCCTTATAATGTTCATACTCACCTGTGATATCAGCAATCTGTGTTTCTTGAATAGAGTCTCCATTATGACATCTTTTTTTGCAAATATAATAAAGTTTATTCCAATAAACGATTATTGTGATAAAAAGTATATTGCAATAACCCAACACCTATTGGACGTTAACTAAATGAAAAATCAGCTCAGACTGCAATGTGGGATAAGGACGGGAAAGAGCTTGGTATCAAGGTTATAAAATGAGAAGGGTTGCGGAATCCCGCAACCCTTAACCGGCCGCCAAATTGTCAAATTAAGCCATTTTTGACAGTTGGCGTAAAAATAGTCAAAACAATCCCCGCTTCCACCCACGGGCGAAAACAATCACTTACCTGGAGAACCTGTAAATCACCTTATGACGGTAGGTCTCTCCCGGATTGAGAATTATTGAAGGGAAGTTCCCGTGGTGCACCGCATCCGGGAATTTCTGCGTTTCAAGGGCGAAACTGCAGTTGCGGCCGAGCTTGTTGCCGTACTTGTCGCAGGAGGTGCCATCGAAGAAGTAACCGCTGTAGAACTGGAGTCCGGGCTGGTCTGTGAGCACTTCCATCCTGCGGCCCGAAACGGGGTCAAATACCATCGCAACCGACTCAAGCATACCCTTGTGCTCCTTGTCCAGCACATAATTGAAGTCGTATCCGTGGCCGTAGGCCATCTGCTGATTGCTGTAGTCATCCACCCTCTCGCCGATGGCGTGAGGAGTGCGGAAATCAAGCGGAGTGCCTTCTATCGAAGCAATCTCTCCGGTAGGGATGAGATGCTCATCCACAGGAGTGGCTTTCGAGGCCTTGATTGTGAGAACGTGATCCAGGATGTTCCCCTTGCCGCTTCCGTGAAGGTTGAAGAAGGAATGATGGGCTAGATTGACGGGTGTCTTCTTGTCAGTAGAAGCCTCGAATTCCACCATAAGTCCGGAATCCTCGGTAAGGGTGTAGGTCATCCTTATCTTCTTGTTTCCGGGGAAGCCGTCAAGCCCGTCGGGGTGTACTACTGAAAATGTAACCGAATTTTCGGTCTGCGACTCAATGTCCCAAACCAGATTGTCTATTCCGGTAAAGCCACCGTGCAGCGTATTGGCACCGTCATTGGCGGAAACCTTGTAGGTGGTACCGTCAATTCCGAACGACGCTCCGCCTATGCGGTTCGCAACGGGTCCGGGGCTGGAACCGAGAAACCTCTCCCCCTTGTTGTCAAGATAATCTTCTATCCTGCCGTAACCTATCACCACATCATCGTACTTCCCATCCTTGTCGGGAACAAAGAGGCTCACAACGCGGCCTCCGCAGTTGGTGGCCTGCATAGTGAGTCCGCCGCCCGTGATGGTAACGAGAGATATCTTCTTACCGTCCTTGACGGCCTCGAAGGCGGAAGATGGCACAGGAGTTATCCCGTTGCTTATTACTGAGCGGTTGGCTGACGCCACGCGTTCCTTGTCGAGTTTTTCAATTTTTCTGTCGTATGTCATAAGTCCGTTAACTTCTATTTCAACGTCAGTTGTCTGTGTATATACTGCGGCGGCGCATCCATCCGCCACCAGTTTCTTCAATTCTTCGGAATATTCCACATATTTGTCGGTGACCTCCCTGCTGTCCTTGTACTGGATATATCCCCAGTTGCGGTCCTCCTGCCAGAGATGGCCCTTGAGAGGGAGCCCGATGCCGCCGTACTCACCCAGCACATTTACATAGGCGGGGCTCATAAGACGCATCTTAGGGTTGGGGTAGTGGTGCGAGTCGAGCACATCCCCTATCGCCCCGCTCACCCAGTTGCCTCCGGAGGCGGCATTCACAAGGCGGCCCGAATCGTGGGAGCGGGTGAATTCAACCGCCTTGCGGGTATCGAACTGCCCCCAAGCCTCGTTGAAAGGAACCCACATCACAATGCACTGGAACTTGTCGAGCTGCGACATTATCTCACCCCATTCCTTGTAGTAATTTGCCTTGACCTCTTTTGAGAAATTGCAGTCGGTGCCGCTGTCGAAGAAATTGTTGCCATTGGAGTCGAATTCCAGCTGGCCCCACACGTTGCCCGTGGCAGTGATGCTGGGCATATCCTGCCAGACCATAACTCCGAGCTTGTCGCACCAGTAATACCAGCGGGCGGGCTCAACCTTGATATGCTTGCGGATCATATTGAAGCCGAAAGCCTTGGTCTGCTCAATGTCATATCTTAGGGCCTCGTCGCAGGGGGCGGTGTAGAGTCCGTCGGGCCACCAGCCCTGATCCAAGGGGCCGTACTGAAAGAGAATCTTTCCGTTGAGAGCAAGTCTCTTGTGGCCGGCATTGTCCTCCTTTATTCCAATCTCACGCATTGCAGTATAGGTGGATAATTTGTCTATAGTCTTTCCGTCGCGAAGCATGGAAACTTCAATATCATAAAGATGAGGGTCGTCAGGGCTCCACAGGTGGGGTTTGTCAATTTCCGCCACGACCTTGCCGTCTGCATCACATACGGCAGAAGCCACTTCCTTTCCTCCGTCCGACACTTTCACAGCCACCTTGTCACCGGGCTTCGCACCGATGCAGGAGGGGCTGACCGATATGCTTCCCAAATGGATATCATTTTTAATCGTAAAATCAGATATATATCCGAAGGCACTGACGGGCTCCATCCACACGCTCTGCCAGATACCCGTCACGGACGTGTACCAGATCGCCTTGGGGTCGCGCACCTGCTTGCCGCGGGGCTGGCGGTCGTTGTCGGTTCCGTCCACCACCTTAAGGACAAGGTTCTGCCTGCCGCCCTTGAGATATTCCGTTATGTCAAAACCGAAAGCGGTATAACCGCCGCTGTGGCTGCCCACGAATTTCCCGTTCACATAAAGTTCGCAGTACCAGTCCACCGCATCGAAGTGGAGGAGTATCCTCTCGCCTTTCCACTGCTTCGGCACAGAGAACTCCCTTGAATAGACGAGCGTGTCGCCTTCCGGCACCTTTTCCCCTATTCCGGAGAGGGATGATTCTATTGCGAACGGCACGAGTATCTGCCTTCCGCCGTTGAGCTTCCACAAGCCGTTGAGGGACTGCCACCTCTCCCTCTGCATCTGGGGACGGGGATAGACATCCCACACATTTTCAGGAGTGAGGGACTCCCCCCACACCGTCTTGATTCTGTCGCCTGCGGGATGCCAGGCCGATGCACCGAATGTCAATGCGAACAGAGCCAGAATTGATACAAAATAACGTTTCATCATCATTTACGAAAGTATTCAAGCAAATTTACAAATTAATTTCGGCCGTCCCGCTTTTTAAGTAACTTCGCACTGCAAAAGCGAAACATAATACACCGGTGACATAGCGGTAGAAATACCGATGTGTTTAAAATTCGTCGGGTCCGGCTTCAGTATTGATGTCCGGGCCTTTTTTTGTGGCGATTGTTTTAGTACCATTTTAGTACCAAATCACGAAATATCTTAAATGAAAATGCCCTGCAATTACTTGTAGGGCATTTTTAAGCGGTGCGGACGAGGATCGAACTCGCGACCTCCGGCGTGACAGGCCGGCATTCTAACCAATCTGAACTACCGCACCGTTTTGGGACTGCAAATATACGGATATTCCGTTAAAGTGCAAATATTATTTGACGTCAGTTAGTTCTCGGAAGGAACGACGGAGACGTATGACTTGTCGTTGCGCTTCTTCTTGAACGTTACCACTCCGTCAACGAGTGCGAAGAGAGTGTGGTCCTTGCCCATACCCACGTTTTCGCCGGGATAGTGGACTGTACCTCTCTGGCGGACCAGGATATTGCCGGCCTTGGCAATCTGGCCACCAAACAATTTAATACCTAAACGTTTGCTTTCTGATTCACGGCCGTTCTTGGAACTGCCGACACCTTTTTTATGAGCCATAATCTAAGTCCTTTTTAATTAAGCGGTAGCAATTTCTTCGATTTGAATCTTGGTGAGGTACTGACGATGGCCGTTCTTCTTCTGATAGCCCTTGCGGCGCTTTTTCTTGAAGATGATGACCTTGTCGGCCTTGCAATGCTCAAGAACCGTTGTCTTGACCGTTACGCCTTTAACATAGGGGGCGCCCACCTTGACCTTGCCTGCGTTGTCCAACAGGAGAACCTTGTCGAACTCAAGCGAAGAACCTACTTCGGCAGCCTGACGGTTGACGAAAATCTGAGCTCCGGCCTCAACCTTGAATTGCTGTCCTGCAATGTCAACAATTGCGTACATAAATAAATTCTGTTAAAATTTACAACCGTAAGCGGATACAACTAAGTATCTCTTAATCACTGGCTTAACGATTTTCTTCCTTAAATTGGTCAGCAAAGATAGCATATTTGGCGCAAACGGCCAAAATAATTACGCATCAATGTTGGCGTATTTTGCATTCTGCTCTATGAATTCGCGGCGCGGAGCGACGTCGTCGCCCATCAGCATCGAGAATATCTTGTCGGCCTCGGCGGCGTTGTCGATGTGCACCTGCTTGAGAATCCTGTTTTCGGGATTCATAGTAGTGTCCCACAACTGCTCGGGATCCATTTCACCAAGACCTTTGTAGCGCTGTATCTTGAGCCCGGATTCCTTGCCCTTGCCGATGCGCTCCACGGCCTCGTCTCTCTGTGCGTCGGTCCAGCAGTACTCGCGCTCCTTGCCTTTGGCTATCAGGTAGAGGGGAGGGGTCGCCAGATACACGTAGCCGTTGCGGATAAGGTCGGGCATATAGCGGAAGAACAGGGTGAGGATCAACGTGGCGATATGCGCGCCGTCCACGTCGGCATCGGTCATTATTATCACCTTGTGGTATCTGAGCTTGCTGAGGTTGAGCTGCTTGGGGTCGTCTTCGGTGCCGATTGTGACTCCCAGTGCGGTGTAGATGTTGCGTATCTCCTCGCTCTCGAACGCGCGGTGCTCCATAGCCTTTTCCACGTTGAGGATCTTGCCTCGAAGCGGAAGGATGGCCTGGAAGGTGCGGTCGCGGCCCTGCTTCGCGCTTCCGCCTGCGGAATCTCCCTCGACGAGGAAGAGCTCGCACTTTGCGGGGTCGCGGTCGGAGCAGTCCGACAATTTGCCGGGGAGTCCGCCTCCTGTCATTACAGTTTTGCGCTGCACCATCTCGCGCGCCTTGCGGGCTGCCTGGCGGGCCTGGGCTGCAAGAACCACCTTGTCGATTATTATCTTGGCGTCTTTCGGATTCTCTTCGAGGAATTGCTCGAGCACGGTGCTGACGGCGGTCTGCACTGCGCTGCGCACCTCGGTGTTGCCGAGCTTGGTTTTGGTCTGCCCCTCGAACTGAGGTTCGGCCACCTTGACCGAAATCACGGCTGTGAGCCCTTCTCGGAAGTCCTCGGGGCTCACGTCAACCTTGGCCTTGGCCAGGAAACCGTTTTTCTCGGCATAGGCCTTGAGGGTGGAGGTGAGTCCGGCGCGGAATCCCACCAGATGGGTGCCGCCTTCTATGGTGTTGATGTTGTTGACGTAGGAGTGGATGTTCTCGTTGAAGTCGGTGTTGTACTGCATCGCCATCTCGATGGGGATGGTCTTGTTGGTTTCGAGATAGATGGGCTGCTCGGTGAGTCTCTTGCGGTTGCCGTCGAGATATTCCACGAATTCCAGGAGACCCTTTTCCGAGTAGAATACATCCTTGGCCTCGACCTGATGCTCTATTCCGTCTTCGTCGTATTTCGTTTCGGTGGTCACGCGCTTGTCGATGAGCGTGAGCTTGATGCCCTTGTTGAGGTAGGAGAGCTCGCGGAGACGGGTGGCGAGGGTTTCGCGCTTGTAAACGCAGTCCGTGGCTGTGAATACTTCCTTGTCGGGGTGGAACGTAATCGTGGTTCCAGTATCGGACGCTTCTCCCACCACCTTGACGTCGTAGAGAGGTTTGCCTTTGCTGTATTCCTGAACGAATATTTTTCCTTCGCGGTGGATTTCGGCGCGCAGATGGTCCGAAAGGGCGTTTACGCACGACACGCCGACTCCGTGCAGACCTCCCGACACCTTGTAGCTGTTCTTGCTGAACTTGCCTCCGGCGTGAAGTACGGTGAGCACTACCTCGAGGGCGGAGCGGTGCTCCTTTTCGTGCATGCCCGTAGGAATGCCTCGGCCGTTGTCCTTGACCGTTATCGAGTTGTCTTCGTTGATCGTTACCACTATATCGTTGCAGTATCCGGCGAGAGCCTCGTCGATTGAGTTGTCCACAACTTCATATACAAGATGGTGAAGACCCCTGTCGCTGATGTCCCCGATATACATCGAAGGACGCTTGCGCACCGCTTCCAGACCTTCGAGGACCTGGATGCTTTGGGCTGAATACTCGTTTTCTGCAGCTGTTGTTGCCATATCGGATATCAGATAAAATTTAACCTACAAATGTACGAAAATTCATCTACCTTTGCAATATGCTTTTTCAATTGTTCTGGAGTTTTTTCAAAATAGGCGCCGTTACTTTCGGAAGCGGCCTCGCAATGATTCCCGTCGTGGAGAAGGAGGTTGTCGAGAGGCGCAGGTGGTTTACCAGGGATGACTTCTACAACCACTTCGCCCTTGCCCAGTCGTCTCCTGGTCCGGTGGCGTTGAATACCGCCGTGTTCGTGGGTTACAGGCAGCGTGGCTTCTCAGGGGCTGCGATGGCCGTGCTGGGAGCTGTACTGCCGAGTTTCCTGATCATTCTTTCAATCGCCGTCGTGCTTCAGGGCTTCCGTGACAACCTGTATGTGAATGCCGCATTCCGCGGCCTGATGCCTGCGGTGGTGGCCTTGATGGCCGTTCCGTTTGTGAAACTCCTCAAGCCTTTGAAATGGCCGATGATATGTCTGGGCGTCGCTGCCGCACTTGCAATATGGCAGGGCGGTTTTTCTCCGGTATGGGTGATTGCGCTCGGGATTCTGGCCGGAGTGGCGGAGGTTCTCTTCAAGGAAAGGAGGGGCGGGAAATGATATATCTGCAACTTTTCCTCTCATTCCTCAAGATAGGTTTCTTCGGATTCGGGGGCGGATATGCAATGCTCTCCCTGATCCAGAACGAGGTGATGGTGCAGCACGGCTGGCTCACCGCCTCGCAGTTCACCGATATCGTGGCCGTGTCGCAGATGACCCCCGGCCCGATAGCCGTCAACAGCGCCACCTACGTGGGTTATATGATAACCGGCAATGTCTGGGGCAGCGCCCTTGCCACTCTGGCCGTGTGCATTCCGCCTCTGCTGCTGATGACCCTTGTCACTGCCTTTTATGCGAAACTGCGCAGGAACCGTTATGTGGAGGGCGTCGTGGGATGGCTGAGGCCGCTCACGACCGGTATGATAGGGGCGAGCGCCCTTATGTTCATCAACGGCGAAACGTTCGGGGACATCGCTTCGCTCATCATTTTTGCCGTGGTCTTTTCGGCGGTATGGCTGGGCATCGATGCCATCCTGATGCTGGCCCTTTCGGCCGTGGCCGGAATCTTTCTATATTCCTGAAAACGATTAGAAATACTTGTAGAACAGGGCGATGGATTCCATTCCCTTGCGCCACTGGTCGAGGAGGAAACTCTCGTTGGGGGAGTGGATGAGATCTCTTTCAAGACCGAAGCCCATCAGCACTGGAGTGGCCTTGAGTTCTTTCTGCGCATCCGCAATCACAGTGATGCTTCCGCCTCCGCGGCTCGGGACAGGTTCCACTCCGTAAACCTCCGCCATTGCGCGCGAAGCCGCCCGGAATGCGCTGCTCTGCAGCGGAGTGCTGAAACTCTCTCCCCCTTCCAGATTCTTTATCGTGACCTTCACTCCCTTGGGTGCATACTTGCGTACGTGCTTCTCGAACAGTTTTGCGATTTTCGCGGCGGCCTGGTTCGGCACGAGCCTCATCGAAACCTTTGCGTGAGCCTCTGACGGAATGATTGTCTTGGCTCCTTCTCCCATATAGCCGCCCCAGATTCCGTTGAGGTCGAAACTGGGCCGTATGCCGATCCTTTCAAGGGTGGTATAGCCTTTTTCGCCCATTACGGCATCTATGCCGAGGCTCTCCTTGAATTCCTCCATATCGAATGGAGCTCTGGCTATCATCCTGCGCTCGGCGCGCGGAAGATCGGCAACGTCGTCGTAGAATCCATCTATCGTCACCCGCCCCCTGCCGTCCGTCATAGTGCTGATGAGATTGCACAGTGCATTGACGGGGTTGACTATGGCACCTCCGAAGTGGCCCGAATGAACGTCCTTGTCGGGCCCTTTCACCGTGATTTCAAAGAGTTGCAGGCCGCGCATCCCGGTGTTGAGGGAGGGGACCTTGTCGGAAATCATAGTGGTGTCGGAAACCAGAATCACGTCGCAGGCGAGCTTCTTTTTGTTGGCCTTTATCCAGGGCGAGAGGCTCTTGGAGCCTATTTCCTCTTCGCCCTCGATCAAAAACTTGATATTATGGCGCAGCTTGCCTTCGCGCACGAGATATTCAAGCACCTTGATGTGCATGAAGTGCTGCCCCTTGTCGTCATTGGCTCCGCGGGCGTAGATCGCGCCGTCCTTTATCACCGGCTCGAAAGGGTCTGTATTCCACAGTTCGCGGGGTACTTCGGGCATGACGTCGTAATGCCCGTAGACCATAACTGTCTTTGCCTTCGGGTCAAATTTCTTTTCTCCGAAAACGACCGGGTTCCCTGCGGTTTCGCACACCTCGGCCGTGTCGGCTCCGGCGGCAAGGAGAAGGTCGGCTATCTTGCGGGCGCATTTCTCCATATCGCCGCGGTGGGCTGCGGATGAACTCACGGATGGGATTCTCAGTTCCTCGAAAAGTTCGTCAAGGAAGCGTTTTTCGTTTTGCCGTATATATTCTTTCATCGTTTGATTGATTGTATCATTTGTATTTTACGACGCTGTAGAGGGGGACCGGCGGAATGAGGATGGGCACCCTGCTGACATACTTTACAAATTTAAGAAAAGTATTCAAACTGGAAAAGCCAAATTTTTATTAACTTTGCAACCCTTTATGGCAGGGGAGGCTCGGCCTTCCCGTATGGAAATAACAATTTTACATATACGAAATGAAAGTATCTCAGAAAAAGGTTGACGAACAAAACCTTACAGTGACCATCAATCTCGAGGGCGCAGATTGGGCCGAGGCCCGCAGGAAGAAGCTCAACGAATTCCGCCGCAATGCGGATATCAAGGGCTTCCGCAAGGGAATGGCCCCTATGTCGCTCATCGAAAAGCTCGACGGCGGCAGGGCTCTGGCCGATGTGATAAACACGATAGTGTCGGGTGAGCTCACCAAGTTCATCGAATCCAACAAGCTCAAGGTGATAGGCGAGCCTCTCCCCAGCGAAAAGGAAGACAAGAACGACTGGAACAACCCCGACAAGTTCAGCTTCAGCTTCGACGTGGCTCTGGCCCCTGAGGTGAAGGTGTCGATTTCTTCGAGCGACAAGATACCTTATTATAATGTCACCACTTCGGCGAAGGCTCTCAAGGATTACAAGGAATCGCTGCTCAAGCAGTACGGCTCCCTCGAAACGGGTGCTGCTGCCGGGGAGGAGGACTTCGTGATAGCCGATTTCGTCTCCGGCGAGCAGAAGGTCGAGGGTGCTTACGTGGCTCTGCGCAGCATTCAGAATGCTGCTGCCAAGAAGGTGTTCGTGGGTGTGAAGGCAGGCGATTCCAAGAAGGTGGATATCGTCAAGACCTTTTCCAACGAGGCCGACCGCGCCGCGATGTTCAAGGTGAAGAAGGAGGAGCTCGGCAATCTGCCCAAATCGTGGAATATGACCGTCAAGGAAGTCAAGACCTTTGTGGCTGCCAAGCCTGTACAGGCAACTTTCGACCAGATTTTCGGCAAGGATGCCGTCAAGAACGAGGCGGAGTTCGACGCCAGGGTCAAGGAGCGCCTCGAGAGCGAATATGCTCAGGAGGGCGATTTCCGTTTCTCTGTCGACGCCAAGGAGTATTTCATAAAGAAGGCGGCTCTCAAGCTTCCCGATGCTTTCCTCAAGCGCTGGATACTCACCGCCAACGAAGGTAAGTTCACAGCCGAGGAAATAGAGAAGGAATACGACAATTTTGCCAAGGATTTCCGCTGGGACATGATCCGCGATTTCATACTCAAGGAGCAGAAGATAAAGGTCTCCAAGGAGAATCTTCTCGAAGAGGCCAAGAGGATAGCCGCATATCAGTTTGCAATGTACGGAATGAACAACGTGCCTGAGGCTACCCTCAAGGACTTCGCGGAGCGTACCCTCGCCGACGAGCAGCAGGGCCGCCGCGTTTTCGAGAAAGTGCAGGACGACCTCGCCCTTGCCTACATACGCAAGACGGTCACTCTCGACAAGAAGAAGGTCTCCCTCGAAAAGATGCGTGAACTTACCGCCTGAGCGGAATCATTCTGAACGGATATGGCTACGGAATTCGAAAAGTTCGCAGTAGGGCACTGCGGCATAAGTTCAACCACCCTGAGCCGTGTGGTGTCGGGGTATATGAATCCCACAATCATTGAGGAGCGCACGCTGAACGTGGCGCAGATGGACGTGTTCAGCCGCCTGATGATGGACCGCATCATCTTCCTCGGCTGTCCTATCGATGACGATGTGGCCAACATCATACAGGCCCAGCTGCTGTTCCTCGACTCGACCGGGTCGGATTCCGACATAACGCTCTATATCAATTCCCCGGGAGGCGGGGTATATGCAGGGCTCGGGATATACGACACGATGCAGACAATCCGCTGCGACGTGGCAACGGTATGCACCGGTATGGCGGCCTCGATGGCCTCCATCCTGCTTGCTGCAGGTACCGCGGGCAAGCGTTCCATCCTGCCTCATTCCCGTGTGATGATACACCAGCCCCTCGGCGGAGCCCAGGGGCAGGCTTCCGATATCGAAATCACGGCCCGCGAGATAGTCAAGCTCAAGGGAGAACTCTACGAGATCCTCGCACACCATACCGGAAAGAGCGTCGATGACATAACCCGCGACGCGGACCGCGATTTCTGGATGCGCGCTCCAGAGGCTCTCGAATACGGAATGGTGGACGAGATAGTGTCTCCGGCAAAGAAAAAGTGATGGCATCGGGGGGCAGAAACAACGAGCCTGTCTGCGTGATGTGCGGAAGGCGGCAGTCCGGAGTCGATATGATGCTTCAGGGCGCCGGGGGCTATATCTGCTCCGACTGCATAAGGGAGACCTACCGTTATCTCAAGGAGGCTTTTCCGCAGGATGCGTCGCTTCAGCAGGATTCAGCCGGGCGGCGAAAGGTGGAGAAGGGGCTCGAAATACGCAAGCCGCAGGAGATAAAGGCCTTCCTCGACCAGTATGTGATCGGTCAGGATGAGGCCAAGAAAACCCTTTCGGTGGCCGTGTACAACCACTACAAGCGTATCGCACATCCCGACTGCGACACAGCCCTCGAAAAGTCGAATATATTGATGGTGGGCCCTACAGGTACCGGCAAGACCCTTATGGCCAGAACCATAGCCAGGATGCTCGATGTCCCTTTCGCCATAGTCGATGCAACGGTGCTCACCGAGGCCGGCTATGTGGGTGAGGACGTGGAGAGCATCCTCACAAGGCTCCTTCAGGATGCAGACTACGACGTGGCCCGTGCCGAGAAGGGAATAGTGTTCATCGATGAAATCGACAAGATAGCCCGCAAGAGCGACAATCCTTCCATCACCCGCGACGTGAGCGGGGAGGGGGTGCAGCAGGCGCTGCTCAAGATACTCGAAGGAAGCATAGTCAACGTTCCCCCGCAGGGAGGGCGCAAGCATCCCGAGCAGAAGATGATTGCCGTCAATACCGAGAATATCCTCTTCATCTGCGGAGGGGCCTTCGAGGGGATAGAGCGGCACATATCCAAGCGTCTCAACGCCAAGGTTGTCGGCTTCGGGGCGCAGAAGAAGCGGGAGGAGATCGACCGCAACAACCTCATCCAGTACGTTGCCCCGCAGGACTTGAGGTCGTTCGGGCTCATCCCGGAGATAATAGGGCGCGTGCCGGTGCTCACGCATCTCGACCCTCTGGGCCGCGACAGCCTGCTTTCGATATTGACCGAGCCCAAGAATGCGCTTGTCAAGCAGTACAAGGAGCTGTTCGCGCTCGACGGAATAAAGCTTTCCCTGCACCGTGAGGCCCTTGAGTTCATAGTGGATACTGCCATCGCCTACAGGATAGGGGCCAGGGGGCTGCGTTCGATTTGCGAGGCCATAATGACGGACGCAATGTTCGAGGCTCCGTCATCGGGGCGCAAGAGTCTCGACATAACCCTCGCCTATGCCAGGGAGAAGATCGACAAGTTCGGGCGCAAACTTGTCTGATAATTTTTGATATTCGTTATAAAGTGTTATTTTTGTAACACTATTCATCGCAGAGGGGTTGTCGGTTCAGGGCGTGCCCCGTCTTTAACAAAGTCGGATGTATTACACAATTGATGATTTGAACGCGAAGAGTCTGGATGACTTGCGCGCTATTGCCAAGGATTTGAAGGTCAAGAAACCCGAGGCGCTCGGAATGCAGGATTTGATTTATGCCATATTGGATGAGGAGTCCACCCAGCTTACTGAGACTCCCCGTCAGAAAACCCCGCGCCGGAAGGCGAAGGCTTCGGGCAAGAAAGACGGCGGCAAGGCTGAGGACGCTTCGGCAGAAGCATCTCCCAAGCCTGTGAATGACAATAAGCAGCAGGCGGATGACAAGCCTCAGGAGGCGCAGGAGAAGCCGCGCCGCGGCCGTCCCAGAAAGAACGATGCCGCAAAGGAGGCTCAACCGGCCGCTCCCAAGGCGGAGAATCCCGCGCAGCAGCAGGCTCCTCAGGCCACGGCTCCCGAGGGCAGTCAGTCCGACAATCCTTCGGCAAGGAAGCGCCGTCCCCGCAGAGGTGCGGAAGCCCAGCAGCAGAATGCTCCCCAGCAGGTTGACCAGCAGTCGGAAAAGCAGCCGGAGCAGCCGCAGAAGCAACAACAACCTCAACAGCAGGCCCAGCCGCAGCGTCCCCGCTACGAATTCGAGGGGATAGTGCAGGCTACCGGAGTGCTCGAAATAATGCCCGACGGTTTCGGATTCCTCCGTTCGTCGGACTACAATTATCTCAACTCTCCCGACGACGTATACGTGTCGCAGCAGCAGATCAAGACATATGCACTCAAGACGGGCGATACCATCTTCGGTGAAATCAGGCCTCCGCGCGAGGGCGAGAAGTATTTCCCGCTCGTAAGGGTGAGCCTCATCAACGGCCGTGCGCCCGAGTCCATCCGCGACCGCGTGCCTTTCGATTTTCTCACTCCCCTGTTCCCGGAGGAGAAGTTCAAACTTACAGGCAACGGGCACAACAGCAACCTTTCAATCAGGGTAGTGGATATGTTCACCCCTATAGGCAAGGGCCAGAGGGGCCTGATTGTGGCGCAGCCCAAGACCGGAAAAACCGTATTGCTCAAGGATATAGCCAATGCCATTGCTGACAACCACCCCGAGGTCTATATGATAGTGCTCCTCATCGACGAGCGTCCCGAGGAGGTTACCGACATGCAGCGCAGCGTCAAGGCGGAGGTGATTGCATCCACTTTCGACGAGCCTGCCGACCACCACGTCAAGGTTTCCAATATGGTGCTCGAAAAGGCCAAGCGTCTGGTGGAGTGCGGTCACGACGTGGTCATACTCCTCGATTCGATAACCCGTCTTGCCCGGGCGTTCAATACCGTGCAGCCCGCTTCGGGCAAGGTGCTCTCGGGAGGTGTCGATGCCAACGCGCTCCAGAAACCCAAGCGTTTCTTCGGTGCGGCGCGCAACATCGAGAACGGAGGCTCGCTCACCATCCTTGCCACAGCCCTTACCGAAACAGGATCCAAGATGGACGACGTGATATTCGAGGAATTCAAGGGTACCGGCAATCTGGAGCTCCAGCTCGACCGCAAACTCGCCAACAAGCGTCTGTTCCCGGCAGTGGACGTCACCCTCAGTTCAACCCGCAGGGACGACCTTCTCTATGCTCCCGAGGACCTCAACCGCATATGGTTGCTGCGCAACTACCTCTCGGATATGAATTCCGTGGAGGCTATGGAGTTTATGAAGAGCCGTCTGGAAAAAACAGTGGACAACAGGGAGTTCCTCGTGTCGATGAACGGCGACAAGCTCCAGTAGGCTATCTTACGTATTTGTGGGGAATCAGCAGGGCTGCGGCAAGTATCACCGCCGAAATCAGCCATATGCCCGACTGTCCGGCCAATGCAACCGGTTTCAGACTGATGACAGGTCTGGCTATCGACGTTTGGGCCGCCGCAATCAGGCCTTCGGCGTATGTCGGCATATAGGCGTAGAATGCGGCAATCAATGCCCCTGCAATCAGACCGCAGCATAAGGCGGCGGCAATCAGCCTCCGGCTCCGTTTCCTCTCACTACGGCTCATCTCCCTCAGGACCACGGCCACGGCCATATTCCTTTCGAGGGAATCCATAAACTGCGATTCGTCCGAAGGCACGGGCCTGTTGGCGTGGAAGAAATCGCGTATATCGTCATCGGTCTTCATTTTCGAGATATTTTCTGAGATGCTGCCTGCCACGGTAAAGTTTTGTCTTGACCGTGCCCTCCGGCATCCCCGTTATTTCCATTATTTCACGTATCGGCTTGTCTTCCTGGTAAAACAGCAGAACTATCGCCTTTTCCTCTTCGGGAAGCGCCTTTATGGCATCCTGCAGCATCTGGTATTTGAACTTGTCGTCGGCACGGCACTCGTCCGCCACACACATCGCCTCACGGTCTATGGGCCCTGCCTTGCGGCGGAGCGACGACTTGCAATCGTCGTAGAAACAGTTGTAGGCTATCCTGAAGAGCCAGGTGGAGAATTTCGACCGCCCTTCGAATTTGTCGAAGGATATGAAGGCTTTGATTATTGCTGTCTGTGCCAGTTCATCGGCCCTGGCTGCATCGCCGCGGCACAACGACAGGAGGAACCTGCGCAACGAGGCCTGCTCCTGCCTGACAAGGCAACTGAACCTTTCGGAGGTCATCGTTATTCCCCTGAAATGATCTTTTCGACGTTCTTCTTTTCTTCCGCTTCCATTTCGGGAGCGAGCATCTTGCGGAACACGAGGAACACTGCAATGAATGCCGCGCCTATCAGCCCGCACAGTACGGCGGGCATAATGGCGCCGCATTCATCAATGAAATATCCGGCGGCCAGCGCTGCTCCCAGTGCGAGCAGTATGCACCCCGTGCGGAGCTGCTGCATCACCAGAGTCTTGGCTCTGTTCCTGCAGACATTTTTCTTCGGTAAATCCAACTTGAGCATGCCCGGGTTTACCTGTATGCCGTGCTCGATGGCCTTGATTATGACTTCGGCCTGTTTCTCTTCGCGTTTCTTGCGGGTGACGGTTACGATAAGCACTATGCATATCGGCATTATGCAGCAGATGAAGATCGGAACCAGAATATCCTCTTCAAGCAACAATTCAAGTGTTTCCATTGTCATACGTTTTATTGTCAACACGGGTTTGACTGCGCTATGTCGGAAAAGGTTTCGCCGCGCCCGTACAGGAATCCGGTGTCAATTGTCCCAGTAGCTGGTGGACTTCTTGTACTGCAGCAGGTCTGACAGGGCGGAGGCTTTCGCGGCTATGCGGAAACTGTAGCTCTCCCATTTGCCGTTGGGCACCCACGAGAACGTGATGGCGAAGCAGTGCAGGTCGTAGGTGGCGTTTACCTGCGTGGTCGAGAGTTTGAGCTTGGTGATGTCGAATCCGGTGTTGAGGGAGATGTCGAAAGCCTTGGTTATCTTGATGCTTCCCGAAATGGACAGGGTCTGGGTATGGTTGTGCTTCACTATCAGCTGCTCGTTTGAATACTGGTATGACCGGGAGTAGGAATAGTTGTAGCCCAGACGGAGCGACCACGGCACGTTGGGGTTCATATAATAGCACCATCCCCCCGGGATGTATTCGCCGGTTACGGGGTGATAATATATGAATGCATAGTCCTGGTTCCCTCCTCCGGAGAGGCCGTTCGATCCGTCGTTGCCCTGATATTTCCCTCCGCCGTTGATCGAATACGACAGGGAGGCGCTGGCGCTGGTGAGCCTGACGAGGCCCTGCCCCTGTGTCACCGCATATGCGCCAATCCTGCGCCCGCGCGAGTCGACGGCGTAGGGGTCGAGCGTAAGGTTGCCGTTTATTCCGAGTTTGCCGAACACCGTGGTGCTGGCGGAAATGCCTATGTTGGAAAGCCTCATCGAGTCGGCCATGAAATTGTAGGATCCGCTTATGTTGAGCTGGTCGAGCAGTTTTATCTTTTCCGACTTCAGGTTGCCGATGCTGTCTTCACGATTGATCTTGGCCTCCAGATTGTTCTGGAACGAGAAGCTGAGTGCCGCCGTCTTGCCTCTCCCCGGAGGGGAATATATCTGGCCGCCGTATTTGTTGTAGTCGACAGTGACTTCGTCGCCCTTGGCGTCGGTATACGTCAGGCTGGTGTATCCGTTGCCGGGCGTTCCGAGTTCCGGGGCGTAGCTGAAGTTGAACGACGGGGTTATCATATGGCGTATGGCCTGCAGCTTGCTCTTGGCTCCGAAGTTGAACAGACCGTAGATTCGGGTGCTCATCGATATTCCGGCGGAGAATGTCTGTGTAACTCCGAATGTGCTGAAAAGGTCGGAATAGCGCGTGACCACCGTCTGCTGCTCCTCGTCGTATTCCTTTATCTGCTCCCTGAAGAACCAGTTCATTCCGTAGTTGACCGAGGGGGAGAACTGCAGGTATTTGAGCAGGGTGAAGGAGGGGAGACCTATCTGGAAGTTATGCGTCATTCCGTTCTGCATCTTGTTGAGGAACCCCTCGTCGTGGATTTCGGAAGCCTTGAAGTTGATTTTGTTCTGAAGGGTGGTATTGTAGCTGAAGGATATCTTTTCGTATATCTTCTCGCTTCCGACACGGTTCTTGCGCTTGAAGGGGTAGAACCTGTTTACCGAGAAGGTGATATTCGGGAACGTTATGGCATAGGAGCTGTCGCGCGAGTTCTGGCTGTGCAGCGCATTGACCGAGAGGCTCATATTGCTCCACGTCTTGGAGTAGGATATCGAAGATGAGGTCTGGGCCTGCAGGGCCTGGGTGATGCCCGATGAGTTGTAGGTGTTGTTTGAAGGGCTGGAGAAATTCACCGAGGCGCGGAACGACGTTCCGGGATGCGCCTTGGAATCCTGGGAGTGGGTCCAGTTGACTCCGAAGTTCTTCGATTCGGAGAAGCCAGGCGTGCCCCTCTCTCCGACGATGTCGTCGGAATAGTTTATCGATATCGATCCGTCGAATTTGTAGCGCAACTTGTAGCGCGACGTCATCCTTACGGCCCAGGAGCCGTAGGTGTAAATGTCACCGGTGAGGGCTATGTCGGCATAGTCGCCTATCACGAACGAATAGCCGAGGTCCCTGAGGAACAGTCCACGGGCCTGCTCGTCGCCGTAGGTCGGAATCAGGATTCCGCTGGCTCTGTCGGGCATTTCGGGCACGAAGCCGAACGGCACCGCGAATGGCACGGGCACGTCGCCCACCACAAGGTATGCCGGGCCGAACATTGTTTTCTGCTTGGGCTCGGTGATGACTTTGGCTGCGGTCATCCTGAGGTAGTAGTGCGGGTGCTCTGCGTCGCAAAGGGTGTATTTTCCCTTGCTTATGTTGAACGACTTGTCGTCCATCATCTTGAGGTCGTCGCCAACCAGCCGGCCGTCCTCCTGGTTGGTGGTCATGTTCTTGATCTTGGCCTTGCGGGTGGTGAAGTTGTAATAGACCTCCTCCATCTCGTATGTCTTGCCCGATTCGGTCATCTGGGGCCTGCCCACGAGCGAATCAGTCACCGGATCGACGGAGCCTCGTGCGTACACCACGTTGAGGTCCATATTGTAGGCCATATAGTCGGCTTTGAGCGAGAGGTCTCCGAAGGTGGCCGTGACATCGCCGAAATAGTGCATTATGTTCTTTTCGACGTCTTCGATTATGGAGTCGCGGGCCGTGGAGAACACTGGCCTTTCGAGATTGCTCTTGGCGGCCTTCCTGGTGGCTGCACCGGAGTGCGCCTTGCCGCGGCGGGCCCTGTCCGCGGCCTTGGAGGCCGAGGCCGTGTCGCCGACTGCCAGATGACGGAATATCTCTCCGTATGGAAGAGGGGAGAGAAGACTGTCGGAGGGGACCCTGCGCAGCGCCCCCTGTTCCTGCGGAGCGGCCAGAGCGGCGCCTCCCTGAAGAAGGAGCACCATTGCCGTCAGGACTGTCATGCAGCGTATGCGCAGGATTGGCATTTGATTATAGACAGATTCTTAGTATATTTGCAAAAGTACAAAGTTAACAAAAATGCCGTTAAGACCGAAAAAAACTGCCGTATGCCTTTCCCTGTGCGTTGTCGCATCTCTTCTTGCGTGTTCCCCGCTTGCGGCGGCCGCGGAGAGTGACGTTTTCCGTATCCGTACGGTGGTTGTCGATGCCGGCCACGGCGGGCGTGACCCCGGTGCCATATCGGGGCCGATGAGGGAGAAGGACGTCACTCTCGACGTCGCCGTCAAGTTCGGGCGGAAGATACAGGAGGCCTATCCGGATGTCAAGGTGGTGTTCACCCGCGACCGTGACGTTTACATACCGCTTGACGAGCGCAGCGCCATCGCCAACCGCAACAAGGCCGACCTTTTCGTTTCGGTCCACGTCAATTCCGTGAAGGATGCCCCCGGGGTGCACGGCACCGAGTCGTACATAATGGGAACCGACAAGAGCAATTCCAATATGGAGGTGTGCAAGGCGGAGAACTCGGTCATATTGCTGGAGGATGACTATTCCACGAAATATGCCGGCTATGACCCCGACGCTCCCGACTCGTTCATCTTCTTCAACCTGATGCAGAGCGCCCAGTTCGAGCAGAGCATATCGGCTGCATCGTGTTTCGAGGCCGCGATGCAAAAGGGCCCCATAGGGCACAGCCGCGGCATAAGGCAGGCGCCTCTGCTGGTGCTGTGGAAAACCACGATGCCGTCTGTCCTTGTGGAGATCGGATTCATTTCGAGCGGACTTGACAGGGCCGCCCTGTCCGACGGTGCAATGCGGGAGAGGGTGGCCGAATGCCTTTTCCGCGGTTTTGCCGACTATAAGAGAGAATATGAGCGGCAGAACGCGGACGACAGGAGCCCTGGGGCGGCCGTACCGTCTGCTCCTGCCGCCAAGCCTTCTCCAGCCCCCTCCGACGGAGCGTGGGCCATACAGGTATTCGCATTGAAGGAAAAACTGCCGGCAAAAGACTCCCGTCTCAAGGATGGAAACATCCGCTGCGTGAAGATCGACGGTATGTACAAATACATATACGGATCGTACGCTTCGAGGGCGGAAGCCGCCTCTGCGCTCGCTTCCCTGAAGAAGAAATACAACGGCGCCTTCATAGTCAGGTTGCCGTCGGATACCGGCACTGCAAAAAAATAAAAAATCGGTAGTTTATTTTGTGCCCTACAGGTTTATGCTTGCCGACTTTATTTTGCAAGCTACTGATAATCAGGTGTATATGGGAATTAAAATTTTTTTGTGTTGAAAATTAGACACTTGTAGGTTTTTTGAAAAAAACAATAGAGAAATAATTTTTTTTATAACAATTTTTCATCCAATTTTGTTGCTGTGAAAGAGTCACTCAAGCCATGCCTTTGACGGAAACACATATCGAAGTCTGGAACAGATGTCTGGATATTGTCGCTGACAATATCCCGCAGGCAGCTTTCGATATATGGTTCGCTCCCATCAAACCGGTATGCCTCGAGAATTCAACACTCACCATAGAGGTTCAGTCCGACTATGTCCGCGAACACATCGAGGCCAATTTCCTCGATCTGCTCGGCAAGGCTCTGAGGCGTGCCATCGGTCCCGATGCCAGATTGCGTTACCGCGTGCGCATCGCGGGCGACGGTTTCATAGAGCAGAAGCAGTGCCGGCCCCGTTCGGTCAACCGCGAGATCCCCTCTCCCGATGCGGCTGTCTCATACGACGGCAATCCGTATCTGATCCCGGGCATCAAAAAACTCAATATCGATCCGCATCTCGACCCGAAGTGCACTATGGAAACCTTCATAGAAGGCGAGTGCAACCGTCTGGCCCGCGCAGCCGGATTGAGCATCGCAGCCAAGCCCGGCAGGAATGCGTTCAACCCGCTTTTCATATATTCCGGCCCCGGTCTGGGTAAAACCCATCTGGCGCAGGCCATTGGCAATGCCGTCAACGAGCGTTTTCCCGACAAGGTGGTGCTCTACGTGAATGCCAATACGTTCCAGAACCAATATATGAATGCCGCCTGCTCGGCCAAGAGCAGCAACAACAGCAATCAGGTGGCCGACTTCCTGCGCTACTACCAGTTGGTCGACGTGCTCATTGTGGACGACGTGCAGGAACTCGCCGAAAAGAAAGGCACCCAGAGCGCCCTTTTCCATATATTCAACTATCTCCACCAGTGCGGCAAGCAGATAATACTTACCTGCGACAAGCCTCCCGTGGAGCTCCAGGGGCTTGAACAGAGGCTGCTTTCGAGGTTCAAGTGGGGCCTTTCAGCAGAGCTCACCGTCCCCGATTACGAAACGAGGCTCGCAATCCTCAAGTCGAAATGCGCCGCCGAGGGTGTGGAGATACCGCAGGACGTGCTGGAATACATTGCCGGCAAGGTCCAGTCGAACGTGCGCGAGCTTGAGGGTACCCTGTTCTCGATAATGGCGCACGCCACTTTCGCACGCACTCCGCTTACGCTTTCGGTCGTGGCCGGTATGGTGGACAGAATAGTGTCCGACCGCAAGGTCGACATTACGGTCGAGAGCATACAGAATGCCGTATGCAGTTTCTTCAGCATTTCAGAGGATGAGTTCCTCTCCAAAACCAGGAAGCGTGAAATAGTGCAGGCCCGCCAGATAGCCATGTACCTGAGCCATTCGCTTACCAAGACATCCCTGTCGTCGATAGGCGCCCAGATCGGCGGCAAGGACCACGCCACCGTGATACACGCCTGCAACACCGTTATGGACCTGATGGACACTGACAAGGCGTTCCGCGGCTATGTGTCCGAGATAGAACGCCGCATCACCGACGGTGAGTGAAGCCGACCAACTGCGCCTTGAGGCGCAATCAGATATCGCACTATGAATACAGACAAAGTACTCTCCTTTTTCAAGGAAATCACCTGCATACCCCGTGAGTCCGGTCACGAGGAGCGGATAATAGCCTATCTTCAGAAATTCGCAGCCGACAGGCATCTGGAATGCCGTACCGACAAGGCGGGCAACGTTCTTATCGTCAAGGAGGCTTCGGAAGGTTATCAGGACAGGCCGACGGTCGTCCTGCAGAGTCACTGCGATATGGTGTGTGAAAAGAATGCCGGAGTGGTGTTCGATTTCGCCAAGGACCCTATCAGATATGTCGTCAAGGACGGGTGGATGGTCGCTCCCGACACCACTCTCGGCGCCGACTGCGGTATAGGCATCGCCTCGCAGCTGGCCATAATGGATGACGAGACGATTCCCCACGGCAGGCTGGAATCGCTTTTCACCGTGAGTGAGGAAACTGGGCTCAACGGCGCCAAGGCTCTGAAAAAGGGGTTCATTACAGGAAAGATACTGCTCAATCTCGACTCGGAGGACGAGGGTGAGATATTCGTGGGATGTGCCGGAGGGGTCGATACGGTCGCGGTGTTCCAATACAAGCCCAAGGCGCTTCCCGCCTCGCACGTGATAACCCGATTCGGGATCCGCGGGTGCGTCGGCGGCCATAGCGGAGATGATATCGACAAGGGGCGCGCCAATGCGGTGCAGCTTCTTTCGCGGTTCCTCTTCGATGCACTGAAATACAAGATCGACATCTGTTCCATAGACGGAGGCAACAAGGTCAATGCCATCGCCCGTGAGGCTTCTGCCGTCGTGGCCATCCCTGCAAGGAATGAGAATGCCGTGGTTTCGCTTTTCAACTCTTTCGCCGCAGCGGTGAAGGGCGAATATGCAGTGACCGAGCCGGGAATGGAGGTCTTCGCGGAGCCTCTGCCCCCTCGCAGGGAGTCGATCGACTCGGCCACTTCGCGCAAGATAGTCCAGGCGCTTCTGGCCGCTCCTCACGGGGTGCTTGCAATGAGCGCCGATATCAAGGGTTTGGTGGAAACCTCGTCCAACCTTGCCTCCGTGAAAACCGGCCCTGGGCGGAAGGTGACCGTGGGCACCTCCCAGCGCAGCTCGATAAATTCGGCCCGCGCCGCCGCTGCCGAAAAATGCGAGGCGGTGTTCACGCTTGCCGGAGCTGCGGTAAGGCACGAATCCGAATATCCGGGGTGGAAGCCGAATATGGCCTCGCCCGTCAAGGACATATGCGTCAAGGCGTACAACCGTCTCTTCAAGAAGGATCCCGTTGTAAGGGCCATACATGCGGGTCTGGAATGCGGACTTTTCCTCGAATCGTTCCCCGACCTCGATATGGTTTCGTTCGGACCAACGCTGCGCGGCGTGCATGCTCCGGGCGAAAAGCTCGACCTGGCTTCGCTCGACAAGTTCTGGGCCCTGCTGCTCGAGGTGCTCAAGATGATAAAGTAGGCTATGGACCCGATAATTGCACCATCCATACTGTCGGCCGACTTCGGATTCCTCGACAGGGATGTCAGAATGGTTGACGAAAGTGCGGCCGGATGGCTGCATCTCGACATAATGGACGGCACGTTCGTGCCAAACATCTCGTACGGGTTCCCTGTGTGCAAGGCGATTGCAAAAGCCTCGCGCAAGCCTATGGACGCCCATCTGATGATAGTGCATCCCGAGAAGTACGTGGCCAGGTTCGCAGAGCTCGGAGTCAAATACCTGTCGGTACACGTGGAGGCGTGCGAAGACCTCCCTTCCGTGCTCTCCCTCATCCGCTCCTGCGGCCTCAAGGCCGGGGTGGCCATAAATCCCGAAACCGACGAGCGCTGCATAGGGGAGTATATCCCAATGGCCGACTATATACTCGTGATGTCGGTCCATCCCGGTTTCGGCGGGCAGAAGTTCATCGAAAGTTCGCTCGACAAGGTGGACGGGGTGCGGCGGATGATAGAGGCCTCCGCCTCCGACTGCTTCATCGAGGTTGACGGCGGCATCGGGCCCGACAACGTTGCGTCTCTTGTACGCCGTGGAGCGAGGGTGATAGTGGCCGGAAGTTCGGTGTTCGCCTCCGGCGAGGCCTCTCTTCAGAAAAAGGCCATCGCAGAACTGGACGCCGCCGCCAGGGCCGCCTGTCTTTAGAGGTATCTTATTTCCTTGAATGCGAAGCACTCCGGGAGGCCGTTTCCGGTGCGTAGAAGCAGCATCCCTTCGGGTGAAACGCCCTCGATGCATCCTCTTATTGTCCGACCTCCCTCGACGGGTGATGTCGTCGCCGTAAGGGAAGCCGCGGCAAGATTGCGGCAGTCGAGGTAGTCTTTCCACACTCCTTTGCGGTATAGCAGAGCGTCGTAATCCCTTTCGAGCAGGTCGGGGCGGCATACGTCTGCCAGACGCGCTCCCAGATGGTGGAGGAGCGTTTCGATCTCGGCCTTCAGGTCGTATCGTACTCCGGTGAGCAGCGACATCGAGACCGGGTTGGGAAGGCCGTCGAACTGTGTCTGGTTGACATTCAGGCCGATTCCGATTATGCTCGAGGATATGCTGCCTCCGATTATTGAATTCTCAATGAGGATACCGCATATCTTTCTGTCTCCCACATAGATGTCGTTGGGCCATTTTATCATTGCCCGGATACCTTTCGACGCGAGGTAATCCGTTAGTGCAAGGGCTGTGGCCCGGGATATGGAGAACTGGCTGCGCGAGGGGAGACGTTCCATCCTGCAAAGGAGGGAGAAGGTGAGATTCTCTCCCGCGGCAGCGCTCCATCCGTTGCCCCTCTGGCCGCGCCCCGCGCTCTGCCTGAGCGCCGCGAAAACACTGCCAGAGGGCAGGATCTCCCTGCAGGAGGCCAGCCTCGAATTGGTTGAATCGACCTCGTCGAACCAGACTATGTTATAAACTTCCGCCAAAAGGGCCCAATGGTTTTGATTGACTGAAAATTTGCAGTATCTTTGCTTGTTAATATGCAAGGATTGCAGATGCAAAAATAGAAACAATATGGGCAATACGAAAAAGAAAAGGGACATAAAGGTGCCGCAGGGGGGAATGAAGCGTTCACCCGGCTGGCTCAGTGTGTTTTACCTTGTACTCATAGGCGCTATAGTGTATGCTATGTTCTCGTCGGGAGGCGCCAGCCCCATCAAGAAGGAGTGGACCGAGGTCGAAGAGCAGATACTTCCCGGAGGATATGTCGAAAAGATAGTCTATGTGCGCAACGAGAGGCGCGGTGAGATATATCTCAATCAGAACGGGGCGCAGCATTATGCCAATATGTTCGGCGGCAAGGCTCCCAAGAACGGGCCTCATTTCTACTTTCTGGTAACCGAGAATTTCGATGCCGAGAGCACTCTTGGCGGGATACGCTCGTCGCTTCCCGAAGCCGGGCGCTTCAAGATCGTCACCGAAGAGAAGAACTCGAGCTGGATGAAGGTCATTGACTGGCTCCTGTTCCCGGTGCTGATGATAGTGATGTGGATGATAATGTTCCGCCCTATGAACAAGGGTATGGGCGGCGGAGGAGGAATGTTCGGAGTCGGCAAGTCGCAGGCCAGGCTTTTCGACAGGACAGGTTCCGAAAAGAAGGTGACCTTCAAGGATGTGGCCGGTCTTGAAGAGGCCAAGGTGGAGGTTGCCGAAATAGTGGATTTCCTCAAGAATCCCAAGAAATACACGGCGCTGGGAGGCAAGATTCCCAAGGGCGCTCTGCTGGTGGGCCCTCCGGGTACCGGCAAGACCCTCCTCGCCAAGGCCGTGGCCGGTGAGGCCAACGTGCCTTTCTTCTCCATATCGGGGTCGGACTTCGTGGAGATGTTCGTAGGCGTGGGGGCCTCGCGTGTGCGCGACCTCTTCAGACAGGCCAAGGAAAAGGCGCCCTGCATAGTTTTCATCGACGAGATTGATGCCGTGGGCCGCGCCCGCAGCAAGAACGCCGGTTTCACCTCCAACGACGAGAGGGAGAACACCCTCAACCAGCTGCTTACCGAAATGGACGGCTTCGGCTCCAATTCGGGCGTGATAATACTTGCGGCCACCAACCGCGCCGACATACTGGACAGCGCGCTTATGCGTGCCGGCCGTTTCGACAGGCAGATACACGTCGACCTGCCCGAACTCAAGGAGAGGCTTGAGATATTCAAGGTGCATCTTCGCGGCCTCAAGCTGGAAGACGGATTCCAGGTCGATTTCCTGGCCCGCCATACCCCGGGCTTCTCGGGAGCCGACATAGCCAACGTGTGCAACGAGGCTGCCCTGATTGCCGCCCGTCACGGCAAGAAAGCGGTACAGAAGCAGGATTTTCTCGATGCAATCGACCGCATCGTCGGAGGCCTCGAGCGCCGCAGCAAGATAATCACCCCGCAGGAAAAGAATACGATAGCCCATCACGAGGCCGGGCATGCCACCGTGAGCTGGATGCTTCCCAATGCCAATCCGCTGCTCAAGGTCACTATAATCCCCCGCGGACAGGCTTTGGGCGCTGCTTGGTATCTCCCGGAGGAGAGGCAGCTCACCACCAGGGAGCAGATAATGGACGAGATGGCTGCCACCATAGGCGGCCGCGTGGCTGAGGAACTCGTCAACGGGCGCATCTCCACGGGTGCACTGAATGACCTCGAAAAGCTCACCCGTCAGGCATACGCTATGGTCACCTACTTCGGAATGAGTCCGGAGATAGGCAACGTATCGTACTATGATTCCACCGGCAGGAGCGAGATGTCGCTCACCAAGCCGTACAGCGAAAAGACAGCCGAGCTGATAGACTCCGAGGTGAAGCGCCTCGTAGCGCAGGCCCACGCCACAGCAGAGAAGGTGCTCAAGGAGAATATGGAGGGCTTCGAACGCCTCGCCGCGCTCCTCCTTGAGAAGGAAGTGATATTCTCCGAGGACCTCGAGGCCATCTTCGGCCCACGCAAGGGCGGGGTCAATCCCAATGAAATGCTTGACAAACAAGATGCCGCAAAAGATGAACACACTGCTTAAAAGGTCTCTCAGCGGAGCGCTGTTCCTGGTCGTGCTTGTAGGGGGGCTGCTTCTGTCGCCCTTCTCGTTCGCCGCATTGATGGCCTTCGTCGTCGAAAGCGCCACCATAGAGTATTACAGGATGACAATCGGGAGCCGCCGCTACATCAAGGAGATGGTATGCGTGTGTCTCTGCCAGCTGATGGTTTTCTCGGGATGCTTCATCCGGTATCAGGTGGATGCGCAGGCCGGGTCAATGCTTCTGGCGGCCGGTCTTGTCGCCGTGTTCGCCGCATTTGCCCTGATGCTTTTCGACTGCCGCCACGACCACGACCTTGATGCGCATCTGTTTTTCCCGCTGGTGTACGTGCTTCCTGCCGCTTGCGCTTCCACTGTGTTGTGCTACGGCATCACAGGGCAGTACAACCCGTGGCTGGTGCTCGGATTGTTCATCCTTGCCTGGTCGAACGACGTATTTGCATATATATTCGGAATGTCATTCGGGCAGAGGCCCGGCAGCCGCAAGCTGGCTCCGGATCTTTCGCCCAAGAAATCGTGGATCGGCGTCATCGGAGGCACGTTCTTCACCTTTCTGGCTGCCGCGGTGGTATGGCTGCTGTTCGGATTCGGGTTCTTCCGCCTCTGTCATTGGATGGCCGTAGCCGCCATCGTGTCGGTGTTCGGCGTCCTCGGCGACCTGTTCGAGTCGCTCATAAAGCGTCACGCCGCCGTTAAGGATGCAGGTGACATAATCCCCGGACACGGAGGCGTCCTCGACAGGTTCGACGACATTCTGTTCATATTCCCCCTCACAGCAATTTATCTTTATCTCGCATCAATCCTATAGCAATGCCAAAGACTTCGAAAAAGACGCAATTGAAGCGCAAAATCAAGAAACTGAGTCCGCGCCGCATACGTATCCATAAGGAAGGATACAGGATAATCTGTTATAATTCGGCGCTCTGGATAGTGGTGGCCGCACTGTTCTTCATATTCTGTCCCAACCGTACCGTGGACTGCATAGTTGCGGCATTCTGCATATACTTCGCCGTTTTCATGTTCCGGTTCTTCAGGGTTCCCTACAGGGTGCCTATGGTCGACCCGTATCTCGTGGTATCGCCCGGCGACGGCAAGGTGGTGAGCGTGCAGGAGGTGGAGGAAGACGAGTTCTTCCACTGCAAGTGCATCCGCATATCGATATTCCTCACCTTCTTCGACGTGCATATAACCTGGTCGCCCGCCTCGGGAGAGGTGACATATTACAAGTACCATCCCGGCAAGTATATCTTCGCATTCCATCCCAAGGCATCCGAACTCAATGAGCGTACCACCATAGGTATGCTCACCGATAGCGGCAACAGGCTGATGTTCCGCCAGATTGCAGGTATAGTCGCCCGCCGCGTGGTGTGCTACGCAAGGGAGGGAGGGCGTCTCGAACAGGCCGAACAGGCCGGCTTCATCAAGTTCGGCTCGCGTCTCGACGTATTCGTTCCGCTCTCTACGGAGGTCCTGGTCAAGAAGGGCGATTATGTGCGCGGGCAGGAAACGGTGCTTGCCAAGTGGCAGAACAAACAAAAGTAATTACATCGCAAAACATTTTGCACTATGAATATTCTGAAAAAGTTGTTCGGGTCGAAGGCCGACAGGGATTATGCAGCAATGCTTCCCACCCTTAACGCCATCCTGGCCGAATACGGGAGGGTCGATGTCCTGTCGGATGATGACCTGAGGGCCGAAAGCGCCGCCCTGCGCGCAAGGATTGCGGGCTATGTGGCGGATGAGGAGGCTCAGATAGCCGTTATAAAGGAGAAACTTTCCGACGTGGAGATAGCGATCTCCCTCAAGGAGAAACTGGCCACCGAGCAGGACGAACTGGAAAAGAAGGTTGACACGAAACTTGAGGAGGTGCTCTGTGAGGTACTGCCGACGGCTTTCGCCGTGATGAAGTCAACCGCCCGCAGATTCAAGGAAAACGAAACGATAAGGGTCAGGGCCACCGATTTCGACCGCGCCCTGAGCGCCTCCCACGATTTTGTGGAGATTGCGGGCGAGGATGCCATCTGGCACAACTCGTGGATGGCCGGAGGCAATACGATAACCTGGGACATGGTCCACTACGACGTGCAGTTGATAGGAGGTATCGTGCTCAACGGCGGCAAGATAGCCGAGATGGCAACCGGAGAGGGCAAAACGCTAGTGGCCACTCTTCCGGTATTCCTCAATGCCCTCGCAGGAAAGGGCGTCCACGTGGTGACGGTCAACGACTACCTGGCCAAACGAGATTCCGAATGGATGGGCCCCCTGTATATGTTCCACGGTCTGAGCGTCGATTGCATCGACAAGCACCAGCCCAACTCCGACGAGCGCAAGAAGGCCTATCTGGCCGACATTACCTTCGGTACCAACAATGAGTTCGGCTTCGACTATCTGCGTGACAATATGGCCATCAATGCCGATGACCTGGTGCAGAGGAAGCACCATTTCGCCATAGTCGACGAGGTCGACTCGGTGCTCATCGACGATGCCCGCACGCCTCTCATAATCTCGGGCCCCGTGCAGCAGGCCGGTGACGAGAGTTTCGTGGAATACCGCCCCTATGTGGAGAAACTCTATCAGGCGCAGCGCCAGATTGTAAACCAGACCCTGGCCGAGGCCAAGAGGCAGATTGCCGCAGGCGAGGTCGAGGGCAAGGGCGAGATAATGCTGCTGCGTGCCCACAAGGGACTTCCCAAGTACGGCCCGTTGCTCAAGTATCTGGCCGAGCCCGGTATCAAACAGATTCTCCAGAATGCCGAAAGCAAGATAATACGCGAGGCTTTCTCCGACCGCGACATAGAGCAGAGGATAGTGACCAACGAGCTCTATTTCGTTATAGACGAGCAGCAGCGCACGGTGGAACTCACCGACAAGGGCGATGAAGTGCTTGCGGAGGCTGTCGGTGATGCCGACTTCTTCCTGATGCCCCGTCTGGGCGACGAAACGGCAGCCATCGAGGCTATGGATATCCCTGCCGAGGAGAAGAAGCAGAAGAAAGACGAACTTCAGGCCAACTACTCCCTCAAGGCGGAGAGGATGCATACGGTCGACCAGCTTCTGAAGGCGTATGCCATGTTCGAGAAGGACGTCGACTATGTGGTGATCGACAATCAGGTCAAGATAGTGGACGAGGGTACCGGCCGTATAATGGAGGGACGCCGCTGGAGCGACGGCCTGCACCAGGCCGTGGAGGCCAAGGAGCACGTGAAGGTGGAGGCTGCCACGCAGACTTTCGCCACCATCACCCTCCAGAACTATTTCAGAATGTACCACAAGCTTTCGGGTATGACCGGTACGGCCGAGACCGAAGCGGGCGAATTCTGGAACATCTACAAACTCGACGTGGTGGTGATTCCGACCAACCGCCCCGTGCAGCGTATCGACCAGAGCGATCTGGTGTACAAAACCAAGAAGGACAAGTATGCCGCAGTCATCAATATGGTGGAGGACCTCATTTCCAAGGGGCGTCCCGTACTGGTGGGCACGACATCCGTCGAGATATCCGAGCTGCTGAGCAAGATGCTCAAGATAAGGGGCATAAAGCACGACGTTCTGAATGCGAAGCAGCACGCCCGCGAGGCTGAGATAGTGGCGCATGCAGGAGAGCCGGGGCACGTTACGATAGCCACCAACATGGCGGGTCGAGGTACCGACATCAAGCTGCCTCCCGAGGTGGTGGAGGCTGGAGGACTTGCCATAATAGGCACCGAACGCCACGAGAGCCGCCGTGTCGACCGCCAGTTGCGTGGCCGTGCAGGCCGTCAGGGCGACCCGGGATCTTCGATATTCTTCGTGTCGCTTCAGGATGACCTTATGCGAATATTCGGGTCGGAGCGCATCTCGGCCGTGGTTGACCGTATGGGTATGGCCGATGGCGAGGCTCTCCAGTCGAAGATGCTTTCCAACTCGATAGAGAAGGCGCAGCGCAAGGTGGAGGAGAATCACTTCGGGGTGCGCAAGCATCTGGTTGAATACGACGACGTGATGAACTCGCAGCGTCAGGTGGTGTACTCGTCCCGCCGCAATGCATTGACTGGCGACCGCATCGACGTGGACGTTCTCAACCGCATGGCCGATTACTGCGAGATATTCGCCGAAAACAACAGGGGCGTTCCATATGCCGGGTTCTGCGAGGAACTGGCCGCCAAACTCTCGATAAGTCCCGATTTCGATGAGAAGTTCTATGAGAGGGCATCTGTCGAAAAGATTGCCGACAGCATTCAGGAAACCCTTCAGGCTGCATTGCAGCGTCGTTTTGATTCGCTTGTGGAGATGGCCTGGCCGGTTGTCAGCGGGGTTTACGACACCAAGAGGATGTTCTATCAGAACATAATGGTGCCGATTACCGACGGCAAGAAGGTGTTTCCCGTGGTGGTCGATTTGCGCAAGGCATACGACACTCATGGCAAAGAGATAATTCGCTGCCTTGAAAAGACTGTTACGCTGCATGTTATCGATGAGTATTGGAAGGAACACTTGAGGGAGATGGACGACCTCAAGCAGTCTGTCCAGAATGCTTCCTACGAGCAGAAGGATCCTATCCTCGTATATAAGCAGGAGAGTTTCAACCTGTTCATTGCGGTGCTCGAGAACATAAGCCGCGACGTGCTGTCGTTCCTGATGAGGGCATCCATCTACCTGCGTCAGGACCAGGAGCCTTCGGCTGTGGCCAGCGAGGCTCACGAAAAGCACGCCGATATGAGTAATATGCGTGCCGGTCGCACCGACCTTGCTGCAGGCGGACCTCGGCAGGAGGTGAGCAACCAGCCTGTGCACGTCGAGAAAAAGATAGGCCGCAATGATCCCTGCCCCTGCGGAAGCGGCAAGAAATACAAGAACTGTCACGGAAAAGATCTTTAATTTGAGAACCGATATGAAATACGATGTCATTGTAATAGGCGCAGGCCCCGGTGGATACACGGCAGCGCTGCGTGCAGCCAAGCTCGGAATGAGCACGGCAGTTGTTGAAAGCTCCAATCTCGGAGGCATCTGCCTCAACTGGGGATGCATTCCCACGAAGGCTCTTCTCAAGAGTGCACAGGCGCTCCACTATGCGCAGAGCGGTGCTGAGTTCGGGTTCGGTGCGGAGTGTGTGACGGCCGACCTCCAGGCCATGGTCGCCCGCAGCCGCAAGGTTGCCGAGATGATGAATGCAGGCATAGCGTATCTCTTCAAGAAATACGGTGTCACCCATATCCCCGGTATGGGCAAGGTGCTCGACGGCCTGCGTGTGGAGGTTACTCCCGCCGAGGGCGAAAAGAGCATATATGAGGCAGGCAGCATCATCCTTGCCACAGGCTCCCAGCCGGTGTCGCTGCCGATGGCTCCCATCGACGGCGAGAAGATAGGCTGCTATTATCAGGCACTTATGCCGGAAGCTCTCCCTTCGAGCCTTGCCGTAATCGGCTCCGGCGCTATCGGAAGCGAGTTCGCATTCTTCTACCGCTCTCTCGGAGTCGATGTCACCATAATCGAATATATGGACAGGATACTGCCTCTCGAAGACGACGAGGTGAGCGCGCAGATGAGCCGTTCGTTCCGCAAGGCCGGCATAAAGGTTATGACCTCTTCGGCTGTCAAGAGCGTTGACACGAACGGAGACAAATGCGTCATTACCGTCGGTACGGCCAAGGGTGACGTCACCCTGGAGGCCGAAAAGGTTCTCTCCGCTGCCGGAGTGCGTCCCAATACCGAAGGAATCGGGCTCGAGGAACTCGGAGTTGCGCTCGACAAGAAGGGCAAGGTGATTGTGGATGGCCAATACCGCACCAACGTGAAGGGTATCTATGCAATAGGCGACATCATTCCCACCCAGGCTCTGGCACACGTGGCCGAGGCAGAGGCCATCAGGTGTGTGGAGGGCATCGCCGGGCTTTCTCCCGCTCCGGTGAATTACGACAACATACCGGCCTGCACGTACACCTCCCCCGAAGTCGCTTCGGTCGGAATGACGGAGCGTGCGGTGAAGGCTGCCGGAATCGAATACAAGGTGGGCAAGTTCCCGTTCACTGCCTCGGGCAAGGCTACCGCAGCCGGCGAGCGTGACGGGTTTGTGAAGATAATAGCCGATGCCGCTTCCGACCGCATCCTCGGAGTCCACATAGTGGGCGCCAACGCTTCGGAGATGATAGGAGGTATGGTCGTGGCACGCAACCTTGGCGCCACAGCCACCGATGCGGCCCGCAGCGTATTCCCTCATCCCACGATGAGCGAGGCCGTGATGGAGGCCGCAGCTGCGCTCCATGGCGAATCGGTACAAATCTGATGCACTATGGATCAGAATGAGATTTATTCTCCCAAGTGGAGTCTGGCTGCGATGGACGGCCTTCTGCTCTCGCTTATCACCATTGTCACCACGGCGGTCAATATGCTTGCCGGAGTGACGTTCGTGTCGTTCATCTGCTGGGCGGCCAAGACAGGTTTCTCGATATGGGCGCTTTATTTCTTCATGAAGAGGTTCGCCTCTCTCGGAAGGGGTGAATCCGTATTCGGCTACGGAGTGATGGTGTGCCTGTTTTCGTCGATCGTCTGTGCGGTGTTCAGCTATGCGGCCTACCGCTGGCTGTTCCCCGACACGATAGTGGAGGCGCTCGATGCCGCGCGCGGAATCCTGCAGCAGCAGAATTCTCCCGACGAGGCCTTCGATGCGCTCAATATGATAGAAGACAACGCTCCGCAGCTCGCCTGCGCCTCAGCTCTCATCTGGGGGTCGTTGATAGGCATCATCTTCAGCGCGATACTCTGCCGTCCGGCTTCCTCTTTCAACGAAATTTCGGCCGACGACGGCGAAGAAGAACTTTGACGGAATGGACCTTTCGATAGTAATATCAATCCTCAACGAGGAGGAGTCCCTGCCGGAACTTGTAGAGTGGATAGAACGCTCGCTCAAGCCGCAGGGCTGGACCTATGAAATAATAATGGTCGATGACGGCAGCAGCGACGGCTCCTGGAATGTGATCGGGCGTCTTGGGGAGGGACACCCCGAGATCCGAGGCATCCGTTTCCGCCGCAACTACGGCAAATCGGCGGCCCTCTACGAGGGATTCGCCGCCGCTCAGGGAGATATAGTCGTGACGATGGACGCCGATCTGCAGGACAGCCCCGAGGAGATTCCCGAGATGGTGAGGATGATCCGCGAAGATGGGTATGATCTGGTGTCGGGATGGAAGAAGAAGCGCTATGACGGCGTCTTCACCAAGAATATTCCGTCCAAGATATACAATGCCACCGCGCGTCGTGCCACAGGGCTCAAGTTGCACGATATGAACTGCGGACTCAAGGCTTACCGCAAGGAGGTCGTTAAGAATATAGAGGTGTACGGCGATATGCACCGTTTCATCCCGTATCTGGCCAAGGAGGCCGGCTTCTCCAGGATAGGGGAGAAGGTGGTGCACCATCAGGCCCGAAAATACGGCAAGAGCAAGTTCGGTCTAGAGAGATTCATCCACGGCTTCCTCGACCTGATGACGATATGGTTCCTGCAGAAATTCGGCAAGAAGCCTATGCACTTCTTCGGCGCTATGGGAACCATCACTTTCGTAATTGGTATTATCATAACGGCTTGTCTTATAGCGAAGAAACTCATCGCCCAGCATAGCGGTGCCGCATTCCGTCAGGTTACGGATCAGCCGCTGTTCTATCTGGCGCTTCTCGCCGTCGTACTCGGAGCCTTGATGTTCGTCACCGGTTTCCTCGCCGAACTCATCTCCCGAAGCAGTCAGGAGCGCAACAAGTACAACGTCAGGGAGAGATTGTAGGATGCTACGAGTCCGCCCAAACCGGCAGGTTCGGGCGGCTACTGCAATTTGAATTCGTAACGCTCTCCGTACTTCTCGCGGATTGTCACCCAAAGAGACCTGTTCGCGATGTCGTACGTGCTGTTATGGGTTGTGTGCCACAGATTGTTTTTGAGGTCATACTCACCGGTTCTCTCATACAACTTATAGGCATCGACCTCGATTGCGGGCATTTCCTGTTCCAGAATCTTCTCCCTGGTCCAGTATTCCATAGGATGCTCATCGAATGACGGGATGACGTCATAGTATTCGGAGCGCCAGAAAGGCTCCGTCGATTCCTTGTATGCCTGAGAGAATTGTACTTTCTTCAGCAGTTCCCACATCCCTTCCATAGTATCGGCGCTGTCATAACCGGCTTTGAGGATTTCATATCTTTCCACGCCGCAGGCGTGAGGAGGATACTCTCCGGTTGCCTCATACAGATGATTGTAGAAGTTGGTCATAATGTTCGTTTCAACGAACTTGACTTCCGAGCCCTTTTCACCCGTAAATTCCACAACCACGGTGTTGTCGGCATCGGCAATCATGAAATGGCAGTCCCACACACCGGCCAATTCTGCCGGGACAGGGACAATGTCGTGATCTTTGATGAATTCTTTCGCCTCCTCCACGCTTGAGCAGTTGTCGAGCAATGCACGGACGAGAAACATTACCATTACCTCAGGCTTGCCAGGGTTGGTGTGAGTGTGCGCATTCTCAGCGATATCATTCTTGTTCACCACATTGATATTGCACACCAGACCCGCGTCATTGATGCCGTCCATCGTCATCCACGGAATCGATTTCAAAGCCTCATCCGTGAGCCCGGCATCGACTGCCTCATTCGTGATGTTCAGAAATACAGGATTCGCCACGCCGATGGAAGCGTGTTTCCGCTCTGCCGTCACGCTGGTCCTTACAATGAACTCGCATATTTCGTTTATCTTGAAGTCCAGATTCCTTCCGTAGAAGTTTCCGTTTCTGGCAGAGCTGCAGGAGAATTCCGCGAGGACATTATCCGGAATTACCGGGGCCTCGGTACCATATCCTTCGGCTTCATATTCATAGAGGTAGTCGGCGACCTTTGTCACTTCCGTTTTCCTGTCGCAGCCTGTGAGGGCAAGTGCTGTCAAGGCTGCTGCAACCGATAGAATCAATAGTGTCTTTTTCATAACTTTGTTTTTATTAATAGGCCGCGCAATAACTGTTACATTAAAGGGACAGTGTGTGGTTTCTGCCGCTTTCCTGAGCCGATATGACAAGAACTTTGTTCCTGATGTCATATATGGAAGTGTGCACGGAGTGGCAAACTGTTTCTTCCAGAGTTTCCGCATCTCTTGATCTGTTTTTGAATTTTTCCACCTTTTTCTTGAAAACTTCAATGAATTTTTCAGGGTTCTCCGGTATTTCCTGAATGGTAAAGTCCTTGTGCTCCATCGGATTGCACAAATCCGTGAGCCACAAAGGATTCTGACTCTCATCATACGCCCCGGAATACCAGACGGACTTCATCAGATTGGTCATATCCTCAATACCGCACACCGAATCATACCCTGCGTGGATTTTGTCATAGCGTTCGTGCCCCATTCCGTGAGGTGTATCCGGACGGGCCAGATAGAAATTCGTCATTATATTCTCCCCTTCCAGAACAACCATCCGGTTGTCGACGAATTCGACCACGTAGTTGTCGACGGAGTCGGCTATCATAAAATGATATTCTGTCTGCAGTTTATCCAGCAGGGTAGTATATATGTTCCTGCCGCTCACCAGTTCGACGGCCTCCCTGGCGCTTTCTGCCTTGTCAAGGACAAGTCTGACTATGAGAGGTGCGCAGAGAGGTTTCCCTTCCGGATTCGTATTGAGAGTATAACCGCAGTCTCCGGGAGGCACCACGTTCACGCAACAGGCCACACCCTTTTCGTTAATGCCGTCAACGGTGAAGATGGGAAGTGCTTTAAGCAACAATTTACCCCAAGGCTTGTTGATTTGGTCTTCCTCGAAAACGCCTATGGGAGAGGCGATGCCTATGCTTGCGAATCTCCCCTCAGAAGCCTCGGTACGAATTATGAACTCCGGCATCTTGTCGTAAGCCCAATCGAAGTTTCTGCCCAGCAGCGTGTCTTTCCTGGCTGCCGAGCAGGCTGCCGAAGGCGCCTTTCCCTTCTTCCGGAAGATACGGTCGGCTACAGACGACAACCCGTCGAAATCATAATCGCTGTACGATACCTCATACAGATAATTGTCCACCTTGACAGGGTCGGTATGCACCGTGGAACAGGCTGCAAAGGAAAAAAGCAGCAGAAAAGCCGTGGGAATTCTAAAAAAGAATGTGCTCATTGATTACGAAGGTAAATTTGTGTATTTGTTTGAGGTAAAATGCTTCGCGTTTTTTACAGACACGTCGTGGATGTTGTGTCAAAGATACAAAACTGAAAGCAATTCACAACTGTTTCGTTATGGTATCGGGTCAATGCAAGATGTTCACTCTGTGAGATTCAGGAATAGAAATTTTGATTTGACGGAAGGTGTGAAATAAAAACAGTACACATTAATTGATTCTGGACCATATGCTTGGCATTGAGGCCTCGGAGAATATCTTTCCCCTGAGGGCACGGCGCTCCGCGGTCTTTCAGACAAAGTGCCCTCAGGGGAAAGATATTCTCCGGCCGTACTGTTGCATATTAATGCGATTAAGTTTATATTTGCAAAACATAACTGAAGCAATTCACAATAAGGATTATTCCGTTGTGAAAACATTTGGAGCGGGCTGATGAGGCTCGCTTCTTTTTTTATGGTATATTCTGTCTTTTCGTTAACTTTGGAATATAATAATTCAACATATGAAAAGAGTATTGGGCCTGGATTTGGGAACAACCAGCATAGGTTGGGCCCTTGTCGAACAAGCGGAAACAAATGAAGAGAGGTCGTCAATCATTCGTGCCGGTGTCAGGGTTAATCCTCTCTCAAGTGATGAAATAGGCAGTTTTGAGAAAGGAAAGGCAATAACTACGAATGCCGATAGAACCCTGAAGAGAAGTGCCAGACGCAATTTGCAGAGGTACAAGCAGAGACGTGACAGGCTCATTGAGATATTCAAGGAGGAGGGATGGATATCGGATTCCTCCGTTCTTGCGGAAGGCGGAAAGAATTCGACCTATGAAACATATGCTTGCCGTGCGAAAGCTGCTGAAAAGGAAATACCATTGGAAGACCTCGCAAGAGTGCTTCTGATGATCAATAAGAAACGGGGCTACAAGAGCAGCCGGAAAGCGGTGGGGGATGATGAGGGACATTTGATTGACGGTATGTCAGTCGCAAGGCAAATTTATGAGTCAGGCCAGACGCCCGGGCAGTATTGCCTGCAAGCCTTGACGGCTGGTAAGAAGATTCTGCCTGAATTCTATAGGTCGGATTTGATTGCCGAATTGGACCGCATTTGGGGCTTTCAGGCGCAATTTTACCCGGAATTGTTGGTTTCTGACTTCCGCGAGCAGATTTCAAACAAGAGCAAGAGTAACGTTGCGAAGATTTTTCTTGGACGTTTCGGAATATACACGGCGGACAACAAAGGAAAAGATAAAAAGATTCAGGGATATCGGTGGAGGGTTGATGCTCTTTCGCAAAAAATGCCCGAGGATATTTTGGCGTATGTAGTGGCCGATATTTCAGGCGAGATATTCAATTCCAGCGGGGATCTCGGGGCGATAGGCGACAGGAGCAAGGAACTTTATTTCCAGAATAAGACCGTGGGTCAGTATATCTATGAGAAACTTATCTCAGATAAGGCATATTCCACTAAAAACGAAGTTTTTTATCGTCAGGATTATTTGAATGAGTTCAACAGAATTTGGGAGACTCAATCGCAGTTCCATCATGGAATGACCGATGATCTCAAACAAAAGGTGCGGGATCTGACCATCTTCTATCAGCGTAATCTGAAGTCTCAGAAGGGTTTGATCAGTTTCTGCGAATTTGAGAGGAAGAACGTCACTGTTACGGTCGATGGTAAAACCAGAATTAAAACAAGAGGTTGTCGTGTCGCTCCACGCTCTTCAATCATTTTTCAGGAATTCAAGATTTGGCAGATTCTTAACAATGTGATGATTGCCGGTCCTGGTTTTGCCGGCCGCAGATCACTTGAAGTTGAGGAAATGGAAATCCTCGCGAGGGAGCTGGCGTATAAAAGCAAGGTGTCGGCCGGCGATGCGTTGAAGTTGCTGTTCGGGACATCCAAGGGGTATGAAATGAACTTCAAGTCTTTGGAAGGGAACAATACTCTTTATTGTATTTTCAGAAAGTACCTTGAGATAGTTGATGCCAGCGGTCATGGAGAATATGATATTGACAAGATGAAGGCTGGTGAGATCAGGAGTGTCGTTGAGGAAGTTTTCGCAGCGCTTGGAATCAGTACTGCCATTCTGGATTTTGATTCTTCTTTGCCGAAGGAGCAATATGAACAACAACCATTGTTCAAGTTGTGGCATCTTCTTTATTCATATGATGGGGACAAGTCAAATACCGGGGATGAATCTCTTATAGACAAGATATGTCGGATATGCAATATAGCTCCTGAATATGCCAAGATACTGTCTGGAATTTCATTTATAGATGATTATTCTTCTTTGAGCCATAAGGCCATCGGTAAGATTCTTCCATATCTCAAGTGCGGGAATACTTATGACCTTGCCTGCGCATATGCTGGCTACAAACATTCCAAAAGTTCTCTTACCAGAGAAGAGATTGAAAGCAAGCAACTCCTCGATCGTCTTGAGAATCTGCCGAAGAACTCGCTGCGCAATCCTGTAGTGGAAAAAATATTGAATCAGCTTGTAAACGTCATAAATGCGATATCTGATGAATATGGCAAACCCGATGAAGTCCATATTGAACTGGCGCGCGAGTTGAAGCAGAATGCAAGACAACGTGAGAAGGCCTCTCAGAATATTGCTGCAAATACAAAGGAGAATGAACGTATTGCGGAAATATTGAAGGCGGAATTCGGACTTTCGTATGTCAGGAAGGCCGACATCGTCAGGTACAAGCTCTATGAAGAGTTGCGGCCAAGAGGGTATAAGACACTTTACTCCAATGCTTATGTTTCGCGGGAGCAACTATTCTCGAAAGATATTGACATAGAGCATATTATTCCGCAGGCATTGTTGTTTGACGATTCGTTTGCCAATAAGACTATCGAATTCAAGGATGTCAATATCGAAAAAGGTAAATTGACGGCAAGGGATTATGTCACCAATAAGTATGGGGATGATGGCTATGCGGATTACAAGTTGCGGGTGGAGGACCTGTTCAAGAACGGGGCTATAAGCAATGCCAAACGCAACAAACTGCTTATGAAACAGAGTGATATTCCCGAAGATTTTGTCAATAGGGATTTGACCTGCTCTCAATATATAGCCAAGACGGCCAAGGAAATGCTGGAGTCTTATGTCAGAACGGTCGTGCCTACCATGGGCTCTGTTACGGCTAGGTTGCGTGAAGATTGGCAGCTCGTTGATGTGATGAAAGAAATCAATCTGCCGAAATATGAAATGGCGGGAAAGACATTCTTCACTGAGGATGCCTTCGGGCACCGCACGCAGAGAATCGTTGACTGGACCAAGCGGAATGACCACCGCCACCATGCAATGGATGCAATCACAATCGCTTTTACAAAGCCCTCCCATATTCAATATCTTAACAATCTTGCTGCAAGAAGCGACAAGTCATCCAGTGCCTATGGTATCCAGCAGAATGAAACCATAAAAACTGCGGATGGCGCGAGGGTGTTCATACCTCCTATGCCGGTCAATGAACTTCGTGCCGAGTGTAAGGCGCAACTTGAATCGATATTGGTTTCGATAAAGGCAAAAAATAAGGTGGTGACGAGTAACGTGAATGTGACGAAGTGCAAGAGCGGCACGCTGCGTACCAGCGTTCTGACTCCACGAGGGCCTCTTCATAAAGAGCAAGTATACGGCAGGCGTATGCAATACGATCAAGTCCTTGCGCCTGTCAATGCCCGGATGACCGCAGATGTCATCGCCACTGTTTCATCCAAGAACGAGCGGGAGGCCCTTGAGGAACGGCTGACCCTTAATGGCGGAGACCCGAAGAAAGCATTTACCGGGAAAAATTCATTGGATAAGAATCCAATATTCCTGGATGCGGCCCACACAAAAGCATTGGGGGCGAAGGTAAAATGCACGGTAATGAAAACCGTTTACAGCATCAGGAAGGACATTGACCAGTCTTTGTCGGTCGATAAGGTTGTGGACTCCAAAGTAAAGGAGATTCTGAAAGATAGAATAGCGACTTATGGCGGCAACCAGACAAAGGCCTTTTCCAATCTTGAAGATGACCCGATCTGGCTGAACAAGGAAAGGGGTATCAGGTTGAAGCGTGTAACGGTGGCGGAGAATTTTGACCTGTGTGCCGTCCGCAACAAACGGGATAAAGGAGGTAAACTGCTTTTGGATGATAATGGGGCGCCAATTCCTAATGATTTCGTGAATTTGAGAAATAACCACCATATAGCCATTTATAAAGATGCCGATGGCAATCTTCAGGAGGTGGTGGTGCCGTTCTTTGAGGCGTTGAACCGTATAGGTGCGGGATTGCCGGCAGTAGACAGGGAGTTCGGAAAATCAGATGGATGGGAATTCCAATTCAGTATGAAGGTCAATGAGATGTTCGTCTTTCCCAATGAGAGTCAGGACTTCTTCCCGGAAGAGATTGATTTGATGGATGAGAAGAACAATCCCATAATAAGCCAGAATTTGTATCGAGTGCAGAAACTTTCAAGCGGATATTATTGCTTCAGGCATCATTTGGAAACGCAACTTGTTGACGATAATTCGTTGAAGGATTACACATGGAAAAGAATTACAAGTACAAACAAGCTCATTGGATGCGTTAAGGTGAGAATCAATCATCTGGGGAAAATTGTAGCGGTGGGTGAGTATGATTAAGAAAACGCTGTATTTCGGCAACCCGTCATACATATCGCTGAAGCTTAGGCAACTGGTCATCAACCGGCCGG
Source organism: Bacteroidales bacterium (assembly GCA_045641345.1). Lineage (GTDB taxonomy): Bacteria > Bacteroidota > Bacteroidia > Bacteroidales > UBA932 > Cacconaster. Next base: position 42,592 of record JAZUGR010000026.1, read on the forward strand.
ATGACGGGGATTTGCCTCCTGATGATTGCTCATATGAGGCTAGGACGGTGCCGGTTGAAGACATCGGGGTCGTAATTCTTGACCATCGTCAAATTACGATTACTTCCTGCGCTCTTGAAGCTTTGCTTGAAAACAATGCGGCTGTCATTACCTGTGATTCCAAGTCTATGCCGGTGGGACTGCTGTTGCCGCTTTGCGGCAACACAATTCAGAACGAAAGGTTCAGGAGCCAGATCGATTCGTCTCTTCCCTTGAGAAAACAATTGTGGCAGCAGACAGTAGAGAGAAAGATTGATAACCAGGCATCGGTATTGAAGCACAGTACAGGTCATCCGCATCTTATCCTGACAAACTATGCCAATGGCGTAAAGAGTGGAGACCCGGAGAATGTTGAGGGGCGCGCTGCCGCTTATTACTGGAAGAACCTTTTTCCGGATATTCCGTATTTTGCCCGCAGCCAGGACGGGCCTGCTCCTAATCCCCTCTTGAACTACGGCTATGCCATTGTCAGGGCAATCATTGCCAGGTCTTTGGTTTCCAGCGGATTATTGCCTACACTGGGCATTCACCACCATAACAGATACAATGCTTATTGTCTTGCGGATGATATTATGGAGCCGTATCGTCCTTATGTCGACAGGATAGTCGTCGATGTTGTCAATTCAGGCAATACCACACCTGCGCTTACGACTGAAATGAAGAAACTTATGCTTTCTATCCCCACTGTTGACGTTACGATTGACGGGCATAGGAGTCCGTTGATGGTGGCCGCAACAACTACGACGGCTTCTTTGTGCAAATGTTTCACTGGAGAGATGAGGCGCATAATATACCCTGAGATGTAGTGTCCCGTTATGAGGAATACCGAGTTATGTGGGTCCTTGTTCTGTTTGACCTTCCGACTGAGACGAAAAAGGATAGGAAGACCGCGGCTAGGTTTAGGAAAAACCTATTGGAATTCGGTTTTACTATGTTTCAGTTTTCCATATATCTGCGCCACTGCCCTTCATATGAAAATGCACAATTCCAGATTAAGCGTGTCAGGCGTATTCTGCCTGATTATGGGAAGGTTGGGATATTATATATAACTGACAAGCAGTTTTCGAGCATGGAGCTGTTCATCGGGAAGCGGGAAACTGAATTGCCTGCAATCGGGCAGCAGTTGGAATTATTTTAACGGTAGGATACAAATTGAAAAATCCACTCAAAGAGTGGATTTTCTTTTCTAATTGCTGATTCAATATCCTATGAATCAGGTCTTTGGCTCAACTCTGTTGTGGATGTTGTGTCAAAGATACAAAACTGAAAGCAATTCACAACCCGCGACCAGAACTTGCACCCAATGGTGTCGTTGTGGATGTTGTGTCAAAGATACAAAACTGAAAGCAATTCACAACTATACTTGACACTATAAGGCTAGTTGGTGAGTTGTGGATGTTGTGTCAAAGATACAAAACTGAAAGCAATTC
>JAZUGR010000027.1:0-8353 GCA_045641345.1 Bacteroidales bacterium
CAACCCTTGAAGGCAAGGTGCTGACCCTCGAAGGCAATGTCGATAAGTTGCTTGCTATGATTCAGAGTGTCACCATTCTACCTGCATACACCGACGGAAGCGTGGAGGCAGTGAAAGGCTGTCTCACCATCGACTTTGTAGTAAGCCCGGCCGCAGCGGTCAAGGGTGTCACCAAGGACAGCATCAAGGTGCTGGTTCACGAAGCCAAGGTTCAGACCAAGGCCGCATCATATGAAATTCTCTTGATTGAATCAGCCGATGTTAACGAAGCTACCGGCGACGTTACTATCACTGCCGATATCTCCAAAATAGCCCCTGCAGAGGACAAGGCTCTTACCGTAGCCGTCAACATCAAGAACGGCATCTCCAACTTCACCACGGAGTTCGTGCCGGTGACACTTGCTGCGCCTGCACCACTTCCTGACGGTGCGCTTAAGGGCGTATTCAGCGTCAGCGCTACCAAAAAGGTTTACTTCTCGCCGGGCAACTTGTGGTATGGCACGGTCGGGGATGCTCAGACAGCAACTTTCAATTTCGAGGCTAACCAGTACAGCTCCGCAAGCAGTTGGGAAGCATCTCACGTGTCTCATTTCTATTGGAGCCAGTCCGTTAATTCCGCAATAGCGGAAGAGTACGATTGGAACGGTAGCGCCGACGACGTATTTTTCACCAACGCGACCGAAACAACTGCGAAAGAGGGCTTCACCGTCAATGTGAATGGTAAGAATCAGCAAGGTTGGCGCACGCTCTCCACCGCCGAGTGGCAGTATCTGTTCAACAACCATTCCAAGAAATGGGCTACGGTAAATGGAGTTGGAGGTTATGTGATAGCCCCGGACAATGTAACCCTGCAGGCTGAAAAAACGTCATACACAGCAACTGAACTGAACGATGCCAACCTCGTCTTCCTTCCCGCTGCTGGCTACCGCAATGGTTCCTATGTCCTCGTTGTCGGCGACTACGGCCACTATTGGTCATCTACTGCGCACGCCGAGGACTACGCGTACTTCGTGTCCTTCAGTAGCCCCGATGTCACCCCTGACGACTACGCCTACCGCAAATTCGGCTGCAGTGTACGCCTCGTGACAGAAGTCAAGTGACATTCTTGCAATCAAACTGATAAAATCAAGTTGCGGTCTCTGCCAATTGGTAGGGACCGCTTCGTATTTGTAGGCACCTAGGCCTCTACGTCGATCTGGAGGCGCTTACGGAAAACTCAGAAAGCCAAAGAATAACATCAATCAAAGCTATTTGAAATAAGGTAACCCCCGAATGTCGTATTAAACACATTCGGGGGTTATGTTTTTCACTCTTTTCAGCCGTATCCAGCCTCGCGGTTGCAATATATCAATTTCAGTTGTTAACTTTGTATCGCTATGAAACGTCTCCTTTCCACCATTTTCGCGACTGCGGCAATGGCTGCAGCAATGACAGCGGCCGTCAGCGCGCAGGCTCAGACTCAGGCGGCAGCCATCGGCACGCCAGCGCAGGCACAAACCATACAGCTTCCTATAAGCAACAATCCTGAAATCACGTACGGCGAGACGGTGTCGCGCCACGAGTTCGGCATCGACACGGGTATCTTCCGCTCACCCGACGGAAGCCTGCTGGCAGTCTATAAAAAGGACGAGAGCCGCGTGACGGACTTCCCACTGCTCGACATATCAACCCGCACCGGCAGCCTCAGAAACATCAAGTATCCTATGAACGGAATGGCTTCGGAGCGCATCTCCCTCTGCATCTGCGACACGCTCGGCAACATAAAGTGCGAGATCATCCCCACCGAATTCACCGGGGAACGCTACCTCACCCAGGTGTGCTGGAGCCCCGACAGCAGGTACATCTTCATCCAGGTACTCTCCCGCACCCAGCACGAGGAGCATCTGAATATGTACCGTGCATCGGACGGCAGTTTCGTGAGGACGCTGCTCACCGAGCACAACGATGCCTGGATAGAGCCGCAGGACATCCTGCGCCCCATCCCCGGGTCTGCCGACTACATCTACACCACCGACAACCGCGACGGCTACAAGAACCTTTACCGCATCGACACTCTCGGCAACATCCGCCGCCTCACCTGCGTTGATGCGGATGTCAAGTTCGCCGCCACCGACGGCCGCAGACTCTATTATACCTCTGCCGAAGTCTCCCCGATAGAGAATCACCTCTTTTGTCTCGACCTCAGGAAGCCTTCCCGCAAGGCAGTGCGTCTAACCCCCGAAAGCGGATGGCACACCATCACCGTGGCGGAGGATTGCAGGAGTTTCGAAGACAAATGGAGCAGCCTCGACGAGCCCGTCTCTACGGTGCGGAGAAGCACCGCGGACGGTTCGATTCTGGAAGTAATCAAGCCGGCAGATGAAAAGCTGAAGGAGAAGGCGCGTCCCGGAATCTCCCTCGGAAGCTTCAAATCGGCCGACGGTGCATTCGACAACCATTACCGCCTCGTCAAGCCGATGGACTTCGACCCGGCAGGGAAATATCCCCTCGTGGTGTATGTGTATGGCGGCCCCCACAGCCAGATGGTGCAGAATGCCTGGAACGGAAGGATGCGCAGGATAGAGGAACTTCTCTCCGCCAAGGGGATAGCCTGTTTCTCGATTGACGGACGCGGCACATCCAACCGCGGAGCGGCTTACGAGAAGGCCATCAACCGGCAGTGCGGCAAAGTGGAGATGGAGGACCAGATTGCCGCTCTCAAGGCTCTGCTCGCCGAAAACCGGTGGATTGACTCTTCAAGAGTGGGAGTGGCAGGATGGAGCTACGGCGGATTTATGACCATCTCCCTCATCACGCACTACCCAGGATACTTCAAGGCCGCCGCGTGCGGAGGCCCCGTGATAGATTGGAAGTGGTACGAAGTGATGTACGGCGAGAGATATATGGACACCCCGGAGACCAATCCCGAAGGGTTCGCATCGACCACCCTTATGGGTCACGCCGGGGAGGTGAAATGCCCGCTGCTCATCTGCCAGGGTATGATAGACGACACCGTGCTCCCCATCAATTCCCTGAGCTTCACCCAGGAATGCGTGGAGAAGGGTGTCCAGATAGATTATTTCCCGTATCCCCGCTCGGAGCACAACGTAAAGGGAGCGTGGAGGCAGCACCTCTACGACAAGTTCGTGGAGTTCTTCACCTCCCGTCTATAGCCTGTTCAATTCTTTGGAAATGGCCAGTTTGGCCTTGTTGAAAAGCTGGAGCTGCTGCACCAGCGTCTTCTGCAGTTCCATGTCACAGGAGTGCTGCGCGTCGTTTATCCGGCGGGACAGGTCATTGCACCTCTGCTCGATTATCCTGAGTTTGTAGATGCCGAGAGCCTTGGGGACCACATCCCCCAGCCTTTGGCATTCGGGCTCCAGTGACTCGCGGTACAACTGCACGGTAAGCTGCTGGTCGTCGATGAGCATATTGAGGCATTCGCCGAGTATCCCCGGATCGACGTCGCGCGAGAAATGCGCCATCACGGCCTCCTGCCGCGAAATATACTCCGCCGGTGCGGAATCCTCTGACGGGGCTGCCGGCAGGGAACCGACAAACGAAAAATATTCGTCGAATATCTCGCGGTAGATGCCGTTTGACAGCACGAGCGAATCATCAGCCAGCGACTGGTTTATGAAAGCATCCACCGTGAAGCCGTCCTTGAGGGGATAGCAGCCGAATTTGAGCAGGTAATAAACAATCTCCCTTTCCTGGACTGCCAGGTAAGGGTTGGCAAGGGATGATTGCCCGCCTTCATCCTGAGGCTGGCGAACATCTTCCTTCTCTTCCGGCAAGGGTGCAGGAGCAGTGGCTGAAGATGGTGCCGCCGAGGAGCGCATACGGTCGAATTTGAGCTTCTTTTCACGGAATTCGGCAATCCGGGCCAGAACGTCATCGACCGACTGCGAGAAACGGGCGGCGACGGTTTCAACATACAGGCTGCGCAGGATTGGATCGGGGATTACCGAAATGCTCTGGATTATGTCGTTTATCAGACGGGCCTTCATAATGGGGTCGGAACCCATCGTTTTTTCGGCAAGATCGCTCTTGAACTTTATGAAATCGCATTCGTTTTCCCCGATATACTCAAGTATCTCGGCAGTCGTATGCGATTTGGCAAACGAATCCGGGTCGTCTTCGGGGGGAAGCAGCACCACCTTGACGTGCATCCCCTCCTGGAGCACGAGATCCGTGCCGCGCAATGCCGCCTTGATTCCGGCCTCGTCGCCGTCGTACATTATCGTTATGTTCGACGTAAAGCGCTTTATCAGGCGTATCTGCCCCTCGGTGAGAGAGGTGCCCGAGGAGGCCACCACATTCTCTATCCCGCTCTGGTGCATCGATATCACGTCGGCGTAACCTTCGACCAGAATGCACTTGTCGGCCTTGCCTATCGCCCCCTTGGCCTGGAAAATGCCGTAGAGCGAACGGCTCTTGTCGTAAATCTCGCTCTGCGGGCTGTTGACATACTTGGCCACGCTCTTGTCTGACTTGAGTGTGCGGCCGCCGAATGCTATGACCCTCCCGCTTATGGAATATATCGGAAAAATGACCCTGTCGAAGAATCTGTCGGCGATATCACCGTTGTCCCTTTCGACGGCAAGGCCGCTCTCCACCAGATACTCTTTCTTATAGCCTTTCCTTATTGCCTGGGCGACAAGCGAAGGCTCGCGGAGAGGGGCATAACCGAGCCCGAACCTGCGTATGGTATCGTCGGTGAACTTGCGCTCCCTGAAATACGAAAGGCCCACGCTGCGGCCGTAGGGGTCGTTCCAGAGTACATCCTGGAAGAATTTGCTTGCTTCTTCCGACACCACCAGCAGGCTCTCGTACTTCAAACGCTCCGCAATCTCCTGCGGGGTCTCCTCCTTCTCCTTGACCTCGATATGATATTTGTCGGCAAGATACCGAAGCGCCTCGGCGTAACTCAGGTGCTCGTGCTCCATCACGAAGGTCACGGCATTGCCGGCCTTGCCGCACGAAAAGCACTTGAAGATGCCGCGTGTGGGAGAGACGCTCATCGAAGGGTTCTTGTCCTGATGGAAAGGGCATATCCCCCAATAGTTCGCCCCCTTCTTGCGCAGAGATACGAAGTCACCCACGACTTCCTCAATCCTTGCGGCATCGAGAATGCGTTCCTTGGTGGAAATATCTATCATCGATTCTCCTGGATAAGCTGCAACTCTTCGGTTGTGTAGAGAATCCTGTCGACCAGTTCTTCGGGGAGGATTCTGGCCGAAAGCAACAGGATGGCTATCACAAGGGCCACAATGCTCAATACGGCCAGAGATACCTGCCGGAAACGGCCGGGAGTCACCTCATCCTTGTGAGTAACCTTGCCGTTGCCTGCAAAAGAGGCAGGTACCGGGGTGTCATCGCACCGGCTCTGACAACCGTCACCCACCCGCTCTTCATATATTTCGCGTATGTCCCTGCTCGAAGATGGGGTACTGTCGATCTCAGGCAGAGCCGGCACGGGAACGGGGCATACCGCCGCCTTGGGAGGCTGCTCCTGAACGCCGCGCGAAGCGGAATTCTGACGCAGGCATATCGGTGCCAGACCAAGCCCTTCAGGATAGATATCGAGGCCCTCGTCGGGCACGAAGAAATAATCGTGGTGTGAAGTGGCCTTCATACTGCCGAGGCCCGGAAGGACACAAAGCCTGTTGCCGTCGAGTTCCGACCTGATACGGCCCAGACACCATTGCAGTTCTGATTCGGCCTGCTCTACCGTAACGTTGAGGCAGTTGCTTATGCAATCAAGCACGAGAGCTCCGGAGTCTCTGCCGACTTCGGCCTTCTCGAAATACATTCTGCGGTAAGGAGGATTGATGGTATTGCCAAGGTCGGAGAAACTGGCACCCATCAGTTCGGCATGGAAAACACCCAGACCCGGCACGTTGACTTGATCGTGGTCAACTATCAGGTCTTTGATGCACTTCGAAAATACGCCGATTTCCATTGTCAGAGTCCACCACGGTAGTGGTGCCCGGAACAGGGCTCGAACCTGCACAGCGTTAACGGCTACTAGTGCCTGAAACTAGCGCGTCTACCAATTCCGCCATCCGGGCTTTGTTTTGCAAAGATATGAATTATTTCGCAAATAATTTGGCGTTGAAAAGAAAAAGTTATAAATTTGCACTCCCAAAAGAAATGGGGCCAACAATTCCTCAATAGCTCAGTTGGTTAGAGCACCTGACTGTTAATCAGGGGGTCGTAGGTTCAAGTCCTACTTGAGGAGCCCAAAAAGCCGAAGCGGTAACGCCTCGGCTTTTTTGTTTGAGAAAGGTGGACCCGGGAATCACCCGACGGACTTGCCGGTCCGGTCAGCGCCGGCAGCCTCCATCTTTGCCATACTGCGCTCGTGCTTGATCCAACTGCCATAGACCTCGCTCACGTTGCCTGCGGTCATGAAGGCGCGGATATTGTTGTCGTTAAGCCATTTCCGGAGCGCCGCAAATTCGGTCTGGGTTATCAGGCACTGGATTTCAGTCTTGGTATCGAGCCTCACTCCGCCCGTAATCTCATACAAAGTGCAACTGCGGCCTATCACCGTCACGATATATTCCCTGATGCGGTCGCACTCTTCGGAGATGATGCATACCCGCTTGCGGCGGTTGAGACTGGCCATGAAATAATCCACTACCAGACCGTTTATCCACGTGCCGATGAGGCCCATCACCACTAGGCGGAACGGATTGACCGCAAAGGCAGTGCAGCAGATGGCAACTCCGGCCACGGTAATCGAGAGGCCGATATCGCAATGAAGGTACTTGTTGACGATCTTGGCAAGTATGTCAAGCCCTCCGGTGGAAGCATTGATGTTGAACAATATGGCCTGCGATGCGCTGAGCAGCAGCACGAAACATATCAAATCGAACCAGATGTCGCCCATCACCGACTGGAAGGGGCCGGATTGGTCGACAAGCCGCTGATAGGGGCATATCCATTCCCACACCTCAAGCATCGGGCCAAGTATCAGGGCAGTATATGCAGTTTTGACGCCGAACTCCGAGTCTATGAGGAAATAGGCCATGACCAGCAGGATTGCATTTATGACAAACACCACTACCGAAACCTTTATGGGAATACCTATCTGTTCGAATATGGCACCTATCACTATGGACAGACCTGAAATACTGCCGACCACCAGTTTGCTGGGCATAAGGAAGTAATAGACCGCAGCGGCGGCGAAGAACATTCCCAATGTCATCAGGGCAAATTCCTTCCAGAACTTTTTGGTAAGAAGATTAGGAGACAATTCCGACAACGATTGCATAAAATTCATAAGATGTTTGTACAAATATATGCAAAATTGTCAGAAGAAAGTACAGGCAGTCCAAAAGATATTAACAAAAAAGCCGACCACTGAAAGTGATCGGCTTCTGGAGTGGAGATAGACGGATTCGAACCGACGACCCCCTGCTTGCAAAGCAGGTGCTCTAGCCAACTGAGCTATACCCCCGAAAGGATTTGCTTGCGCAAATATATTCAAAAATCTCCAAGCTGCAAATTAATTAAGGGATTACAGCTAGAGAAAACTACCTGTAGTCCCTACTGGAGTTGAACCAGTGACCTCTACATTATCAGTGTAGCGCTCTAACCAACTGAGCTAAGAGACTATATATAAAAATGGAAACAACCACAAGCAAGCGGCGAAGCGCCTCTAGGGAATCTTGCTCCAAAAAGGAGGTGTTCCAGCCACACCTTCCGGTACGGCTACCTTGTTACGACTTAGCCCCAGTTATCGGTTTTGCCTTAGGCCGTTCCTCTCGGTCGCGGACTTCAGGCACCCCCAACTTCCATGGCTTGACGGGCGGTGTGTACAAGGCCCGGGAACGTATTCACCGCGCCATGGCTGATGCGCGATTACTAGCGAATCCAACTTCGTGGAGTCGAGTTGCAGACTCCAGTCCGAACTGAGATGGGTTTTCGAGATTTGCACCTTATCACTAAGTAGCTGCCCTCTGTACCCACCATTGTAACACGTGTGTCGCCCCGGACGTAAGGGCCGTGCTGATTTGACGTCATCCCCCCCTTCCTCACACCTTACGGTGGCAGTCTCGCCAGAGTCCCCAGCATAACCTGATGGTAACTGGCAACAAGGGTTGCGCTCGTTATGGCACTTAAGCCGACACCTCACGGCACGAGCTGACGACAACCATGCAGCACCTCGATGCAGGCCCCGAAGGGCGTCACCATCTCTGGATCTCTTCCTGCACCGTTCGAGCCCGGGTAAGGTTCCTCGCGTATCATCGAATTAAACCACATGTTCCTCCGCTTGTGCGGGCCCCCGTCAATTCCTTTGAGTTTCAACCTTGCGGTCGTACTCCCCAGGTGGATAACTTATCGCTTTCGCTTGGCCACCGAC
>JAZUGR010000028.1:0-57467 GCA_045641345.1 Bacteroidales bacterium
GGCAAGCTCTGGATGCTCCAGTGCCGCGTGGGCAAGCGCACCGGTATCGCAGCCCTCAACATGGCTATGGATATGCTCTCCGAAAAGCTCATCGGTGAGAAGGAGGCGGTTATGCGCGTAGCGCCCAAGCAGCTCAACGAAATCCTCCTCCCTGTCCTCAATCCCGAGGCCGAGAAGAAGGCCAAGGCAGTGGCAAGCGGTCTTCCCGCAGGCCCCGGCGGAGCGGTAGGCAAGATATATTTCACCTCCGAGGCAGCTATCGCCGCAACGAAGAAGGGTGAAAAGGTAATCCTCATCCGTGAGGAAACCAACCCCGAGGACGTAGAGGGTATGCGCGCCTGCACAGGCCTGCTCACAGCCCGCGGAGGTATGACGTCCCACGCAGCTCTGGTAGCCCGCGGATGGGGCAAGTGCTGCATCGTAGGCTGCGACGCCGTAAGCTTCGTGGAGAAGTGCGGCAAGAAGAAGGTTGCCATAGCAGGCAAGGAATATGCCGAAGGCGAATGGTTCTCCCTCAACGGAACCAGAGGCCTCGTATATGCCGAGAAGCTCGACACTATGAACGCTTCGGAGAATCCCCGCTTCATCAAATTCATGAAGATGGTCGACAAATACCGCAAGCTCGGTGTCCGCGCCAATGCCGACAACCCCGAGGATGCACAGAAGGCAATCGAGTTCGGTGCAGAGGGCATCGGCCTCTTCCGTATCGAACATATGTTCTACGGCAAGAATTCCGAGGCTCCCCTTGCGAAGCTCCGCAAGATGATTCACTCTACCACCGTAGACGAGCGCATCAAGGCTCTCAAGGAGCTCGAACCTTACGTAAAGAAGGCCACCAAGAACACTATGAAGGTTATGGAAGGCCGTCCCGTGACGTTCCGTCTGCTCGACCCGCCTTTGCATGAATTCGTACCTCAGAGCCCCGACAAGCAGAAGGAGCTCGCCGCCGAACTCGGCATCAGCGTCAAGGCTGTCAAGGAGCGCGGCGAATCGCTCCACGAGGTCAACCCGATGATGGGTCACCGCGGAGTGCGTCTCGGCGTAACCTACCCCGAAATCAGCCGTATGCAGTTCAAGGCCATCTTCACGGCAGCTGCAGAGCTTATCAAGGAAGGCACGAAGGTATGCCCCGAGATAATGGTTCCTGTAACCGTATGCGTCAATGAGCTCGACTTCACCAAGAAGATTGCAGAGGAAGAGAAGGCAGCCGTAGAGAAGAAGTTCGGCTTCAAGCTCGAATACAAGTACGGCACTATGATTGAAATCCCCCGCGCAGCAATCCTGGCCGACCGGATGGCCAAGACCGCAGAATTCTTCTCATTCGGCACCAACGACCTCACACAGATGAGCTTCGGCTTCTCACGCGACGATATCGGAGCCTTTATGAAGGACTACCTCGACAACAAGATAATCGAGGCCGATCCTTTCCAGACTCTCGACCAGAGCGGTGTGGGCTGCCTTGTCGAACTCGGCCTCAAGGGCGGACGCAAGACCAATCCCAAACTCAAGGTCGGCATCTGCGGCGAGCACGGCGGCGACCCCGCATCCGTCGAATTCTGCCACAAGATCGGTATGACCTACGTATCCTGCTCGCCGTTCCGCGTGCCTATCGCAAGGCTCGCTGCGGCTCAGGCTGCAATACAGAACGACTGATTCTCACTTAAGGCGTGGAACAGGAAGCAATGACACCGCTCAAGGAGATGACCTCCATCCAGGTCATCCTGGATCTTGACGACGATTGCCACGCCGATATCGAGTATATCGATTCGGCGGCAGCCCTCTACGGATTCAAGGCTTCATACCTGTTGGTCAACAGGAGGTGGAAGCCCATAAGGCAGTGCGTTCTCAGGGACGATATGACGCTCATCAACAACCGTATCGATTTCAGAGGGGCGCGGCTGCGTTCGGACGCAGCCGCCGCCTTCATCCTCTGCGAGAGCGATATGCTGATTGTCGCATCCCGTTCACGCTGCAAGGTAATAGAAGCAATAACCGGACAATCCAGGTCGAAATTCAAGGCAGGCCGTCACCATCTGACCGGCAATGAGATTTTCGACCTGGCTGTCAGGGTAATAGGCCAGCAACAGGAGAGAAATCTGGCCCGGACGATCGTCTCGGCCTACAAGGTCCTCACCAACGAATCAACGGCTGAAGAATGACGCATAACAGTGTATCGACCGCCCTGAAGGGTTTTCTGATGGGGGCGGCAAATGTGGTGCCCGGAGTGTCGGGCGGCACGATAGCCTTGATAACCGGCATCTACGCCGAGATAATCGAGGCCCTCAATTCCCTTATGGTTCCCCAAACCTGGAAAGCATTGCTCAGCGGTGATTTCCGCCGGTTCTGGAACAGCATCCACGGTTCGTTCTGCCTCGCACTCGCCATAGGTGTGATTGCAAGCGTGTTCTCCCTGGCCAAATTCATGACCTATGCGCTCGGTAACTTTCCGGTCCAGACCTGGGCGTTCTTCTTCGGACTGATCCTCGCTTCGGCGGCAATCATGTTCCGCGACATAAAGGACTGGAAAATGCGCGACATCCTGCTCGCGGTGGCCGGAGTCATTACGGGCGTGGTGGTCTGCACCCTCTCCCCCACCAGGACTCCGGATGAAATGTGGTTCATTTTCATATGCGGAGCCATAGCCGTCTGCACGATGATCCTTCCCGGCATATCGGGCAGTTTCATCCTGCTTCTGTTCTGCAAATACGACTACATAATGGATGCCATAGCCAGGCTCGATATCCCTGTCCTGACGGTATTCGGAGCCGGATGCCTTGTCGGGATACTGGCATTTTCCAAATTCCTTCACTGGCTGCTCGCCAGAAGGGAAAGGGAAACGATGCTGGTACTGCTTGGCTTCATAATCGGCTCGCTCATCAAGGTATGGCCGTGGTCAAACCATGATGCAATCTGCAAAGCGCAGAATCTGCCTTCAGGCTCGATATACGACCCCCACTACGGCGCCGCAGTTCTGTGGTGCCTTGCCGGCATCGCCATCGGCGTTGCCATCGACATCGCCGGAAGAAAATCTAGTGACGCTTCGTGACGGCGAAACGCCATTCGGGGCTTGAGCCGTCTCCAGGCTCAAGCAGGACCGACCACATCACTTTGGTTTCGGTAAACCATACGGCTATCGAGACTGTCCCTTTGAAATCCGTCGGAAGGGAGCCCGAGACGTTGACGCTCACGGCAGAGAGTTCCTCCACCATGATTTGGTCGAAAGTTATCTTGGGGTTGCCCAGATAATTGACACAGTCGGCAATCAGGCTTTCCGTCCCGCTCACATAGATGACCGGGACGCCTGTTTCGGTGTAGGTTACATTGAGCGGCAACACCGACTTCCCGAACCGGCACTCCTTCGGCATTGGACTCTTATTTATGGATGCCGAAGTCCGAGACCAGTCGAAATGAAGTACATAGGGGAAGAAATCCACAGGTTGCGCCCCGCAGCACAACGGGAGGCACAGCAAAGCGAGAATGACGAGTCGTTTCATAGGATATTTGATGTGATCCGGTTGGGATTCGAACCCAAGACCCACAGCTTAGAAGGCTGTTGCTCTATCCAACTGAGCTACCGGACCGGACTTGCTCGCGAATGCAAATTTACCTCTTTTTTTCGGCAATGGAAAAAAAAGAGGACAAAAACATACAATAATGGCCCGAAGTGTTGTTTTTAGACAATTTTCGATGTGATGAATTGAATAATATTTTGCACTTTCAATTCAAATAAATTATATTTACGCGTCTTTTTATATAGAAAAAATACTTTTACCATCATTTCAAATACTTAATCAAACTTATTCATTCACCGACCCACAAAACGTGAAAAACTTATGAACAAGCGTATTTTAATGCTCTTATGCGTAGCGGTGCTCTCAATCGGACCCGCCTTTGCGCAATTCAAGGTGAGCGGTGTCGTCACAGACGAAAACGGAGCTCCGATTCCGTTCGCCAGCATTGTCGTCAAAGGCACGACAATCGGCGTGGCCGCTGACGCAGACGGAAAATTTGCAATCAATGCACCGTCATCAAAAAGCGTCCTTTTATTCTCATCCATCGGCTATGCCGGCGAAGAAGTTCCTGTCGGCGGCAAGGCAACCATAACAGTGGCTCTCGGACCCGACAAAGAGGCTCTCGACGAGGTTATGGTCGTAGCCTACGGTCAGGCCACCAAATCCTCCTTCACAGGTTCTGCCGGCAAGGTTAAAGGCGAAAAAATCGAACTCGTACCATCAATCAACCCGATCAACACGCTCAACGGTACGACCCCCGGACTCCGTATGACGGCAACCGGAGGCCAGCCCGGAGAAGACGCAAAGATCACAATCCGTGGTGTAGGCTCGATCAACGGCAGCAACGAGCCCCTCATCGTAATGGACGGAATGATTTATGAAGGAAGCATGTCGAACATCCCGTCGTCCGACATAGAGAGCATAACGGTTCTCAAGGATGCCGCCTCCACCGCCCTTTACGGTGCACGTGCCGCCAATGGTGTAATTATGATAACCACAAAGGGCGGCAAAGGCGAAAAACCGATAATTAACGTAAAGGTTTCCCACGGATGGGTGAGCCGCGAACAGAAGGACTATCAGGTAATGGATGTCAAGGGCTATATGGAATCCCTTTGGCAGCAGATATACAACGACAGGACTCTTGACGGTGCGGATGCCACCACCGCAGCCTCGGACGCATCCAAGAGAGTTGTTACCGACCTCGGATACAATTCGTCATATTTCCCATGGCGGGGTACCGGGATAACCGCGGAGAATATCGTCACGGACGGCAAGTACAACCCTGCTGCAGAATATATGTATGCCGATGACAACGACTGGATTGCAGGAGTGGAACGCGTAGGTCACGTGCAGGATTACGGCATATCGGCTTCAGGCAAGGGCAAGTACACTTCATATTTCGGCTCGGTGAACTACACCAGGAACGACAGCTATATGAAGAACACCGGATTTGACCGCTATTCGGCACGCGCCAACGTGAGCTTTACGAAAAACTGGCTCAAGTTCGGTCTCAATCTGGCAGCTTCGATCACCGACGAATACGGACACCTCAGCACGGAAGGCGGAGGACTCTCAAACCCGTATCACGTATCGCTCAAGATATCTCCGATTTACCCCATCCACCTCCATTTTGCAGACGGTTCCTACGTAACCGACTCCGAAGGCAGACGCCTGTACGACTACGGTGAGGGTTATTCCTATCTCAATCCCTCCACAGGCGTGGTTGAATCGATACCGGCCAGGGCTGATTTCAACAAGTCAAACATCGTAAGCTATGTCGAAAACCGCTACAGCAACTACCGCCGCAACAATATCAACGCAAAGCCTTACGTAGAAATCACTTTCCTCAAGGACTTCAAGGCATCCTTTAACGCAGCGCTGTACAACAGCAACTATAACTCCCACTCCGCAACGCCGTACATCCCGGAATACAAGGGTACCTCGACATCCGTAACCGAGACCTACTCCAACACGCAGACATGGGCATTCAACCAGTTGCTTTCGTGGAACCACGCCTTCGGCGATCACCACGTAGACGCCCTCATCGGGCACGAATCGAACAGTTACACCTACCTGTACGAAACGTCCGGCAAGAAAGACCAGATAATAATAGGCGACAATTATCAGTTCAACAACTATTCCACCCTCAACTCAACACCGGAGGGCTATAAGAACACCTACAATACCGAAGGCTTCTTCGCCCGTGCCAATTACGACTATGCAGGCCGTTATTTCTTCAGCGCATCGTTCAGAAGAGACGGCAGTTCAAGATTCTCAAGCACGAAACACTGGGGCAACTTCTGGTCAGTGGGCGGAAGCTGGATAATCAGCAACGAAAGTTGGATGAAGTCCGTTGACTGGATCAACCAATTGAAGATCCGCGCCTCTGTCGGAACCGTCGGCAACGACAATCTGGAGCAGGGATACTACCCCTGGATGGCGCTCTATGAACTCTATCAGAACAATACCGAGCCGGGGTATGTGCAGTCACAGGAAAAGCCCGGCAATCCCGATCTCCAGTGGGAAGTGAACACCAACTGGGATGCCGCCGTCGAATTCTCGATGCTTGGCAGCAGACTGACCGGAAGTCTCGAGTATTTCCACCGCAACACTTCCAACCTCCTGCTCAACGTGACGCAGGCCCCTTCGAGCGGCATCCACTCGATCCCCACAAACTCAGGCGCCCTGCTCAACCACGGCCTTGAATTTCAGGTTGCAGGTGACATATTCCGCACCAAACTCGTTACATGGAATCTCGGAATCAACGGTTCCGTAATCAAGAACGTAATTACAGACCTCCCCATTCCGGCATACACCATAAACAATGACCACAACAAGATCCAGGAAGGGCATTCGGTTTATGAATGGTGGCTCTACCAGTGGAACGGCGTTGACCCCGCAACAGGTCTCAACTATTTTACATTGGGTGACAGCTTCTACAAGACCGACGAATCCGGAATGCCGACAAAGGAATATGTGGACGGCATCGAACAGGATCCTGACGTAGTAACCATCGACGGAAAATATTACACTACAGCCATAGCAAGGTCAAAAGAGGATTTCAGCGGCTCATCGCTGCCGAAGATTTATGGAGGTATCACCTCCAATCTCAGGGTATGGAGATTCAATCTCGACATCAACCTCTATTATCAGCTCGGAGGCAAAGCATACGATCGCGGCTACTCCAATCTTATGCAGCAAAGTCTCCTCGGCGACAACAGGACCATTCAGAACAGGCACATAGACATGGCGAACTCGTGGACGGCGCCTGGTCAGAATACCAACTTTGCCATCCTCACCACAAATGCAAAGGAAGTAGGGTCATCGACCTACAAGGAAAACACGACAGCCGCCAGGTCAACCAGATGGCTTGCATCATCCGACATGCTGGAGATAAACAATATCACCCTCTCATACGAGTGCTCCAAGAAATTCTGCAACTCAATCAAGATTCACGGCTTGAAGATTTATGCCTCAGCCGACCATCTTGCAATCCTGAATGCGCGCAGAGGAATGTACACCAACTATTCCTTTGACAACTACTCATCAAATGCAGCCTTCTCGAAACCGGCCCGTACGATTTCGATCGGAATAAATCTGGCATTATGAGATTAATGCAAAATACTGAAACAATATGAGAAAGATTTATAGCATAGCAATCCTTGCACTGGCAGTTGCCGGGCTTGTCTCCACATCCTGCAGCAAGGACTATTTGAACACGAACCCAACGTCACAGGTTGACGAAGGGACAATCTTCACAAATACCGAAAGCGCATTGATGGCCATCAATGGCGTACACCGCCAGATGCACTGTTTCCGTGATGAAAACAACACCACACGCTACTATTCCCAGGGAGGCTATCCCACTTTCTGCCTGCACCTGGCGATGATGTCCGACGATGTGATATTCACGTTCTCGAATACGGCCTTCCCGGACACCCAGTCCTGGGTACACCTCAGGGACCTCACACACAAGTATCAGGACTGTAACTACTACTGGATGTTCTTTTACGCCATCATCAACAATGTCAACAAGGTAATTGCAGTCATTGACGACATTCCCACCATAAGCACCGATGAATCGTGCCGCAATTTCGTAAAGGGGCAGGCCTACGCATACCGCGCATTCGCATATTTCCAGCTTGTACAGGTTTACGCCAAGCGGTATGTGCCCGGAGCCGACAACCAGCAGGACGGCGTCATACTGCGGCTCACTCCATCGACACAGGCAGCCAAACGGGCGAGCGTGGAAGATGTCTACAGCCGGATAAACGCCGACCTTGACACGGCAATCAATTGCCTGACGGGAAACAGCTACAAAAAGGACAAGGGGCTCAACAAGTCGCATATCGACGAATGGGTAGCCAAGACTATCAAGGCCAGAGTGCTGCTTACCCAAGGCAGATACAAGGAGGCCGCCGACGTGGCATACGACGTGTATAAAAACAGCGGAGCCACACTCGACCCCACCACATACACGGACTCCGACAAGCAGAACCGTATGTCCAATATGAACAACAAGGAATGGATCTGGGGCTTGAGCGCCATCGGTGCTACCAAGGACCAGTTCCCCACCCTTTGCAACTGGCACGATTTCATATCCAACAATGCGGCATCCTACAACGCCAATTCTCCACGTGCCATAAACTGCCTTCTCTACAACACCATCCCTGCCACGGACGTGCGCAAGGCGATGTGGCTGCCCGATCCATGGGCGGAGGGCGTCACTGTCAAGGTCAACGCCAGCGGGCGCATAGTTCCTTGGATATCGCAGAAGTGGCTTGTTGACGACTCTACCAGCAAATACGCCGAAAGAGACGTTCCTTATATCCGTCTGCCGGAAGTCATGACGATGGTGGCCGAGGGGTACGCAAGATCCAAGCAGGAACTCGACAAGGCCAGAGAGGCTTTGAGCGAACTTGGAAAGTCACGCGATCCGCAGTATAAGAATGTATCCGGGTTCTCGGCAGAGCAGATTGTCGAAGAGACAATGTGGCAAAGGCGCGTCGAACTTTGGGCCGAAGTGGGGCTGAGATGGTTCGACCTCAAGCGTCTTGACCTTCCTTGCGACCGCGGTCCGGCGCCCAGGGACGGCTTCAATCAGGGAGGCACCGAGAACGGATGGAGCACAAGCATGAAGAAAGTTCCGGAAAACATCGATCCGCTGGCATCCAACTTCAATATGTACGGGACCAAACCGATACAGGCCTCTTCGCGCGTAATCCCCAGGCCGTCGGAAGACGACAAGTGGCAGTGGCTCATACCAACGCAGGAGCTCAATGCCAACCCTCTCTGCACCCAGAACGACTGACAGAATTACACATACTTCTTTCTTCTTTCAAGGCCGCCACATGCGGCCTTGATTTTTTCATATTTGCAAATAACTTCCTAACTTCGCGCTGCAAACAAACAGTACAGATGATTATCAGAAAACACCTGCTTTCCGTTGCCGCAACGCTGCTTCTATGTGCCGGCGCAATCGCCCAGAACGCGAACGGGCTTGTAATGAGATCCACCGACCCCGAAAAGGACAGCCTTGCATTCGAGGCCCTGCGCGAGCGCCTTGCCGAAATCCACAAGACCAGGCCCACGGTGGCGGTAGTGCTCTCCGGAGGCGGAGCCAAGGGCGCCGCACATATAGGAGTGCTCAAGTACATCGAAGAACTGGGCATCCCCGTCGACATAGTGCTCGGCACGAGCATGGGAGGCCTGATGGGAGGTCTTTACAGCCTGGGATACACAGCCAGCGAAGTTGACAGCATGCTCAGGAGCGTCGACTGGAACATAATGATGAGCGACAAGATACCCTCCGACAAGTTCACCTACGACCTGCGCAAATACCGCCAGACATACGCCCTCAAGATCCCCTTCCATTATGAGGAAGGTGTATGGAAGCGCCGTATGGAGTGGAGTTCCGGCTCCGATATCCAGAAATTCAACGAAAGTCTGCCCGACGGGTATATCTACGGTCTCAACGTGTACAATATGCTCAGTTCCCTGTCCGTCGGATATCAGGATTCGATACAGTTCATAGACCTCCCCATCCCGTTCTGCTGCGTCTCGGCCGATCTGGTATCGATGAAACAGAAGAACTGGACCGAAGGGCAGTATATCGATGCAGTGCGCTCCACAATATCGATACCCGTGTTCTTCAAGCCTGTAAGGAAGCGCGAGAAAATACTGGTGGACGGAGGCATAAGGGACAATTTCCCGATCGACATAGCCCTGCAGACAGGGGCCGACATAATAATCGGAGTCGATTTGAGCCATTTCTACGAATACAAGGACATAAACAACGTGTTCTCAATCATAATGCAGTCGATGTCGAGCCTCGGCGACGAAGCGTTCGTAGCCAATCAGGACAGGGCCTCGGTATATATCCACCCCGACATTACGGGCTACAGCATGCTCAGCTTCGGCTCCAAGGAGATAGCCGACATCATAGAGAGGGGGTACAACGCCGCAAAAGAGCATACTGCCGAACTTGAGGCGGTCGTGGCACGCACCGGCGTATGCAAGAAGCATCTCGCAAGCCGCAAGGCCACCGACATCAACACCACTCCCGTGATGGTTGACGACATCCTTTTCGAAGGTCTTACCGAAGACGAGCAGGAATACTTCATCAGCAAGATCAAGTCCACCAAGGAAAGGGTTGTCGTAAATAGGGAACTTCTCGACAACGCCGTATTCGCCCTTTACGGCACCAACCGGTTCAATTCCGTAACATACCGCCTGCTGGGCACAGAAGAGCCGTATGACCTTCTGTTCATTTGCGACAAGAAGCCCGTGCACGAGGTGGGAATCGGCATCAGGGGCGACACCGAGCAGGCCATAGAGTTGGCCGCACATCTTGGCATCAACCACAACGCAGTATGGGGTCACAAGTTCGACGTCAAGACGGTGCTGAGCATGAGCCCAGAGGCCGTACTCACCTACAGTTATATCCCCAAGCGCGGTCCAGGCATCAATCTGTCGCTCAAGACAGGCTACACCCAGCGCAAGGGGCGCGACCTCCTGTATTCCACGATGGGCGACTTGCCCGAAGATCCGATAACCGGCAATATAAACCACACCAATTTCCGCGAATACAGCTGGGACAACGACGTAAGGCTTTTCCTCGATTTTTCGAAGGGTATGATAGGCAATTTCAATGTGGGAGTAAGTCTCAAGAACATGCCTTATTATTACACTCTTTCCGACGATGGAGTCCTTCCGGCCGTCCACGACTGGGAAACATTCTCGCTGACAGCCTTCGCAGACCTTGTAATGGACACCCGCGACGACATGCATTTTGCCACAAAGGGCATCAGGGTGAGCGCCAAATACGATTACCTGTTCTACGGCTACAGCAACATATCGCCCTACGAAGCGACATATAACCCCGGAAACGAGTCAGGACATATTTCAGACACCCATTATCTGTCAGCCTCCGCCGAGGGGGCCATCTCCATAGGAGACAGGTTTGCATTCGTGCCGTCAATCCATGGCCGGGCCATCTTCGGACAGAACAACCGCCTGCCTTATATGCGCAATTTTGCGGGAGGCGTGATGGCCGGTCGCTATTACGACCATCAGATGCCGTTCTTCGGCCTCGACAGGATATTGTATTGCTCCGATGCCAAAGGCATATCCGCCGTGGCCCGGCTCGATATGAGAACGAGAATATGGAAAAAGCTGTATGCCGCGGCCGTGGCCTCATACCTGATGGACTACAATATGTACAATATCTATGATGTCCGGTCCGATTTCGAAACTCCACCCGCCACATACACCGACATCTGGACGTTCGGTCTTGAATTGAGCTACAATCTGTTCATCGGTCCCGTGAAATTCGACCTGCACTGGGACAACGTCACCAAATCGATCGGTGCATATTTCGGAGTGGGTTTCGACTTCTAGCGACCCGCTTCACGCATAACCGCCTCATATACGCGCCCGGCGCCCTTCCATAACAGGAGCGCCGGGCGCGGAACGTTAGCGACCTATGACAAAATGGCAGATTCGATCGATTGGCAAATATGTTGCTCGGACGATAGCAGAAACAGATTCTAAAAACGGAGGGCAGGATCATGAACAAGGAAAATCAGGAAATGCTTTCAAAGTATGCGGTCAATCTCAATGAGAAGGCCCGCACGGGCAAGCTCGACCCGGTAATCGGGCGCGACGACGAAATCCGCAGGGTGCTGCAGATTCTCAGCCGCAGAACCAAGAACAATCCCATACTCGTGGGCGAGCCGGGAGTGGGCAAGACAGCCATATCGGAGGGCATCGCACAGCGCATAATCAACGGCGACGTGCCTGAGAACCTCAAGACGAAGGACGTATATTCGCTTGATATGGGAGCCCTCATCGCCGGGGCCAAATATCAGGGCGAATTCGAAGAGAGGCTCAAGGGAGTGGTCAAGGCCGTGACCGAGAGCGAGGGCGAGATAATCCTCTTCATAGATGAGATACACACGCTCGTGGGCGCAGGCCGCACTTCGGGCGCTATGGATGCGGCCAACATACTAAAGCCCGCACTGGCCCGCGGAGAACTGAGGGCGATAGGCTCCACCACACTCGAGGAGTATCAGAAATACTTCGAGCAGGACAAGGCGCTCGAGCGCCGCTTCCAGATGGTGATGGTTGACGAACCGGGGGTGGCCGAATCCATCTCCATCCTCAGAGGGCTCAAGGAGAAATACGAAAATCACCACAAGGTGCGCATCGAGGACGATGCCATCATAGCGGCGGTGGAACTCTCGCGCCGCTACATCACCAACAGGTTCCTGCCCGACAAGGCCATCGACCTGATAGATGAGGCTGCATCGAAACTCAGGCTCGAACTCAACTCTGTGCCTGAGTGCATCGACGAGCTCAACCGCAGGATCAAGCAACTGGAGATCGAGAAGGAGGCCATAAAGCGCGAGGGCGACTCCCCCAAGCTCAAGAGCCTCGGCGACGAGCTCAAGAAGGCTTCCGACGAGCGCAATTCCCTTTTGAAGCAGTGGGAATCGGAAAAGGGCATCCTCAAGGCCATCCAGGAGAACAGGCAGGCGATAGAGCAGTATCGGATCGAGGCCGACGAGGCGGAACGCAAGGGCGACTACGGACGCGTGGCAGAGCTGCGCTACGGCAAGATGGAGGATGCGCGCAAGCAGATAGAGAAACTCTCCGCGCAGAAGGCCGAAAACAAGAATCCACTGATGAACGAAGCCGTCACCGACAACGATATTGCCGAAGTGGTGGCGCGCTGGACAGGGATCCCGGTGGGCCGTATGCTTGAGAGCGAGAAGGACAAGCTGCTGCATATCGAAGAGGTGCTGCACCGCCGTGTCATCGGGCAGGACGAGGCGATAACCGCAGTATCGAATGCGGTGCGCCGCAGCCGCACCGGGCTGCAGAACGAAAAGAGGCCGATAGGGTCATTCATGTTCCTGGGCACCACCGGAGTGGGAAAGACCGAACTGGCCAAGACCCTCGCCGAGTATCTGTTCAACGATGAAAATATGATCACCCGCATCGATATGAGCGAATATCAGGAGCGGCACACAGTGTCGCGCCTGGTGGGAGCGCCTCCGGGATACGTGGGCTACGACGAGGGCGGCCAGCTCACCGAGGCTGTGCGCCGCAAGCCGTACTCGGTGATCCTTCTCGACGAAATCGAAAAGGCGCATCCCGACGTGTTCAACGTACTGCTGCAGGTGCTCGACGACGGGCGGCTGACCGACAACAAGGGGCGCACCGTCGATTTCAAGAACACCATCCTGATAATGACCTCGAACCTCAAGCCTGAGTTGGTCAAAACTTCGTTCAGGCCCGAGTTCATCAACCGCATCGACGAGATAATCACCTTCCGGGAGTTGCGGCCCGAAGACATAAGGCAGATTCTGATGCTCCAGATACGCCAGTTGCAGGGCAAACTCTCCGAGAAGGGTATCGTCCTTAATTTCAAGGAGGAGTTCCTCGACTACCTGAGCAACAAGGGATACGATCCCGCATACGGTGCGCGTCCCGTCAAGCGGGTGCTGCAGAGGGAGCTGGTGGACCTTCTTGCAAAAAAACTGCTCGACGGTTCAATCTCGCGTGATTCCGCAATCACGGTCACCATCCGCAACGGACAGATAGTGGTCGGTTAACAAAATAAAAATCATTATCTTTGTAGAATCGAAACAAACAACACCAAACGATATGAAGAAAACATTGATCATCGCAGCGGCGCTCTCATTGAGCCTCAGCGCAATGGCCCAGACGGCAGACAAGCCGTCCGAAAAGGTTGACAAGGACGGATTCCAGTTCACCACAGTGAAGGAACTTCCGGTTACGTCCGTGAAGAATCAGGCAAACTCCGGCACCTGCTGGTGCTTTTCGGCGATTTCGTTCATCGAATCCGAAATAATCCGTCAGGGCAACGCGGCCAAAGACGACATAGACCTCTCGGAAATGTTCGTCGTATCCAACGCCTACGCCGACAAGGCTGTCAAGTATATGCGCCTCGACGGCCACCTCAACTACGCGCAGGGCAGTTCTTCGAGCGACGTATTCTGCGTACTCAAGGAACACGGAATCGTACCCGACGAAGTGATGCCGGGCCTCAACTACGGCAGCGACAAACACTCCCACAGCGAGATGGCCGCAGGCCTGAAGGGATATCTGAACGGCATCCTGGGCAACGCCTCCAAAAAACCACTCTCCACGGCATGGCTCAGCGGCCTGAAGGGCATTCTCGCGGCATATCTCGGTCCGGTTCCCGAAACATTCACGTACAAAGGAAAGGAATACACCCCGAAGAGCTACTTCGAGTCGCTCAAGTTCAACCCCGACGACTATGTCGACTTCACCTCCTGGACCCACCTCTCCTACTATGAGAAGCACCCCGTGGAAGTGGCCGACAACTGGCGCTGGAGCGAGGCATACAACGTGCCTCTGGATGACCTGATGGCCATAATGGACAACTCCATCGAAAACGGATACACCTTCATCTGGGCAGCCGACGTAAGCGAAAAGGGATTCACCCGCAACGGCATAGCCATTGCCCCCGACCCTGATTTCGTCAAGAAGGCCAGGGAGGCCGGCAGCGACGAGGCCAGATGGCTCGGTGTAAAACCCGGCAGCCTCAAATTCGAGGTGAACGGTCCCGTCAAGGAGATTGAAGTCACCCCCGAACTCCGTCAGAAGGGTTATGAGGAAAAGACAACGACCGACGACCACGGAATGCACGCCTACGGCATCGCGAAGGACCAGAACGGCACGAAATACTACCTCATAAAGAACTCCTGGGGCGACAACAACAAGTACAAGGGAACCTGGTACATATCAGAAACCTTCATCAAGTACAAGACTATGGACATCACCGTCCACAAAGACGCAATCCCCAAGGAAATCAAGAAAAAACTCGGAATCAGGTAACCGGGCAATGAAGAAATACATCCCCGACTGCATCACGCTGATGAACCTGCTCTGCGGGTCCTGTGCCTGCATACTCGCCCTCGAAGGAAGCACCTACCAGGCATTCATCCTGATACTGGCGGCTGCCTGCTTCGACTTCTGCGACGGATTCGCGGCGAGGATGCTGGGGGCATATTCCGACCTGGGCAAAGAGCTCGATTCGCTGTGCGACCTTGTCAGTTTCGGTCTTGCCCCGGCGCTGATGCTCTTCGGCAGCTACCCCGCCGAGGGTGGATACGGATGGGCTGCCTGGGCGACCCTGTCACTTCCGCTGGCCGCGGCCCTCAGGCTGGCCAGATTCAACACCGACCCTGGGCAGAGCACCGACTTCAAAGGGCTTCCCGTTCCGGGAGCGGCAATGGTGGCGGCGCCCCTGGCCGGATTCGTGCAGCACAACGCAGTGGCGGCAGGGGCCTGCGCCCCGGCATTGCGCACTGTCATTGTGCTGTTCCACTCGCAATGGTTCATCCCATCCCTTGCCGTAATTCTGTCACTGCTGATGGTGAGCCGGGTGCCGATGTTCTCGATGAAGCACAAGAAGCTGTCGTTCCGCAAGGCACCTCTTCCAACCATATTCATCTGCTGCCTTATGCTGATTGCGATAGTGCTTCAGGCAGCCGACATTGCAAGCCCCTGCCCTGCAGCGGGATTCCCCTATTTCTGCCTTCCCCTCTCGATCTGTCTGGGTTTCACCCTCTATATCTGCCTCAACCTGATTGCGGCGTTGCTTCACAAACGATCCTGACGAGATATGCATCTCAGCAAGTTGATACTGAACAACTACCGTAACATCGAGGAAGCCACGCTCGATTTCTCCCCCGGCATCAACTGCATATCGGGCAACAACGGAGCAGGAAAGACCAACCTGATCGATGCCGTCCACTATCTGTCGATGACCAAGAGCTATGCGGCCCTTTCCGACCAGTATGTCCTGCGGCACGGATGCGACACGGCCACCCTGTCGGGATTCTACGTTATGGACGACGGATGCCGTGAGCACGTGGCGGCGCTGATACAGCGGGGCGAAAAATGCATCAAGCGCAACGGCAAGCAGTACTCACGCCTCTCCGACCACATAGGGATGATCCCCATCGTAATGGTCTCCCCCTCCGACTCCAACCTCATCAACGACTCCGGCGAAGGGCGCAGGCGCTATATGAACTTCATCCTCTCGCAGATAGACCGGCAGTATCTGGCCCACGTGCAGCAGTACAGCCAGCTCCTTATCAGGCGCAACCGTCTGCTTCGCGAAGGATGCTCCGACGACCGGCTGCTGGAGGCCGTCACGATGCAGATGGCTCCGCACGCCTCCTGCATCTTCGAGGCAAGAAGCAGCTTGTGCGCAAAGCTGCTTCCGATAGCACGACGCTTCTACGGCGAGGTCTCCTCCACCGGTGAGGAAATATCCATCTCATACACGTCGCAGCTGGCTTCGGCATCGCTGTCGGATCTGATGAAGGCCAACGAAACCCGCGACAAAGTGCTCGGCTACACTTCGGCCGGGATGCAGAGAGACGAACTCGAGTTCCATCTCGACGGCCACCCTCTGCGCAAATGCGGCTCCCAGGGGCAGCAGAAGACCTTTCTCCTCGCCCTCAAGCTCGCCCAACTCACCTTTATGAAGGAGGCGTGCCGCACCACCCCCATCCTTCTGCTTGACGACGTGTTCGACAAGCTCGATATGCAGAGGGTCGAATGCCTGCTGTCGATAGTCTCGTCAAACGATTTCGGCCAGATTTTCCTCACCGACTCCAACAAGGTAAGGGTATCCGAAGTGGCCGCCTCATTCAAGACCTCCTGCCAAAGCTTCAACGTCGAAAACGGTGTATGCACCCACTGAAAGGATGAAAAGGGAGGAAACACGCCATATCTCCGCATTCCTGAAGGACTTCGTCAAGGACAACAACCTCGAGGAAGGGCTCCTGCAGTGCAGGGTGTTCGACGCCTGGGACAAGGTGCTCGGCGAGGTGACCCGCGGCATATATCCGCCCGGAGAGGCCGCACGGCTCACCTCACGCAGATTCTTCAAAGACGGAACGCTCACCTTGAAGATGACTTCGTCGATGGTGAGAATGCAGCTGAAGATGGACTCCGAAGTTCTCCTGCGCAGGATAAACGACTTCCTCGGAGAGCAGGTTGTAACAAGGCTGACATTCTCCTGAACGAATTTTTGCCATATCCCTTTTTTCTTCGTAAATTTGCGAAATTTAAGATTCAAGGCTTTATGGCAAAAACACAGCAAGTTCCGGAAGAACAGATTGAAAATCAGGTATCCGGTTTCGAAAAGTTCGTCAAGAAGTATCAGAAGATTCTTGGCTGGGCAATCATCGCAGCACTTATCGTAGTATTCGCAGCACTGGCGATCAACAAGTGGTATCTCACTCCCGCACGCGAGGAGGCCAGAGCCCAGATGTTCCCCGCCGAGCAGCAGTTCGCTCACGCCGAATATGCCACGGCTCTCGAAGGCGACGGCAATTTCCCCGGTTTCGCGCAGCTCATCTCCGACTACGGCAGCAAATGCGGCGAGGCGGTTTACCTCTATGCCGGCATCTGCGCATACAACCTCGAGCGCTATGACGAAGCCATCGGATACCTCAAGCAATACAACGGCAAGGACAAAATCCTCAAGGCCAAGGCACTCTGCGCCACCGGCGACTGCTATGCAGCCAAGGACGACAAGGCAGCCGCACTTTCATTCTTCAAGAAGGCAGCTGCCGTAGAGGACAACCTCTACCGTGCGACATATCTCTTCAAGGCCGGCATAATGGCAGAGGAAATGGGGAATGATGCGGAAGCCCTCGGATTCTACGAGGAAATCCAGGCCAGATATCCCCAGTCGGCCGAAGGCTACGAAGCAGCAAGGTACATATCCAGAATCCAGAACAAATAATCATGGGAAGAGCATTTGAGTTCCGCAAGGAAAGGAAGTTCAAGCGTTGGGGCCATATGGCCAAGACGTTTACCAAAATCGGGAAGGAAATCACCATAGCCGTGAAGCAGGGCGGTCCGGACGTTACCGGCAACCCCCGCCTGAGGGCGCTCCTGCAGACGGCCCGCGGCGAGAATATGCCCAAGGAGAATATCGAAAGGGCCATCAAGCGCGCCTCCGAGAAAGACCAGGCCGATTACAAGGAAATCATCTACGAGGGTTATGCACCCCACGGAGTGGCCATTCTTGTAGAAACGGCCACCGACAACACCAACCGCACCGTGGCCAATGTCCGCAGCTACTTCACCAAGTTCGGCGGCAACCTCGGAACCTCGGGCAGCGTGGCATTCATGTTCGACCACAAGTGCGTCTTCAAGATCAAGAAGACCGATGCCATCGACGTTGACGAGCTCGAGCTCGAACTCATCGACTTCGGGGCCGACGAAGTGTTTGTCGACGAAGTGGAGGACCAGAGCGGAAACGTAACCGAAGTCATCAACATCTACGGCGAATACACCTCGTTCAACTCAATCCAGAAGTATATCGAGGACAAGGGCTACGAAATGATTTCGGCAGGATTCGACCGCTTCCCCAACGGTGAGATGAAAGCGCTTTCCCCCGCCGATCGCGAAGACGTCGACAAACTCCTCGAAAAACTTGAGGAAGACGACGACGTGCAGAACGTATACCACAATATGGAATAGCAGTAAACAACAAATACATCAGAAATATGGAATTAACACACATCGAACACCTCGGCATCGCGGTAAAGTCGCTCGAAGAGGCAATCCCCTACTATGAAAAGGTCCTTGGACTGAAGTGCTACAACATCGAAGAAGTTGCCGACCAGAAGGTCAGGACAGCTTTCTTCAAGATCGGTCAGACCAAGATCGAGCTTCTCGAACCCACCTGCCCCGAAAGCACCATCGCAGGCTTCATCGAGAAGCGCGGCGAAGGCATCCACCACATCGCATTTGCAACCGATGACGTTGCAAAATGCCTTGCAGAGGCTGAAGAAAAGGGTATCCGCACCATCGACAAGGCACCCCGCGGCGGCGCCGAAGGTCTCAAGATAGCCTTCCTCCATCCCAAGTCCACGATGGGCGTCCTCACCGAACTCTGTATGAAGGGCGAATAATCAGAATATCATTTATTCCACATAAAATAAATCAAAATTAAATGAGCCAGCAACTCGAAAAAGTAAAAGAGCTTATCGAACTTAGGGAGAAAGCTCGCATCGGTGGCGGCGACAAGGCCATCGAGAAACAGCACGCGCAGGGCAAGTACACCGCCCGCGAACGCATCAACATGCTCCTCGACGAGGGCAGCTTCGAAGAATTCGACATGTTCGTGACACATCGTTGCCACAACTTCGGAATGGAAAGCAAGTCATTCCTCGGTGACGGCGTGGTAACAGGCTACGGTACCATCGCAGGCCGTCTCGTATATGTATTCGCACAGGATTTCACCGTTATCGGAGGTTCCCTCTCCGAGACTCTTGCAATGAAGATATGCAAGGTGATGGATATGGCAATGAAGAACGGAGCCCCCATCATCGGACTCAACGACTCCGGCGGAGCCCGCATCCAGGAGGGCGTCAACGCTCTTGCAGGATATGCCGAGATTTTCGAGCGCAACATCCTCGCATCGGGTGTGGTTCCCCAGATCTCCGCAATCCTCGGCCCTTGCGCAGGCGGTGCAGTTTACTCTCCCGCCCTTACCGACTTCACCATAATGACCGAAGGAACCAGCTATATGTTCCTCACAGGTCCTGCGGTAGTGAAACAGGTGCTCGGTGAAGACGTTACCCAGGAGCAGCTCGGCGGCGCCTCGGTACACGCTTCAAAGAGCGGCGTCGCACACTTTGCGGTTCCCAACGAGGACGAAGCCATCGCAACCATCCGCGATCTTATGAGCTATCTTCCCCAGAACAATATGGAAGAGCCCAACTTCCTCCCCACCAACGACCCTATCGACCGTCTCGAGGACTCTCTCAACGAAATAATCCCCGACAGCCCCAACGCTCCTTATGATATGTACGAGGTGATCGGCGCCATCGTCGATGACGGCAAGTTCCTCGAAGTCCACAAGGACTATGCAAAGAACATCATCGTGGGCTTCGCCCGCTTCGGCGGCACCGCAGTCGGCATCGTTGCCAACCAGCCCAAGGTCATCGCAGGTGTGCTCGACATCAACTCCTCACGCAAGGGTGCGCGTTTCGTACGTTTCTGCGACGCATTCAACATTCCTATCGTAACCCTCGTTGACGTGCCCGGCTTCCTTCCCGGCACACAGCAGGAGTACGGCGCTGTCATCCTTCACGGTGCAAAGCTTCTCTACCCATACGGCGAGGCCACCGTTCCCAAGGTTACGGTATCGCTCCGCAAGTCATACGGCGGAAGCCACATCGTGATGAGCTGCAAGCAGCTGCGCGGCGACATCAACTACGCTTGGCCTACAGCCAACATCGCAGTCATGGGTGCCGACGGTGCAGTTTCAGTGCTCTACGCAAAGGATCTCAAGGCAGTCGAGGACCCCGCCAAGAAGGCAGAGCTTGCAGATGCCAAGAAGAAGGAATACAACGACCTCTTCTGCAACCCTTACAATGCTGCCAAGTACGGTTACATCGACGACGTAATCGAACCCCGCAACACCCGTTTCCGCATCATCCGCGCCCTTGAGCAGCTGGCCAACAAGAAGGTGACCAACCCTGCCAAGAAGCACGACAACCTCCCTCTCTAATCAAAAACTGACAATCCAAATGAAAAAAGTAAAAATCCTTTTGACGGTTGTCGGTTTGGCACTTGCCGTAGCTGCGAACGCTCAGAGCCAGGGTCAGATGCGTCTCAACGAGTACCTCGTCATCAACACGAGCGACTTCCAGGACGACTTCGGACAGCACAACGCCTGGTTCGAGATCTTCAATGCTTCGTACGGCACTGTCGACATCGGAGGATGCTATCTTTCGGATGATCCTGACAACCTCAAGAAATATGCAATCCCGGGCGGAGATGTCCTCACGGCCATCCCTCCCCGCCAGCACATCCTCTTCTGGGCTGACAACCAGCCTTTCAGAGGTACATTCCACGTGAACTTCGACCTTGCCAACGCAAAGGAAATCATCTTCACCAAGGGTGACGGCAAGTCCATCATCGACCGCATCGTCATCAAGCCCCAGATGAAGGACTCCGCAATGGCCAACAAATCAGTCGGCCGTGTAATGGACGGCGAGGGCTCCATCACAGGTGACGGAGAAGGATGGGAAATAATGCCCCAGACATCTCCCAGTACCAACAACGCTCTCATCGACAAGGCTGCAAAGCCCGAAAGAATGAAGACTATGGACCCTTACGGATGGATTATGGCACTCACTGCAATGTCAGTGGTGTTCCTCGCCCTCATCATCCTCTACTTCCTCTTCAAGACCGTCGGCAACATCAATATCAAAGCCGGCCAGAAGAAAGAAGCCAAGGCTGCAGCCGCTGCCAACAAGCCCGTTGTCGCAGCAAGCACCTACGGAGAGACTTCGGCTGAAACCTATGCAGCCATCGCCACCGCCCTTCACCTCTATATGGTTGAAGAAGAGGCTCACGACGACGAAAGCCTCGTAGTGACGATGAATCCCGTTGACCGTCACTACACCCCTTGGAGCACACACATTCAGGGATTCCGTCAGACTCCTACAGTCATCAAAAAGAAGTAATTTCCTTAACGAACAAACAAAATGAAAGAATACAAAATCAAAATCAACGGTAATGACTACAACGTCGCAATCGACGAGGTTGAAGAAGCTACCGCAAAAGTCGAGGTAAACGGTACTCCCTTCACTGTAGAGTTCGAGAAGCCCGTAACCAAGAAAAAGGCAGTTGCACCTGTTGCACGTCCCGTAGCAGCAGCTCCCGCAGCTCCTGCAGCACAGGTAAGCAAACCCGCAGCAGTCGCTCCCGCAGGTGGAAACAAAGTGAATTCACCTCTTCCGGGCGTTGTGCTCAATATCAACGTGCGTGAAGGTGACGCAGTGAAGAAAGGCCAGTGCGTTCTCGTTCTCGAGGCTATGAAGATGGAAAACAACATCGAGGCACCTTGCGACGGTACAGTTAAACAGATTCTCGTTCAGAAGGGAGATTCAGTGCTTGAAGGCGCTCCCCTTGTAGTGATAGCATAATTACAGTATGGAAAACATTCTCGCCAACCTCCAGCAGTTCTGGGCATATACCGGCTTCGCAAATTGCAACAGCCAGTATCTGATTATGATCTGCTTCGGTCTGATCTTCCTCTACCTCGGAATCAAGAAAGAATGGGAGCCTATGCTCCTCGTGCCTATCGGATTCGGTATCCTCATCGGCAACATTCCCTTGTTCCAGGGCCTGAAGGTCAGCGTGTATGAGGAGGGCTCGGTGCTCAACATCCTCTATCAGGGTGTGAAGCAGGGCTTCTATCCTCCTTTGATCTTCCTCGGCATCGGTGCGATGACCGACTTCTCCGCACTTATCTCGAACCCTAAGCTGCTCCTCATCGGTGCTGCCGCACAGTTCGGTATCTTCGGTGCCTATGCCATTTCACTTGCATTCGGTTTCGATGCCGCCCAGGCAGGTGCGATCGGAATCATCGGCGGTGCCGACGGTCCTACCGCAATCTTCCTTTCCTCACGTCTGGCTCCCGATATGATGGGTGCAATCGCCGTATCGGCATACTCATATATGGCGCTGGTTCCCGTGATCCAGCCCCCTATTATGAAGCTGCTCACCACCAAGAAGGAACGCCTCATCCGTATGAAACCGCCCAGAGCCGTATCACCGGTTGAGAAGAAGCTCTTCCCTATCATCGGATTCCTCCTCACGGCATTCATCGTGCCTTCGGGTATTCCTCTGCTCGGTATGCTCTTCTTCGGCAACCTCATCAAGGAATCAGGTGTCACCAAGCGTCTTGCCAACACTGCAAGCGGTCCGCTGATCGATATCGTCACAATCCTCATCGGTATTACCGTAGGCGCTTCGACACAGGCAGACCAGTTCCTGCAGATCCGTTCAATCTGGATCTTCGTGATAGGTGCCTGCTCATTCGTAATCGCTACCTTCTGCGGAGTTCTCTTCGTGAAGATTTTCAACCTTATCCTCAAGGAAGGCAACAAGATCAACCCGCTTATCGGTAACGCAGGTGTATCGGCAGTGCCCGATGCAGCGCGCGTATCGAACAACGTAGGTCGTGAATTCGACCCTACCAACTACCTTATGATGCACGCTATGGGTCCCAACGTGGCCGGCGTCATCGGTTCGGCAGTTGCAGCAGGTATGCTCCTCGGCTTCCTCGGATAGACTTCAGCACCATGATTGAAAAGGACGGCTTTTACGGCCGTCCTTTTTTGATTCCCTTTTTTTTCGTACTTTTGAGGACTGTCGAATACACTCGGGACAGCCGATGAAACCGCCCACCATATTCAATTGCCTGCGTCTTTGTGCGCTTGCCGTCTTCCTGCTCTGTTCGTGTGCAGGCGGAGGGTCTGGCAGCAAGGAGGCGGCATTACCTGCCGGGAGTCTCCGCTTCGCCCGTGGGCTTTCCATCTCCCGCCACAATGGCTACACAGCAGTGACCCTGCGCGACCCGTGGGATACCCTGCACCGGAGGCAGTGCTATATATTGGTGGAGCGCGGAGCCGCCACCCCTGATTCCATTCCCGAAGGCACCGTGATACGGGTACCTGTCGAAAGGGTCGTTTCATACACGTCAGTGCATTCGGCGCTCATCGGGCAGTTGGACTGCGCCGACAGGCTGTGCGGCGTATGCGAGCCGCAGTACATCACCTCCCCCCTGCTTCTCTCCCGCATAAGGGATGGCCGCATCGCCGATCTGGGTCGGGCCACTTCGCCCGATGTCGAAAGGATCGTCGATCTGGAGGCGGATGCGATAATCGTGTCGCCCTATCAGAACAGCGGCTACGGAGCAGCCGAAAAGCTCGGTATTCCCATAATAGAGGCATCCGACTATATGGAAAGCCACCCCCTCGGGCGTACGGAGTGGATACGCTTCTTCGGTCTGCTGCTGGGGAAGGAGGCTGAGGCGGATTCCATCTTCAATGCCACGGCAAGCCGCTATGAGGAGCTCAAAGACCTGGCCGCCACCTCAGCCACGAGGCCGACGGTTCTTCTCGAGCGTAAATATGGCTCCGCCTGGCTGGCGCCGTCCGGCAGCAGTTATGTGGGGCTCCTGCACGAGGATGCCGGGGCCGACTATATCTTCAAGGGCTGCACGACCGGGGAGATCACGCCTCTCTCGCCTGAAACAGTGCTCGACGAGGCCTGCAACGCTGATTTCTGGCTGTTCAAGTACAGTTCCGAACGTCTCTTCAGCTATCACGACCTGGAAGAAGAATATCCGCAGTACGCGCAGTTCGATGCCTTCAGAAATGGCAACGTTTATGTATGCAACACCTTGAAGACGACTTACTACGACGACATAACCCTGCATCCCGACCTGATTCTGGAAGATCTCATCGCACTGTATCATCCCGACCTTCTTCCATCACATACCTTCAGATACTATTTCCCGTTGTCAGGAGGCGGGCCGAGGGGCAATGAAAAGCAATAGGACCACAGCCACCGCCCTTGCAGCGATGGGCGTTGCAGCGCTTGCGCTGTTCGCCCTCAATCTGATCCACGGAGCAGTGCACATACCGCTTAAGGATGTCCTGAGTATATTGGGAGGCCATTTCGAGGGGCGCTCCACGTGGTCTCAGATAATACTCCAGTCGCGTCTTCCGCAGGCCGTGACGGCTTGTCTGGCAGGAGCCTCCCTGGCTGTGAGCGGTCTGATGCTCCAGACGTTGTTCAGGAATCCGCTGGCTGGCCCGTCGATCCTCGGCATAAGCGACGGAGCCAATCTCGGGGTGGCGCTGGCAATGATATATTTCTCGGCAAAGGCGTATCTGTCGATAATCCTGGCGGCCTTCGCGGGTGCAGTGGCGGTTCTGGCAATCATAATATGGTTCTCGCGCAAGGTCAAAAGCAACGTTATGCTGCTCATAATAGGAATGATGGTGGGGTTTCTGGTCTCGTCGGTCATATCCATCCTCAACTATTACGCCTCGGCCGACAAGGTACACCGGTTCGTGATGTGGGGGATGGGGGATTTCAGCGGGGTGTCGGCAGGCAAGCTCCCTTGGTTTGCTGCATTCGCCACGGCGGGTCTTATCGCCAGCCTCCTTATGGTAAAGCCGCTGAACGCCCTTCTCCTTGGAGAGGATTATGCCAGAAATCTCGGCATAAGGGTACAGCGCACCCGGCTCGCCATTCTGGTCTGCACGGGGATGCTTACAGCGGCCGCCACGGCTTTCTGCGGTCCCATCTCGTTCATCGGACTGGCCGTGCCCCATATGGCGAGGCTCTCCCTGGGGTCGTCGAACCACAAGGGCCTGGTCCCTGTGACCATCCTTGCAGGGGCCTGTACGGCATTGTTGTGCAATCTTCTGACCATCGTGCCCGGAAGCAGTCTCGTGCTGCCGCTTAATGCCATAACTCCGCTTGTCGGAGCTCCCGTGATATTGTATGTAATAATGAGCCGCCGCAACACCGGCTATTTCAACTGATGGACGTCATTCTCGCGCATAATCTTTCGATAGGGTACCATCTGCCGAAGGGCCGCGTCAAAACGGTCCACAGCAGTCTTGACGTGGCATTGAAAGAGGGCACGCTGACCTGTCTGATGGGGCTTAACGGGGCCG
Organism: Bacteroidales bacterium; assembly: GCA_045641345.1. GTDB lineage: Bacteria > Bacteroidota > Bacteroidia > Bacteroidales > UBA932 > Cacconaster. Next base: position 25,586 of record JAZUGR010000028.1, read on the forward strand.
GGAAGTCAACTCTCCTCAAGACTCTCTGCGGGTTGTTGCCTCCTCTCAGGGGAGAGGTCCTGGTTTACGGCCGGAAGCTGGATGCTTATGGCGCCCACGAGCTTTCGAGGGTAATCGGGGTGGTTCTTACCGGCAGCGGCAACGTTTCGGGGATGACGGTAAGGGAGCTTGTTTCGATTGGCAGGTACCCTCATACGGGGTTCTTCGGTCGTTTGAGGGAGAGCGACGAGGTCGTTGTCAGGGATGCGGCCGCCTCGGTTGGGCTTCTGTCCAAGCTTGAGTGCAATATCTCGGAGTTGAGCGACGGTGAGCGGCAGAAGGCATTCATTGCCAAGGTCCTTGCCCAGGAGTGTCCGGTAATGGTTCTTGACGAGCCTACGGCGTTTCTCGACGTAACCAGCCGTATAGAGGTATTGGCTCTGCTGAGGCGTCTGGCCGCGGAGCAGGGCAAGTCGATATTGCTTTCCACTCACGATCTCGACAGTGCGCTTCAGATGGCCGGGGAGTTGTGGCTTCAGGAGCCGGGCAGGGAGATGTTGTGCGGTAGTCCGCAGCAGATGGTTTCCGGCGGCGCGCTCGAGAGGTTTTTCTGTCGCGAAGCCACCCGTTTCGATTCCTCCTCATGCCGCATAGTTCCCGCCGTGAAATGACGGGCGCGGATGTCATTGAGGGCATCCTGGAAAACAAAATATACGTCTTGGGAGGCTCTCAATAACGCGGGGCTCGTCTTTCTTCCCGCTGCGGGCAGGCGAGGAAAAAATTTTGGCCTCTAATGGAATAATAGTATCTTTGAAGATTATTTAAAATCATAAAAATTATGAAGATGATAAAAATCAAGCATCTTGCATTGATGCTTTGCGCCACACTGATATTTATGGCCTGCAGTAAAGACGGGCATAACACCCCGGCAGAACAGGCTGGTAACTGGTGCGGAACCATAGATGAATATTCTATCACAACCGAAGATATGGTAGATCTGATAAAGACGGCGGTTCCTGATATTGCATATATTGCTGACATAATAGTACCAATGTACATATGCGATGTCAATGTCGTCAAAATAAAATATACTACAACAAATCCCGAGGGAAATATTATCGAAGCATCAGGAGTTATCATCTATCCTTCGGAAATGACGGAATATGATCACATACTAAGCATCCAACATGGCACAATGGATGTGGACGGCGGTCCTACAGACCAGATTTTCCCTATTGAAACAATGCCTGTGTTCAATAACGAGATGGTTGTGATGGCAGACCTGCTGGGATATGGTGTAAGCAAAACGGAAGATATGAAGAACACCTATATGCATGCCAAGACAACCGGTACTGCATGTGCGGATATGATAAAGGCCGCCAGACAATATCTTGCCACCAAAAAAGATCTTGTTTGCACCTCCGACAGCATACGCCTGATCGGCTACTCGCAGGGAGGCCAGGCTACCTTGGCTACACTGTTTGAGTTGGAGAGGCGTGGACTTGGCAAGCAGATATCGCTCGTATGGGCAGGGGCCGGACCATACGATATGACAGCCTTCCTAAAGGAAAGCATCAAAAACCCTACCAGCAGAAAAAACGGTTATATTGTTCATTCCATTGAAGGAGTGATGAATGGTGACAGAGTGGTTCTGGACCGCCATAACATATATGCGCCTGAAATGTTTAAGGATGGGAAATTCATAGTCGAAAAACACGTACTTTCTGAATGGCCGGACATCATCGGTGCCGATATCCATAAGATACTGCACGAGAATTTCTTCAAAGATAATTATGGAGGAGAAGGCACGGATGTGTATAAGCTTATGCAGCATATGGATGCAAATTCTGTCGTGAATATAAAGGACAAACTGAGTGAGAATGTTTATATCAGTCTCTATCACAATCCAAAGGATACATACGTACCATACTGCTGTGCAGAGAGTGCGCATGAAACATGGCCGAACAGTAAACTGATTGACCTTACCTTAGGTAAAGACCATCCTGCAAACGGGGCTGAATTTCTGTTTGAGTATCTGGGAGAAGACTACGATCTTTTGAAAATTATCATCGTTCCGTTGATCAACGACGTGCTCAATTAAGGCGGGGGTTTTGGGCATAACTAATCGGTGAAAGCCAGGACTCCAAGAAGTCAGTCATCGACATTGCTGCCTTATGTAAACGTTTACATAAGGATCGAACGGACACAGGGTATGCCTTCGGAATTGAGGATAGTTTCACTACTTTGCCGAGCACATTTTCGTACATGTTAACGTATTGGATTTCAACACATTAAGTTACGAAAAATATGTCGAAATACAAGGGTAAATCATTTAATATCAATGATTTACCCTAATTTTTGTCGCGTTTTCAAGGTGCAACGAAAGTGACGAAGAACCGTAAACGATGTATGTATTGCGGCCCACCCTCCACCTTATACACTACGCGCCGCCCGGAGATGAGGCAGCGCGATAATGGTTTTGAGTATTTTCAAAAATTAATCTGAGATGGCTTACTGATCGGGTTTTATTAATGGGATGGAAAGACAGGCTTAACTCTTTTAACCGTCACAAACGTATCAAGAGCGGCAGGGATCTCTTCAAATTGTATGTTATCAAAGGTAAAACGAGTACCTTTAATTATGGATTTGATTTCATCCTTTGTACCCGGATTGAAAGTGATGTCGGGTTTTTTGTAAGAGTACTTCATATTCCGCAGTTCCTCGGATTTGGATGCATCGTTCCCCAAAAGCTTCAACTCCACCACTTCATCAGATGATATGAAACACAAAACAAAGCCATCTCCGTTGAAGTCTTTTGTACTCCGATAGGATGTGTTAGAAATAGATTCAGGCGCACTATCTTCTTTGGTGCAAGAGAAAATGGATGCAGCCATCAGGAGGCAGACAAAAAACAAATTGATCTTTTTCATTGTCTATTGACTTTCTTCTGCAAATATAGTCATTCTAAAATCAAATACAAAATACAGCATATAATGGCCGCACTCGTTTCAGGGGGTGCTGCCCTTTATTCGCTGAACGCGACGCCCCCTGCCGCTGAATGGTTGCGGCGGAGAAGAAATCAAGAAGTTTCCGCGGCTAACGCTTGGATAAATTTCCGGGCGCTTATTTTATCGTCTTGGTGATTTTACGGCCGGCCATTGCGTTGAAGATGTTGCAGAGGTCGTTGCCGAGCACTTTTTCGGTGCGTTTCATCAAGGGATAGTAGTCGTTTGAAAGCTGCCCCATGCCGCTGTTGGCGCGGTGCTGATAGAACCAGAACACCTTTTCGTGGTTGACGGTGCGACACCAGCCCGAAAGGTCGGTGTGCTGCGCCCCGGCTCCGAACCCGCCCCATGCCCGGGCAGCCTTTGACCCGAGGGAGAAGCTGGGGATGTCCATATCCATAACAAGGGAGTTCTTCGGGGCCGATGCGGGTACCTTGTCGACGATGAGGATTTCCAGATTCTCATATCTCTTGCCGATCTGGAACGCAATCAGATCCCTGAATTCATCCAGGGCCTTGCGCATCTTTGCCTGCTCATCGTCGTGACCCCTGAGGCTGACGCCCGACTCCTTTATCGGAAGCAGGTACAATGCCTTGTAATCGTTGAGGTCGATTGTCCGGTACACTACAACCGAGTCGACTTCATACCACTTGCTGTGGCTTTCCTGGGCGGCGGAGATGAGCCCTGCCGAGAATAGAATGCTTAAAATGACGAATATCTTTTTCATGGTGATTTGGATAGATACTATTTGGCTTTGAACGAGTTGTCCATCTTTACAATCTGTCCGGCGAGGGCTTCGGTGGGCCGGCTGTCTTCAACGGCGATCTGCCCGTTGACGATCACAGCCCTGTAGCCTGTGGCAAGCTCGCGCGGATTGACATAGTCGGCATTGTCCCTGAGGTCCTCGGGACGGAAAACGAGTATGTCGGCAAAGTATCCCTCGCGGATGAATCCGCGGTAGGGTATTCCGTAGGTTTCGGCCACAAGACCGCTGCTGCGGCGAATCATCTCGCCGAGGGTGAGCACTTTGTCCTCTAGCACGAACTTGCGGACCTTGTGGGTGTAGGTGCTGAAGGAGCGTGGGTGGCCGCCTATGCTTCCGTCGGTGCAGGTCATCACCCACTCCTGACTCATATAGCGCACCATATCGCTCTCGTCCATAGTGAACTTGACCACAGAGGGGGCGCTGCGGCGCAGTATCTCGATTGCAGCGTCGGTTGCGTCCATATTCCATTTTTCGGCAATCTGCTGCAGGGTGAGACCGCGGATCCCGGTGTCCTTGCAATAGTTCGAGAACAACATATTGGAGCCCGCTCCATTGCCGATTTTCTTTTTCACCGTGGCCTTTATCATTTGGAGCGTGTCGGGGTCGTCGAACATCCTCAGATAGCCCTTGCGACCCACCGTGGCAGCCCATTTGGGCAGTATGGAGGCGGTGAGACTGGTGCTCGAGGCGGTGTAGGGGTACTGGTCGGCAGTGACGCGCATACCGCTTGCACGCAACGCCTCTATTGCGGCGACCACCTCTTCGGAATGCCCTTTCATCTTGCCGGTACTCTTGAGGTGGGAGATGTTTATCTGCACTCCGGCCTCCCTTCCGATGCGGGCCGTTTCTTCTATCGACTTGAGGATATCGTTGCCCTCATTCCGCATATGGGTGGTGTAGATTCCCTGATAGGGAGCTATGACCTTGGTGAGTTCGATGAGCTCTTCCGTCCGGGCGAAGCATCCGGGGGTGTAGATGAGACCGGAAGAGACGCCGAAGGCCCCCCAGTCCATTGCATCCTTTACGAGCGATTTCATCTTTTCGAGCTCCTCGGGGGAGGGAATTCTGTCCTGCCGTCCGACCACCTTCCTGCGGACGGAGCCCAGACCTATGAAATATCCCACGTTGGTACCGAAACCCTGCTTGGTGAGGGTCCTGGCCTGCTTTGAGATTGGCACGGGGCTGCCGCCGCACATCCCGCAGAGCACTGTGGTGACGCCCATACATAGATAGCCCTTGTTGTATTTTGTCTCCTCCTTGACCATATTGGAGTTTACGTGCGAGTGGGGGTCGATGAATCCGGGACATACCACCATCCCTTTGGCCTTGATCACCTTGTCGGGCTTCTGCCCTGAGCAGTCGCCGACCTTGACGATACGCTCGCCGCACACCAGCACGTCGGCCTTGCGCGGCTCGTTGCCTGTGCCGTCATAAACCATTCCACCTTTGATGAGTATCGTCTGCTGGGCCGAAGCTACGCCACAGAGGGCGACAGCCAGCAGCGCGATGAGAGCAATCTTTTTCATATTTTTTGAAAATCTGGTTTCTGAATCCGTTCAAGCCACTAATTTAGTAAAATTTCTTATTTATTATCTTTGCATCGGCGTAGATGCGCCGCGATTGCAATGACACAGACTCAACGGCTTGACGAATTTCAGGATATGCTCGAACAGGGGCTGCTCAAGGTGTGCGCCATGTCGGGCTTCGACATCGATACTATGATGAGCCCCGACATAGAGGCCAGATGGGATTCGCTGCTCAAGGATTATATGGCCGATGCGGTGGAGAACATCAACGGCTACCCGCACTCCGCCATAGGATTCGCCGCCTATCTGGGGATGGCGGTGGCCCATCAGTGGGACAGCGACTGGGCCCGCTACAAGGACAAGTCGTACAGGTCGTATTGCGGAGAGCGCGGATTCGACGATATGGACGACCATATCGCCGACGACCTTCTGCATCTGGAAGAGGGATACAAGGCTCGTCTTTCCAAGGCGGTGCTCAACTGCGCCCAGGCCACCCTGGACCTTATGCGCCACGAGGGCATTGAAACCGGCACCGAGTACGGATTCTACATCCTCGTGAGGTGCTGCACCGCCCTGTACCGCACCGGCGTGGCGCTTGAACTCACCCGCCTGGGTTACAAAAAACAATTCATAGATACATCTTCCCTGTCGTGATGGATAACGGTCTGCTCGAATATGACATCGCCCCCGGGGTTGAGGCCTTCACCACAATGCGCGAGGCGGCCCTACCCTGCCACGTGATAACCGGCCATCAGGTACACGGATGCGCCGTAGCTGTGGTGGACGACCCTTCGCTTACGAGGGAGGACCTCGAGGGCTTCGATGCCCTGATAACCGACCTTCCCGTCGCAATAGGGGTGCGCACCGCCGACTGCATCCCCATCCTGCTCTACGACCCCGTCAACCGGGCTGTGGCTGCCGTGCACTCCGGATGGCGCGGCACGGTGGGCAAGATTGCCCTGCAGGCCATCTCCCTGATGGTGGAGAAGTACGGCACCGAACCTGCTGACCTCAAGGCCGTGATAGGCCCGGGGATAGGGATGGACAGCTTTCAGGTTGGAAAGGAAGTGACTTCCCGTTTCCGCGATGCGGGATTTCCGATGGAGGCAGTCCTGCGCTATGACGGCGAACCTGTGCCGGGGAGTATGTGCGGAGGTGACCATATCGACCTCAAGGCCGCCAACAGGTGGCTGCTCACAGCCTGCGGCCTCGAGCAACGCAACATTCAGGTGAGCGGTATCTGCACATACTGCGACAACCGTTTCTACTCGGCCCGCCGCGAAGGCCCCTCCTGCGGCAGAAACATCAACGCGATAAAGCTTTCCAGGTAATCCGCCGGTTACTGCTCCGCGAACCGGAACGACTCAGCGTCGAACAGCCCCTTGTCGGTGAGCTTGAGCTGCGGTATTACGGGCAGGGCCATGAAGCTCAGCGTGATCAGCGGGGAGTTGAGACGGCAGCCGCCGGAGCGTACCACATCCCTGAGCCTGCAGCTGATTGCGGAAAGTTCGTCGCCCGGCAGATCGGATATGATGCCCGCTATCGGAAGCGGCAGTTCCACCGTTTCGCTGCCGTCGGTTGCGGCGATGCCTCCCTTCATTGCGATGACGCGGTTGATCATCTCCACGATCAGGGTGTCGTCAGAGCCTACCGCGATTATGTTGTGGCAGTCGTGCGCTATCGTCTGGGCTATGGCTCCCCCGGTTATTCCGAATCCACGGACATATGCCACCTGCGGGCGCGCACCGGGTGTATAGCGGTTATAGGTGACAATCTTCTGCGAATGTTCATCCTTCGGCCCGGAGTAGCGGCCGGTGATGACCGACCCGTCGATTGCAACTATCTGCTGCATCACCGCTCTGCCGGCGGGGTATGCAATGTCTTCGGGGCGGAGCGCATCTGCCAGGCAGCGGCTGTGCCAGGGCTGCAGACGGAATCCGCCGCTCCTTCCGCCGCTCTGGCGGATACCGCGCAGGAATGTGGCGAGGACTTCGAAATCGGCGGAGAGGTCGGATATGGCAATGAAATCGGCGCTGTCTCCGACTCTCAGCAGCCCGGTGTCCAGCCCGTAGTGCAGAGCGGGATTCAGGCAGGCTATCCTCAGCACGTCCATTACGGGGTAACCGTCGGCTATCGCCCGCTTGACGATGCTGTTTATGTGCCCTTTGACCATATCGTCGGGATGACAGTCGTCGGTGCAGAACATAAGCCTGTCGGGGCACTCGGCGATCAGGGGCGAGAGCGCTGCATAGTTTTTGGCTGCCGACCCTTCGCGGATCTGCACCTTCATTCCGCTGGCAACGGCATCGCGCGCCTCGTCGATCTGCGTGCATTCGTGGTCGGTGGAGATGCCTGCCGCGGCGTATCTGCTGCGCTCTTTCCCGCGCAGGCCGGGAGCGTGGCCGTCAACCGGCTTGCCCGCGCGCCTTGCGGCCTCGATCTTGGCAAGGACCCGGGCATCGTCTGCAAGGACTCCGGGGTAGTTCATCACTTCGGAGAGGGCGATGATATCCTTGCGCGAGAGCAGGGATGCGACTGCACCTGCATCCAATGCCGCTCCGCCCGTTTCGATGCCGGCCCCGCAGCTGGGGACGCAGCTCGGAGCACCGAACCCGAAATGAAAGCCGGTTCCGGAGGCATTCTCAAGCATAAGTTCCACACCCTTGACACCAAGGACATTGGCAATCTCGTGCGGGTCGCATATCGCCCCGACCGAGCCGTGCCGCATTGCAATCCTGGCGAATTCCTGCGGAAGCATCATAGAGCTTTCGACGTGCACGTGTGAATCGATGAATCCCGGTAGGTAGTATGGCGCGTCGGACGGGACCCGGCAGGGGGTTATGGCGGAAATCCTGCCGCCGTTTACGACTATTTCCGCATCGGTTGCCGTACCCTTCACAAGGTCGATGACATGTCCCTTGAATGAACCGCCATCTGATGATTGTTGCAAATCGGCTGAATGCATAACTGGTGTCTCCGTCAATCTTCGTGTCCGGATGCAAAAGTACTCTTTTTTCTCCTCTTGGTGCCCCTGCCGCAGGCAACGGGCTGTTCGTGCTTCTTTACCCAGGCCACGATGCGTATCGTCAAGGGCAGGACGATTATTTCGTACGCGGTCTTGAGCATCACCTGGCAGACCATTATCCATAGCAGTTCGCCGGCGGCGATTATGCCCCAGAAAGCCAGCGGGAAGAAGATGACGGAGTCGGCGGTTTCCCCGCAGAGGGTGCTCAATATGGCACGCAGGGAGAAACGCTTCTGTCCGTCGCGGACCTTCATCTTCGACATTACGTACGCGTTTACGAAACTTCCGATGATGAAGGCTGCGAAAGAGGCGCAGGCTATGCGTGGCGCAAGCCCGAAGATGGCGTGGAATCCTTCGTCGTTGCCCCAGTAGGAGGCTCCGGGAAGGGCGTCGCAAAGCGCCCCGACTGCTACGAAGAAGAAGTTCATCACGAATCCTGTCCAGATTAGCAGCCGCGCCTTTCTGAAGCCCCATACCTCACACACCACATCATTGATGATGTATGAAATCGGGAACACTATAAGGCCGGCTGTCTGGCTGTGGCCGAAGAATGCAATCTGCTTGGTCTCAAACACGTTTGCCGCAATCAGGCAAACGCAGAAGAGTACGCTGAGCAGCATGAACAGCACACTTACGGAATGGTTTTTCGCTTTCATCTTCCGGGTGTAAAGTAACGAATAAAGAAGGAGGAATCAAAGGAGCGCTTCGATCCGGGCATAATATTCTCAAAAAAGGTCACCTGGACAAAAAGTAGGATGAACAAGACAAAAGCCAAGCGCAAGCGAGCCGCTCCATTGAGCCCGGCGCAGCGCTACTCTCCGAAGATATCCTTCTTTGAGAGGACCTTGACGGTGCCGAACTTCTCAAGCTCCTTGAAATTCAAGTCGCTCAGACGGCCGAGGATGGCGATTCTGTATTTGCGCCCCTTGACGTTGTCCTGCTGGAACTTCACGACATCGTCCATCGTGAAACCGCTTATCTTGTCGAAGCAGTCGCGACGGATGTCGTAGTCGAGCCCGAGCTTCTGCGCATCGAGATACGACCAGAGCACCTTCTCCTTGAGAGTCCGCTTGGTGCGATAGGTCGTCAGCAACGATTCCTTCGCAATGCCGAACGACTCCTGAGAAACGGGCATTTCGTTGATTATCGAGTCGAAGGCCTCGAGTGCATCGATGACCTTGTCGTTCTGGGTGGCGATAAAGTCCATGAATATGACATTCTCCTCGAGATTGTCGGGCAGAGTGTACCTGGCCGCAGCCGAATATGCAAGGCCGCGGGCCTCGCGCATCTCCTGGAACACGATGCTTCCCATTCCCCCGCCGAAATATTCATTGTACATCTCGACAGTCGGAACGATGGATGCATCATAGCGCTCGCCCTTGTTCGAGAAGGAGAGCATCAGGCTCTGGTTGGCATCGTAATCCGACACGAACACCACATTCTCATCGGCCACGACTTCCCTGAACGGATATGCAGGCGCCGTAGGAGCCAGCGTCTCACCGCACTTGTGCGTCGAGTTTATCATTGCGACAACCTCATCCTCATCCTTCGGGCCGTAATAGAGAATCTTGTGCGCGAAGTTGAAGAAACCGTGGATCCTGTCGCAGAGCTCCTGCTCGGTAAGGGCGTTTATCCCACTTGTGGTCAGACGTTTGGTATAGGGATTTTCGGAGCCGTAGAGGGCATAGAACTCCAATGCGGTAAGGTTGGAATTCTGGTCGAGACGGGCGTTGCGGCGGTCGAGTATGGTATTGGCCTTCAGCTGCGAGAGAGCCTCTCTGTCGGGCTGCGCATCAGAAATCAGCTCCTCCATCAGAGCTACGGCCTTGCCCATATTCTCATCCAACCCGGAGATGGTGAGATACGTGCGATCCGACCTGCACTGCACGTCGAAATCGCAGGCAAGCGAATAGAACTCCTTCTGAACATCGACGGCGCTTCTGGTTGAAGTGCCAAGCAGAGGAAGGTAAGAGCAGGCCATTTCAAGCTTTCCGTCGGCATTCCTGCCCGTTTCGAAGAGATAGGTTATCGAGAACAGGGAGCTGGCATCGTTGTGCTTGTAGAGCACCGGGATGTCGCTCTTGGCCGAGAGCACCCTCAAATCCTTCGAGTAGTCGGTAAACACGGGCTCGATGGGCTTCACTTCGGAGGAGAGAATCTCCCTGAGGAATGCGCTTGACGTATCGCGGTTGGTGAAGATGGGGGTTATGGCTGGCTTGGCGATCCTGGTATCCGTGGGGTCCTTCTTCTCAAGCTTGTCTATCTCGACGTAGTTGTCCTTGAAATTGTCGCTGACAAAAGCCATCAGGTCAGCCTTGGATATTGCCGAGATTCTTTCGGGGGTATTGATGAAGTCACCCCATGCAATGCCGTTCACGAAGCAGTCCACGGCAGAGGAAGCCATGGCGCCGGACGATTCCATCTTCCTTATGAATTCAAGTTTCATATTGTTGACCACGGCCGTGAGAAGGTCGTCGCCGAAGTCTCCCGAAGCCACCTTCGCCACTTCGGCGAGCGCTATGTCGCGCACCTCCTCAAGACTCTGGCCGGCCTTGGGCTGAGCCTGGATTACGAATATGGAATAGTCGGCGAGAGCTTCGACACCGGCGTTCATTCCGAGAGTCTTCTGCATCTGGTTAACGTTAAGGTCGATCAGACCGGCAGTGCCGTTGTTCAGCACATTCTCGAGCAGGCTGAGGTAGATGGCCGAAGAATCGGCTGCACCGGGGAACCTCCACGCAAGCATAATTGACGGAGACTCGTTGCCGAGCACCTCCCGCACGATGGGCTTCTCTATCGGCTTTTCGGCCTCGAACTCCATTTTCCGGAGGTTGGGGTTGGGCTTGAGCGCTCCGAAATACCTGTCGATTGTCTTTATCGCCTCGTCAGGGTCGAAATCGCCGGCAAGGCACACGGCCATATTGTTGGGAACGTACCACTCGTCGTGATAGTTCTTCACGTTGGTGATTGAAGGATTCTTGAGATGCTCGGGCCATCCGATCACAGGGGTATGATAGGGATGATTCTCGAAAAGGGCCTGGCTCATACTGTTCCAGACTTTTTCGCCGTCAAGCGCCGAATACTGGTTGTATTCCTCGTAAATCGTCTCCAATTCGGTATGGAATCCGCGGAGAACGCAGTTCTCGAACCTGTCGGCCTGAACTTTCGCCCAATTTTCAATCTGGTTGGAAGGTATGTTCTCGATATAGCAGGTTACGTCGTACGAGGTGAATGCATTGGTTCCCATCGAGCCTATGGACGACATCAGCTTGTCGTACTCATTGGGGATGGCGATTTTCGAAGCTTCGTATGAAATCGAATCGATGCGGTGATAGATTTCCTTGCGCAGGTCAGGGTCTTCGGTCTTGCGGTACACCTCGAAAAGAGCCTCTATCTCGTCGAGCATCGGCTTTTCCAACTCATAGTTCTGAGTGCCGAACCGCTCGGTGCCCTTGAACATCAGATGTTCGAAATAGTGCGCCAGCCCTGTGGTCTCCTGAGGGTCGTTCTTGCTCCCCACACGAACCGGAGTCCACGCATATACGCGCGGCTCGTCGTGGTTCACTATCATATACACCTTGAGCCCGTTGTCGAGCGTGTAGATTCTGGCTCCGGTAGGGTCGTCCTTGAACGATTCGTACCTGTACCTTACACACGAAACGGCCGAAACGAGAATCAGGGCCGCGAAGAGGAGATGGAAGATTCTTTTCATTTTGAAGTCGATTTGAATTTGGTGGCAAATTTAATATTATCTTTACATTTTATTGCAGAGGCAGCACTCTTATTTGACTCCATCGGATGCACAAAGTTTCACTCATAATCGCTTTTCTCGTTTCAGCGGCGGCATTGTGCGCGGCAGGGTCGAAGGAGGAGGGCGTCATTTCGTTCCCGGATGGCAAGACATTCGATTTCGGCGACATAACCCTTGCCGACGGGCCGCAGAGCTGCACTTTCCGCTACCGCAACGTCTCTTCGGCTCCGATGCAGATATTCGACATAATCTCCTCCTGCGGATGCACCACTCCCGAATGGAGCCGCGAAGCCACGCCTCCCGGAGGCGAAGGCAGAATCAGGGTAACGTTCTCCAACGATCAGGGGCCGTACCCTTTCGACAAAACGCTCACGCTGTATGTTTCGGGCATCGACAGGCCTGTCCTGCTGCATATACGGGGGGTTGTCCACGAAAAGAACAAGCCGCTTGCCGAGCGCTTCCCTGTGCATCTGGGGCATCTCGGCCTGCGCACCCTCGACGTATCCCTGAATTACGTTGACCAGGGCGGAGCAAAATCCGACAGAATGATGATAGCCAACCTGGGCAATTCCCCGCTCGAGGTAAAGGCCGTCGGCCCGTCGGACGGGCTGAGCATAAGCGTCACCCCCTCGCCCGTAGCGCCCCGCAGCACCGCCATGCTCTGCTTCTCGGTGGATACCCGCAGAATGAAAGAGGTCCGCTGGGGCAAGGAGACCTTCACCTGTCTCCTTTCATCCGGAGGCAGGGTATCCCCCGACACGCTGAAGGTCCGTGCCCTCATCAGGGAGGATTTCTCATCGTTGAGCGGGAAGGCGCTCGAGGCTGCCCCCGTCGCGGAAGTCGAGAAGAGCTATTTCGAATTCGGCATCGTAGAGGCCGGGCGCAAGGTCACGGCCGTCTTCACAATCCGCAACAGCGGCAAAAAGGACCTTGTCCTGCGCAAGATCGACAGCGACGGAGGAGGCGCAGTCCCCCTCTCGAAATGTCCCCTCGTCATAAAGCCGGGAGCCTCAGCCACAATCAGGGCACAAGTCGATACCAAACGCAGCGAGGGTGAGGTGCTGTCGGTTCTTTCCATAATAACCAACGCACCGAAAAAACCGGTGATAAACCTATTCGTAACAGGAATAATCAACAACACGATATGAAACAGACGGAAAAACCAGTCGAACACCAGGGTGATTTCTTCCCCGACTATGACAACAAGGACTCCAGCCTCGTGGTCAACGAAGGTGTGAAGCAGCCCCCCATCACCAATCCCTATGTCAAGAAGTTCTACAGGAAGCGTCCCGACATACTCACGGTCGACCAATATATGGAAGGCATCCTGGCGGGCAACACCACCATCCTGAGCCAGGCGATAACGCTTGTGGAGAGCCATCTGCCGCAGCACCGCGAGGTTGCCACGCAGATAATCCGCCGCTGCCAGAGTGAATCGACTTCGCGCAAGTCGATGAGAATCGGCATAACAGGTGTGCCCGGCGCCGGAAAGAGCACGTTCATAGAGGCGTTCGGTTCGTATATGACATCCTGCGGGCACAAGCTGGCCGTTCTGGCCATCGACCCCAGCAGCGAGAAGACCAAAGGGAGCATCCTCGGCGACAAAACCCGTATGGAAACCCTCTGCCACGACCCCAACGCATTCATCCGTCCCAGCCCTAGCGCAGGTTCGCTGGGTGGAGTTGCGCGCAAGACCCGCGAATCCATACTCCTCTGCGAAGCGGCGGGATATGACGTGATTTTCGTGGAGACCGTGGGCGTGGGGCAGAGCGAGACCGCCGTGCACTCTATGACCGACTTCTTTCTGCTGCTGCTAATTTCAGGGGCGGGCGACGACCTGCAGGGCATCAAGCGCGGCATAATGGAGATGAGCGACCTTATCAACGTAACCAAGGCCGATGGAACAAACATAGAAAAGGCCCAGATGGCCAAGACCTTATACATCAACGCACTGCACCTCTTCCCTCCCACCGAGTCGGGATGGATTCCCACCGCCGTCACGTCCTCTTCGGTGACGAAGGACGGAATGACGGAGATAAAGCAGAAAATCGACGAATACTTCGCCCTGGTCCGCAAGAACGGCTACTACGAGAAACGGCGCCGTGAACAGGCCCGATACTGGATGTACGAGAGCATCAACGAGTCGCTCAAGAATATGTTCTACGAAAATCCCGAAATCGAAAGGCTGCTCCCCGAATATGAGGAAGCCGTGCTCGACGGAAAGCTCGAGTCCTTCACTTCGGCAGCGGAACTGATTGAAAAATACAGACAGAACAAGTAACTATGCACGAAGCGTTCCACATCCTTGCCGGCACCCTCCTTTCGGGCATCCAGATTACAGGCCTTGTAATCATAATGATGCTCCTGATTGAGTATTTCAACGTACAGACCCGGGGTGGATGGGCCTCGCGCCTCAGAGAATCGGGGCCGGGGCAGGTTCTGCTCGGAGCGATCCTCGGCATCATTCCCGGCTGTATGGGCGGGTTCGCCGCCGTTTCCCTCTACACCCACTCCCTCCTCGGATTCGGGGGATTGGTTGCAATGATGGTGGCATCCTCGGGCGACGAGGCGTTCGTAATGCTTGCGACGATACCCCGTCAGGCGCTCCTTCTATCCGTCATCCTGTTTGCCGTAGCCGTGGTCTCGGGGCTCGTCGTCAACCTGTTTTCGGGGCACGATAAGATGAAACCCTCCTGCGGGCACGAATTCGAGATGCATGCGGGAGACGAGCACCACCACGATGCAGCGGACAGCTGCGATGCCGCAGGGGGCCACTCCCACGCCGGATGGAGCAATCTGCGGCACCCCTCACCCCAGCGTATAATCCTGCTTGTCTCCACGGCGGCATTCATCGCAGCGCTTGCTTTCGGCGTGCTCTCCCACGAGCACGGCGAAAACGGGCATCAGAGTGAGGGCCACTCCATAAATCTGCTCGACGAGCAATGGCTCAACATCCTGTTCGCCGTTATGAGCATCTTCGTGCTCTGGTTCACGGCTACGGCCAGGGAGCACTTCATTCAGGAGCACCTCTGGAACCACGTCATCAAGCGCCATCTCCTGCGGATATTCTGCTGGACTTCAGGCGCCCTGCTACTGATAAACTTCGGCCTCGAATATTTCGACATCGCTTCGTTCACCCGCGACAACGTTCCATTTATGATACTCCTGGCCGTGCTGATAGGCATAATCCCCGAATCCGGGCCGCACCTGCTGTTCGTCACAATGTTCGCCGGGGGTCTTGTGCCATTCTCAGTGCTTCTGGCAAGTTCCGTTTCGCAGGACGGGCATGCGTCGCTGCCGCTTCTGGCCGAGAGCAAGAGCGGTTTCATCAAGGCCAAGGCCATAAACGTCGCCATCGCGCTCGCCACCGGATTTGCGGCCTGCGCCATGGGATTTTAGAAAGTCGGAGACTTCCGGTTGACACAATCCGAAATTATACCTATATTTGCAATTGCTATTAGCACAAACCTAAATTTTATTTACCATGGCTTACAAAATCGGTGAAAACTGCGCAGCTTGCGGTACTTGCATCAACGAATGCCCTGTAGGAGCAATCTCTGCAGGCGACATCTACAAGATCGACCCCAACCTTTGCGCTGACTGTGGCACCTGCGCAGGCGTTTGCCCTATGGGCGCCATCGAGCAGGCATAACAAGCCTCACTACAGTCTACGGAGGGCGGCTGTAACAGGGCCGCCTTTCTTTTTGGAAAACAACTATCAAAATACATAAAACAACAATCAACAAACACATAACCGTTATGGCAAACAAATACGCCGGCACAAAAACCGAAAAGAACCTGGAAGCCGCATTTGCAGGCGAGTCACAGGCACGCAACAAGTACACATATTTCGCATCCAAGGCCAAGAAGGAAGGCTTCGAGCAGATCGCAGCCCTCTTTCTGAAAACCGCCGAAAACGAAAAGGAACACGCCAAGCTCTGGTTCAAGGAGCTTGAAGGCATTGGCGACACAGCGCACAACCTTGCCGCTGCAGCCGATGGCGAGAATTACGAATGGACCGATATGTACGAAGGCTTCGCCAAAACCGCCGAGGAGGAAGGCTTCACCGAATTGGCAAAGAGATTCCGTCTGGTGGCGGCGATCGAGAAGCATCACGAGGAGCGCTACCGCGCCCTGCTCAAGAACGTGAAGACTGCCGAGGTGTTCAAGAAATCGAGCGTCAAGGTATGGGAATGCCGCAACTGCGGTCACATAATCGTAGGCGAGGCAGCTCCCGAAGTATGCCCCACCTGCAACCATCCGCAGAGTTATTTCGAAATCAACGCAGAAAACTACTAACAGACCACAACTATGAAAAGATTCATCATTGCAGCATTTGCGCTGTACCTTGCCGCCTTTGCAGCGAATGCACAGGTCCTGCCCGGAACTTTCACGTTCCAGGCCACCTCGGGAATCAACATCGCCAAAACAACCGGTTACGACAACAAACCCTGGGTAAGATATGTCGGCGGAGTTGACTTCGGATACAAATTCACCAACGTATTCGCCCTTTCGTTGGGAGCGGCATATTCCGGCGAAGGCTTCACCTACTCCGGCGACTACTACGGAAAGTGCCGCATCGACTACATCAACGTTCCGTTCCTCCTCAACTTCTACCTCTACAAGGGTCTTGCGCTCAAAACCGGCGTGCAGCCCGGATTCAAGATAAATGCGGTGGCCGACGGAATATCCAGAAGCACGGCTGAGAGGGTGGTCAAAGACGTCAACGTATCGATTCCCTTCGGCATCTCATACGAAGTGGCGGGAATCATTTTCGACTTCCGCTACAATATGGGTGTTTCTCCTATGTTCGACACCCGGGTAATAGAAGATTTCCAGAGGTCATCCGACTCGGCAAAGGGTTCCGTATTCCAGCTTACGATAGGTTACAAGCTGGCTCTCAACCATCCTCAGTAAGTGGCTTTTCTTCGCAAAATAAAGGGGTTCTGCTACTTTACGGTGCTTCGCATCAAGTGCAGGAAATATCCCGAAGAGGGGCATCTGGTCAGCGTCAACGGGGTTGACCTCCATTATTTCACACGGGGAGACCTGACCGGTCTTCCCGTGGTTTTGCTCCACGGTAACGGAGGCTCCCACAGGAGTATGCGCACCCAGGCTATGGAACTGGCGCTGAAAGGATACCGCATCTACAGTCCCGATTCGCGCGGGCAGGGCGAAAACGAGCCGCTCAGCCAGTATCACTATGCGGATATGATGGAAGACACTTTCCGGTTCATCTCCGCCCTCGGTCTGAAGCGCCCCGCCCTATTCGGATGGAGCGACGGCGGCATAATAGAACTGCTGCTGGAAATGGCACACCCCGGCACGAGTTCGCTCATAGTCGTGGCCGGAGCCAACCTCTGCCCCGACTGCGGGCCCGATTTCGAAAGTTTCAAGGAGTGGATCCTTTCAGAAGGCACCCCGCTTGCAATGATGATGCTCTCCGAGCCCGACATCAATCCATCCGATCTTCAGGCCATCAAGTGCCCGGCGCTTGTCACCGTAGGCGGGAATGACCTTATAAGCGTCGAACATACCAGACTCATATCCGACAACATCCCTGACGCCGAGCTCGAAATCTTCGAGGGCGAGTCGCACGGCAGCTACATAAAAAAGAGCCCGAAGATAGGCAGAAGCATCCTCGGGTTCTTCAACAGAAAAGGCTATGTCAATCGTCCGGAGTGTACTCAAGGATGTCTCCGGGACTGCACTCCAGAGCACGGCACAAAGCCGACAGAGTAGAGAACCTCACCGCCTTTGCCTTGCCGGTCTTGAGAATCGACAGGTTGGCGGCGGATATGCCTATCCTCTCGGCAAGCTCGCCGCACGACATCTTGCGCCGGGCGAGCATAACATCAATGTTCACTACTATCGACATCTGACTTTTCGCACTCTGCCTCAGCAGCACCCTTGAGATAATTGGGAAGATTCAGACCGGCCATCGAGAACAGGTCGTTGAGCGGGGGCACCGACCCCATCATACCCGATATGAAATTGGATGTGGCTGTACGGCCATCCTTGCCGTTGCCGCCGTCCCATACTGTAACCTTGTCGATCTTTATCCCCTTCACAGCCTCGACCTGGGTCTTTACAAGCTCGGGCAGTTTGTCGGAAATGAGCATTGTGATGGCATCCTTTGCATCGCCTCCGGCAGCTACGACGAGACGGTTGAAACCCTCGGCCTGCTTGGAGAGGATTTCATAGGTACCGCGTGCCTGCGCCTCCATCTTGGCATAGATGGCATCGGCCTCACCCTTTGCCTCGCGGCGCAACTTTTCAGCCTCTGCCTCGGCCGCTATTATCATTTTCTGCTTCTCGATCTCGGCAGCCACCACGATATTGGCTTCCTGTGTGGCCTTTTCCCTGTCGGCACGCGCAATCTCGGCGTCGCGTTCGCTCCTGTAGGCCTCCTCAAGGGCCTTTGCCGCCTGGACCTTCTCGGCAGCCACGGCCTTGCGCTCGGCCTCGGCCTGCCTCTCACGGCGCAATGCATCCGACTGCGCGATGGATATCAGCGAATTGTTCTCGCCTTCCACAGCCTTTGCATTGGCATCCGCGGTGTTGATACGGGTATCCCTCGAAGTCTCTGCGATACGGATGTCCTTGTCACGGTCGGCCTCGGCCTTTCCGATTTCACCATAGCGGTTCTGCTCAGCCACGCTCTTCTTGGCATCATTGATTGCCTTTGCCGCAGCCTCCTTTCCAAGAGCCTCGATGTAGCCCGATTCGTCGCGGATATCGGTTACGTTGACGTTTATCAGCTTCAGGCCTATCTTGCGCAACTCTGCCTCAACGTTGGTGCTGACATTGGCAAGGAACTTGTCGCGGTCGGAGTTGATTTCCTCGATATCCATAGTTGCTATGACAAGACGCAGCTGACCGAAGAGAATATCGGTGGCGATGTTGCGGATGTCGTCGGTGGAGAGGCCGAGAAGGCGCTCGGCAGCATTGGTCATACTGTCGGCCTCCGTGCTGATTCCCACCGTGAAGCGGCAGGGCACGTCGACACGTATGTTCTGTTTGGAAAGAGCGTTGGTAAGGTTGCACTCGATGCTTATCGGAGTAAGGTCGAGATACGAATAGCTCTGGAATACGGGCCAGATGAAGGCGGCACCGCCATGTATGCATTTTGCCGAATTGTTGCGCCCTGTCTTGCCATATATCACAAGCACCTTGTCGGAAGGACAGCGGCGATAACGCTTGAGTATCGCGGCGATGGTTACCACGGCCACGAATACGATGATTAGAATGATACCGATTGCCATTTTGAATTAATTTAGATTATTACTGAAGTTTGTCTTTCAACCAGAAGAGTATTGCCGTCGAGCACCTCGACTACGGTGACGGGAGTTCCCGTGGGGATTGCATCCCCGTCGGTAAGGGCGTGGTACTCGCGCACCGAACTGTTTATGGTTATCTGCACGATTCCCTCACCGGAGCGTGCGGCAGGGATGGCAAGGTAAGCCGTCCCGGTGCATCCCACAGCCGATTTGTACAAGTCGATCGTACCCGACTGCTGCATCCCCGAAAGGAATTTGAAGATATACATCACCAGCGCCACGAAAAGGGCTCCGACAAGCACCGAGATGATGACGAGAAGCACCCTGGAGGAGATTGATTCACCCAACAGTACAGCCGTCCATCCGAAACCCATACAGAAAACCACCAGGTTGCGGAAAGTGTAGAGATTGGTGCCGGCCTGATCCGAATCGGCGCCGTCGAAATCAGTATCGGTGTCGAAATCGGCTCCCTGCAGGTCTCCGTCACCGCCGGCTCCCATAAAAGTCATTATGCTCTGAAGCACGAACACGAGCGAAGATGAAAGTGCGATGCACCATACGAACTTGTAAAACAGTTCAAGAGAATTCCACCATTCAATCATGACACAAGATTTTAGTATAGGCACAAAAATAGAAAATAATTATTGAAAAACAATAATTATTTTCTACTATTTTAAAATATTTATCGAAATACTAGGGGAGGTATTGATGAAAATGAGGATTTGCCTCTCCCATACTCTTCTCTATGAGCAGCGTCATCAATCCGGAATATGGCCTGATCATGGCCGATATCTCATCCACGTCGGCATCATCGCCGAAATATCCCTTTACGAAATACCTCCAGAAATCTTTGGCCACCGGAGGCTCGAGGTGGAACGTTTCACGTATGAAATCATCCGGGGAGAGGCAGCAGCTGAGCATCACCTGCCCTATGTCGAAATACGGATGACCGTAGGCGAAATCTCCGAGATCGATGAAGAAATCCCCCTTGTCGGTCATAAGGGCGTTGCTGTACTGCAGGTCTCCGTGGATCGCCGTGCAGGCCTCGGGAGCGGCGAGGATGAATTCCCTGGTACGCCTGCGCTCATCTTCGCTGAAGTATGGATTTTCGTCGAGCATCTTCAGGTCGCGCTCCTTGATACTTGGAAACTGCGAGGTGTCAACTTTGGTGGAATGCAGCTTGAGGCACATCGAGGCGAACCTGCGGGCATATTCCTCAATCTTTTCGGGATGCAGCGACGTGGCGCGCGAAAACGACACCTTGCCCTGCATCCGTTCGAACTGCATACCATAGCGGCCCTCTCCATCGGTGATGAATTTCCCCGGACGGGGTGTCGGGATCCCGGTGTCATACACCTTGCGTGAATAGGCGAGTTCTTCGGCCACACGGCACTCGGGAACCGAGGCGTTGTAGAGTTTGATCATCGTGGTGGGGTCGCTGCGGTGAAAGAAACTCTGTCCGCAGGCACCCTCACCCGAATACTCCCATTCGGCCATATTTATTTTAAGCGCATCCATATCGGTTTTCAGTTTTTACCTCCTCCGAGAGCCTGGTAAAGTTCCACGTAAGACCTGAGGATATCACCTATGTTCTCGATGGAATATATCTGGGAAGAAAGCAGGTCGTTCTGGGCGGTAAGCACCTCGAGATACGTACCCCGGCCGAGCAGCATCTTGAGCTGGGTGGCATCCAACGCCCGTTTCATCGAATTCACGCGGTTGAAACTGTCGTCCACCTGATCGGTATAGGAGTCTATGGCGGCGAGCGCGTCGTTGACCTCCGTCCCTGCCTTCAGCAGCACATTGGCATATCTCATCTGCGCCTCTTCCAGACGGCTCTTGTTGACACGCAGGCGGGCCCTGTTCTGCCCTGCATTGAGCAGCGGCTGGAGCAACCCTCCCACTGCATTGTATATCAGTCCGCCGGCGGCCCACCCTATCGATCCGCTGATGGAAATCGAGGGGCAGCAGCAGGCGCGGGCATAGTTCACGTCGTAAAACGAATAGGCAAGGTTCATCTCCTCAGCCTTCACGTCGGGGCGCACCCTGAGGGCGCGCAGGTCGATGGACTTGATTCTGGCCCCCTCGACCTGGAGAGAAGGGGAGTTCATCATAAGCGGAGCACGCCGGATATCCCCGCCATCCTTGCAGAGGAGCAGGCGCAGCGCGTTTTCGGCATTTATCCTCATCAGACGGAGGGATTTGACCTTCTGGCGGGTGGCATAGTACGAGCCTTCGAACTGTGCCACTGCGGCTTCGTCGTTCGCGCCCGCCTGCTTGAGGTGGCGCATCGTCTCCACCGACTGTTTCCAGTTCACTTCGGCCGAATCGGCAACGTCTATCTGCGCATCGAGCACCTGCAACTCATAATACAGAGTGGCCACTGCCGAAATCAGCTCCACACGGGCCGCCTGCTCGAAATCGGCCGCCTGCTGGCGCGAAACCTGGGCCATCCTTTTCTGGTTGGTTACCTTGCCGAAGATATCGAGCTCCCACGATGCGGAAGCGAACGTATATGCCCAAGTAGAGGGCTGATTTATCGAAATTCCGTTGGCAGTGGAATTGAACGTCGCAGCGGCATTGTCACCGAGGAATATGCGGGGAAGATATGCAAGGCGGGCCGCAGTGACCTGCTCATCGGCCTGTCTGACATGCTGATGGGCTATCTTCAGGTCATAATTGCAGGCAAGCGCAGTGTCGATGAGGGAGAGAAGCTCCGGTTCACAGAAGATGTCCGAATATGACGGAACTTCGATGTTCTCCACCTCCTCCGTATTGGCACTGTGATATTTGCCGTAGAGCCCGCATGAGGTTACCGCTACGGCCACAAGCACAAGGAGAGCGCCTTTGACTATGGCATCAATACTTTTCATACTCTTTTTCTTTCTCCAACGGTTTTAATTTTTCCTGGATAGTCTCAAACACCACATAGAGCGAGGGCACGAGGAACAGCAGGCCCACGCAGCCCACGAACATTCCGGCCACGGCTCCGACGCCGAGGCTGATGTTGCCCACGGCTCCGGCTCCGGTGCTGGTGATGAGCGGGAAAAGGCCTATCACCATTGTTCCGGCCGTCATCATGATAGGGCGCAGACGGGCCTTGGAAGCCTCGAGAGCCGAATCCACTATGCTCAGCCCCTCGCGGCGTTTCTGGAGCGCGAACTCTACGATGAGAATGCCGGTTTTGGACAGCAGGCCTATCAGCATCACCACTCCGGTCTGCAGGTAGATGTTGTTGTCAAGACCCGCTATCTTCGTCATAACGAAAGCGCCCATAAGCCCGAGCGGCACGGAAAGGATGATTGAGAACGGGATGATGTAACTTTCGTACAGGCACGAAAGGATGAGATATATCAGGAGTGCCGATATGCCGAAGATTACGAGCATTCCGGATCCCTGGCTCTGCTCGCGCGTCATACCTCCGTATTCGTAGGTGTAGTCGTTGTTGAGCACCTGACGGCTGACATCTTCAACGGCCTTGATAAGTTCTCCCGTTGACTTGCCCTGAGCCGGCGAGGCATTGATCTGAATTGAATTGAGCAGGTTGTACCTCTTGAGGCTGGTTGCACCGTAGATACGCTTCAATTTGACGAAATTGCTGATCGGAGCCATATGCCCGTCAACGGTGCGGACCAGCATCGAATTGAGCGACCGCTCGTCCAGATGGCTCTCCGGAGTTCCCTGCACCATTACCTTGTAAACCTTGCCGAAAAGGTTGACGTCGTTGATATACGCACCTCCGACGTAGGTCGACAGGGTCGTCATCAGGTCGTTGACCGTGATGCCGGCCGTCTTGCACCTCGACACGTCCACGTTCACGAGCCACTGGGCATTGTCGACCGTAAAGCTGGAATATGCCATACCGATCGAAGGGTGGGCGTTGAGAGCCTTGACGAACTCGTCGCGCATCTGCGAAAATTCGATGATGTCGCCGCCGGTCTTGTCTTCAAGGTATATCTCGGCATTGGCCGAAACGCCGTATCCCGGAATCATAGGCATCATGAAGGGCACCACCGTGGCATCGGGATAGTGAGGAGCGATATTGTAGGCAATCTCTCCCATCGCGGTATATATCGACATGAAGTCGCGCTCAGCCCAATCCTTCATGGCTATGATGAAGAAACCGTTGTTCGAATTGGTTCCGGTGGTGAATCCGTAGCCCGAAGTCATACCGACATTAGTGATTCCGTCGATCTTGCGTATCTCCTCCATCATACTCTCCATCGTACGGCGGGTGACGTCGAGCGAAGTGCCCGAAGGAAGGATGACGTCACACACGAAAGAGCCCTTGTCCTCCTGAGGGACAAAGCCCTGCGGAGTGGCCTTTATCGACCACACCATAAGCACCGCCGATATGGCAACGATGCCGAACGCTATCCACGGGTGCTTGATAAGCGGCCTGATGCCATTCTTATATTTGTCACTCATCCTGACGAACGCCGTATCGAAAGCAACGTTGAACCTCTGGTACAGATTCATCTTCCCGCCTTCGGCGCCGGTATTTTTGGGCTTGATCAAGATTGCGCAGAGGGCCGGCGAGAGGGTAAGCGCATTGATTGCCGAAATACCCACGGCCACGGCCATCGAAAGGCCGAACTGGCGGAAGAAGGTTCCGCTTGTTCCGGGCATCATACTGACAGGGATGAATACCGCCATGAATACGAGCGAGGAGGTTATCACAGCCGTGGTTATCTCCTGCATCGCGTCTATAGAGGCCTTCATCGACGACTGGTATCCGGCATCGAGCTTTTCGTGCACGGCCTCAACCACCACGATGCTGTCGTCCACCACCGTTCCGATTACAAGCACAAGGGCGAAGAGGGTGATGATATTCATTGAGAAGCCCGCCACCATCATAAAGGCGAACGTACCCACCAGCGACACTATTATGCCCACGCACGGAATCAGCGTGGATTTCCAGTCGTGCAGGAAGAGGAGCACTATGAGTATGACGAGCAGGAAAGCTTCCAACAGGGTTTTCACAACCTCGTGTATGGACGAGTCGAGAAAGTCGTTGGTGTTCATCATAATGTCGAACTTGAGGTCGGGGCGTGCCTCCTGCTCGGCCTTGATCAGCTTGACGATTTCGTCATTGATGACCTTGGCGTTGGACCCGGCAGTCTGGTAAACGACGCAGAGCGCTCCCGGATTGCCGTCAATCTGGCTGGAGTACAGATAATGCTCCGAACCCAGTTCAATCCTGGCGACATCCTTCAGCCTGAGAATCTCCCCGTTCCTGCTCTGGCGCACTATGATGTTCCCGAATTCCTCGACGCTCTTGAGACGGCCCGAATAGACCATCGAATACTGCATCTGCTCCGGGGTATCCGCACCGAAGGATCCGGTGGGAGACTCTATATTCTGCTCCGAAAGGGCCGCAAGCACGTCGGATGGCTGCATGCTGTATGAAGCGAGCACGTTGGGCTTGAGCCATATACGCATCGAATACTCGGCGCCGAACATCACGAACTTGCCGACTCCAGAGACACGCATGATCTTGGGCTTGAGGTTGATGTTCAGATAGTTGGCAAGGAACTTGCTATCGTAGTTGGGGTCCGACGACGATATCGCGAAAACCTGAAGGATCGAGTTCTGCTGTTTCATCGTCTCGACGCCGTACTGCCGCACTTCGGCAGGAAGTTTCGAAGTGACCGATGCAATGCGGTTCTGGACGTTGACGGTGGCCATATCAGGGTCTGTGCCCTGCTTGAAGAATATGGTTATTTCGGCTGCACCGGAGTTTTCGGCCGTAGAAGTCATATACATCATGTCCTCGACACCGTTGATGGCCTCCTCGAGAGGCACTATGACAGACTTCTGTATTGTCTGGGCGGATGCGCCGTAATAATTGGTCGAAACCGAAACGGTAGGGGGCGCGATATCCGGATACTGTTCCATAGGCAGGGACATCGCTCCCATTATGCCCACCATCACAATCAGGATACTGATTACGGAACTCAGTACCGGCTTTTTGATAAATGACTTGAGTTGCATGATATTACTCCTTGGGAAGGATTTCCATATTGTCAGACATCTTCTTGACGCCGTCAAGCACTATCCTGTCGCCATCCGACAGGCCGTCGACCACGATATATGAGGTTTCGTTAAGCCTGTAAACGTCGATGGCCGTGGATTTGGCCACGAACGTGCTGTCTGATGGAACCACCTTGTAAGCAAAATGCTTGTCCTGTATCTCATATGTGGCAGAGCGAGGTATCACGATACCGGGATACTTGAAATATGCCCTTACGGTGCCGCTGCCGCCTGCAGTGAGGATTCCGCTGGGATTTGGGAAAGCCACCCTTACGCTCACCGCGCCGGTATGCTCATCCACGATGCCCGACATCGTCTCCACCCTTCCCTTATACTTGTAGACAACTCCGTCGCCCAATATCAGGTCCATATCGGGAAGGTTGGCCATCATATTCTCCTTGCTCCCGTGACGGCTCACCGTTTCGAGATAGAAATCGGAATTGATGGACATATAGGCGTATATCGTACTGTTGTCGCTGACTATGGTAAGAGGTTCAGGGATCGTAGGCCCGACAAGGCTTCCCTGACGGAAATTGATGTTTCCCACAACGCCATCGTGAGGAGACCTCACGATGGTATGGTTGAGGTCGTTGCGTGCATTCTTCAATGCAGCCTCAGCTTCGGCCAGCGCAGCCTTGGCCACCATCACGGTATTCATCTGCACCTTGTACTGGTGCTCTGAAACCACGTTTTTGTCGAACAGCTGCTTGGTTGCGCTCAGTTCGAGTTCCTGAGTCTCGACATTGGCCCTGGCCATTTCCACAGAGGCCGAGCAATTGTCGAAAGCGGCCCGATATGACGTTTCGTCAACCAGAAACATAGGTTGCCCCTGTTTGACGACATCGCCTTCAGCCACAAGCACTTTGGTAAGGATACCTGTAACTTGGGGGAGAATGCTGATGTCCTGCTTGCCTCGGAGCTGGGCAGGATATTCGAAAGGCACGAAACAAGTGTCTGTCACTGCCGTCATCACCTTTTTCTCGGCAGGAGCGGCGGCATCATTGCCCTTTCCACCCCCACAGGAGCACAGCATAAGAACAATGGATGCAAGAACTGATAATCTTTTCATATCATTGGTTTGTTTGTATTTCAAATTCGTCGAGTCGTCAAAGTTAGCAAAGGCTTCGGCAAAGACCAAAAAACTAAATGAAATCGAGCGATTCCGCCTCAATCCAGCCCTGCCGCCCGTCCGAAAGTTCAATTTTCAGCCACTGTCCCAGATTGTCAAGCACTTTGACGGTGGTTCCCTCGTGAAGCACGAAAATCGATTTGCCGGCATCGCCGGGCGAACTCCTGACAGTGGCCACCGGTTGAAGTATCACTGCGCCATCCTGACGGAGGGCGGCTCCTTTTTCATCAAGCGAGAATGCCGTCGCCCCTATTGCGAGGGCAAACATCACGCAGGCAAGCGTAAAAGATGCCCTGCGGCCGCTTTCCAAGCGGAAATACTTGAAACCGAGCATCAGCGCTGCAGTCAATGCCATCAGGCAGAGAGCCACCACGGCCCAGCCGTCTGCCGGAAGGAGATACTCCGCCTTCCCGATCCAGGTCACAAGCACGAATTGCGGGATCTCGTCAATCTTGTCGAGGGTGAATTCCCTGGCCACTGCCACGTTATGCAATGCATCACCGTGCGAAGGATCCATCTTGAGGCATCTTTCGTAGTATAGGATTGCATGCGGATTGTCGCCGGTCTTGAACCAGCAGTTCGCTATGTTGTAGTAAAGGTCGGGCGAGACGAGGCCCATATCCTCTATTGCCTTGTATGTCGCGAGAGCCTGCACATAGTCTCCCGCCGTGTACTGCGCGGAGGCCTCATCCCACAGGGAGCCGGCCTCTGCGGCAGATGCGTTCGCTGCGGCGCACAATGAGAGCAGTGCGACCACAGTGCCGCAGACAGCCTTTCGTTTCACTGATTTCCTTTTCACCTTTCCTTCAAGAGATGATATGACACTTATGGCTTCATTATACAGGCCCTCCTTCTCTTCACGACCCGTTTCAGGCGCATACCTTGCGAACTCGCATGCATCTATTATATGCAAAAGAGAGTCGATGAGAGGCTGGTCCACTCCGGCATCAAGCAGGGAGGATGAGATTGCATCCTTCGACAGATCGGCCGGCGGGATGGAAAGCTTGTCGGATACATACCCCATCACAGCCTTGTGAAGTTCTTCGTAATAGGCGCTGTTTAGGGATTTCTTCAAATAATCGCCGGCCACCTTAAGACGGCCCCGGGCCATCTTGTTGGCCTTTCTGTTACGCGAGCCGACAACGTCGCGGCGACGGACCTCTATCCTGCGCAAAGCGCGCGATGCGACGAAGAATGCAGCAATTATGGCGGCGGCCAGACCCCAGAACAGAGCCGAGCCGGCAAAGAACCTGCCTTTGACGCCCAATCCGGAATTCGAGGTGACGATGAACCTGATATCTTCGGCCAGGTTCTTGACCCCGTGTCTCGACACGCCGGGAGTGACCACTCCGCCGCCATCCACTTCCTCTCCCTTGGCCACCGTAATCCTGGTTTCAGCCGAAACCAGAGTAGCGTACCGTCCCTTGTTTATGTCATAATAGGAATACTGCACGGCGGGAATGGTGAATTCTCCGTGACTGCGCGGGATGAAGGGGAATTCGAACGTCTTGGTTCCGGAAGTGCCGTCGGAGGAGATGCTCTCGGCAGTCTTGACGTCATACACCTCGAAATCGGGAGGGAAGTCCAGATGGGGAGCCTCCAGCATGGATATATTGCCACGACCCGTAATCTTGACTATGATGGATGCGGCCTCGTGTGATTTAAGGTCCTCCCTGCTCTGCTCCACGCTCATCTTGAAGTCGCCGACTCCGCCGCAGAACGAAATCGGAGCCCCGGAGGGCAGGGTCTTGACATTGACCACCACCTCGGGAGTGGAAAGACGCTTGCGCACCGTCTGATATGAATCGAAGAAGCTGTCGAAGAACGAACTCGGAGAGGGATTGCTGCTCAAAAGCCTGACAAGACACACCATCTCGGCCGGTTCGATGACCACCCTTCCGGTGTGCTGTGGAATCAACATATACTTGCGGAGAAGCGCCGAATTGTAGATTACGCCCCCCACGTTCTCCCTGTTGAACTCGATATTCTGCGGGCTGGCCGTCTCCTTGCTCCAGAAACCGTCGAACGAAGGGAACTTCACGTCCTCGAAACCCTCTATGTCGGTGCGGGTATAAAGCTTGAGCGTCGCTGTCAGAGGCTCACCCTTGACAACGCTCGACTTGTTGACGGTAAGGCTGAGGAACACGTCCTTGCCCGAAACCTTCTGTGCGGCAGCGGACGTACCTGCCCCCTGCCTTGCCCCGGAGGAGGCTGCATTGCCGGCATTTTCCTGCGACTGCGGATCCTGCACGTTTGCAGCGGAGGATGACGCGTCACCCACGACTTCGATGGTGAAGGCTCCGGTGGTGTATTCAGTCTTGCCTATCACCGCCGTAGCTGCAGGCAGGGAGAACTTGCCCGCCTTCACGGCCTGGACTATGAAAGTGCGGGTTTCCTGATGCGTGGATGTACGCTTGCCGTTTATTATGCTTGTGCTCGACATCGATCCGGCCTGCGGACCCCACAGGATGGTGAAATTCTCCGAACCGGGCCAGTTGAAATCGCTCATCTTTCCGTCGGCCGTGAACACAATCCTGAAATTCTCATCGGTCGACACCACGCTTGGAGAGTCCACCGTAAGTGAGTTCTGGGCAAAGGCCGCTGCCGCCGGGCATATGGACAACAATAATAATATACAGATTCGTTTCATATCGAAATTCCTACCAATTCTTCTCTTTCTGTCTTGACTGGAAAAGGAGCGCCTTCTCTTTCTTGACCTTGTCCTGAGTGTCATTCTCCTTGTCCTGGATAGCCTGCAGCATCTGCTGGGCATCCTGCTGGCTTATCTTGGGCTGTGGCGCCTGAGGATTCTGCCGGGGCTGCTGCCGGTCATCGTTCCGGTCCTGATTCTGATCGTCGTTCTGATCCTTATCTTGATTCCGGTCTTGTTTTTGGTCCTGATTTTGGTCCTGATTCTGATCCTGATTCTGGTTCTGGTCCTGATTCTGATCCTGGTTCTGGTCGTTGTTCTGGTCGTTGTTCTGGTTCTGCTGCTGATCCTGCTGGTCCTGCTGATTCTGCAGCATCTTCTGGGCGTATGCCAGATTCGCCTTGGTCTCCATATCCGAGGGATTGCGGCGCAAGGCGTTCTTATATGCCTCGACGGCACCCTGATAGTTCTTCTGTGCAAGAAGGGAATTGCCCATATTGTGGAAAAGCGAAGATGCGTCCCCGGTCAGGGCAAGGGAGTCCTTCATCGCTCCGAAAGCCTTGTCGGCCTCCGCAAAATTCCCCATACGGTAATAGGTATTCCCGAGATTGTAATAGGCCTCGCACGAAAGGCTGTCGGCCACTATCGCCTTTTTGTAGTCTATTTCAGCTTCCTGATACTTCTCCTTCCCGAAGCGGCGGTTGCCATTCCGCAGACTTCTCCGCTCATTCTGAGCAGAGGCCGAGGCGATGCACAGCAACAGAAGAAGCGAGGCTGTAAAGAATCTTTTCATACAGTTTCCTCCTTTCTGAAGATATTGCGCCCGCTGCCGGTTTCGGGCACAATGAAACCGAGTATGAACAGCAGCAGCGCCATAGCGAGGAAATACATATACTGTTCATTGTAATCCTCGAACACCACCGACTGGAATTCCTCCTTGTCCATACGGTGTATATTGTCGATTATAGGGTTCAGTCCGAACTCCGTATTGCCGGCGCGGACATATTCTCCTCCGGCTGCCCCGGCTATTTCACGCAGAATCCCCTCATCGAGCTTTGAGACGACTATGTTGCCGTCCTTGTCCTTGAGAAGCTCGCCGTCAACCGGGATGGGCTTGCCCGAGGGCGAACCTACACCGATGCCGTATATGCGGATACCCTCCTCCGCAATGCTCTTCGCCACATCAAGGACATCACCCTCGTGGTCCTCGCCATCGGTTATGAGGACTATCGCCCTGCTCTTCTGGCTCTGCGAGCTGAAACTGCGTGCGCAGGTGGAGATTGCATCAGCCAAAGCCGTGCCCTGCACGGGGACGGATTGGGTATTGATAGTCTTGAGAAACACTTTCGCCGAGACGTAGTCAGTAGTTATCGGCAACTGCACGAACGACTGTCCTGCAAAGACCACAAGGCCCACGCGGTCTCCCGCGAGTTTGTCGACAAGCCTGGAGATGGCAAGTTTGGAACGTTCCAGACGGTTGGGGGAGTAATCCTCGGCAAGCATCGAGTTCGACACGTCGAGAGCTATCATCACCTCGACCCCCTTGCTTTCCCTTTCGGCCAGACGCGCACCCATCTGGGGCCGCGACAATGCTATGCACAGGAAAAACCACCCTGCGGCAAAAAGCGACACCTTGAGCCATTTCCTTCCGGTGGAGGCATTGGGCATAAGCCGACCCACAAGAGCTGGATCACCTACCTTTTCAATCCGCCTGCGGCGCAGCCGGAGCGAAATCCTGCAGGCGACGAAAAACAGCGGAATCAATATGAGAAGCAGCAGATATGCCGGTTGTGCAATATGTATCATTATGGCAGCCTCCTCAATACAAACAATTTGATGATGAATGCCGACAGCAGGGCAATCATTGCCAACAGGGCATAACGCATATACAGCTCACTATAGATAGGAAAACTGTCGACAGTCGTGCGGCTCTTTTCCATATCGTTGATCTCGCCGTAAATTTCGAGCAGCTTGGTATTGTCCGTCGCCCTGAAATATTTGCCGCCGGTCTTGTCGGCGATATCCTGCAGCAGAGCCTCGTCTATCTCGACCTTCACCTGCTGCATCTCCACTCCCCACGGAGTCATTACCGGATACGGTGCGGTTCCCATTGCACCTACGCCGATCGTATAGACCCTTATGTTGTACGTACGCGCTATCTCGGCCGCCATCGAGGGTGAAATCTCACCACGATTGTTCACTCCGTCGGTAAGGAGAATCACGACCTTGCTCTTCGCATCGCTGTCCTTCAAACGCGCCACGGCCGTGGCAAGGCCGTTGCCTATGGCGGTACCATCCTCGATGAGATCCGTCTGCACCTCCTTCATGAGGTTGATGAGCGTCGAGCGGTCGGTGGTAAGAGGGCACTGCGTGAAACTCTCACCGGCAAAAACCACTATACCCATCCTGTCCCCGGGCCTCTGGGATATGAACTCTATGGCAATGTCCTTGGCGGCGCTGATGCGGTCCGGCTTGAAGTCCCTTGCAAGCATACTTGTCGAAACATCCATCGCAAGCATTATGTCAATACCTTCTGTATCAATCCTTTCCATCTCGGAAGATGACCTTGGTCTTGCCAGGGCAACAACAATCATCGCAAGGGCGACAAGCCGGCAAGCAAACGGCAGATGTCTCAGAACGGACATCACCGAAGCGCCGGAAGAAGTCCACTGGGAGGAAGAAGAAACCTCCACCTGAGGATTCCGCCCTTTCAACTCCTTCCAGACGTAATGCGCCAG
>JAZUGR010000029.1:0-33994 GCA_045641345.1 Bacteroidales bacterium
CACCGCATCGGCGATGGAGAATGCAGGCAGGTGCCTCGACAAGATTGCCGATGGCAAGAACGCACCGGAATACGAAGTATATTCGAATATGGCATATATCGGACTCGGCAAGGTGGAGGCCGGTATGAACTTCGGCAGGAAGTTCATTGATGCTGTCAGGGATTTTTTCATAAGGAAACCCGTCGGCGAGTACCAGAAACTGACAGAGCTTGCCTCCATCTGGGCTGTATATTGCACCGAGGATGCATACCTCAATTCATCCGAAGGGGAGTTGGATCTGGCATCTATATGGGGTGGCTATGACAATCGTGCAAAGACGGGTAACTCTACCGCAGGTTCCGGCTCAACTACTTCCAAGACGGACACCTTACCAGGTAGTGGACAAGGCACTGCCGCTCCCGGAAACAACGAAAATAATCAGCAAATAAATGTTTCCATTAATATTATCGCCAATTCCGCCTTGGGCGAGTACATCAACTCCCTGGCGTCATCCTGCGAAAATATAAGGGCGGCCGGTGTTTCCGTAGAGCTCGGGAACGTAGCTGAAGAACAGCTTAAAAACTCAGTTCAACATTATTTTAAGAACTCTGTTTCGGAGCAGGTCAGGAATTCGGCTGCTGAGCAGGTCAGGAATTCAGCCCAGGAGGCGATGCGTGCCGCTTTTCCCGGCGAAATAGGAGGTGGGCTCAACATTAGACCTGTAATAATTGACGAGTAGGATAAAATTCTTGACAATCTGTGGACTATGTGCCGTTTGTGCCATAGTCCGCAGTTCTGTTGTCTCCGCCCAGACCGTCTATCAGTACAAGGCGGATGACGGCAACGCCGGGGTGGGAGCGCTGCCCCACACCACTATCCAGATGGGGCTGGCCCCTATGAATATGGCCTATTTCGTCTCCCCTTCCAACGAGCGCTACGACCATCTGTTCAAGCACGAATACACCCACGTGGTGATGGCCGATAAGACAAACGGCCGTGATGATGCCTGGCGCCGCTTTACCGGCAACAAGGTGGTGGTCAATTCCAAGTATCCCCTGAGCGCCCTCTGGAGTTATCTGGATGCTCCCAGGTGGTATGCGCCCAGATGGTACCACGAGGGGATAGCCTGCTTTATGGAGACCTGGCTCGGAGACGGTGCCGGAAGGGCCCTCGGAGGCTATGACGAAACATATTTCCGCACCCACGTCAAGGAGGGGCAGGATCTCTACTCGGTGGTGGGCCTCGAAACGGAGGGCTCCACTTCCGATTTTCAGCAGGGCGAGTTCATGGTTTCGCTCAAGCTCCTGTAGCGCCAAAATTTTGCAACAAAATTTGCAGTTGTAAAAATTTGTCGTACATTTGCAGTCCCAATGCGGAAATAGCTCAGTTGGTAGAGCACGACCTTGCCAAGGTCGGGGTCGCGAGTTCGAGTCTCGTTTTCCGCTCCATACGAAGAAAGGTGGCCTTTGTGGCCGCCTTTCTTCGCATATGGGTTGGCCAGCCTCGGGCGAGCGACCCCGAACCCCCCGAGGGGGTGGCTTGCGGGAGCAAGCCGGGGGTAGAAACGGATCGCGGCAGCCCGCTTGCGGGCTTCGAGTCTCGTTTTCCGCTCCATACGAAGAAAGGTGGCCTTTGTGGCGGCCTTTCTTCGTATATGGGTTGGCCGGCCTCGGGCGAGCGTTTTTTTGTTTAAGTTTGTTATATTTGCAAATTATGAAACGAACGTTTTTACTTATGGCACTTGCCGCGACCCTGGCCGCGGGGTGCTCGAAGGAACCCGCCCCGAGTGGCGACAAAGAGAAAGAACAGGAAAAGGCTACGGCCGTAACCGGCATAAAACTCTCCAAAACCGATATCCTGCTCAAACAGGGGGAGACTTTCAAGATTACGGCGACAGCCCTTCCCTACGACGCCGACAACAGGGACGTCAGGTGGTCGAGCAAGAACAACAGCGTCGTATCTGTCTCCGCAAGCGGCTCGAATGATGCCACCTGCACCGTCACCGCCGCCAGAGCGGGCTCTTCGGTTATCACCGTCACTTCCAAGGACGGGAGCAACGTGAGCGCCCTCTGCAGGGTTACGGTCAACGCGGCCGGTTTTGAATTTTCGAGGGGCAAGCGCGACAGCGTGCGGTTTTACAGCCACCACAGCTGGGTTTACACCTCTGGCAACGTGCCCGACAGCGCCAACAACGTGATGCTGTATTACTACATCCCCTCCGGCGGGGCCGACCTCAAGAACAAGCGGGTGCAGTTCGTGATGCACGGCACCACCCGCAACGCCTGGGACTACTGCGATTACTGGAAGGCCGATGCCGACAAGTACGACCTCGTGATCCTCGCGCCCTGTTTCCCCAAAAAACCTTACGACAACAACCGTTACCAGTATGGCAGCGTGGTGGATGCATCCGGAGCGTTCAACGACCCGGAGAACAACACCTACCGTATGATAGAGAGCATATTCGATTTCTTCATCGGGTGCACCGGTTCCACCCAGGCGAAATACAACATCTGGGGTCACTCCGCCGGAGGGCAGTTCTGCCACCGTTTCGCCCAGTTCGCCTATGCCCCGAGGGTTGAATATATAGTGGCCGCCAATCCGGGCAACTATACGTTCCCCGACGACACCAAGGAGTACCCGTACGGATGGCTCGGCAAGCGTGGCACGTACGAAAGCCAGACGGGTGTCAGCCGCGCCGACATCTATGCCAAGAAGTTGATTCTGATGCTCGGCACGAGCGACGTCCAGCTTGATGATAATCTTCCCCAAACCGAGAATGATAAAGCCCAGGGCAAAAACCGCTATGAACGCGGCCAGAATTTCTTCGCTTTCTGCCAGGAAGACGCCTCCAGGAGGAGCCTGACGCTCAACTGGAAAAGGGTTGACGTGCCGGGTGTGGCTCACAATGGCGGCGAGATGGGCAAAAAGGCCGCCGCATTGCTCTACGAGCCTCAGTAGCCCCGGGGCAGTCTGACATAACCGGATGCCGTCGAGGAAACAATATGTGTTCAATCGGGAAACCCT
Source organism: Bacteroidales bacterium (assembly GCA_045641345.1). Taxonomy (GTDB): domain Bacteria; phylum Bacteroidota; class Bacteroidia; order Bacteroidales; family UBA932; genus Cacconaster. The sequence continues at coordinate 3,004 of JAZUGR010000029.1, forward strand.
CTCTTACGACGAGGCGGGTGTCTCGCTCCGCACCATTGCCCTGAAGGCCGGGGGACTCCTGCTTTCGGGGTTCCTTTGTTTCCTTCTCTACGGATATCTCTACACCGCGGTGCTGGGCCTCAAGCTGCCCAAGATGATCTATCTCGAAAGGGAGAACGCGCGTCTCGTGTCGCGCTTCGAAATCCTCGAAGAGCATCTGGATGAGCAGGAGCACGTCCTTGCCGGGATAGGGATGAGGGACAATGCCGTCTATCGCCCCATCTTCGGGATGGAACAGACCCAGCCCTTTGCCGGCGAAAGTTCCCACGGAGGGGCGCCAGCACTTGTGCGCGGGAGGGTGGATGCCCTTTCAATGCGCACCGTCGTGCAGTCGAAATCGTTCGACGAGGTGGAGATGCTGGCCAGAAGGGCCGGCGACATGGCCGCCTGCATACCCAATATCTCCCCCATCGATATGCACGATGCGCGGGTGGGGATATCGAGTCCGTTCGGCTATCGCATCCATCCGATCTACAACAGGGTGTCGCACCATCACGGCATCGACCTCAGGGGCCCCGTGGGGCTTCCGGTGTATGCCACCGCCGACGGCGTGGTGAAGATGGCCGAAAAGAATTTCATGGGTTACGGCAACTGCGTGATGATAGACCACGGCTTCGGCTACAAGACCCGCTACGCCCATCTGCAGAAAATGCTGGTCGCCGAGGGGCAGAAGGTGTCCCGGGGCGACAGGATTGCGACCCTCGGGCGCTCGGGGCGTTCCACCGGGGCGCACCTTCATTATGAAGTGATATTCCACGACCATCCCGTGAATCCGTGGAATTATCTCGACAACCTTTCGGTCGAGGAATATCGCGGGATAGTGCATTCGAAATAGTATGAAGAGGCTCGAATTCAATCCGGGGGATCTTGCTGCAGGCCACAGGCGGGTGACCGTGGCCCGCGCCTGCCTCAAGGCGGCCGGGTTCATTGTGGTGAGCTTTTTCGTAGCGGTGCTGTATTATCTCGTGTTCGCCCTCCTGTACGATACGGAGAACGAGCGCACGCTCAAGGAGGAGAACCGCCGCCTGGCGTCGGAATACGATGCGATGACATCCCGCACGGAGCTGGTCGACAATGTCATCGAGGGGATAATCCTCCGCGACGAGGCCATCTACAAGGACGTTTTCAATGCATCCATACCAAATTACGTGGTCAATGCGGTGACCTTGTCCGACCTTGATTTTTCGCGGATGGTGCGCCAGGACGAAAGCGTGCTGGTCGAGAGGGCCAACCGTATGGTTTCCTCCGCCGACAGCACTGCTGCAACAGTATCCTCCACCCTCGACTCGCTGCTTGCCGCCTCCGCCTCGGGAGAGCGGGGCCTCGCCTCCATCCCGTCCCTCGTGCCGGTGCGCAATTTTTCGGTGGGGCAGACAGGGGCCTCGGTGGGAGAGCGCTACAATCCGTTCTTCAAAACCATACGCTGCCATACGGGCATAGATATAATGGTCCCGGTGGGAACGGAGGTCATAGCTCCCTCCGACGGGGTGGTGCTGTCGGTCAAGACGAATGACCGCGGCGCCGGCAAGGTGCTTGCAATCGACCACGGGGGCGGAATCGGCACCCTCTACAAGCATCTGGACAACGTATATGTCTCCCGTGGTATGATAGTGAAGAGGGGCAGATGTATCGCCACGGTCGGGACCTCGGGCCGCAGTTTCGCGCCCCATCTGCATTACGAGGTGACGAAGGATGGCAGATATATGGAGCCGGTACACTATTTCTTCGCCGACCTCGACGCGGTTTCATATCAGAAAACGCTCCTTCTGGCATCCACCACGGGGCAATCGATGGATTAAGGACAATCAATATATGGCACAGGACAGCGGAAAACTTTATTACACAATCGGCGAGGTGGCCGCCCTGCTCGGCGAGAACACGTCGCTTGTCAGATTCTGGTCGGACAACTTCCCCAAACTGGTGTCGCCCAAACGCACGGCAAACAAGAACAACCGCCTTTATATGGCGAAGGACATCGAGGCCCTGCGCAGGATCCACTATCTGGTCAAGGGCTGCGGCCTCACGCTCGATGGAGCCCGCCGCAGGATGGAAAGCGGTGACGGGACTCTCGACAGGAGGGTGGAGGCGGTGTCCAGGCTGAAGGACATCCGCGCACAGCTGAAGGAAATACACGACGAAATGTAAAAGCTTCGCGGTATTTTGGAAAAATTCCATAACTTTGCCGTTTGCGCAGATAATTGACAAACAAAACATATACAATAGCGAATTATGGCTACAAAAAAGGCAAAAACAGTTGCGGCCGCACCCGTTTCAAAGGATGAGACATTCGTGTCTCTGACAATGTCGAAGGCCGCCGGCGATTCGGATGCCGTGGCAATCGAAGACAAACTCCACGCACTCTACAATATCCAGCAGCTCGATACCCAGATCGACAAGATCTATCTTCTCAGGGGCGAACTCCCTCTCGAGGTGAAGGATATCGAAGACGAGGTCGAGGGGCTCAAGACCCGTATCGCCAACTACGAAAAGGATCTTGCAGCCGCCGAGGCTCAGATTGCGGGCAACAAGCAGAAGATTACGGAGGCCGAGGAGGCAATCGCAAAATATACCGCGCAGCAGGAGAAGGTCAAGAACAACCGCGAATACGAGTCGATAGGCAAGGAGCTCGAGTTCCAGGACCTCGAAATCCAGTCGGCCAACAAGCATATCAAGGACGATCAGATTCTCTGCGAGGAGAAGAAGGCTGCCATAGAGGATACCAAAGCCCGTCTTGCAATGCGCGAGGAGGACCTTTCGGGCAAGAAGGCGGAGCTTGAAACGATTGTGGAAGAGACGGCCAAGGACGAGGAGCGTCTGCTCAAGGAGAGGGAGGCCCTCGCCGCCAAGGTTGACCAGCGTATGCTCAATGCCTACGACAGGGTGAGGTCGAACACCAAGAACAAGCTCGCTGTGGTTACCGTCCAGCGCGATGCCTGCGGCGGATGCTTCAACAAGATTCCTTCGCAGCGCCAGCTCGACATCAATTCCAACAAAAAGATTATCGTCTGCGAATATTGCGGGCGCATACTCGTAAGTTCCCAGTTCGCTTCGCAGTCCAAGGAGCAGTAAACGATTGACCTATGGCCGGAGCCCCGCGGAAACCCAAATCTGTCAACCTCGAAAAGTTCGGGGAGGAGCTTGGCGGGCTCAAGCCGCCGCAGGCCTCCGACATCGAGGAGGCGGTGCTCGGTGCGCTCCTGCTCGAGCCCAACGTGGTTCCCGACGTGCTCGACCAGATCTCGGAGGAGTGCTTCTATAATCCCAATCACGGCAAGGTGTTCAAGGCAATCGCCACCCTTGCCAGAAGCAACGCCCCCATAGATATCTTCACCGTATCCGACGAGCTCCGCAAGAGCGGAGACCTCGACTCGGTGGGCGGTATGGCGTTTCTGAGCAAGCTGAGCCTCAAGATAGGCGCGGCGGCCCACGTCGACTACCATACCAAGCTCCTTCTCCAGAAATGGATACAGCGGGAGCTGATAACCATCTCCCTTCAGGCCATCAACTCCTCCTACACCGACGACCTGCCGGTCGATACCCTTATCGACAACGTGCAGAACAGCATCTTCACCCTGGCGGAGAAGAATATGAAGCGTGAAACCGCTCCGATCCAGTCGGTGATAAACCGTGCGGTGAGCGAAATCGAAGCCAACCAGAAGCGTACCGACAACCTGAGCGGCGTGCCTTCCGGCTACCGCGGCATCGACGAGGTCACCTATGGCTGGCAGAGGTCCGACCTCATAATAATAGCGGCCCGCCCCTCCGTCGGTAAAACAGCATTCGTGCTCACGATGGCCCGCAATATGACGGTGGTCCATCACGTGCCGGTGGCCCTCTTCTCGCTCGAAATGAGCGACACGCAGCTCATCAAGCGAATCATGGTGTCCGAAACCGGCATCACGGCCGAAAAGATGAACGGCGTCAAAAAAATGACGCAGGCCGAGTGGAAGCACTTCAACGACAGCCTGGTGCAGCTTGAAAACGCACCGTTGTGGATTGACGACACCCCGTCGCTTTCCATCTTTGAATTCCGCTCCAAGGCGCGCCGTCTTGTGAGCAACAATCACGTCAAGCTTATCGTGATAGACTACCTGCAGCTTATGACAGGCCCTCCCGAGCTCAAGGGCATGAGGGAGCAGGAAGTCTCCCATATATCCCGTCAGCTCAAGTCAATAGCCAAGGAACTTGACATTCCGATAATAGCCCTCTCGCAGCTCAACCGAGCTGTCGAGACCCGTGGGGGCAACAAGCGTCCGCAGCTGAGCGACCTCAGGGAATCGGGCGCGATAGAGCAGGATGCCGATATCGTGATGTTCATCCATCGTCCCGAAATGATGGGAGTGCAGGATGAGAACACCTATCCCGGGCAGACCGACCTTATCATCGCCAAGCACAGGAACGGTGAGGTTACGGACGTGCGGATGAGATTCCTGGCTTCGGAGGTTCGTTTTGTCGATGAAAATGACGGCCCGTCGTACGACGACGGCGCCGGATACGTAGATATTGACAGTTCAATGACACCGGCCAGTGACTTTGAGTAAAAGCAGAAATATCAGAATCGAACACGAAGGCCGTGTGGTCGACGTGGATGAGCGCTACATCCGTGTGGAGATCATCGACAAGTCGGCCTGTGCAATGTGCAGGGCGAAGGAGCTGTGTGCGGCAAGCGAAGAATCGATAAGGACGATTGACATCCCCCTTACTTCCCAGGTGCTGCTGGACGGCTATCAGGTGGGGGAGAAGGTGCGTGTGGTGCTTGCCTCTTCGCTCGGGGCCCGGGCGGTGATCCTTGCCTACGGCGTTCCGCTCGTGGTGCTGCTCGCTTCGCTGCTGGCCTCTTCGGCCTGCGGTCTTGCCGAACTGTACGCCGCCTTGTGCGCGATAGGCGCCGTGGCGCTTTATTATGCGGCCCTTTATCTCTTCAGGGGCTCTCTTGACAGGGTTTTCCTTTTTTCTCTCGAAAAATTGAATTGATATGACAATGGTTTACACAATAGTCACCCTTGCCGCCATAGGACTGGTCTTCGCCGTGGTCCTTTATTTCGTGGCAACGAAATTCAAGGTTGAGGAGGATCCCCTCATCGATGAGGTGGAGAAGCTCCTTCCCGGCGCCAACTGCGGCGGATGCGGCCGCGCCGGCTGCCGCGCTTTCGCAGAGAGCGTGGTAAAGGACAAATCGCTCCTGGGCGGATATTGCTCGGTCGGCGGCAACGAGGTTATGGCCAGGATCGCCGGGGTGCTCGGAGTCAGCGTTGAGGCCAAGGCTCCGATGGCTGCGGTGGTGCGTTGCGCCGGCTCGTGCGACAAACGCCCCCGTACCAATATATACGACGGATATGCCTCCTGCAAGGTGGCCTCGGCCCTTTATGCCGGTGACACCGATTGCAAGTGGGGCTGCATCGGCCTGGGCGACTGCGTTCCGGTATGCAGCTTCTCGGGTGTCAGGGTTGACCCGGTGCGCCGCATCGCCGAGATAGATTCTTCGCGTTGCACGGGGTGTGGCAGCTGCGTCAGGGCCTGTCCGAGGGGAGTGATAGAACTCCGCACCAAAGGCGCCGGCGGCAGGATGGTTTCCGTATTGTGCCTTAACCGTGACAAAGGCGCCGTAACCCGCAAGGCCTGCTCCGTAGGGTGCATAGGGTGCCGCAAGTGCGAGAAGGCGTGTCCGTTCGGGGCCATCAGCGTCGAGGACAACGTGGCCTACATAGACCATACCAAATGCCGTTTCTGCCGCAAATGCGTGGCCGAATGTCCGGTCGGCGCCATATCGGCCGTGAATTTTCCCGTAGCCGCTGTAAAAGACTAGAATTATGAAAAAGACATTTTCGACAGGCGGAGTTCATCCGCATGAAAGAAAACTTTCGGCAATGGTTCCCATCAGGGACTTCCCCCTTCCCGAGGTGGCTTGGGTGTCGATGGCGCAGCATCTCGGCTCTCCGGCCGAGCCTGTGGTGGCTCCCGGTGACAAGGTTCTCGTGGGCAGCGTAATCGGCCGTCCTTCGGGTTTCCTGTCGGCTTTCGTACACTCTCCGTATTCCGGCACGGTGGAGAGCGTTGGGCCGTATGCCGACCTTTCGGGCAATATGGTCACTCACGTGGCGATACGTGTCGAGGGTGATACGTGGCTGGACGGCATCGACCGCGACGCCCCTTTCAGCTATCATACCGACCTCTCTCCCGAACAGATTGTCGACAGGGTCCGCAATGCCGGCATCGTAGGCCTCGGTGGGGCGGCGTTCCCCACCCATGTCAAGATTGTACCCCCGCCGGGGAAGAAGGCGGAATGCCTGATACTGAACGGCGCCGAATGCGAGCCTTTCCTCACTTCCGACGACCGTCTGATGCGTGAATTCCCCCGCGAGATACTCGCCGGAGCAGGATTCCTGATGAAGGCCCTCGGAGTCTCGATATGCTATGTGGGCATCGAAGACAACAAGCCGGAGGCCATCGCCGCCCTGCGTGAGGCCGCTTCGGCCATGGCCTGCATCAAGGTGGTGAAGCTCAAGAAGAAATATCCCCAGGGTGGTGAAAAGCAGCTTATAAATGCCATTTTGCGGCGCAGCGTTCCGTCCGGAGGGCTCCCGATAGATGTGGGCGCAGTGGTGCAGAACGTAGGCACCGCCTTTGCCGTGTACGAGGCTGTGGCCAAGAACAAACCTCTGATAGACAATGTCCTTACCTATACCGGGCTCGGCATCCGCGAGCCAGAGAACCTGAGGGTCCGGGTCGGCACCCCGCTCCGGAGCCTGATCGATGCCGCCGGCGGTCTGCCGCAGGGCGACGTGAAGGTCATCAGCGGAGGCCCTATGATGGGAAAGGCTGTGGCGAATCTCGATGCAACCACTCTCAAGGCCACCGCTTCCGTATTGGTGATGACCGCTTCCGAAACGCTGCGCGAGGAGGAGGGCGACTGCATCCGTTGCGGCAAATGCGCCGATGCCTGTCCGATGGGGCTCAAACCCTATCTGCTCAATACCCTTTCGCGCCGCGGAGGGATGCAGGCCGGGTTGGAGGAGGCTCATATCTGCGACTGCATAGAGTGCGGATGCTGCCTCTATACCTGTCCGGCCCATATTCCGCTGCTCGACATAATCCGCGTGAGCAAGGCGGAAGTAATGAAAATAATCCGTAGCAGAAAGAAATAGATTATGGCACTTATAGTATCTCCTTCTCCGCATATACACTCTTCGGAGAGTACCGTATCGATAATGAGGGACGTGCTCATCGCCCTTATGCCGGCGGTGGCCGTCGCAGTATGGTTCTACGGCCTTCATTCGCTGATGCTTGTAGCCGTGTCGATCATAGCCTGTGACGTTACCGAGGCGGTGATTGCAAAATTCCTGATGCACAAGAAGCGGCCGATCTCCGACCCTTCTCCCGCGGTGACCGGTGTGCTGCTTGCGCTCAACCTGCCCCCCAATGCTCCCTGGTGGATAGCCGTGGTGGGCTGCGTGGTGGCCATAGGCCTTGCCAAGATGACCTTCGGCGGGCTGGGCAAGAACATATTCAACCCCGCAATCGTGGGGCGCGTGTTCCTGCTGATTTCATTCCCGGTGATAATGACCGACTGGACCCTTACCTCATCGTGTTTCGACGTGGCTTCCTGCGGCAGTCTGGGGGCTCAGATAGATGCCTATTCCGGCGCCACCCATCTGGGTATCGCCAAGGAGGGTCTGCACGCAGGCAGCACCCTGTCGGCAATCTTCCCCGGAGGGCAGTTCACGTGGGACATGGCCCTGATACGTATGGGCGGCAGCATCGGTGAGCTTTCGGCAGTGGCCCTCATAATCGGTTTCATCTATCTGCTGGTGCGCAAGGTGGTCAAGGTCACCATTCCCCTCGCCGTAATCGGCACGGTGGCGGTGATATCCGGGATATTCTCGACGGTCGACCCCGAGGCCTATACCGGAGTGCTGTTCAATGTCTTCACCGGAGGTCTCCTCCTCGGGGCGCTGTTTATGGCCACCGACTACGTGACTTCGCCGATGACCACCTGCGGACAGATAATCTTCGGAGTCGGCATAGGATTGATTACGATGATGATGAGGTACTTCGGCCTGTATCCTGAGGGGATGTCGTTCGCCATCCTGATAATGAACTGCGCCGTACCCCTGATCAACAAATATTGCAAATAATGGCAACTCCATCTACATTCCGCAACATGGTGCTCTCCCTCACTGCGATATGTGCAGTGTGCGCGGCACTTCTCGGGTGGGTCAACTCGGTGACTGCCTCTCCCATAGAGGCCGCCGGCCTCGAAAAGGTGAATGCGGGCATAAAGGCGGTACTGCCCGAATTCGACAACAACCCATATGCCGGGCGCCGCACTGTCGATGGCGGTGAGATATATCCGGCCACCAGGGGCGGAGCCCCGGTGGGCTGCGCCGTCAAGGTGTCATCCTCCGGATTCGGAGGGCCGCTCACAATGCTCGTGGGCTTTACTCCCGACGGAACGGTGTTCAACACTTCCGTAATCTCGCACGGCGAGACTCCGGGGCTCGGAGCCAAGATAAGCGACCCGGCAGTGCCCCCGCGCGCCCAGGTCATAGGCCGCAATCCCGCTTCTTCCCGCCTCGGCGTGACGAAGGACGGGGGAGAGATAGATGCCATTACGGCATCGACCATAACCTCGCGCGCATTTCTCGACGGCATCAATGCGGCGTATGGAATTTTTGTAAAAGAGTACAGAAATGAGTAAAAGCAGCAAGACAGGTCTCATACTTGACGGCATCATCAAGAACAATCCCACGTTCGTGCTCGTACTGGGTATGTGCCCCACGCTGGGCACCACCACGAGCGCTCTCAACGGCCTGGGTATGGGCGTGGCCACAATGTGCGTGCTCGTGCTTTCCAATATGGCGATTTCGGCCGTGGCCGGGCTCATCCCCGACAAGGTCAGGATTCCCTCGTACATAGTGATAATAGCCACCTTCGTAACCATAGTGCAGTTGCTCCTGCAGGCCTATGTGCCATCGCTTTACGACACTTTGGGCCTCTTCATCCCCCTAATTGTGGTCAACTGCATCGTGCTCGGCCGTGCGGAGGCCTTCGCCAACAAGAATTCCGTATTGGATTCGGCCTGCGACGGGCTCGGCACCGGCTTGGGATTCACGATAGCCCTTACCCTCATAGGCTTGGTGAGGGAAGTCCTCGGGTCGCTCTCGGCATTCGGCTTCAAGCTGTGCGATGGCGACGGTATGCTGGCTTTCGTGCTGGCTCCGGGAGCCTTCATAGTGCTGGGCTACCTTATGGTAATCTTCCGTAAAATCACAAACAAGGCATAGCTATGGAATACGCAATAATATTGATATCGGCAGTCTTTGTCAACAATGTGGTCCTGGCGCAGTTCCTCGGCATCTGCCCGTTCCTCGGGGTCTCGAAGCAGGTTCCGACGGCCGTGGGGATGTCGGCTGCCGTGATGTTCGTCATGGCTCTGGCCACCCTTGTGACATACCTCCTGCAGTACCACGTGCTCATTCCGCTCGGGATGGGCTTCATGCAGACGATAACCTTTATCCTTGTGATAGCCGGCCTCGTGCAAATGGTCGAGATAGTGCTCAAGAAAACGAGCCCATCGCTCTATCAGGCCCTCGGCATATTTCTGCCGCTGATAACCACCAACTGCGTGGTGCTCGGAGTGGCCATCCAGGTTGTGTCGAAGGAGTTCGGCTTCATCAGCAACGTGGACCCCTCGACCGGTGCGGTGTCGCATATGATGAATCTGCCCCAGTCGGTCATGTTTGCCGTATGCACCGCTCTGGGCTATGCCCTCGCCCTCGTGCTTTTTGCCGGAATACGCGAGCAGCTCGAGATGCAGGGGGTCCCCAAGGCTTTCCGTGGAGTCCCCATCGCACTTCTGACAGCCGGCATAATGGCGATGGCCTTTATGGGATTTTCGGGCTGGGTATAGCATTTATTTGCAATGACAGGATTTTATACTATCTTTGCAACCCTTTTACAAACCAAATAAACTTTTTGCACAATGGCTGAGTATTTATCACCAGACAAGAAGCAAGAGATTTTCGGACAATACGGGAAGTCTAATGTTGACACCGGCTCTCCAGAGAGTCAAGTTGCTTTGTTTTCCTACCGTATCGCTCACCTGACCGACCACCTGAAGAACAACAGGAAGGACCACAACACACAGCGTGCCCTCCTCCGTCTCGTAGGTAAGCGTCGTCAGCTCCTCGACTATCTCAAGTCGAAGGACATCGAGAGATATCGTGAAATCGTGAAGGCCCTTAACCTTCGCAAGTAATACACAGTGGGAATCGACGAGTCCGGCCGGAGATATCCGGTCGGACTTTTTTTTACGTACCTTTGTCCGGGATGAAACGCTATAATTCATATGTCGACCGTTTGCGCAGCCTCTACGGATGCCGCCTGCAGAAGATTGTGGTTGATGCGGGCTTCACCTGCCCCAACCGCGACGGCAGCATATCCCGCGGCGGGTGCACTTTCTGCGACAACAGGGCGTTCCACCCCGGATACAGCACCCCCGACAAGAGCATCCTCCGGCAGATAGACGAAGGGATTGAATTCCACCGCGGGCGCTATCGCGGAGTGTCGAAATATCTGGCATATTTCCAGCCCTACTCCAATACCTACGCCCCGCTCGAAAGGCTCCGCGAGGTATATGAGGAGGCTCTCTCGCATCCCGCCGTGGCCGGGCTGGTGATCGGCACCCGGCCCGATTGCGTCGACGGCCCCAAGCTCGACTATATCGCCTCCCTTTCGCGCCGCAGCATAGTGTCGCTCGAATTCGGGATAGAATCGTGCTACGACGCCACCCTGCGCAGGATCAACCGCGGACACACCTGGGCCCGGGCCGAAAGTGCGGTGCGCGAGGCGGCCTCCCGAGGCATAAGCGTAGGGGCTCATTTCATCATAGGCCTGCCGGGTGAGGGAAGGCAGGACATACTCGACGGAGTGGAGAAGATAAACTCCCTCCCCCTTGCCAGCATAAAGTTCCACCAGCTTCAGATAATCAGGGGGACCGCTATGGAGCGTGAGGCAGAAACGAATCCGGAAGAGTTCCTTTCGTTTACTCTTCCGGAATACATAGACTTTTTCATAGACATTCTCGAAAGACTCCGTCCCGGAATAAGCATCGAGCGTTTTGCCGGGGAGGTGCCTCCGAGGTTCGTGAATTCCACCCCGTGGGGGCTGGTGCGCAATGCAGAGCTTCTGAGGATGCTTGACGCCCGTCTCGAGCAGCGCAATACAAGGCAGGGGGCCGCCTTTGCAGGCGCCCCCGACCCGTTTACCAGCGATTGAGGGGGTATTCGCTCATCTTCTTGCGGACAGTTTCCTCGGTGGAGGCAATCACAGCCTCGTCTTCGACGTGTGCGAGCACGTTGTCGATCAGGTCCACTATGTCGGCCATATCCTTCTCCACGAGACCGCGGGAGGTGATGGCGGGAGTTCCCACGCGGATTCCGGAGGTCTGGAACGGTGAACGGCTGTCGAAGGGCACCATATTCTTGTTGACGGTTATGCCGGCGCGTACGAGCGCCTTTTCGGCAACCTTACCCGTGAGGTCGGGGAATTTGGTGCGCAGGTCGATGAGCATCAAGTGGTTGTCGGTACCGCCCGAAACAACCTTGTAGCCCTTTTCAACAAAGGCTTTTGCCATGGCTGCCGCGTTCTTCACAACCTGTGTCTGGTACTCCTTGAATTCGGGCTGCAGAGCCTCGTAGAATGCAACGGCCTTGGCTGCGATGCAGTGCTCGAGCGGGCCTCCCTGGATGCCCGGGAAGACGGCAGAGTTTATCATGGCTGACATCTTCTTGATCTCGCCCTTAGGGGTCTTGATGCCCCACGGGTTGTCGAAGTCCTTGCCTATCAGAATGATTCCTCCACGAGGGCCGCGAAGGGTCTTGTGCGTGGTCGAAGTTACGATGTGCGCATACTTCACGGGGTTTTTGAGCAGGCCGGCTGCAATGAGGCCTGCGGTATGGGCCATATCGATCATGAGGATGGCACCCACCTTGTCGGCGATTGCACGCATCCTCTCGTAATCCCATTCGCGCGAATATGCCGAAGCGCCGCCGACGATGAGCTTGGGCTTGCATTCAAGCGCCTTGCGCTCCATATCGTCGTAGTCGATGGTTTCGGTTTTGGGATTGAGCTGGTATGCAACTGCGTTGAATACCATTCCCGACATGTTTACGGGTGATCCGTGCGTGAGGTGACCGCCGTGTGCAAGGTCGAGGCCCATGAAGGTATCGCCCGGCTTGAGGCACGCCTGGAATACGGCCATGTTGGCCTGCGCTCCGGAGTGGGGCTGTACGTTTGCGAATTCGGCGCCGAATATCTGCTTGATGCGGTCGATTGCCAGCTGTTCAACCTGGTCAACCACTTCGCAGCCTCCGTAATAGCGGGCTCCCGGGTAGCCTTCGGCATATTTGTTGGTGCATTCGCTGCCCAGTGCGGAGAGTACCTGTGCGCTCACAAAGTTCTCTGATGCAATCAGTTCGATGCCAGCTTCCTGGCGGTTACGCTCCCTGCGGATGAGGTTGAAGAGTTCGATGTCGTGTTTCATATCGTTTAGTTGGTTTCCGTTAATTTGCCTAAATTTGTATTTGAATTCCAAATTTAACAAAATTTGCGATTATTGCTTTATGTTCAGAAAACTTTTCAGCAGTGAACTTGGCCGCAAGAGCGTGGAGCAGTTCAGGAATTCGGCCAAGAATCCGTTTGTAATAGTGCTCGACAACGTCCGCAGCCAGCATAACATAGGGTCGGCTTTCCGCACGGCCGATGCCTTCAGCGCGGAGAAGATATGGCTGTGCGGCATCTGCGCCACCCCTCCCACGGCCGAAATCCACAAGTCGGCCCTCGGCGCCGAGTTCAGTATGGAGTGGGAGTATTGCGAGGACACCCTGTCGGTGGTCGGCCGCCTGCGTGACGAGGGGTATGTCATTGTAAGTGTGGAGCAGGCCGAGGGGTCCACTTGGCTGCAGGAATTCACTCCCGTGGAGGGCCGCCGGTATGCATTCGTGTTCGGCAACGAGGTGAGCGGTGTGCGGCAGGATGTGGTCTCGGCGAGCGATATCTGCCTCGAGATTCCCCAAAGCGGGACGAAGCACTCCCTCAACGTATCCGTGTCGATAGGGGTTGTCCTGTGGACAGTGGCCTCCAGGTTCATATGAAAAACCCCGGAAGTCAGACCGACTTCCGGGGTTTTGTCGGGAAGAGGTGACTCGAACACCCGACCTCTGCGTCCCGAACGCAGCGCGCTAGCCAACTGCGCCACTTCCCGAAGAGCCCCTGCAAAAGGGGCTGCAAATATAGAAAATTAATCTCTAAGTGCAACCGTTACTTCTTGGCAAGGGCCGAGAGGCGCTCGCAGAGAGCGTCGAGGCTCTTGAGAAGATCGGCGTTGACGGCGGTGTAGTAAGCCTTGGCCTGCTTTGCCGCAGCTATTCTGGCTGCCTTGCGGCCGGCACCCTTCACCTTTGCGCCCACTTTGGCGATTTCGGGCTGGTTGATGCGGTCAATCAGGCCGTTGGCCAGATCGCAGGCTTCGCCTATGAGCTTCTCGACTTCGTCTATTTTCTTGTCTTCAGGATGAAGCATCGCGAAAAGCGCGCAGTCATCGATGAAGTCGCTTACGAGGAATTCGATGTCTTTCTTGATAACCCTTAAATTCATATCGTTCTGTTTTTAGTGATGCAAAGGTAGCATTTTTTCATCATTTACATTTTTAAATTTCTATCTTTGCGCCGAAATTTTACGAGAATATGAATATTATCAGGAAAACAATCGAATTGTCCGACGGTCGGACAATCGAAATCGAAACCGGAAAACTGGCCAAGCAGGCCGACGGTTCGGCAGTTGTCAAGATGGGCGGGACAATGCTCCTGGCCACTGTCTGCGCTGCCAAGGATGTGAAGGAAGGCACCGATTTCATGCCCCTCACCGTTGATTACAAGGAAAAGTATTACTCTGCCGGGCGCTTCCCCGGCGGCTTCATGAAGAGGGAGGGCAAATCCTCGGATTATGAAGTTCTCATATCCCGTCTGGTCGACCGCCCCATCCGTCCCCTCTGGCCGGACGACTTCCACCTCGAGGTGTTCGTCAACGTAACCCTCATCTCCGCCGAAAAGGACATACAGCCCGACGCCCTGGCCGGTCTGGCCGCTTCGTGCGCACTGGTAACCAGTGACCTGCCTTTCGGAGGCCCTATATCCGAGGTCCGCGTCTGCCGCATCGACGGGCAGATGGTCATCAACCCCACTTTCTCCGAAATGGAGAGGGCCGACCTCGAACTTATGGTGGCTGCAACCGAGGAGAACATAATGATGGTCGAGGGTGAAATGAAGGAGGTTCCCGAGAGTGTGATGCTCGAGGCCATCAAATTCGCCCACGAAGAGATAAAGAGGCACTGCCGCATCCAGAAGGAACTGATGAAGGAGCTCGGCACCGACGTCAACAAGCGTGACTACCCCCACGACGAGAACGACGAGGAGCTCAGGAAGGCGGTTTACGACTTCTGCTACGGCAAATGCTATGCACTTGCAAAGAGTGCAAAGCCCAAGCATGAGCGCGAGGACGGTTTCGCCGCCATAAAGGACGAGTTCATCGCCACGATTCCCGAGCCCGCTCCCACAATTCCCGAGATTGAAGCATACAACCGCAAGGTCGCTCTTGCAGGCCGCTACTACGGTGCGGTCGAGAAGGAGGCCATGCGCAATATGATACTCGACGAGCACGTGCGTCTCGACGGCCGCGTCTGCGACCAGGTGCGTCCCATCTGGTGCGAGGTGGACTATCTGCCCTGCGCCCACGGCTCCGCGATATTCACCCGCGGTGAAACCCAGTCGCTGGCTTCGGTCACCCTCGGTACCAAGATGGATATGAAGGAAACCGACGAAGTGCTCATACAGGACGACCAGCAGATCGTGCTGCACTACAACTTCCCTCCGTTCGCAACCGGTGAGGCCAAGAGCCAGAGGGGTGTGGGCCGTCGCGAAATCGGCCACGGCAACCTCGCCCTGCGCGCACTCAAGCCGGTGATCCCCACGTCGCCCGAAAATCCCTACGCAGTGCGTATAGTTTCGGATATCCTCGAGTCGAACGGCTCGTCTTCGATGGCTTCGGTATGCGGCGGCTGCCTCGCCCTGATGGATGCGGGCGTCAAGATCACAAAGCCCGTTGCCGGTGTGGCCATGGGCCTTATCACCGATGCCGAACACCCCAACGACCGCTATGCCATCCTTACCGATATCCTCGGTGACGAAGACCACCTCGGCGATATGGACTTCAAGGTTACCGGAACCAAAGACGGCATTACCGCAACCCAGATGGATATCAAGGTTGACGGTCTTTCATACGACGTTCTCGAAAAGGCGCTCGAACAGGCGCGCCAGGGCCGTCTGCACATTATGGGCGAAATGATGAAGACAATCAGCGAGCCCCGTGCCGACTACAAGCCCTTCGTTCCCCGCATACAGCAGCTTGTCGTTGCTTCCGAATTCATCGGAGCCATCATCGGCAAGGGTGGCGAAACCATTCAGAAGATCCAGAAGGAGACAGGCGCCACCATCAATATCGACGAGGAGCCCAATCCCAACGGAGAGGGTACCGTCGGAGTGGTTGACATCGCTTCCAACGATGCGGACGCAATGCAGAAGGCTCTCGAGTGGATCAAGGGTATCTGCGCAGTTCCCGAGGTGGGTGAGGTTTACCACGGCAAGGTGGTGTCCACCCTCGAGTTCGGAGCGTTCGTGGAGATTCTTCCAGGCAAGGAGGGCCTTCTCCATATCTCCGAGCTTGACTGGGGCAAGACCGAGAAGGTCGAGGATGTGCTCAACGTAGGCGACGAGGTGGATGTCAAACTCCTCGAAATCGATGCCAAGACCGGCAAGATGCGCCTCAGCCGCCGCGCCCTCATCGAGAAGCCCGAAGGTTATGTCGAGCCTGAGCGCAGGCCGCGTCCTGCAGGCGGAAAGGGCGGCGATCACCGTCCCGGCGGTCACGGCGACCACAAGGGACCCCGTCACGGCGGACCCCGCGGACCTCGCGGTGACAAGGAATAATCTTCCGTAAGGTCACGTCAATCTGAGAATTGCTCCGGAATGCTCTCCGGGGCAATTCTTTATTGTACCCGCCCGTCAGGAGAACATCTTTCCACGGAGACCCCGGCGCTTCGCGGTCTTTCAGACAAAGCGGCCTCCGTGGAAAGATGTTCTCCCGGCAAGGGCCTGTTTTGAAAAAAATTGTGTAAATTTGTAGATTGGAATTGATTTTGATAACCGTTAAGATTATGTCAAGCAGAATAGTAATGGAGGGTCTGACGTTCGACGACGTGCTTCTCATCCCGGCACACAGCGACGTGCTTCCGCGTGATGTGGATACAGGCAGCAGGTTCACCAGGGAAATCAGCCTGGACATCCCGATCGTCACCTCTGCGATGGATACGGTAACCGAGTCGGCGATGGCTGTGGCGATGGCCCGCCTCGGCGGCATCGGCGTGATTCATAAGAATATGCCTCTCGACGCTCAGGTTGGGGAAGTCCGTAAGGTCAAGGCCGTCACGGGCACTGACGGCAAGGCCCTGCGTGTGGCCGCAGCCGTGGGGATCAACGCCCACAGTCTCGAAAGCATAGAGGCGCTTTCGGCCGGCGGAGCCGACGCCGTTGTGCTTGACACGGCCCACGGCCACTCCGAAATGGTGCTTCAAACGCTCAAGAAGGCCCGCAAGGCATTCCCTCACGTCCAGATGGTGGCCGGCAATATCGCCACCGCCGAGGCCGCCCTTGCACTCAAGGAGTGCGGGGTCGATGCCGTAAAGGTGGGCATCGGCCCGGGCTCGATCTGCACCACCCGCATAGTGGCCGGTATCGGGGTTCCGCAGCTCACGGCAATAATGAATGTGGCCGACGCCCTTCAGGGAAGCGGGATTCCCGTGATAGCCGATGGCGGGATACGCTATTCGGGCGATATGGTGAAGGCTCTCGCGGCGGGGGGAAGCACCGTTATGATGGGGTCGATGTTCGCCGGGACCGACGAGACTCCTGGTGAGGTGTTCGAGGATGGCGGCCGCAGATTCAAGCGGTATCGCGGAATGGGGTCGCTCCCTGCGATGCAGCAGGGCTCCAAGGACCGCTACTTTCAGGATATGGAGGCCGATGTCAAGAAGCTTGTCCCCGAAGGCATAGAGGCCAAGGTGCCCTGCAAGGGTCCGGTAGCCGATATCATCTATCAGCTTGTGGGCGGACTGAGGGCCGGAATGGGATATTGCGGCGCTCCCGACATTGCCGCGCTGCACAAGGCCTCGTTTGTCAAGATAACCCCGGCCGGAATGAAGGAAAGTCACCCGCACGACGTGGCAATCTCGTGCGACGCCCCTAATTACAAGGCCTGATGTCCCGATGAAACGCCTGCTTGCGATATTGCTCCTCCTGCCTCTGGCCGTCTCCTGCAAATTGACCGGCCATCTGGAGAGGTTTGTCCGTATGCATGACGATAAGGCGGTTGCAAGGGTCGGTTCGGAATATCTTTACAGCAGCGACATAGCCAAGCTCCTTCCGGATGGCATCAGCGAAGACGACAGCCTCAGGATGTCGCGCGATTACATCGATTCGTGGGCGCTCGACAAGCTGATAATGCACAGAGCCGAGAAGTCGCTCTCGAAGGAGGAGAAGGACATCACTTCCGAAGTCGCCGAATTCAGGCAGAATCTCCTTACCTTCCGGTATGAGAAGGTTTACATCGAGCAGCGTCTCGACACCATCGTGTCCGAGGCCGAGGCAATGGCCGTGTACAATGACCATCGTTCTGATTTTGTATTCCCATATTCCGTCATCAGAGGCCGTGTGGCCAGGATATCCCCCAAGTCTCCCTATTATTCCGAGATAAAGGAACGGTTCCGTGCCTCGGCTCCGCAGGACGTGGCGGACCTTGAGGAGATCTGCACCTCGTCGGCCGAGAGATACAACGATTTCTCCCGCCAGTGGGTGCCTTCGGCCGCGATCGCGGGTGAACTCGGTATCGGCCTTGCGGAGGCCGAATCGCTGCTGGCATCCCAGCCGATGTTCGAATATCGCTCCGCGACGGGCAATTTCATCGTGTATATCGAGGAACGCACGGCTCCGGGGCAGGCTTCCCCTCTGGGATACAATATGGACAAAATCCGGGAAATGGTAATAAGCCGCAGAAAGCAGGAAATACTCTCTTCGATGCAGCGGGAGCTGCTTGAAGAGGCTTCCGCCGGCGGCAAATTCAAAATATACAATCGGGATGAATAGGCTCTTGGTATATGTTGCGGCGTGCCTGCTTCTGGTTTCTCCCGCGGCAAGCGGGCAGAAGTACGGCGGCGGTCTTGTCGACAAGTCGATTGCCGTGATAGGCAACGACGTGGTGATGCTTTCGCAGATCGAATCCGAGGCGCAGATGATGCGTATGCGCGGGCAGAAGGTCAATCAGAAGGTGCGTTGCGAAATCCTCGAAAACCTGTTGGTCAACAAGCTGTTCTATGTGGCGGCCAAGCGCGACTCGATGGTGGCCAACGAGGCCAACGTGGAGCAGGTGCTTACAAGCCGTCTCGACGAGGCGTATTCTTCGCTGGGAGGCGAAAAGGGCGTTGAGGAGTATTTCCACAAGCCCGTATTCAAGTTGCGTCAGGAATGGAAGGAGGCCCTTACCGAGCAGTCGCTCATACAGGATATGCAGCGCAAGGTCTCTTCGGCACAGCCACGCTTCACCCCTTCCGACGTCAAGGCCTTCTACGATACCACCGACACCGACGATCTCCCTATGGTGTCGACCCGTTACCGCATCCGTCATATAGTGCTTTACCCCGACAGGGAGGCGGCCAATATGGCGGTGAAGGAGAAACTGGTGAAGTTGAGGGAAAGAGTGCTCAACGGTGAGAAGTTCGCCACCCTGGCCAGAATGTACTCCCAGGATCCCGGGAGCATGAGCAAGGGCGGAGAGCTCGGAATGATGTCGAAGAACGTGTTCTGGCCCGCTTTTTCCGATGCGGCCATGTCACTCAAGGTGGGGCAGGTGTCCCAGGTGGTCGAAACCCCCGACGGATTCCACATAATCCAGTTGATTGCCCGTGAGGGGGATATGTTCAACGCCCGTCATATCCTCATCAAGCCGTCGTATTCGTACGACGACCGCAACAAGGCGCTCGACCGTCTCGACAGTATCCGCAACCTGATCGTGGGGGATACCATCACCTTCCAGGATGCCGCCAGGCAGTATTCGCAGGACCGCAAGACCAGCATCAACGGAGGCCTGATGGCCGACGAATACACAGGTTCGTCGTATTACGAAAAGGACCAGTTGAAGCCGGCCGACTATATGCATCTCAAGAATATGCAGGAGGGTGACGTGTCAGAGCCGTTCGAGTCGCTCGACAATGAAGGGCGCAACGGCAATACGATCTACAAGATAATCTATCTCGACCGCGTCATCCCCTCGCACGTGGCCACTATGGAGGACGATTACAACGAACTGCTTGACGTAGTCAACGCACAGGGGGCCCAGCGGGCCATCGACAAGTTCATCGCCGACAAGAAAAAGACCACCTACATTGTGATAGACCCGATGTACAAGGGTTGCGAATTCAAATACGGAGAGTGGGGCAATTGATCTGCCATGGGTCGCCTGCGGAGCATACTCGTTGTGATTGCGGCTTTGCTGCCGGTGGTCGCCTCTGCGCAGAAAAAGGCTTCTGAAGACTCTCTCGTGAGGCTTCTGCGGGCTGAGCGTGCGCAGATGATCACCGAATACGGGGTGGACTACCGCCGCGTTACCGGCGATGCAAGGTTCCTGCACAACAACACCACCCTCCTGTGCGACTCCGCTTCGTGGAATCTTTCCACCAACATAATCGAGGCTTTCGGGCACGTCCACCTCAAGCAGGAGCGGACCGACCTTTCGAGCGACGAACTCACCTATTACGTGGATTCCGATCTGGCTGAATTCCGCGGGGAACTCGTGCAGCTGGTCGACAAGGACCGCAACACACTCAGGACCCGCTACCTCGACTACAACACAAAGGACTCCGTGGCCCGGTTCCAGGACGGCGGCTCGCTCAAGGACAAGGACGGGAACGTCATAGAGAGCACCACCGGCACCTACGATTCGAAGTCAAGGACCTTTGTCTTCGAGGACGATGCGAAGCTCTATATGGACTCGATCCTCCTGCGCACCGAATGTCTGACGTATCTTTCCGATTCGTCGAAGGCCCTTTTCGGCGCCGGAACGCACGTGTGGATGGACAAGGGCTTCGTCAAGGCCGACTCGGGATGGTACAACAAGAAGGATTCCATCGTTTTCTTCGCCGACAACGTGTATTGCAAGGATGATGACTATGAGTCGTGGTCCGGCGAGGCGTGGTATTTCAGCCGTGAACATATAGTGGAGATGTACCGCAACGTGCGGGTGCTCGATTCTGCCCGGCATATGGTGCTTCTGGGCAACAAGATGAGATACGAAAGGGACTCTTCCCTCGCATATCTTCTCGAAGAACCGGCCGTGGTGCATTATGCAGCCGACGAGAAGGGTGTGGTGGACACCCTCTTTATGCGGGCCGACAGCCTGATATTCCATGGGGTGAAGAAGTGCACCATCCCGCAGGAGGAGATTGACGCAGCTGCCAAGAGGCGGCAGGACGTGCTTTTCGATGCTCTGCAGGAGCTGCGTACCAAGCAGTATGAGGAGAGGAGGAAAAAGATTGAAGACGGCCTTCGCGCCGCAGGCAAGCTGCCCCCCATAATCGTCGATTCAACCGCTGCCAAGGCGCCTGCCGACAGTACTCTGGCGGATGGCCCGGGTCCGGACGATCCGCCTGCCGACAGCACGGCAACCGTTGCCGCGCCTCCCGATACGACCGAGGTCAGGACTTTCTTCGGGTTGCACAATTTCAAGATGTACCGCTCCGACCTGCAGGCTGTGAGCGATTCGGCTTCCTTCACCACCCTCGATTCGATAGTGGTCCTTTCGGGCCGGCCGGTGATGTGGAGTTCCGAGAAGACGCAGCTCACTTCGGAGGTGATGCACCTGCTTGTCAAGGACGGCGGGCTTTATCGCGGCAGTATGCTGTATGATTCGCGGCTTGTATCGATGGAGACGCCGGAGTATTTCAACCAGATAAGGAGCACCGAAATGATGGGCTTCTTCCGCGGCGACAAACTCTACCGTTTCGATGCTCTCGGCAGCGTGTCCGCAATCATCTATATGGAGGAAAACGGCACCTTGGCCAACGTCAACCTCAAGGAGGCCAAGTCGATGACGGCTATGATAAAGGGCAACAAGGTGCAGCGTGTGCTCTATCTCGACGAGATAAAGAGCGACGCATATCCCATCCTCGAGCTGGCGGCCGACCGTCAGCGGCTCAAAGGCTTTGAGTGGAGGGGGGAGGAGCGTCCCGCGAGCCGCTTCGATATCACTGGGATGGTGATTCCCCAAAGCGTGAGGACCGCCTATCAGTTCATCGGCAAGCCGGTGTTTTCCCTTACGGACGAATACTTCGACGGCTATATGACCGGGGTGTATGAGGATATGCGTGTCAGGGAAGAGGAGGCGCGTCTGCGCAAGGAAGAGGAGGCCCGCGTGAAGGATTCCCTCCGAGTGGCCGATTCTCTCCGCGTGGCGGATTCCCTGCAGGTGGCCGACTCCATTGCCGTCGCTGCGACGGCTGACTCGTTGCGCGTGACTGATTCGCTCGCTGCGTTCAAGCCGGTATCCGACAGTCTGAATGCGGTTTCCGCAACGGATTCTTCAAAAGGCGGCAAACTTTCGGCCCGTGAGCGCCGTGAGGCCCGTCGGATTGCGAATCAGGAGAGGCGCAAGGCGCGTCTCGAAGCCCGGCAGGCCCGCCGCAAAGCCCGCGCCGAAGCTCGTGAGGCCCGTCGCAAGGCCCGCGCCGAGGCCCGGCAGGCCAGAAAGAAGGTCGGCTCGGAAATCTGAAGCCAAATATCTTCCCCCTTCAGGCACGGCACTTCGCGGTCTTTCAGACGAAGTGCCATCAGGGGCCGGTTCGTTCAAATAGAAATATCTTCCCCCTTCAGGCACGACGCTTCGCGGTCTTTCAGACAAAGTGCCATCAGGGGGAAGATATTTCTCTTTGGGAGAGGGCTATTCCTGGGATTCGGCTTCTCCGCCGAGGCTTTGCGCTTCGACTTCGGGAGAGATTCTCTTTATCAGGTTCTGGAGTACCTGTCCGGGGCCGAATTCGGTGAATCCGGTGGCTCCGTCCCCGACCATATTCTTCACGGTGGCTGTCCAGCGCACTGGCGAGGTGAGCTGCATCAACAGGTTGGCCTTTATTTCGGCAGGTTCGGAGTGCGGAAGCGCATCCACGTTCTGATATATGGGGCACACGGGCCTTGCGAACGAGGCTTTCTCGATTGCTTCGGCAAGTTCCTTGCGCGCCGGTTCCATAAGGGGCGAGTGGAACGCTCCGCCCACGCTCAGGGGCACGATTCTCTTTACGCCCTTGCCCTTGAGGATTTCGGTGACCTCGGCTACGGCCGCAACTTCGCCCGATACGACCACCTGGCCGTCGCTGTTGTAGTTGGCCGGCACCACCGTTCCCTTGCACTCGCGGCACGATTCCTCGATGATTGCATCTTCCGCCTTGAGGACGGCCGCCATCGTGCCGGGGGCCATTTCACAAGCTTTCTGCATAGCCGCTGCCCTGATTGCCACGAGCCTGAGGCCTTCTTCGAAACTCAGCGCCCCGGCTGCTGCCAGAGCCGAGAATTCGCCGAGCGAATGGCCTGCCGCCATATCGGGCGAGGGCATACCGCTGCATACGGCGCAAATCACCGAGTGTAGGAATACGGCCGGCTGGGTGACGTTGGTGGCCTGGAGAGCCTGTGCGTCATCGCCGAACATTATGTCGGTTATCCTGAAACCCAGGATATCGTTGGCCGTTTCGAACATTTCCTTCGCCTTGCGGCTGGATTCGTAGAGATTTCTGCCCATTCCTGGGAACTGGGAGCCCTGCCCTGGGAATACGTATGCTTTCATGGTATGATATTTGATGAAAATCTTGACAAATATTGGGTGCAAAGATAAGATTTATCGAAATAAAATCATAAATTTGCACTCTTGGACGCATCCGTAGTTTAATGGATAGAATTGAAGATTCCGGTTCTTCAGGTCAGGGTTCGATTCCCTGCGGGTGTACAAATGCTTATGCATACTTTCTTTAACAATATAAAAAGTTACAATAATGAGTCGTGAAATCAAATTCTCCCTTGTCTATCGTGACATGTGGCAGTCCTCGGGCAAATATACCGCCCGAATCGACCAATTGGAGGAGATAGCTCCCGTTATCGTGGAGATGGGATGCTTCGATCGTGTGGAAACCAACGGCGGAGCGTTCGAACAGGTCCAGCTCCTTTACGGCCAGAACCCCAACAAGGCGGTGCGCGCCTGGACGGCCCCCCTCAAGAAGGCCGGCATCCAGACCCATATGCTTGAAAGGGCCCTCAACGGTTTGAGAATGAACCCGGTTCCTGAAGATGTCAGGTTCCTTATGTACAAGGTCAAGAAGGCACAGGGCGTCGATATCGCCCGTTCTTTCTGCGGGCTCAACGACCACCGCAACCTCAAGGGTTCCGTAATCGGCGCCAAGAAGGCCGGAATGATCTCTCAGGCAGCCCTCTCCATCACCTATTCTCCGGTCCACACCGTAGAGTATTATATGGGCATAGTCGACCATCTGGTAGAGTACGGATGCGACGAAATCTGCCTCAAGGATATGGCCGGTGTAGGCCGCCCTGCAACTCTCGGCCGTCTGGTCAAGAGCATCAAGGACAAATATCCCCAGATAAAGGTGCAGTACCACGGTCACACAGGCCCCGGATTCTCGATGGCTTCCATGCTCGAGGTGGCCCGCGCAGGTGCCGATTATGTGGATGCAGCAATCGAACCCCTTTCCTGGGGTAAGATCCATCCCGACGTGATATCGCTCCAGGCGATGTTCAAGGATGCCGGCTTCCTCGTGAAGGACATCAATATGGACGCCTATATGGAGGCTCGTTCCCTCACCCAGAAATTCATGGACGACTTCCTCGGGTACTTCATCGAGCCTACCAACAAGCACTGCTCGTCGCTCCTCGTGGGCTGCGGGCTGCCCGGTGGTATGATGGGCTCCATGATGGCCGACCTCAAGGGCTTTATGGGCGCCATCAATATGTCGATGCGCAATCAGGGCAAACCCGAACTTACGCTCGACCAGATGTGCGTCAAGCTCTTCCAGGAGGTTGAATACGTATGGCCGCGCCTGGGTTATCCCCCGTTGGTCACCCCGTTCAGCCAGTATGTCAAGAACACCGCGCTGATGAACCTTATGCACACCCTCAAGGGCGAGGAGCGCTGGAGCACCATCGACCCCGATACGATGAATATGATCATCGGCAAGTGCGGCAAGCTCCCCGGAGAGCTCGCTCCCGAGATCGTTGACATAGTCAAGGCCAAGGGTCTTGAATTCTATACCGGCAATCCTCAGGATGCATTCCCCAACGAACTTCCCAAGTTCGAGAAGATGATGCAGGAAGAGGGCTGGGACCGCGGTCAGGACGACGAAGAGCTCTTCGAACTCGCAATGCACGAGCGTCAGTACCGCGATTACAAGAGCGGCATCGCCGAGAAGCGTTTCAATGATTCGCTCGAAGAGGCCAGGGCCAAGGCCGGCGCTCCCAAGGTCGTGGTGCGTCCCGTTACCGAAGTCCCCGCATTCGACGTGGAAAGTGTGACGAGCGCCCACCCCTCGGCCAAGCCGGTTCAGGCAACCGCCGAAGGGCAGCTCATCTGGACTGTCGATCCCGCTCAGGAGAGCGTTGCACCCGCAATCGGTTCCAAGGTCGAGGAGGGCAAGGCGGTATGCTATGTCCAGACATACTACGGCATCGAGCCTGTCAAGGCCCTTTCTTCGGGCAAGATCGTCTCCATTAATGCCAAGCATGGCGAGACGGTTGCCAAGGGTCAGGTGCTCGGATTCGTTGAATAATAATTTGTAAACCCAATAAATATACAATGGCAAAAGAAAAGAAATTCATCACTTGCGACGGAAACTATGCTGCGGCACACGTGGCATATCTCTTCAGCGAGCATGCGGCCATCTACCCTATCACACCGTCATCCACAATGGCGGAATACGTTGACGAATGGGCCGCTTTCGGAAAAAAGAATATGTTTGGCGAGACCGTGAAGGTCACCGAAATGCAGAGCGAGGGCGGTGCTTCGGGCGCTGTTCACGGTTCTCTTCAGGCAGGCAGTCTTACCACTACTTTCACGGCATCACAGGGCCTTCTCCTGATGATTCCGAACATGTACAAAATCGCAGGTGAACTTCTCCCTGCCGTATTCCACGTATCGGCGCGTACTCTCGCTTCGCACGCCCTCTCCATCTTCGGAGACCATCAGGACGTGATGAGCTGCCGCCAGACCGGCTTCTCCATGCTTGCTTCCGCAAGCGTTCAGGAGGCAATGGACCTGGCTGCCGTGGCACACCTTTCGGCAATCAAGGCCAGCGTTCCCTTCATCCACTTCTTCGACGGATTCCGCACTTCACACGAAATCCAGAAGATCGAGGTGCTCGAAGCTGAAGACCTCCGTCCCCTTGTGAGCGACAAGGCCCTCGCTGCATTCCGCAAGAGAGCTCTCAACCCCAGCAAGCCCGTTACCCGCGGTACCAACCAGAACCCCGATATCTTCTTCCAGGCACGCGAGGCATGCAACCCCTACTACGACGCCGTTCCCGACATCGTGGCAAGGTATATGGGTGAGGTGAGCGAGCTTACCGGCCGCCACTACCTCCCGTTCGACTATTACGGCGATCCCGATGCTGAGAACGTAATCGTTGCAATGGGCTCGGTTACCGAAACCATAAAGGAAACCATCGATTATCTCCGTGCACAGGGCACTTCGAAGATAGGTCTTGTGATCGTACGCCTCTACCGTCCGTTCTCGGCAAAATATTTCCTCCGCGTTCTTCCCAAGAGCGTCAAGAAGATTGCGGTTCTCGACCGCACCAAGGAGCCCGGAGCTCTTGGAGAGCCTCTTTATATGGATATCAAGAGCGTGATCGCCGATATGGGCGCAGGCGCTCCCCAGATTGTGGGCGGCCGCTACGGTCTCTCTTCGAAGGATACCAGCCCCGCACAGATCATCGCCGTATATGAGAACCTCAAGATGAAGGAGCCCAAGAACGGATTCACCATCGGCATCGTCGATGACGTCACCTTCAAGAGCCTTCCCCTCAAGGAAGAGGTTTCGATTGTCAAGAAGGGTACTACCGAGTGCAAGTTCTACGGACTCGGCAGCGACGGTACGGTAGGTGCCAACAAGAACACCATCAAGATCATCGGTGACCATACTCCCAAGTACTGCCAGGGATATTTCGACTACGACTCCAAGAAGTCCGGCGGATACACCTGCTCGCACCTCCGCTTCGGCGATGCTCCCATCCACGCTCCCTATCTCGTTTCCACACCCGATTTCGTTGCGTGCCACGTGCCGTCATACCTCTACAAGTATGATGTGCTCAGGGGTATCAAGAAGGGCGGATCCCTGCTGCTCAACAGCCTTTGGGACACCGAGGAGACTTTCAACCACATCCCCGATTTCGTAAAGAAGACCATCGTAGAGAAGAACATCAAGCTCTACATAATCAACGCCACCAAGATTGCCGCTGAAATCGGTCTTGGCGGACGCACCAACACCATCCTCCAGTCGGCATTCTTCAAGATCACCGGCATCATCCCGTTCGATGAGGCCGTTGCATACATGAAGAAGGCTATCGACAAGAGCTATGGCAAGAAGGGCGAGGCTGTCGTAAAGATGAACTATGCAGCGGTTGACCGCGGCGCCGAATACGTCGAGGTTGCAATCCCTGCCGACTGGAAGAAATGCTCCGGCAAGTTCGTCAATGCAAATCACGCCCGCATGGCTCCCGAATACGTACGCAACGTGGCCGACGTCATCGCTGCCCAGAACGGCAACGACCTGCCTGTAAGCACGTTTGCAGGTGACCTCGTCGACGGTACTTTCCCCGCAGGCACCGCAGCTTACGAAAAGCGCGCCATTGCAGTCGAGGTTCCCGAGTGGAATCCCGCAAACTGTATCCAGTGCAACCAGTGCGTATATGTCTGCCCCCACGCAGCGATCCGTCCTTATCTTATGACGGCCGAAGAGGGTGCAAAGGCTCCCGCATCCGTAAAGAAGGTTCAGGCCAACGGTACTTTCAAGGACTACACCTTCACTATGCAGGTTTCGCCCGCCGACTGTACGGGTTGCGGCAACTGCGCCGACGTCTGCCCCGCCAAGACCAAGGCACTTACCATGGTGTCTTATGAATCACAGCTCGGCGAGCAGGAGAACTTCGATTATATGCACTCCAAGATAGGTTACAAGGAGGTCGCTCCCAAGGAGCAGAATGTCAAGAACCTCGGCTTTGCACAGCCGCTGTTCGAATTCTCCGGAGCCTGCGCAGGCTGCGGCGAAACCCCTTACCTGAAGACCATCTCCCAGCTGTTCGGCGACCGTATGATGGTATCCAACGCTACAGGCTGCTCTTCAATCTACAGTGCTGCTTATGGCTCGACCCCTTACTGCAAGAATGACAAGGGCCGCGGTCCTGCCTGGGCCAACTCCCTCTTCGAGGACAACGCCGAGTTCGGTCTCGGTATGCACCTCGGCTCGGAGCGCGTCCGTACAACGGTTGCAGAGCTTATGAAGCAGGGCCTCGAGTGCAACTGCTGCACCTCCGAAATGAAGGCTCTCTTCGAGAAATGGCTTGCCAACCGCAGTGATGCCGCCATCACCCGCGAGATTGCCGACAAGCTCGTGCCTATGATGGAGGCCTGCGGTTGCGACACCTGCAAGAAGCTTCTTGAAATCAAGGACTACATCCCTCAGCGCAGCCAGTGGATATTCGGTGGCGACGGTTGGGGTTACGATATCGGATACGGCGGACTCGACCACGTGCTCGCTTCGGGTGAGAACGTGAACGTCATGGTCCTCGATACCGAGGTTTACTCCAACACCGGCGGACAGTCATCCAAGAGTACCCCTGCAGGTGCGGTTGCCAAGTTTGCAACTTCCGGCAAGCGTATCCGCAAGAAGGACCTCGGAATGATGGCCATTAGCTACGGTTACGTATACGTTGCACAGATTGCAATGGGTGCAAGCCAGTCGCAGACCCTCGCTGCCATCAAGGAAGCTGAGGCTTACGACGGTCCTTCGCTCATCATCGCATACGCTCCTTGTATCAACCACGGTCTGAAGGTCGGAATGGGCCACAGTCAGATGGAGGAGAAGAAGGCAGTGGAGTGCGGTTACTGGCATCTGTACCGTTACAACCCCGCACTCGAGGCCGAAGGCAAGAATCCTTTCACCCTCGACAGCAAGGAGCCCGACTGGAGCAAGTTCCAGGAGTTCCTCAAGGGTGAGGTGCGCTACGCTTCACTTATGAAGTCATTCCCCGAGAATGCAGCCGAACTCTTCGCCAAGACCGAAGAATTCGCAAAGTGGCGCTACAATACCTACAAGAGGCTTGCCGAGAGGTAGCAGAGCACAAAATTTTGTATTTAACGATACATTATGTATTTTTGCAGTCCGGTCTTTCAGGCCGGACTGCTTTTTACACGGTGGATATAGCTCAGTTGGCAGAGTATCGGATTGTGGTTCCGAGTGTCGTGGGTTCGAGCCCCACTATCCACCCCAGTTGCAACGGTTCCTCTACGGGCATCTGCCCCGGAAGGGATTAAAAGGGAATCGGGTGAGAATCCCGGACAGTTCCCGCTGCTGTAAGTTCCATCTGTTTCCTGCTGTTCTTATGCCACTGGGCTTGCCCGGGAAGGCTTGCAGGAAGGAACAAGTCAGAAGACCTGCCTTTGCGTATGTCGAACCTGGGCGCTCGGGTAAAGTTTCCGCAGATTTGTTTTTTTAATGTTCCTTTCACTTGTTTCTCTTGTTGCGGGGCTTTCGGCTCCTGAAACAACTGACACCATCCAGCCTGTCACGGTAGTGGCCGACAGGGGTGTCGTGGTATCGCGTGTCGATACCGCCATCGTAAGCAATGCCATCGACGTAACCGAGATTATGGAGCAGATTCCCGGGCTCCAGATCAGCGACGGAGGAGGTATGGCCGGGCTCAAGACCGTAAATCTGAGGGGTATGGGCGCTTCGAGCACTGCCATATATCTCGACGGGGTGAGGGTCGGCAATCTTCAGAGCGGGCAGACCGACCTGGGGATGCTCGATATGTGCAACCTCGCCTCCGCCACTGTCGATTATGCGCAGAACAGTGTTTCGTTCACAACGGCCAGGCCTGTTTTCGCTCCAGGCAGCCGCTTTGCCGGCAAGGCGGGCTTCACCGGGGGTTCATTCGCCACATTCGAGCCTTATGGCAGGTTCGACCTTAAGCTGTCGCCCGGGGTGTGTATGTCGGCCTCGGCTTCTGGTGTCATCAGCCGCGGCGATTTCCCCTATGGCGACGGTCTCAGGCGTGACAACAACGATATCCGCCAGATACGCACCGGCCTCGACTTCTGGGGCCTTGTAGGGGGTGGTGACTGGCATGCCAAAGTGTATTACAACGGCGCTCAAAGGGGTGCTCCCGGTTCGGTTGACTGGCCTTGCGAGGACAGGCAGAAAGACAGGAACGTACTGGCGCAGGGATTGCTCCGCAAGGGCTTCTCACGGCTGTATTCTCTTTCTCTGAGCGCCAAGGCCTCATACGACGATATGTTCTATTCGAGTTCGTGGAGCGACGACCGCTACCGTCAGACCGAGTTTCAGCTGAACTCATCCCACAAGTTCTCCGTTTCGCGCTGGTGCGATCTCTCGGCAGCCGTGGATATCCAGTGGGACGATCTTGTATCCACCGCCTGTGACGCATCCCGTTTCTCGCTGACCGCCGTCTCCTCGGCCGCTTTCAGGCCTGGTCGTTTCAGCGCCGACGTGGCGGTTGAATACTTCGGGGCTTTCGACCGGGGCGGGAAGGTCCGCAACTGCATCTCGCCTTCTTTGGATATCGGTTTCTCCGTGACCGAGTCTCTCGGCATTACGGCTTTCGGCCGCAGGGCGTACCGTGTGCCCACCTTCAACGAGCTCTACTACGTGGGCTTCGGCAACCCTGACCTTAAACCTGAGGATGCCTGGCTCACCGGTGTCGGCCTCGACTGGAAATACTCTCCCTCCGGGGCGTGGAGCGTCTCGGCAAAGGCCGATGGATTCTACAATTATCTGAAAGACAAGATAGTCTCTGCTCCTACACCCGAAGACCCGGCCGTGTGGCAGCCCTACAACGTGGGGATAGCGCGCTCGATCGGTGCGGATCTTCAGGCCGGATTCGGATTCGCTTCAGGGCGGTGGAGTGCCGGCTTCAATGCCAGATATTCCTTTCAGGATGCCACCGACAGGACCCCCGACAGCTATACCTATGGGCAGAGGATTGCCTATATAGCCCGCAACACCGTGTGCCTCTCTGCCGATGGAGCTTTCGGCGGATGGTCGCTGAAGGTTGTGTGGAATTTCCGCGGCGGGAGATACGATTCCTACGGAGCGATGCCCGACTGGAACACACTCGATATAACTGCCGGAAAGGACTTCAGCCTTGGGAAGGGGATGGCGCTCGGATTGAAACTCCTTTCGCGCAACTTGACCGACTGCCGCTACGACCTTTCGAGCGGCTATCCGATGCCCGGCAGGGCATTCTACGGGGCCATAGAATACAGGTTTTAGACCGGGTGCAAAATATTTCGAAAAAAGTTCAAATAATTTTGCAGAATAAGAAAAAGTATATACCTTTGCAACCCGCTTCGGAAAAGCGGAAAGTTCATTGAAAGACTGGAATGAAAGTACAAGCAAGTACCGACTTGGGAAACCAAGTCAGAAAGAGCGAAGCGTAATTCTTTTGAAAGGATAGATCAAGTCGAGGGTTGAGCTAAGAATTATATAGTAATATACAATGAAG
>JAZUGR010000030.1:0-122785 GCA_045641345.1 Bacteroidales bacterium
TGGGCAGGAGTATGTGGAGGAAGGCAACAAAAAATACAAGCAGAGGCTCGAAGACAGGGAGAAAGCATTGCTTGAAAAGCTTGCAAGGAAACATAACGTTACGCTCTTGCCTGCCTCTGCGTAAATGTAGTTCATTAGAAATAAACCTTTTTCAGAAAATGCTTACATTTGTGAACGAATAATCCGTTTTCTATGCATAACCGCAAGTTGCTCATCGGGCTTGTCCTGCTCCTGACGGTGATTCCCTCCGGAGCTCAGGAACACGTCATCGAGTTCCTGCCCGACAAGAAAATAATAAACGTCGGGAAACTCAACCTTCCGGATTATATGACTGCCGACAACATCCTCCAGATACTGCCCGAATTCGTGGTGCGCGGCGACAGGCTCTATTCGAACTACGACATCCAGTATGACGGCAAAAGCGTCGGGGAAAGCCGCGACGCAATACTGCTCCAGACCAGACTGTGCGAAATCGAAAAAATAGAAATATCGACATCGTCCACCTCCACCCAGCAGCACAGCACCTACAGCGGAACCATAAACATCGTTCCGAAGCATCTGGAAGTCGGATTTGAAGGAGAGGCATTCTTCGACCTCACCAGCGAGCCCGACATAATGCCGAGCGTGAACCTCAACTACCGCAAGGACAAATTCCAGATGCGCGGATTGGCCAGCGTTGAAGGCTACTGGCCCTCGTCACTCAGACTCTCGACCAGGCAGAACCCGGACGAACTGTCTGAAGGGGCCGACGAGACCTGCAGAAAGTACTTTCAGGAAACGGCAAGGGTCAACGTGCAATACGACATCACCGGACGGGACATACTCAAGGGATGGTTCATCGAGAGCTGGGACCACGATGCATCAGAGATGATATCCAGGACCCACAGCGAGCGGTTCAATCCCAAGAATCCCGGCACAGCCGTGATAATGGACCAATCCGACACGACATTCAGCACGAACAGGACAATGCTGATGCAGGCAAGGGCCCAGTACGAACACATCATAAACGAGGACTCCAAACTGACGGCGTACGCCGGATACCAGACCAACCCCGGCTCCAGGAACGGAATCGGGAGAACGAACAACAACTTCGACGGAGAATTCAAGGGGACGTTCCCGGTTTTCCACAAGGCCAAAAGCAAGGGCACAATGGAGACCGGCGTGAATATGACTCTGGGCGGCAAAAGTTTCGACGATATCAGGAACTCCAGCACTTTCGTGTCACCGTTTGCAAAATTCAAGTACACCGGTGAGAAATGGGCGGTGAACGTCGGAGTGAGATACCAATACTACCGTAGCGACAACGTTTTCCAGGATCAGGCGACCGATCAGTCGGCCGACCACGACATTCTGGCCAGCGCCGAAGCCGTGTGGCGCATCAGCGGCAACCACGCGCTCCAGATAACGCTCAACCGCAGCATAATCAGGCCGGACGACGAAATGCTCTACCCGAAGTTGCACTACAGTCAGTACAAAGGCGAATGGATCAAGGGAAACCCGATGCTCAACCCGGCATACATCCACACTGCGGAAGTGGGATACATCTTCGACTGGGACAATAACGGGCATTCCGTAATCATCAACGCCGGAGTGGGATACATAAGGGCCGACGGGCTCATAGAGGAGCAGCTGTACGATGCAAACCAGGAGCCCGACAAAGCCTCCGGCACATACTATGTCACATACGACAATGCCGGCATCAACAACATAGGCACGATCAACCTGTCGGCGATATACCGATACGGCATATTCACCCTCTCCCTTGCAGGCAATCTGTTCACCAAGCTGATGCTGCACGGGACATCGTCCGACTTCTCCACCAACGGCAACGTGAGTTTCTCCCCGATATTCAACTTTGAAGGCGACTGGACGCTCTGCGGCAAATTCATGTACAACAGTCCCATCGTCCACAACAATATGACAAACGGCGACTGCATATTCGCCCAGATATGCTTTGCCAAGCAGATAGGACGCTGGACCATACACCTTGACTTCAGCGATATCTTCGACTGCACGACAATCGACAGATCCACCAATTTCGATACGGTTACGTCCAACGTCTATGACCTGTACGACCGCTACATAGGGGCCGGATTCAGCTACAGGTTCGGCGGAAAAATGACGGCAAGATGAAACGCAGCCACGGCATATCCGCAATCACCATCTCCGAGGGCGACGTCTCGCTCCGCGGCGCGACCCCTGCCGGCGAGGGGCAGGTGAACTTCACAGTCTATTCAAAGTACGCCAGGAGATGCACTCTGGTGCTGTTCGACGGCAATGACGTGGCGCCGTTCGCCGAGCTGGAGTTCCCTCCGCAATGCCGCAAGGGCGAATGGTTCTCGGCAAAGGTCGCCGGACTTGGCAGGGTGGCCTCACTGCGCTACTGCTACCGCATGGAAGGGGACTATGCCCCTGCCGAGGGGCACCGGTTCGACGCCTCGCGCCTTCTGACAGACCCCTACGCACGCATCATATCAGGTCAGGACAGATGGGACTCCGCTCCTATCCCCCGCCGCTGCGGCATAGGCGACGGCCCGACAAGGGCCATGCGGGGGCCGGCCATCAGGGATGAAGAACTCATAATCTACGAACTCAACGTACACAGTTTCACCAGGCATCCGGCCTCCGGAGCTGCACACCCCGGCACGTTCGATGCCCTGAGAGAAAAAATACCCTATCTCAAACAACTGGGCGTCAACTGTGTGGAACTGATGCCGGTGGCGGAGTTCGACAACAGGGGCAATACCTGGGGATACTCCACCGCAGGATACTTCGCCCCCAAGGCAGCCCTGGCCGCATCGGGCCCCGATGGAGGGCAGGAAGCCGAATTCAGGCATCTGGTGCAGGAGTTCCACGACAACGGGATCCTCGTATTCCTCGACGTGGTGTTCAACCACAGCCCCGAATCCGACCAGAGAGGGGAAACGACCATCTGGAGAGGGCTGGACAACAAATCGTACTATATTCTGGACCACAATGGAGGATATCTCGACTTCACGGGCTGCCACAATACCCTCAGCTGCAACTCGCCGGTGATGCAGGAAGTGATTTCCGACGCCCTGCGCCATTGGGTCGCATCCTATGGGATCGACGGATTCAGATTCGACCTGGCATCCGCCCTCACAAGAGGGGAAGACGGGACGCCGATGTCCCCGCCCCCTGTCCTGCACCGCATTTCCGAAGATCCGGCCCTAGCCGGAGTGAGGCTGATAGCCGAACCGTGGGATGCAGCGGGGCTGTACCAGCTGGGAGAGTTCGGCAAATGGGGACGATGGTCACAGTGGAACGACCGCTACCGCGATGCAATCCGCAGATTCGTCAAGAGCGACGAAGGAATCCTCGACGAGGTGAAGAAACGGATCGAGGGCTCGCCCGACCTGTTCCCGGGAGAGCCGTGGCGCAGCATCAACTTCGTCACGGCCCACGACGGGTTCACGATGATGGACCTTGTAAGCTACAACGGCAAGCACAATCTGGCCAACGGAGAGGACGGACGCGACGGGGCCGACGACAACCTCAGCTGGAACAGCGGCTGCGAAGGGCCTTCCGACGACCCGCAGGTCAGGGAATTGCGCTTGCGCAGGATAAAGAATATGGTAACCCTCCTGATGTTGAGCCGCGGAATCCCGATGCTTCTCTTCGGTGACGAATGCGGGCGCTCGCAGAACGGGAACAACAACCCCTACTGTCTGGACGACGAATCGGTGTGGATGCCGTGGCCGGCCGACAGGCACCCCCTGCAACGCTTTTTCAGGAATATGATAGCTTTCCGCAAAGCAAATCCGCAGCTTGCCGGCAGCGGGGCGGAAATCTCCTGGCGCAGCGAACGGCCCGACGCAGAGTGGGACAACCACAACGGGCTCTCGACGGCAATGGTGGTGAAATCACCGGCAAAGACCATATTCGCAGCCATCAACATGCACTGGGAGGCCCATTCCTTCGATCTGCCGGAAGGCCGTCTATGGCATCTTGCCGTGGACACTTCGGACGCGCCCCGCGGCGACATATTCCATAAAATCGCCGTAGAAGCGCGGTCAATCGCGGTCCTGACATCAGAAGAGGCCTGAGAAGACCCCTTCAGCCCATATCTTTATCCCTATCAGGATAAGGATTATGCCTCCCGAAAGGAGGGCGGGGAGCTTGAACTTCTTTCCCACGAACACCCCGGCAAGCGTCCCGGCCACGGAGAGGGCGAAGCTGAAGAGACCTATCACCGCCACGGCTGCGGTCAGCAGACCCTCCTTCCCCACAAAAAGCAGCCCGGTCGCCAGCGCGTCGATACTCGTAGCCACCGAAAGGGCGATGACCGTTCCAAAGCCATAATCCGCATCGCCGCCCTGAGGTTCCTCACCCGAAAAATGCTCTTTCACCATCTTGCCGCCGATGAAGCCGAGCAGAGCCAGCGCAATCCACGGAGCGACCCTGCCCACGAAGTCCGAGAAGAAGACTCCCGCAGCATAGCCCAGAAGCGGCATACCAGCCTGGAACAGAGCGAATGAAACCGCCATTGGAAGAGCTCCGCGGAGATTGAGCCGCCCTGCGGACATACCCTTGGCAAGGCTCACGGCAAAGCAGTCCATGGCAAGCCCTACGGCAAGGAATATGACATCGAAGAAGCTCATCTATTAAAAATGGCGGAAAACCCGAAGAATTTTCCGCCTGGTAGCCCCAACGAGATTCGAACTCGTATTTCAACCTTGAGAGGGTTGCGACCTGAACCCTTAGTCGATAGGGCCGTTTCCGCAATGGGACTGCAAATTTAGCACTTATTCCCAATCACGCAAAATTTTTTACAAACGCCACCTGCTCATATCCTCCCCCGCCTTCTCGCCTTCGCGTATGCGGGTGGAGGAAATGTCCTGCAACTCACCAACAAGCGGCATTATCTTCCCAAGCGTGGACATACCGTTGTATTTGTCGCACAGAGCCTCGAGATCGTACCCCTCCCTGGGATATACCCAGATTTCATATTTGTTTATCAGGTCACCGTAGCGGTACCACCTGTCGAGGGATGAGAGATTGTCGGCCCCTATCACCAGGATATGCTGGCACTCCTGCTCCTGGGAGTCGAGATACTCCAGGGTGCGTATGGTGTATGTCGGTTCCTCCAGATGGAACTCCACGTCGGACACGACGACCGGAAGACCGCTCCTGGCAATGGCGGCCCTGGCGCAGGCCAGCCTCTCGAAGGCATCCGTCAGGTCTTTTTTGCCCGAAGGGTTGAAAGGGGTCACGACAAGACGCACCTCGTCGGCGTCGCAATGGGCCAGAATATAGCGCATTATCTCATAATGCCCTATGTGGATGGGGTTGAACGAGCCGAAGAAGAGTGCAATCCTACGCTTGTGCATCATATCCTGTTGAGAAATTCGGAAATCATCCCGTCGGCGGCGGAGAGGCACTCCTCAAGATTGTCGTTAACCAGTATGCGGTCGAACTTCGGGGCGTACTCCATCTCCCCGGCAGCCTTGGCAACCCTTTCCTCGATGAACTCCGGACTGTCCGTGCCGCGCTTCACGAGCCTCTGCCTGAGCACTTCTATCGACGGAGCCTGCACGAATACCGACAGAGCCTTGTCGCCGAAATATCTTTTGAGATTCACCCCACCCTTTACATCTACGTCGAAGAGGATTGCATGCCCCCCGTCCCAGATGCGGCGCACCTCGCTCTTGAGAGTGCCATAGAAGACGTTGTGGTACACCTCTTCGTGCTCGACGAATGCATCGCGCCCTATCAGCGAGCGGAACTCTTCGGGAGTTATGAAATAGTACTCCCTGCCGTTGGTCTCCTGCCCCCTTGGAGCGCGGGAAGTAGCCGAGACAGATAGTTCGAAGGTATCCTTGAAGGTATCGAGAAGATGTCTTACGACGGTGCTCTTTCCGGAACCGGACGGAGCGGAGAAGATGATCACTTTTTCTTTCATAACGCGATTATGGGGCTCCAGTCGACTGGGGCCTCGACCTTTATCTCTTCGTGACGCACGGGGTGTTCAAAGGATATGCTGCGTGCGTGGAGGGATATCCCGCCATCCCGGTTTGACCTGGGAGCGCCGTATTTGAGGTCACCCTTTATCGGGCATCCTATCGCGGAGAGCTGGCAGCGTATCTGATGGTGCCGCCCGGTAAGCAGCTCGACCTCAACGAGATGATATCTGTCGGTATCCTGCAGGACGCGGTAGCGCAATGCAGCCTCCTTCGCCCCCTGGCGGGGACCGTCGCAAACATACGACTTGTTCTGCTTTTCGTTGCGCACCAGGAGATTCCGCAACTCGCCCTCCGAAGGCTCGGGACGGGCGCAGGTAAGGGCCCAGTAGGTCTTGTGCACCAATCCGGCACGGAAGGCCTCATTCAGCCTTTCGAGGCACTTTGAGGTTTTGGCAAAGACTGCGATTCCGCTCACGGGGCGGTCCAGACGGTGGGGAACCCCCATGAACACCTGCCCGGGCTTG
This sequence comes from Bacteroidales bacterium, assembly GCA_045641345.1. Lineage (GTDB taxonomy): Bacteria > Bacteroidota > Bacteroidia > Bacteroidales > UBA932 > Cacconaster. Next base: position 6,449 of record JAZUGR010000030.1, read on the forward strand.
CCGTCGCGACTGGCTATGAACGCCTTGAGGACGTCGCACAGCGGAGTGTCACCCGTCTTGTCGCCCTGCACTATCTCGCCCACCCTCTTGTTCACTATAAGAAGATGGTTGTCTTCGTACAGTATGCGCGAAGCGACGTCCTGACAATATTCGGGATCCAACTTGGGGTAAATCATGATTTTGCGACGAAATCGGGGCAAAGGTAAACAATTTTGTAAAGAAAGTATTACTTTTGAGGGATTAAACTGCCTGATGGATCCACTGAAAAGAAAAAACAGACTCGGCCCCTACGTCTGCCTCATATGCATTCTGGCGATATTCATCTACCCAGGATACGTGATGGGTATGGCCAATATGCTCCAGACCTTGATGAATACGGCCCACGACCTTCTCCTTAACACGGTATTCTTCCTTATGGCAATCTGCGTGATAATGGGGGCACTCGGCAAGATAATGGTGGAATTCAAGGTGGTGGACATTTTCGGCAGGGCGCTCCGTCCCCTGATGCGGCCCATATTCCATCTTCCGGGCTGTGCATCCATCGGGGCCGTGCTCACCTTCCTATCCGACAATCCAGCCATCATCTCCCTTGCAAAAGACAGGAATTTCGGAAGCCACTTCAAGAAATATCAACTCATCTCCCTCACCAATTTCGGCACTGCGTTCGGAATGGGGCTCATAGTGATAATGTTCATGATGGGTCAGGGATTCACGTTCGAGCCCTGGATAGGGCTGCTCGGAGCAGTCTGCGGATGTGTGGTCTCCACCCGCCTGATGCAGCATTTCACCCTCAAGGCCTATCCGGAGTACCGCGATATGCCCGCCTACGAGGGTGCTGTATTCGACGAGTCCAGGGCGAGGGAGACCGGAATCGACGCCTCCGACCCGAAGGGAAGGTCGGGATTCCAGAGAACCCTCGACGCGATGCTGGACGGCGGAAAGACGGGAGTCGAGATAGGCCTTGCCATAATCCCCGGGGTGCTGATCATCTCCACCCTGGTGATGATGCTCACTTTCGGCCCCTCCGAATCGGGAGCCTACACCGGTGCTGCATACGAAGGGACGGCCGCACTGCCTTGGCTGGCCGGCAAGGTCGGTTTCATCTTCAGGTGGCTATTCGGTTTCAACGACCCCCATCTGGTCGCATTCCCCATAACCTCGCTCGGAGCGGTAGGCGCCGCCATAGGGATGATTCCCAGTTTTATGGAGCACGGCTGGGTCGACGGCAATGCGATTGCCGTATGCACGGCCATAGGGATGTGCTGGAGCGGTTTCCTGAGCACCCACACCGCGATGCTCGACTCGCTGGGCTACCGCTTCCTCACCTCCAAGGCCATCGGAGCCCATACAGTAGGAGGCATTGTGGCAGGAGTGGTGGCACACTGGCTCTACGTTCTGGCCGCAATGCTATGATAATTCCCCCGGATGCTGACAATGTGTCAGTATTTTGAGGTTGGCACAATCTTGGATTCACATAAGCCGTCGTCCCGCAGGGGGCGGCGGTTTTTTGATTGAAACAACAAAACAAAAATAGGAGATACTATCATGGGAAAAATCATCGGCATTGACCTTGGAACCACCAACAGCTGCGTAGCAGTTATGGAAGGCAAGGAACCTGCAGTAATCATCAACAGCGAGGGCAAGCGTACAACCCCTTCGGTAGTTGCCTTTGCAGAAGGCGGAGAGCGCAAGATAGGCGATCCCGCAAAGCGTCAGGCAATCACCAACCCGCTCAAGACCATCTTCTCGATAAAGAGATTCATGGGCGAGACTTTCGACCGCGTTCAGAAGGAATGCGAGAGAGTGTCATACAAGGTTGTCCGCGGCGACAACAACACTCCGCGCGTGGACATCGACGGCCGTCTCTATTCTCCCCAGGAGATAAGCGCCATGGTGCTCCAGAAAATGAAGAAGACGGCGGAGGATTACCTCGGCACAACGGTCGACGAGGCAGTAATCACAGTGCCTGCATATTTCAGCGACTCACAGCGCCAGGCCACCAAGGAAGCCGGCGAAATTGCCGGTCTCAAGGTGAAGCGTATCGTCAACGAGCCCACCGCGGCAGCGCTGGCATACGGTCTTGACAAAATGAACAAGGATATGAAGATAGCCGTGTTCGACCTCGGAGGAGGTACCTTCGATATCTCCATCCTCGAACTGGGCGACGGCGTATTCGAAGTGAAATCCACCAATGGTGACACCCACCTCGGCGGTGACGACTTCGACCACGCGATAATCGACTGGCTTGCCGACGAATTCGCAGCCGAAAACGACGGAATCGACCTCCGCAAGGACCCTATGGCCCTCCAGCGGCTCAAGGAAGCGGCGGAAAAGGCCAAGATCGAGCTTTCGAGCCAGATGTCGAGCGACATCAACCTTCCCTACATCATGCCTGTGGGCGGAATCCCCAAGCACCTTGTACGTACCCTTTCACGCGCCAAGTTCGAGCAGCTCTGCGACTCTCTCATCCAGGCCACCCTGGAACCCTGCCGCAAGGCGCTCAGCGACGCCGGCCTCACGGCTTCCGACATTGACGAAGTGCTCCTGGTAGGCGGTTCGACCCGCATCCCGGCAATCCAGTCGATAGTCGAGAAATTCTTCGGCAAGACTCCCAACAAGGGTGTCAACCCCGACGAAGTGGTGGCTGTGGGAGCGTCCATCCAGGGCGGCATCCTCTCCGGTGAAGGCGGTCTGAACGACGTGGTGCTCCTCGACGTCACTCCGCTCAGCCTCGGCATCGAAACCCTTGGCGGCGTGATGACCAAGCTCATCGACGCCAACACCACAATCCCTACCCGCAAGAGCGAAGTGTTCTCCACGGCTGCGGACAACCAGCCTTCGGTGGAGATCCACGTGCTCCAGGGAGAGCGCCCCATGGCACGCGACAACAAGACCATCGGCAACTTCCACCTCGACGGCATAACCCCCGCTCCCCGTGGAATCCCTCAGATCGAAGTGACCTTCGATATCGACGCCAACGGCATACTCAACGTATCCGCAAAGGACAAGGCTACCGGCAAGGAGCAGAAAATCCGTATCGAAGCCTCTTCAGGCCTTTCCGACGACGAAATCAAGCGTATGCGTGACGAGGCCAAGGCCAACGAGGAGTCCGACAGGAAGGAGAAGGAGCGCATCGAAAAGATAAACGGTGCGGACGCCATGATATTCCAGAGCGAGAAGAATCTCAAGGAGTACGGCGACAAGATCCCCGCCGACAAGAAGGGTGCCATCGAAACCGCTCTCGGCCAGCTCAAGGAAGCCCACAAGAGCCAGGATATCGCCGCAATCGACAAGGCGAGCGAGGCCCTCAACAATGCATGGCACGCCGCAAGCGAAGATATGGCCAAGGCCGCTCAGGCTTCAGGTCCCCAGCAGGGCGACCCCGGTGCCGGCTTCGGCGGAGCACAGCAGGGACCTCAGGACGGCCAGTCACAGAACGGCGGCAACCCCGACGTGCAGGACGCCGACTTCGAGGAGGTCAAGTAATCCGATTCAACCCGTTCGACGCACCCGGAAAGCAACCGCCTTTCCGGGTGCGTTCGTTTTCTTTTCCACATATCGATTTTGTTGTTAAATTTGCGTATTGCAAAACCTGTTAAAGATTGACGATATGAGAAAACTATCAGTAATGCTGGCCGTAGCGCTGGCTTTCGCGCTTCCTCTGACCTGTCAGGCCGGGAAGATACTTTTCACCACCGGTACCGGAAGCGTTACATACACTTGTAAGAAAGCTCCATTCAAGGGGAGGATCGTAGAGGTTTACTATCACATTCCGGAGGGTGACATCGCCAAAATGCCCGTACAGTTCGTAATGCACGGCGACAACCGCAACGGCGACAAATACCGTGATGCGTGGGTTGCCAAATCCGACCAGTACGGATTCATTGTGATCACCCCCAACTTCGCGAAAAACATCTTCGGCGACGAGGAGTACCACAGAGGCAACGTAATGTCCGTGGACGGGTCGCAGAACCCCAAGGACTCGCTCGTATACAATGTGATTGACGACATATTCGACTATTTCCTGGCGCACAGCAAGTCCAAGGCCAGGACCTTCAACATCTACGGACACTCCGCCGGAGGGCAGTTCGTCCACAGATTCCTCACCTTCAGGGGCGGGCAGCGCATAGGCAAGGCCGTGTCAGCCAATGCCGGGTGGTACACCATCCCCACCGAATCGATAAAATTCCCCTATGGCATCGGAGACCCCTCGGGCAAAAAGTCCGGTTACACGATCGACAAAAAATCATTCTACGGAGCTCCCCTCACAATCCTTCTGGGAACGGCCGACACCCTGCGTACAGCCAACCTCAACCAGTCGAAGCGCGCCGACGCACAGGGCAGGACACGCCTTGCGCGGGGCCTCAACTACTACCAGTGGTGCAAGGATGACGCAGCCTCCCTCGGATATCAGTTCAACTGGGAAGTGAAGTTCGTGGAAGGAGTCGGTCACTCCAACAAAAAGATGGGTCCGGCAGCGGCCGACATCATCTACGGCGGCAAATAAATGAAGCTGATTATCACGCTCGCAATCGCGGCACTGATAATCCTGTGCTGTGTGTTGCTCAACAATGCCTCGAGCAAGGCAGGGCTTCCGGTCCTGCTGGCGTTCATCGTGCTCGGTATGGTTGTGGGCAACAACACGATAATGCCATTGACATTCAACGACTACAATCTCGCCGGAGACGTCTGCACGGCAGCGCTCATCTTCATAATGTTCTACGGCGGATTCGGCACCAACTGGAAATCAGCCCGGAAAATAGCGACCGAGGCAGGAGTCCTGGCCTCGTTGGGCGTGGTTGTCACGGCAGCCGTCACAGGCCTGCTCTGCCACTTCATCCTCGGATGGGGATGGCTTGAGAGCCTGCTGATGGGGTCTGTCGTCAGTTCCACCGACGCCGCCTCCGCCTTCTCCATATTGAGGTCGCGCAAGCTTGGTCTGAAAAACAACGAAGCGCCGCTCATAGAGGTTGAGAGCGGATCCAACGATCCTCTTTCATATATGCTCACCGTAGTGATGATTTCGCTTCTTCAAGGGGAGGTATCCGGCGGGCAGGTGGCGTGGATGCTGTTCAAGCAGATAGTGTTCGGGGCGGGAATGGGTCTGCTGATCGCCAGACTGGCGGTAAGGGTGATGAGCGAAATGCATTTCGCCACCTCTGGCTTCGACTCCCTGTTTGTCCTTGCCATAGCGATACTCTCATACGCCATACCCTCACTGGTGGGCGGCAACGGCTACCTGAGCGCCTACATCGTGGGCATATACCTTGGCAACAGCGACTTCACCGGCAAGAAAACGCTCGTGGGATTCTTTGACGGAGTGACCGACCTGATGATGGTGATAATCTTCTTCATCCTCGGGCTTCTCTCAACCCCGTCGGACCTCCTGGCCACCCTCGGCCCCGCCGTGGTAATCTTCCTGTGCATCACCCTCGTGGCAAGGCCCGTTGCGGTGTGGTCGATTCTGCGGTGGTTCCGCAAATATCCTCTCAACCAGATAGGGTTCATCTCCTTCACCGGGCTGAGGGGCGCAGCTTCGATTGTGTTCGCCATAATGGTGATGACGAGCGGAGCCCTCACCCAACACGACATATTCAGCGTGGTATTCTGCATAGTGCTCATATCGATAGCCCTCCAGGGATCCCTCATCCCGTATATGGCCGGAAAGTTCGGTGTCGTTGACCCCGATGCCAACGTGATGATGACCTTCAACGACTTCGCTTCCAACAACGACATGCAGTTCAGCGAAATAGCGATAGCAGGCGACAGCGCCTGGAAAAACAGGCTCATCAAGGATCTGAAGATTCCGCGCAACCTGCTGTTCTGCCTCGTGGTGAAAGAGGACGGGAGCAAGATTCTGCCCAACGGCGACACCCTTCTCGAAGAGGGCGACACCGCCATACTCTGTACGAAGGAATGCCGCAGCGACCATACGGTCAAGATAGTGGAGCATCCAATCAGCAAAAGGAGCAAGTGGATAGGCAGGCGCATCAAGGAATATCCCAAGAATGAGGCCGCCCAGATCCTGCTCATCCGCCGGGGTGACGATACCGTGATACCCAACGGGGAGACCGTCCTGCGCTCCGGCGACATTCTCTACATCAATATGGGGGCGGCAACTTCAAAAACCTGAAATTCATCTGCAATGTTCACGATAAAGGAAATATCTACCGACAAAAGGAAAGAACTGCTGGAATTCATCAGATTCCCCGAGCAGTTGTACAAGGATTGTCCAAACTGGGTTCCGGCCCTGCATTATGACGAGCTGGCGACTCTTGGAAACGGCAATCCGTCGCTCGAATATTGTGAAAGGGCCTGCTTTATGGTATATGACGGCTCAAGGCCGGTCGGCCGCGTAGCGGCTATAATCAACCACAACGCCAACCGCCGGTGGAATCAGAACACCGTAAGGTTCGGATGGATAGATTTCATCGATGACGCCGAGGTGGCCGGGCTTCTTGTCGAAGCCGTCACGGAATGGGGCAGGGCGCGCGGGTGCAACCTCGTAAAAGGCCCGCTTGGCTTCACCGATATGGACAAGGAGGGGCTTCTGGTAGAGGGATTCGAGCATCCGGCACCTTTCACCGTGATATACAATTATCCCTATTACGGCCCCACTCTCGAAAAGCTGGGATTCCGCAAGGATGCCGACTGGACGCAGAAAATGATGGACATTCCGCAATCCATCCCCAAGATATACAGGGCCGCCGCGCTGGCCGAGAGCCATTTCGGCCTGCATGCGCTCAAGTGCCGCTCCACGAGGGAGCTCGGCAAAAAATACGGCCGCAGGCTGTTCGAGGTATGCAACGAGGCATTCTCTTCGCTCTACGAATTCTCGCCCCTTTCCCGGAAGCAGATAGACCAATACGTCAACGTATATATACCCCTCACCAGCAAGGATTTCATATCCGTAGTACTCGACCGGGACGACAATATCGCGGGATTCGCGTTCTGTGTGCCCTCGATCTCGCAGGCGATGAAGAAAGCCGGAGGCAGACTGCTGCCGTTCGGATTCATCCACCTGCTCAAGGCCCTGCACAAAAACGACACGATAGAGGCGCTTATGATAGGGGTGCTGCCAGAGTACCAGGGGACTGGGGCAAGCGCCCTTCTGTGCCGCGAAATACACCGCAGCTGCCTCAAATACGGAATCAAGCGGATGCTCTCCAATCCGCAGCTTGAAGACAACGTGAAAGTTCAGACAATGTTCTCCGGTGCGCTTGAGGCGCAGGAGTTCATGAGACGCAGAAGTTACGTCAAAGAGATTTGAGAACCAGCGACATCTTGCAGTAGAGAACGTCGGAGGCCGTTACGCATACCGACCATTTCGTCTCCCCGGCCTCCGCAACGGAATCCTGCGGCGTAAGGGAGTAGTGCAGTTGAGGCGTGTCGCCTGGCGTCACTATCGATACAAACTTGATATCCTTCGCCTGGGATATGTGCAGGCGGCATTTTTCGATATCTTCAATCAGTTCCTTTGCAATCTGTACCAGGCATACCCCCGGGGTTATCGGCATGCCGGGAAAATGGGCCCTGTATATTTCGCACTCCGGCAAAAGCGTCACTACGACGTCGGTTGTGCCGCCTTCCGATACGGCCTGCTGCGCTTCGTATAGATAGTGTCTGAGCATAATTATCGCATCATTCAGCCTGGGCTGTCTTTATCGAAGCCTCGGCTATGGTTTCGCCGTCGATCACCACACGGGCCTCTGACATGGCAATGCCCATCACAACGTTCTTGAGGGTGACTTCGGTAATCAAGGTCTCACCAACCTTCGGCCGGCGCAGCACGGTGAGGTTATGCACGTTGCCGATGTAGCCTATCGTAACCCTGCCGCCATCCACATATTTGGCCAGATAGCCGATACGGGCGACAGCCGTCTGGGCCATGTTCTCTATGATGCCGGCGGTATCAAGTTCGCCGTCTGTCACGAAGATGGCCTCAGGTCTGACGAGATAACTCGTCCTTGACACCTCCCTGTCACAAAAAAGCAGTTCATCGATTAGGATGAACGGCTTTCTTTGAGGGATGATTTCGACTACAGGAATGTCCATCAGGGAGCAATCAGAGCTTGCCGCCCTTCTGGATGAACTGGCAGAAATCCTTGAATGTCTTGACAACCTTGAAGCCCTCCGGATCCATCTTGAATCCGAACTCGTTCTCTACAAAAACGATTACGTCAACGACCTCGAGGCTGCCGATTCCCATATCGTTCTGAAGGCTCGACTCGGGGAAAATCTTGCTTTCGTCGATTTCGAGTTCTTCAATCAGGAATCCCTTTACCTTTTCTTCAATTTCCTTAAGTTCCATGGTATTGTTTGACTATTTTCTTCGGTTGTGTTTCGTTAAAGCCCGGTAAAGGTACTCATAATTTCACACAAATAAAAATAATGTTATATTTGCAGTTCCAATTTGCACCAGTAACGAAACATTTTGTATTACATTTTTGAAAAATATATAATTAAAATATGATGCAGAGAGTCGTAATCACAGGCATGGGAATATACTCCTGCCTCGGCAAGACGCTTGACGAGGTGAGGGACTCCTTGTACAACGGCAAATCGGGTATCATCCTCGAACAAGCCAGAAAAGAGATGGGATTCCGCTCGGGACTGACCGGAAATCTCCAGATTCCTGACCTCAAGGCCGAGTTGCCCAGGTCGCAGCGCGTGTATATGCCGGAGCCGGCGAAGTACGCCTATTGCGCCACCCGCGACGCGCTGGCCCATGCCGGAATCGACCAGGACTACATCAACGCCCACGAAGTGGGGATACTCTACGGCAACGACAGCACCGCCGACCCTATCTACAAGGCGGTCGACACCATAATCCAGAAGCACGACACGATGCTCTGCGGTTCCGGTGCAATCTTCCAGTCGATGAACTCCACCGTGACGATGAACCTCGACGTGATCTTCAAGCTCAAGGGCATCAACCTCACGGTGTCGGGAGCCTGCGCCAGCGGCTCGCACGCCATAGGTCTCGGAGCACTCCTTATACAGAACGGACTTCAGGAAATGGTGGTCTGCGGAGGAGCCCAGGAAGTCAATATGGCCGCCACCGGCTCATTCGACGGCATCTCGGCATTCTCGACCCGTGAAAACGAGCCCGAAAAGGCATCCCGTCCGTTCGACCGCGACCGCGACGGGCTCATCCCCAGCGGAGGTGCAGCCACCGTGATACTCGAAAGCTACGAATCGGCAAAGCGCCGTGGCGCACATATCATCGCCGAGGTGCTGGGTTATGGATTCTCCGGCAACGGTGACCATATCTCCTCCCCCAACGTCGACGGCCCCAGCCGCGCCCTCCAGATGTCGCTGCGCCGCGCGGGTGTAGGCATCAAGGACATAGGCTACATCAACGCCCACGCCACCTCGACCCACGTCGGCGATACCAACGAGGCCAAGGCAATCTATAACGTATTCGGCGACCAGAAAGTCGAGGTTACAAGCACCAAGAGCCAGACCGGCCACGAAATGTGGATGGCCGGGGCGAGCGAAGTCATCTATTCGATACTTATGATGAAAAACGACTTCATCGCCGCCAACCTCAACTTCGAAAACCCCGATGAGGACTCCGCCAAGCTGCTGATTCCCGCCAAGAGAATATCCAAGCATTTCGACATCTTCCTGTCGAACTCATTCGGCTTCGGTGGCACCAACTCGTCGCTCGTGGTCAAAAATCTCTAAACCCTGCCGATGCCCTCGAGGTCAGCAGTCATAATAGGCTCCGGTCTCGGAGGCCTTCAGTGCGGTTGTATCCTCGCCCGCAACGGCTATCGGGTAACCGTCCTCGAACAGGGCGCCCAAATCGGGGGTTGTCTGCAGACTTTCCGCCGCGGCGGCACACAGTTCGACACGGGCTTCCACTACGTAGGAGGCTTGGGCGAAGGCGAATCGCTCCGCTGGATATTCGAGAAGTTCTCCCTGATGGATCTGCCCTGGGTGCAGATGGACCCTTCCTGTGTGGATGAGGTGCATATCGGCGACGGGGTCTGGCCGCTTCCCTCCGGCTACGACAATTTCATAGACATCCTTTCAAAGGAGTTCCCCTCGCAGAGGGACGGCCTTGTAAAATACGTCGAATGTCTCAAGGCGGTGGGCGAATCCGCCCGCAAGGGATTCGCCACCGGAGCAAGCATGGACCTGTTCGGCAAATCGGCCCACGAGTTCCTGTGCGGGGTCATCACCGACCCGACCCTCCGCAAGGTGCTCTCCGGAGCCGCACTGAGGCTGCACCACGACGAGGCCACCCTGCCGCTGTATGTCTTTGCCCAGATCAACAACTCGTTCATCCAGAGCGGCTGGCGTCTGCGCGGCGGCGGCAGCCTCATTGCCGAGCGGCTCGCCTCCCGGATACGCTCTCTCGGAGGGCAGGTCCTCACAGGCAGGAAAGTCACTGTAATCGAGGAGCATGAGGGCGAGGCCACCTGCGTTGCAACCGCCGACGGGCAGCAGTTCAACGCCGACCTGTTCGTCTCCGACATCCACCCCGCGGCGACACTCGCCCTGATAGGGGAATCGGGCAGCATACGCAACATCTACCGCAGACGCATAACTTCGCTTCGCAACAGTTACGGGGCGTTTACGGTAAACGTCAGCCTCAAGAAGGACCGGCTGCTGTACATAAACCACAATATCGACATCCACAGCGGGGATGTCGACCCGTGGAACGACGACTACGGCGAGCCGCGGAGCTTCCTCGTGAATTTCTATGCTCCCTCTTCCGGCAATTGGGCCGAGGCTCTCGACATAATCACCCCGCTGGCCACGGATGCAATGGATGCGCTCGACGGAGGCTCACCGATGCGGCGCGGCGAAGAATACGAGGCGTTCAAGTCCGATCTTGCCGCCCGTTGCATAGATGCGGCCGCCAGGGTAATCCCGGGCCTGAAAGATGCCATCGAGGGCATCTACACCAGCACTTCCCTCACCTACCGCGACTACACCTCCACCGCCGGAGGCTCCGCATTCGGCATAATGAAGGACTTCCGCAGCCCGATGACCACGGTGCTCAGCCCGCGCACCCCGATCCGGAATTTGCTTTTGACGGGGCAGAATCTTAACTTGCACGGAATTTTGGGAGTGTCGATGACATCCCTCTACACCTGCGCCGAGATATTGGGCGTGGAAAGGATAAAACAGGAATTCAACATTTAGAGATATGAAATACGCATTGGTTACAGGCGGAAGCCGCGGAATCGGACGCGCAGTGAGCATCAAGCTCGCATCAATGGGTTACAGCGTCATTGTAAATTACGTATCCAACGAGGCCAAGGCCCTCGAAACGATAGCTGCCATAAAGGGCAACGGCGGAAGCGCCGAGCCGCTCAAGTTCGACGTGGGCAACGCGGAGGAAACCGAATCTGCCTTGAAGGGATGGCAGGAGGCTCATCCCGACGACTACATACAGGTACTTGTCAACAACGCCGGCATCCGCAAGGACCAGATAATGGTATTTATGAAGCCCGAGGAGTGGCACAAGGTGCTCAACATCACCCTCGACGGCTTCTACAACGTAACCAGGGTCCTTCTTCAGCCGATGCTCATCCACAAGTCGGGCCGCATAATCAACCTCGCCTCGCTCTCCGGGCTCAAGGGGCTTCCGGGCCAGACCAACTACTCTGCCGCCAAAGGTGGCATCATAGCCGCCACAAAGGCGCTTGCGCAGGAAATCGGCAAAAAGAAGGTCACCGTCAACGCCATAGCCCCCGGTTTCATCAAGACCGATATGGTAGAGGGGCTGCCCGAGGAGGAACTCAAGAAGAGCATCCCGATGAACCGCTTCGGCGAGCCCGAAGAAGTGGCTGCCCTCGTAGGCTTCCTCGCCTCCGAAGAGGCCGGCTACATCACCGGCGAATGCATCTCCATCAACGGCGGGCTCTACACCTAGCCGGCAACCCGACACACTGCTGGCCAATTTGCGGAAGCAACAACCGGCTCCGATGATTTTATCACGGACATCCGCCCAGGCGAGTGAATCGGTACAGACACGAGAAAGAAAACAGGGAGGATTCCGTCAGATAGCAGCCAGTTCGCGGCCTATCTGACGGATTGTACTGATAATTTGTTCCGTGCGTTGCTGAGAAGGCTTCTTGATGCCATAGATGTATCTGGAAAGAGTATTGTCGGCATAATATATTTACACTGCAAATACTGAAAACTGAGCAATCAAACATCCGGGTTTCAGAGCAGGTGCCTGAGGCCATTACGAAACCTGATTCTTGCGGAACGACATATAGATGGTGTTCTGCCCGTACATATAGTTGTAGGTAAGTTCCTTGCACATCGTGTTGAGCAGGCGCAGCGACAGGTCCATGTCTTCGCCGGAGGCCAACGCCTCGGCCGCGGTCTTGCGGTATACCCTGACGGGGTTGAACGGGGACCCGGCATCCTTGACCGTTATCTTGACCTCCTCCTCGTCGTTGAGCACGAACACGTCGAAGAAGTATCCCTCACCCTTGTCGGCATTGTTCTGCACCACGCTGAGCATCAGCTCCTCGCAGCACAGGTTTACGCTCACCCCCACTGCGGGGCCTATCCCGCACTCATCCAGAAAAGCGCTCAACTCGACAAGGGCGCCGTTGAGGCCTTCCTGCGTATAGGGCACCGAAAGGCATTTCGACTTGAGCCCGTCGGAGGCGGGAATAAGATAGAATCTCGAATTGTACGACTCCATGCGGCCGATAAAGTGCACGGCCAGAAGGTCCACCATGAAGAATGCCACGCCCGAAACGGGAAAGGCGGCGAACAGTATTTCGGGGCTGACGTCCGAGAGTATGTAAAGCGAGGCTATGGTAAAGCCGAACAGCGCCACGAGGGGCAGGACCGAGAGCAGCTTGCGGTCGAGAGCCTGGCTCACATACACCCTTATGCAGCATATCGCATAAGGGATGGCGAACAGGACTATCCAATACAACCAATACGTCGCCCGGTTGTCCGTATCAGGCAGGTCGTACCCGAAAACGGAAAGAAATGCACGCGGGAATATCAATATCACGAGCGTGATGACTCCCACGACCACCGCCGACATCCTGACGCAGCTCTTGACCAGGAAATGGAATCCGTCCATATCGTGACAGCCCACGAGCATACTTCCCATTATCACCAGTATCGTGCCTCCGATGCAGTTCATGGCCACTATCGTCAGCGAAAGCATCTGATAGCCCGCGCCCCAGATATAGAGGGCATACGGCCCCAGTGACGAAATCACCACGGTGTTGACCACAAGGGTGATCAGGCAGGTGGCTATATACGGAAGGCTGTAGGGAAGGCCCATCGAGAGGTTGTCACGCAGTATCCCCAAAGAGCCCCGGGTTGAAAACACGAACTTGAAGGAGCATTTCCGGCTGGCCAGATAGGGAAACAGCACGAGCACCGGAATCACGTACGACATAACGGTGGCCAACGCCAGACCGACGACCTGAAGGTCGAGCACCTTCATGAACACGATATCGAACACGATGTCGAGGATGCACGATATTATAACCGTGACGAACACCACGTCGGGCTTGCCGTCGATATTGACGATAAGCATCACGACGCTGTACATTGCTATCGGAATCAGGCCGGCGAAGTAGATTCCCAGATAATCCCTGATATAGGAGAACAGCGCCGGTACAGGGCTGAGCCAGGTCACGATGTCGTCCATCAGCAGAAGTCCGGATATCGAGAAGAACGCCGCCATTGCAAGCGACGACATGCAGGCCACGGTGAGGGTGCGGTATGCCCCGTTGAAATTCTGGTCGCCTATCAGGCGGGAGGCTATGATTCCGGCCCCTCCGGTGAAGAGCATCACAAGCCCCGTCATCAGGCTCTCTATCGGAATCACGAGATTGAGGGCCGAGAACGCCGTGGCCGACACGAAATTGCCCACCAGTATCATATCGATTACCGCGCACACCTGCTCGAGGATGGTGAACAGCATCGAATACATGAAGTAGTTCCTGAACCCCTTCGATATTATGAACGAATTTCTTGAAGCCATACCGTCAGTCGTCTTTCACGTCACAGTACCGGTCTTCGTATTCGACCGCAAAGCCTATGCCGATCGAGTAGTCGGTCAGCATTCTGGAGAAATCGACGCTCATATCCCACCAGGACGCGTAATCGCGCTGCGCGGCACGCCGGCAGAACATCACGACGGAGGTGATTATCACGCTCATTACGTTGTCGACTTTCGGCACGCCCTCATAATAGAGGAGATACGACCAGCACATGAACGCCGCTATCTTTCTGGCGAATTCGAGCTTGGAACCCTGCAAGTCCATTTCAGGCACGTCCACCCTGCAGCCGTACATTCCAGCCAGCTTGCGCAGGCAGTCGGCGAGAGGGACGGACGGGTTGGAGAGCACCTTTACGGCATAATCCCTGCGGCTGCGGCGGCAGTCAGGCTCCGCAGTTTCCGGCTCCTCCCCCTCCACTATGAACTCGCCTATGTTCCAGTCCTTGACGGATGCGGCCACGACGGGGCAGCAGGGCTCCATTCCGTACTCGGTCCTGCCGTCGAACCTGGCTATGAGGCGCGGATAAGTGCGGCATACGCAGGGCAGCGGATCCTGCCCGCAACGCTTCTGGATGTCACACAGGCCGTCGCCGTGCAGAAAGACGCACTTGCCGTCAGGGGTCATCCTGAAAAAAGCCCCGTCAGCATCGTGGTCAACATAATCACGGATATCCCCGCCGCGACCGTCGATGTCAGCCCAGTCGGCACGCTTTCCGAACTGCGCCTCCTCACTTTTGAAGATGGACACGCGGAACGAGCAGCATCCGACGGGACATTCCGGACCGATACACCGGAACTGCTTGTATGGGGGATAATAAACTTTTTTCACGAGTTGCAAAATTACCCATTAATTGATAAATTTGAAAGATTAATTCTTACTATGATGGCCAAGAAACGCTCTTTCGCCTCAAGACTCAGTTTGATGACCGTGCTTCCGGCATCGATACTGTTCATCATCGTCACACTCCTGATTTCAATCGAAGGCGGCCGGATAGTCGAACGCCGTTCCATCAAGTTCGCCCGGCAGGTGCTGAGCACCACCGTCAAGGATATGCAGTCCATCATCTCCGAAACGGAAAACACCGGAGAATCGATAGCGATGGCCTTCGAGGAATATTACAACTGCGGCAGAATCATAGACACCACATCGTGCTTCAGCCTGCTGGAGCGCACCATAAACAGCAATCAGAGCATCTTCGGCTGCGGTTTCTACTTCGCCCCCCGCAAGTTCGACCCTCAGAACGACCGCATAGGCATCTACGCAAACAGGCAGGACGGGCAGGAAGACCTGCTTCACGAATGGGATACCGACGCCTCCACCGCCGAGGACGGATGGGATTATTTCGAGCAGGAGTTCTACGTGCAGGCCAGGGACAGCGACACCACGACATGGCTCTCCCCCTACCTTGAGATAATGTTCAACGACGACTATCACCTGCTCACCACCTACGTATATCCTATGAAGGATTCGAAGGGTGAATTCATCGGAGTGTTCGCCATCGACCTGTTCCTCGACTGGGTTCACGACAAACTGGTATCGGCCAGGCCCTACGAAAACTCGAACGTGGCGCTCTTCGACAAAGAGTTCAACGTGATATGCAACCCTCTCTCGCAAAAGCCCTACGAAGGCACGATGTACGAAAGCGGCATCGTCCCCTGTTCGGGCAGCCCGCTTGATGGCGGAGTCACGGCCGCAGTGATTGAGGATCTGATTGCAGAAGACGGTATGCTCAAGGTGGGGAAAGGTTCCGATGCGGCATTCCTTGTCTTCGACAAGATGTTCAACGGGTGGATGCTGTGCATAGCATCCCTCTACAGCGACGTATTCGCCGACTTGATAAGGCTCTGGATAGGACTCACCGTTCTGGCCATAATAACCCTGGTGCTTCTTTTCTTCATCAGCAGGCTCAACAGCAAAAAAATCTCCAGGCCCATCTCCGAATTCGCCGATGCGGCCGGCAAGATAACCGACGGCCGTTTCGACGTACCCATACCCGAGGTCAATACGGGAGACGAGCTCACCGACCTCGGCAAAGCGCTGACATATATGCAGAAGTCGGTTACCGACTATATCGCCCGTCTCGAATCCACCACGGCCGAGAAGGAACGGCTCAAGAGTGAGCTCGACGTGGCCCGCAACATACAGGGTCAGATGCTCTGCAAGGACTTCCCGACACTCAGCGGGGGCGGCATCTATGCCACCAGCATCCCGGCCAGGGAAGTGGGCGGCGACCTTTACGATTTCTTCGTCGACGGCAGCAGCATCTATTTCATAGTCGGTGACGTGTCGGGCAAGGGAGTGCCCGCCGCGCTGCTTATGTCCATAACCATAGCCGCTTTCCGCGCCATAAGCAAGAGCGGACATTCGATGGCCGAGATAGCATCTCTGATCAACAATACCTTCTGCCGAAGCAACGAAGATATGATGTTCGTCACCATGGTGGTCGGCAAAATCGACATTGCAACCGGAGAAATGCAGTTCTGCAATGCCGGGCACAACCCTATGATGATTATCTCGCCCGAGGGCAAGGCTTCATACGTAAAGGCACGCAACAACCTTGCCTGCGGCATAATGGAAGGCTTCGAATATGCGGGGGAGGAACTTTCGCTTCAGAAGGGCTCCCGCCTCATCGTATATTCAGACGGCATCACCGAAGCCGAGGCTGCCGACAAGTCGCAGTACGGAGAGCCCCGTCTCATAGAGTGGGGTGAAGGATGCGGGGCCGCCACCGACGACCGCAAGGCAGTCGACAGCCTGATAGAATCAGTAAAGGCATTTACCGACGGCAACGAACAGAACGACGATATGACCGTATTGTCGATTTCAATGTAAACCGATGAGGAAGACACTGCTTGCGGCCATCCTGCTCTGCTCCGGAATATGGTGCCCGGCCTCGGGCGGCATATCCCGTCTATGGAACGAATACGAAGCGGCGCGCAGGGCCGACAGACCGGCAGCACAGGCGGCCGTCCTCTCACAGATTGAAAAGAAGGCCATACAGGGCCGCCTCACGTGGGACCTCCACCGCTGCCTTGAGGCGCAGGTAGGCCTGCAGTCCTCCATCGACTGGAGGCTGCACGATTCGATTTCGCAAAAGCGCAAGGATGTCATAGCACAATACGGCGACCCGGTGCTCACCGTGGCCAACTACTCCGTCCTTGGCCTGGAAGACAGCCGCGAACAGCTGATAAAGAACAACGAAAAGGCGCTTCGGGAGCACTCCACGCGCAGCTTCTACAGCCTGCTCGGTGAAAAGCAGTCAAAATGCATAGCTTCCGACTACGAATATGCAGTCTGGGCTCTGATGCCAAAGGTCTCCGGGATGTTCACCGATATGCTGCTCGAGAGGCATTCCGCCGCTGCGGTGGCCCTCCTGGAAGAACGCGACTCGCTTCAGAGTTCGTTCTCGCGTCTTGCAAGGGGAGCGGCGGCAGGCAGCGAAAAGGCTCTGGAGGAACTGTACGGCAAATGCAGGGATTTCGATGCCAGACGCCTGCGGTTCAAAGGAGAGGATGCGCTTCTGGCCGCCTGCCTTGACGTGGACCGAATGATGGCCTCCCTCCTGCGGAAGGAAATGGCATCCGGCATTGAAGGCGACTCCCTTCTGGTAATGTTCAAGAATATGCCGGAAGGGCATATCTCGCTGCATAGAGGCGGCATCGCAGTATTCAAATCCACCGTGGTCAATACCGGAGGCAGCGTATATACTTTCGACACCGTCAGGGTAGCCGTCCCTCCCATCGATGACGGCGACTACACGGTGGAGTTCGGCGGCGATGGAGTCCCCGAAGGTTCGATGAATTTCCGCAAGCGCACCATATCGGCAGCCTGCATCCGCACCACCGAAGGGTACTCCATATTTGCGGCCGACAGATTCACCGGAGAGCCGCTCGACAGCGTAACGCTCTCATTGCAGGCATCCGCAGCGGAGGTCAGGGCCGTCTGCGGCGGATTCAGGCAATCGGGATTCGTGGCGCTGCCTGATACAATCCTCAAAGCAATCAGGAGCAACGGCGGCAGGTCCTCCAGGATAACGTGCAGTCTCCGCGGCAATGACGGTATAAACAGGCTGTCGGAGCCCGTTGCCATAATGGATATCCGGCTGATGGGCTGCAGAAACCATATCGACTTCTTCACCGACCGCAAAGTGTGCATCCCCGGAGACACAGTCAATTTCAAGGTGCTCCTCTCCGGATCGGACACCTCCGGCTCAAAAAAGGTGCTCGCTCTCCGGACTCTGACCCTGCGTCTCTTCGACCCGCAGGGCGGAGCGGCAGACAGTCTCGAAGTCACCACCGGGGAATTCGGCACTGCCGCAGGCAGCTTTGTGATTCCTTCGCGGGCGCTTCCCGGCCCCTGGCTGATTACGGCCTCTGACGGGCAGACCGAAGATGCCGTGTCATTCTCGGTTGAAAACCCCGCTCTACCCACCTTCGAGGTTGAATTCGACCCCCAGCAGTGGACTCCCCTCCCCGGAGAGGAAACGGTGGTTTCGGGCACGATAAGGAGGTTCGACGGCCACAGCATCTCCTCCGCGACGGCAAGTTACAGGGTCACCCTGCAAGGGAAAGAAATCGGATCCGGGCAGCTGTCCTCGGACGAAGAGGGCAGATTCAGTCTGAGTTTCACCGCCCCGGGAGGCACTGCATTCGCGCAGACCTGCACTGTAACCGTAAAGGTGGCCGACTCCACCGGCGAAACGCTCGAGTTCACCGACCGCAGGAGCGCAGGAGGCAAACCGGACTGCCATTTTGAAGTGCTCAATGCCATCCCCGGCGAATTCGAGGAAAGATGCGGCTCCGATTACAGCCCGCACTTCATAATTGCCGATTCGGTGGCATATATCTCCCTCAAGTCAAGCTACCGCAACACCGGAATTGCATACAGACTCATCTCTGACGGCGACACTCTTCGCTCCGGCAGATGCCTGAGCGGCGGGCAGCTCCGCCTCAATACGGCCGCAGACGGCAGCAGACTATTCCGGTTCGAGGCCGAAGCCATCGACAACCCGGAATCCTCAAGGAGCGGATGCACCATACTCGCGGCAGACCCCCGCGGCACAGCCCCCCTCCCCCTGACAAGGCATCTTTTCATACCCGTCGAGGGCAACCCTCCCGCTCTGCTGATTGCATCAGGCCACGAAAGGATGTGGGTGTGTATGGTGATCTTCGACCGCAAGGGGGATGCCATCAGGGAAGAAATGTTCCTTCTCGGGGAGTCCGGCAGAAGTTCAATCCGCATTCCACTGCCCGATGGGTGTATCCGTCAGGGTGGCGGAGTGGCGCTGATATATTTCAACGGCGGCGACAAGGTGCAGTGGACGCACAGGTTCGCTTCTTCCGGCTCATCAGCCGCGCTCCCGGCCTCTTTCACTAATTTCCCTTCCCTTGCACAACCCGGATCCACAGTCAGGGCCACCATCCTGACAGAGCCGGGCACCGAGGCCGCGATAAACGTTTACGACAGGGCTATGGACGCCATCTCCGACGGCAGATACACCACTCCCTATTGGAGCAATGCCCCGGGGGAAACGCCGTTTGTGGCAGGAGGCTTTGCAACTCTGGCCGCCTCGACGAGGAACGCTTATCTTGAAACCGCCGTCAACGACGGTATGGCGCTTCAGGCCAGGGCCGCCGGAAGCGGAGCGGCGCATCTGCGTTCCGATTTCAAAAACGTGCTTCTGTTCATCCCACAGGCCAGAGCCGACAGCAAAGGTGAGATAAGTTTCGAAATTCCGGTGGCCGACAAAACCTCTTCGTTCACGGTGCAGGCATTCGTCCACGACAAGGAAATGCGATGCTCCGTAATCGACAGTGGAATGGTGGTCAGGCTCCCCGTCCAGATATCGGTAAACTGGCCGCAGTTCCTCTATGAGGGCGACACCTGCCTTGTCAGGGGCAGGATATCAAACGCATCCACAGACGATGTGACCGACTCCCTCCGGATCGAACTGCCCGGTGGCTCAAGCAGCCGCACAGTCACGGTCGGCAGCGGAAAGCAGTACGATTTCGAATGCCTGGCAGCCGTCGCCGGCGGAGCGAAGGATCTCGGCATAAGGATCTCCTACGCCGGTGACGCCGTTTACGCCTCCATTCCGGTGATACCTTCGTCGCAGACAATCACAGAAGCCCGCTCGGCGATTCTCACCGATGGCGCGGATCGCGACTCGCTCATAAACTCCCTTGCCGGGGGAATGGTGAACGTCAATCCAGAAGAGGCGCAGCTGCGCGAAATCTCCATAGCCGATATGCTCAGGGAGTCCCTGCCACGCAGCATCGATGCCTCATCTCCCGATGCAGTGTCGCTTTCGGGCGCGCTGCTCTCCGCATACATTTCCTCCGGAATGGGGCTGGAAAGCGGATGGAACACCGGCAAGGCCCGGGTGCTCGACAGGCTCCTTGCCTGCCGCAATGCCGACGGAGGATTCGGCTGGATGCCGCAGATGCCATCCAACGCCATTGTCACGGCCGTGGTGCTCGAGCGTCTGGCCGCCTGTGGCCAGGCCCCCGCAGAAGCCGCAGCGGCAGTGAACTATCTCGACAGCGTATTCATCAGCAGAAAGGGTGTCGGAATGCCATATTCCCTGAGCGTCGGGCAATATCTGTACGTCCGCAGCCTCTACCCCCTCGTCGCCCTTTACACCTCCTCCGCCGGAGACGAAAGTCTGAGAGGTTTCCGCAGGCAGATGAAGGAATTCCTCACCCCGGCAACCGAACGCGGCCTTTCGGGGCGGGTGCTTGCCAAGGCCAGGAGGGCACTGACCTTGAAGAACCTCTCCTGCAGCAATGAAGGGATTCTTCTGGCGCAATCCCTCGGAATCGGCACGTTCACTCTCGGCAGACTGCAAAAATCAGCCGGCAAGGACATTCTCTCACTCAAGGAGTATGCCGTGGAGCACGCCGGAGGCGGGATATGGTTCCCCAACGCCGTGGCCCCGTGGATGGGACTCCTCGAAGGTGAACTCTATGCCCATACCCTCCTGCACAAGCTCCTCGGCGACGACCGTATCTGCCTGTGGATGATGGTTCAGAAGGAAACGCAGAAATGGGATGACGACCCGGCTTTCGCGGAGGCCGCCTCTCAAGTGCTTTCAAGCTCCCCCGGAGTGCTCGCAACCAAGGTGCTCTCACTGAGTGCCGCCACAACCATACCGTTATATGAAATAAAGCCCTCGGGCAACGGGATGACCGTAGAGGTGACCTCTGCCGATGGTGACACCCTGGCTGTCGGCGACAAGATTACGGTACGCTACACCATAACGAGCGACGAAAACCGCAGTTTCGTTCTCATCAGGGCTCCCCACCCCTCATCCCTGCGTCCTGCAGACAGGTTGTCGGGCATAAGGTGGCCGTCGTCAGCGTATCGGAGCGTGCTTCCTGAGGCCATCGAGTACAGAATCGAACTGCTGAAGCAGGGAACCACCGAGTTCACCGAAGAATTCTTCGTCACGGCCCGGGGTACGTTCAACAGGGCGGCCGTTACGGCCGAATCGCTCTATGCACCCCATTACAGGGCCAATGACGCACCATCGCGCAATATTGCTATCTTTGCAGAACCAATTTCCAAAGCAAAATGATCAAAGGAAAAAAGATTATCGTAGTAATGCCGGCATACAATGCCGAAAAGACGCTGGAACAGACCTACGCCGAAATACCGATGGACATAGTCGATGAAGTGATCCTCACCGACGACTGCAGCCGCGACTCCACCGTGGCCAAGGCCAGGGAGCTCGGGATACGGGAGGTACTTGTGCACGAGAAGAACAAGGGCTACGGCGGCAATCAGAAAACCTGCTACAACCGCGCCCTCGAGCTCGGAGCGGACATAGTGATAATGGTTCACCCCGACTACCAGTACACACCGAAGCTCATCGAGTCGATGGCGTACATCATCGCAAACGGCGTGTATCCGGTGGTCTTTGCTTCCAGGATTCTCGGCAAGGGAGCCCTCCGCGGCGGGATGCCCCTGATAAAATATATCGCCAACCGCATCCTCACCTTCATCGAAAACGTGCTCCTGAACCAGAAACTCTCCGAATACCACACCGGCTACCGTGCATTCTCGGCCGAAGTGCTGCGCAAGGTCGACTTCAACACAGACTCCGACGATTTCATACTCGACAACGAAATGGCGGCCCAGATATTCTGGGAAGGATTCGAGATAGGCGAGGTGACCTGCCCCACCAAATACTTCGATGACGCCTCCTCGATAAACTTCCGCCGCAGCGCCATATACGGTCTCGGAGTTCTCCGGGTATCGGCCCTTTACCGCCTGTGCAAATGGCATCTGGCCAAATCCAGGCTTTTCCCCGCAAAGACGAAATGACATCAAGGGCACGCACACTGGCAATAAACCTCTGCCTCCTTGTTCTGGGAGCGGCGGTATTCATCCCCGGCACGGGCGGAGTGCGCCTGTTCGACTGGGACGAGATAAACTTCGCAGAGTCGGCACGTGAGATGCTCGTAACGGGCGACTGGTTCAACGTGCAGATAAACTTCGAGTCATTCTGGGAGAAGCCGCCCCTGTTCATCTGGCTCCAGGCCCTCTCGATGAAGGCTTTCGGCGTGAGCGAAGCCGCCGCCAGATTTCCGAACGCGGTGGCCGGGATACTCACCCTGCTCCTGCTTTTCAACATAGGGCGGAAGGCCAGGGACTGCCGGTTCGGCCTGTTGTGGGCCGGGATGTACCTGATGTCGTTCCTCCCGTTCTTCTACTTCAAGAGCGGCATCATAGACCCGTGGTTCAATCTCTTCATCTTTCTCGGGATATATTTCTTCTCGCTTTACAGCGATCCCTCCCGGGAGGGGTCCGGGATGCGCAATGCGGCCCTGAGCGGAGCATCCATAGGTCTTGGAATACTCACAAAAGGGCCGGTGGCGCTGCTTGTCTTCGGTCTCACGTTCATCGCCTTCCTCGCCTTCAACAGGTTCCGTCTCAATTTCAGATGGCGCGACGTGGCCGCATATCTGGCCGCGCTGTGCCTTGTCGGAGGATCGTGGTTCATCGCCCTGGCCCTCACCGGCCATCAGGAGGTGATACACGATTTCATCCAATATCAGATACGCCTCTTCGAAACCAAGGATGCCGGGCACGGCGGATTCCTGCTCTACCACTTCGTATGGCTCTTCTTCGGGGTGACACCGGCCTCGATATTCGCGCTGCAGGCCTTCAGGCCCTCAATCCTCAAAAGTGAGGACAACAAGTCCCTGGCCAACCTGTTCAAGTGGATGATCCTCTCCTTCTGGGTGGTCCTGATATTGTTCACGATTGTCAACACCAAGATAGTCCACTACTCTTCGTTCTGCTATTTCCCGCTCACTTTCCTGGCAGCCTATGCCGCCGACAGGATGCTCGACGGCCGGATGGAATGGAAGAAGTGGCAGAGCGCCCTGCTTATTTCAATCTCGGCAATATACGGAGTGATACTTACCGTACTCACGCTGTTCGACCGCATCAAGCACCTCATAATCCCCCTGATTGACGACCCGTTTGCAGTGAAATGCCTGCAGGCGCAGTCGGAGTGGGTTGGATTCGAGCCTGCAACAGGACTGGTGCTGATTGCCACGACGGTAATATTCTGCATCACGTTCCGCCGCCGTAGAAGGATGCTCAGCCTGGCCGTCCTTGCCGCAGGCAACGTATTCTTCCTCCTCACCACAATGATATGCGCGGTGGGCCAGGTAGAGAAATACACCCAGGCCTCCGCAGTGGACTTCTTCATTTCGCACAAGGGGGAGGACTGCTATATCTGCCCCGTCAACTACAAGAGTTACGCGCAGTATTTCTACTCCGACAGGCAGATTGCCAACACCTGCGAAGACTTTTCATACCTGTCGAAGGCCGACCTCGACAAAGAATGCTATTTCGTGCTCAAGGACTATGAGGGTGACATTGCCCTGTTCCTCGAGCAGGCTCCCGATGCGACGCATCTTTACAGCAGGTCAGGCTTTGCGTTCTTTGTGCGGCACAAGGCGGGCGAAGCCCTTCCAGCAGAGCAGGACGAGAGCCAGGACAGCCAGATTGAATAATATGGTCAGAGCGACGTTGACCCGGTGCCCGCTCTCCCTGTAGGGACTCCGGGCGAGGGATGAGTCGTACCGTGCAAACGGGTTGGAGTATATCACCACCCCGTCGTCGAATTCGGCCACCAGACGCACGTAGGTGTCTTCCGGCCTGAAAGCATAGACGAACGAGTCGCTACCCTCCGCACAGCCCACAACCGCACCTCCCTGCCCGCGGGCCACAATCCTCGAAGCCTCACGGGAGAGCGCAAGATGCACGGTATCCGTGCCGTGCAGGCCTATGTCGGTAATCTGCGGCAAACAGGCGTTCGCCTCATATTTGACGCTCCAGTCACCGTCGCCATAATCGGGTATCCTCATCGCATAGCCGCAACCGCCGAGAAGGGCCCTGCGTATGTCGTCATATCCGGCACCAGGGCAGTTCCACCACGAACACCGCACCGCAATTCGGCTGCTGCATCCGCTGTCGTGACAGTCGTCGTCGGCAAGGCAGAACGAATAGTGGCCGGCGCTCAGGGCCTCGTCCCATCTGCGGCCGTCGGTCCCCGCTCCGCAATCGGCCTCAATAAGGCGATATCCCGAAACAAGACGCATCATCTCCGCCGTAGTGCATCCGGTGCGGTCGGGGTGGTTGAGCACCAGGAAGTCGGCATTGCGGCCGAGATAATCCATTTCGAACTGTCTCTGCGAGGGGAGGAACGGAATCACGATATCGTGCAGGATCATCCTCGATGGATTGAACACAAGCTTGTGAAACTTGAGCGGATTGAATCCGTGCTCATATACGTCGATCTGCAGCGAGCTGTCCACAGGATGCACCGTAAGCTCATTGTGATTCGAGAAGGCAAGAATGTCGTAGCCGAACTTCATATAATCGGCATACACCTTGTCGGGCCATTCCGGGCACTCGTTGAATATACCATCTACTTTGGTGTGCGTATGGAAATTGGCCCTTTTCCAGCCGATGGCGGGATCGAACGAGGCGTATGGATCGAACAGGTCGCTGCCGCTGAAAGGCTCCGGAGCGGGAAAGTCGTATATGGGCGAAGCTTCGCTCAGCACGACGAGACCCGCCAGGGCCAGCAGAGCCGCCCCTATGCACCTTAGAAATATCCGCAACGCCTTTTTCAAAACAGATTCTTGTTTGTTTTTCCAGCCATTTCGACAAGATATTCGAATATGGGAAGGAACTGTTCCTTCTTCATATATCCGTAGAGATACTCCGGATGGAACTGCACTCCGATGAAAGAGTCACCTTCAAGGCTTTCCACAACCCCGTCGGGAGCCTTGGCAGTAACCTTGAGGCCGGAGGCGATTTTATAGGTGGAATATTTGTGGCTGGTATTGACCATGGCCACGGTATCCTTAAGCAGACGCGCCAGCGTGCTTCCCGGCACTATCGATATCTTGTGCGCCTCGCTGAGCAAGCCCACGTTGACACCTCCTGATGATATTTTGTGTTGTATGGACGTGCCGTAGGTGGTGGTGACCGTGGTATTCTTGCCGCCGAGAATGGTGTTCACCCTTTGGTGTCCGTAACATATCCCGAGTATGAACTTACCCTGGTTCATCGCCGCCTTTGCAACGCGGTTATCGCAACTTGCGCGTGACGACGTATCACCTGAAGACGATCCCGGAATGATCAGGGCATCCACCGTTGACATCAGCGACGCGGCATCCTTGTCGGTCAAGGCGTAATGGTCGAAACACACCAAGTGGCCTCCGGCATCGTTGATGCAGTTTTTGTAACAATTGTACGTAAGTTTCTTCGCCCCGCTGTGCATGAGGCCGATTCTCGGAGCATCGACCACCTTGGCGTCAAGCTCTCCGAGATTGACTATGCTGTTGCGCGCCAGAAGCAGACTTTTGCCGCTCGCAACCGTTCCCACAAGACAGGAGTCGCTGTCAAAGAGCTTTATTCTGAAGCCCTCCTTCATCTCCATCGGGAGCAGAGCGATATAAAATTCACCGCCACCGCCAACGTGGACATTCACTTTTGTGCCGGCGGTACCGCCGTATGAGGCCACGGGTTCACCGCCCGAAAGATCTACGTCAAACCTGCCGCTGCCGCAAACGGTGCATGAATCCGCAGTGGAGAACTCCGCATATTTGACATCACTACGCACAAGCGAGAACTTGAGATAACTCATCAGATTATGAAACTCAAGCCTGTCAGACTTGAGATCGCTGGTGGCGACACATATATGCTCCGATTCGAACTTGCCGTTCTGCTCGTTGGACACGGAAATGTTGTAAACCGAAAAACCGGCGGAACTCACGTTTGAAAGACGCGTCCCGCCATACACTGCCACCAGATATGAACTCCCGTACAACGTGGCCTCAAACGAAACTGTTGCGCCGTCGGAAGGCACATATTCCAGTTCCACCTTGCCGCCGTCACTGCTGTAATACCGTATTATATCGTTCTTTTTCCACGACAGTGACCCGTCTTCCGACACGGTGGTGCGTCCTCCGGCATCGGGAGCGGCAAGCGAAGCCTCCAGCAATATGCTCCCGAGAGGGACATCTGCATTGCCTCCGCCCGGAACGGCCAAGCGGTCTGCGCATCCTGTCAGGAAAAACGCAAATGCGGCAACGATGACGAATCCGAACAGATTTTTCATGACATCATCTTGCTCCTCCGCCGAAACCGCCTCCGCTGAAGCCGCCTCCGCCACCGAAACTTGCAAAGCCTCCGCCGCCACCGACTGACGTCGCGCTCTGGTGCATTCCGCCGACAGCCGACATCATTGCCGAGCCCATACCGTCGGAGAAGAAAAGCACGTGGCTCATTGTGGGATAATCATACCCCACACTCGCCTCGAAGGCCTTGGGGTCGATATCCTTGAGCTCGGTGGCCACCTTTTTGGCGATACCGTAGAGGGATGCGAAGATTATGTAGTCGTTCCACAGCGCCACTTCGACGCTGCGGCGTTCATTGATTATCGTAAATTCCTCGAGATACTGCTTGAATCCCACCGCACTGCGGGCGTGCATCTTGCCCTCGGCGCTGAATTCCATACCCGAAACATAGTTGTCTGCGCGGAGCATCACGGCCCCTGCCGGGACGATGCCCGACACCCAGTCCGACACTCTCTGAGGGTTCCTGCGCGAGAAGCGGGAGAACTCCTTCTGCTGCAGGATGCCATCCTCCCCGGAGGCCTCCTTCATCATATCGTAAAGCTCCCTGAACGATGGCGGGAGAGGGCCGGCATCCTTGTCGGTGAACGATATGAGTACCTTGCCGCGGGGGCCGTCGGATACCGCAAGATACCCGTCTTTCAGCATCGAAAGTATCATTGCCCCTGCCATATCCTTGCCCGAGGCCTCACGGCCGCAGCGCGAAAGCACATACGAGGTTTCAATCAGGTTGCCATTGAACGGGATGGTGCGCACATAGCCTATTTCCTTGAGGCGGCGCACCCCGAACATCCTCAGGTTGCGGCGGATGACGCTCCGTCTGACTGCAATTATGGCAATGACCACAACGACCAGCAGCAGAGCCATCAACACCGCGGCGGCAATGTTTTCGCGCCTTTGCCCGTCAAGGTATTCCTGATAGGCGCTGCCGTCGAACGCCCGCTCCAGCTTGTCGCTGAAAGGACC
This sequence comes from Bacteroidales bacterium, assembly GCA_045641345.1. Lineage (GTDB taxonomy): Bacteria > Bacteroidota > Bacteroidia > Bacteroidales > UBA932 > Cacconaster. Next base: position 34,083 of record JAZUGR010000030.1, read on the forward strand.
TCCGACGACAGACTCGGGCGAGAAGATCCCCTTGTCGAAACGGATGAGCAATATCATCGAGTTCGCCGCAGAGGCAAACGGCGCCGTGGTTTCAGCCACCACCGCACCGTCCGAGAACCCGTCGGTCCCTTCATAGCCGAAGGCCCATACCGCGCTGTTCCTGTCGTCGAGTTCAGCCCACGGGGCCTCGACCCGCAACGCGGCGTGCCCGGGAAGCGGATTCAGCCCCTGTGCGACGAACTGCACGTGGAGAGCGTCATAATCGTCCATCGCCCTGACCAGCCTGGTCATGTCGTATTCTACCGTAAAGACGTGCCTGCCGTACGAGCCGGGACCCCAGCAGAGCTCATAGCCTCCCTTCTTGGTGATGATGCCGCACCTGCCGTCCTTATATGTCAGCGAACGGTCGACCGTCCATTCCCCAACGTTGACGTATGCCCTTCCGGAATCATCGGATACCGCAAGGTTCGAAATCTCCATATCGCCCTGGTTGGAGCGGTCGATATACCACTCGCTGCCGCTCATGAACACGACGCTCCACACTTCGCGGATATGCGCCGAGCCGTCAGGGGCGAGGGTTACCGTAACGTCGATATCGTCCGTTGCCGTATCCTGACGGGAAGGCTGCGCCTGAAGCGCCGCCGCAAGCAGCACCGTGAGGATACAAGCCAAAGCACGTTTCATATCTTCATCGACGGCATACTTTCCTTGCCTGCATTCTCGACAAGATATTCCCTGGTGGCGAAACCGAGCATTCCGGCTACCAGATTGTTGGGGAACTGGCGCACGAGACGGTTGAACACGGTAACGCTGTCGTTGAACACCATACGGCTCAGGCGCACCTGATTTTCGTAGGTATTGACGCTGTCCATTGTCTTGGCGTAGTTTTCGCTCGCCTTGAGCTGGGGATACTGCTCCCCTACCGCCATGACGTGTGTCATAGCCTCCACAATCTTGTTTTCCTGAGCGTTGGCCTCGGCTGCGGAACTCCCCGCAGTAATTGTACGCCGCTGCGCTATGATGTCGGTCAGAGCCTTGTATTCATATTCGGAATACGATTTGGTAAGATCCGCCAGAGCCGTGAGGGCATCCCAGCGGCTTGCCTGCTGCACGCCTATCTGGCTCATTGCGTTCTTGCAATTCTCCTCCTTCGACACGAGGGTTCTCTGTACTGAAATGACCCAGAGCACTATTACGGCCGCTACGGCGATGATGATTAAAGTGGTTGACATTTTTACTCCTTTTATGTTAACGCACAAATATAATAATTTTTGTACTTTAGCATTATGGAAAGATGTGCAACAGAATCCGATTATGGAATGATGTCCAAAAAGGAACTGCGGAGCCTGATGAGGCGGCGCGCCGCCCTGATGTCCCCGGATGAGGAGATGCGCCTTTCGCAGAGCATCTGGCGGCAGGTCGAAGCCCTCGGGGGATTCGCCGCGGCGAAGTGCGTCCTGATATATATGAGCCTGCCGGGCGAGGTGACCTCGCAGCAGTTCATCGAAAAATGGGCCCCGGCCAAGAGATTCGCCATTCCGCTGGTGTGCGGCGATGGGAGGCTCTCTCTCAGGCAATACGACCCTGCCCTCCTTCAGCAAGGCTACCGCGGCATCCTCGAGCCTTCGATAGAGGCTCCCGTCATCCAGAGCGGAGAGATTGATTTCGCCATTGTCCCCGGAGTGGCATTCGCCGCCGGCGGAGGCGGCGTCATCCGTCTCGGGCGCGGAGGTGGCTATTACGACCGCCTGCTTCCGCTCCTCCATTGCCCGAAATTCGGCGTGGCCTACTCCTTCCGACTCCTGGAATCCCTTCCCTCCGACCCCTGGGACGCCCCGCTCGACGGAGTGGTCACTGAACGTGCTCCTGCAGGAATTTTCTGACGCGGGCCGTATATTCGGCGCCGTGGTCGGCGATGGAACGGGCATGTTTGGAGCCCGGAGCTATCCAGAGCTCGCGGTAGCCGCGCACCTTTGCGTTGTAGTTGAACTGCGCCATTTCGGGAGGGACGAGTTCGTCATTGCCGCCGTGGATGAAGAGGAACGGCACCTCGCACGATGACAGCGCAGCCACCGACGAGGCCTCGTGGAAATTCCAGCCATATTTGCGGGAGACCTTCCTTTCGGCCACATAGGCAGTGGGGCGCCCCTTCATTCCGAGATAATGGTCGAGCGCATAATTGACTTCGTTCCATACCGAAGTGTAGCCGCAGTCCTCGACGAAGCCCCGGATATAATCGGGAATGTCCTCCCCGCTGAGCATCATCACCGTTGCGGCTCCCATCGACACCCCCTGCATCACCTGAAGCGTATCGGAGAACATTCCGTGGGCCACCCGAGCCCATTCCAGCACGTCGAGACGGTCGAGCCATCCCATCTGGATGCTGGCCCCGCCGCTGTAGCCGTGATAGCGCAGGGTGGGCATCAGCACGTTGTATCCCAACGAGTCGCGGTACATCCTGGCCCAGACCATCACGTTGTAGGGGCTGGAACGGTAGCCGTGCACGACCACGGCAGTCTTGCGGGATAATGCGCCTGAAGGCTCCACCGCGGACAGGTAACTCGCGTGAAGCCTCACGCCGGAGCGCACTATGAAGGTGTCGCGCATCACTCCGGAGGCCACCAGCGAATCGGTCCAGGCCGTGATGCCGGGTACGAGATGCTCCCACACTGCCCTGTTCCTGGCAAAATTGTCCTCCCTCACCTTGTCGGAGCGCTTTGGCGCAAGCCCCCTGCTCACCATTACACTGGCGCACCCCTGCGCTGTGCACAGCAGCGCCACGACTGCCGCCAGAAGGGGGATTCGGTTCACGGAAGAAAGGGTCATCCCTGCAGCAGAGTCCTTATCTCCCCTGCGTGGAGACCGGGGATTATTATGTGATGGTTTCCGAGCGAATTGGCGAGAAAATAGCTGTCGAGAGCCGCAGCCTTGACGAATATCTGTGTGCGGCAGAGATTGTCCTCATACTGGTTGCCCTCTATCTCGGCATCTTCGGCAATGAACTCATCGAGCGTCGCGCCTATCTTGAATATAGTTGCCGGACCCGGCTTGAACTCCCCGTGCACCGCCACACCCATACCCGACTCGAAGTGGGTGTCGAAGCTGTACGAGTCCACGATATTGAAGGGCACCGTGCAGTGCGCGAACAGATAGCGGTCGCCGCTGATCCTCGAAAGATTGACCTGGAATCCGGGAGTGCCGGCCACCTTCATTGCGACGTACATCGACAGCAGCGCCGGCACGTCACCCTCGCAGCAGGCGGGGATGCCTATGGAGTTGAATATCGCAAGGGCAAGGCAGCCCGTATTGTGGACGGCGGTGAGAAGATCGAAGCAGCGGATGGTGAAGCCGGAGAGACCGTACTTGTCGACTATCCTCTGCAGCGCGCCGTAAACGTTGAGGGCCACCTCGCGGTCGTCGCTCTTGAACGATTTGGCAAACAGGGGCGTACCGAGATTTATCTCCATCCCCTTGGGGAGGCTGTATCCTCCCTTGCGTGTTTCGGCTATAAGCTCCTCGACAGGGACATCCACCAACTCCACCCCAAGCACTTTGGCGGCCTTGGCATAATCCACCCCGCTGCTGATGAGCCAGTCGGAAGGGGCGCCCACAACGCCGAGCCTGACATTGCCGCCGAGACGGCATCCGATGCTGCGCAGCGCCGGATGCCTCCCCTTCATACGTGAAACTATCACGGAAGCCGAGCCGTGGAGGATCTCACCGGGATAGCCGTTGCGGTTGAGGAACGATATGATTTCCATAGATGCGGCGAGGGAGTTGCTCTGGCCGCTGGTTATTATCTTCACAGGCCTGCCTCCCGGCACGGTAAGTCTGCCGGAAGGGCAGAAGACCGACACGAACTTGCCCTCGGTGCCTCCGGAGCGCACATATATGTACTCCTCGGCGGAGGGATCCTCCCCATAGTGCGAGAAATCCTCCTCGCGATATTCGAAAGACGAGCCCATCGCCTTTTCGATTGCCTTGATGAAAGAATCCTGCGATGAGGGAGCCGTGAACTCGCTGTGCAGGTCGGATGTCAATGAGTAAAGGATTTTCATATCTGTTGCCCTCCTGATTATTCACCAAAAGTCGGAATAATCATTCAAATAAACAAGAGCCCTATATGCCGCTCTTCCACAGGCCGTGCAGATTGCAGTATTCATAAACGGCCACCGGAGTGTCATTGCAGAGGCGGAAATCAGCCTCCGGAGGCATTCCCGGACGGAGATACTTTATCTGGCCGCCGCGGGTCGTCTCAAGATAGATGAACCTGATTCCGTGCTCTTCGGTCATCGGATGGGGAAGCGCCCCCACCTTTACGCGGATGGTGTCCCCGTCCATTTTCTCCACTACGGGGACATGCTTCTCGTGAGCGGCGTCGCTTACGCCGGGAATCAGTTCCTGCATCTGTTTGCCGCAGCATACAGGTACTACACCGCTGTCCACGACTTTGACCACAACGTTTCCGCAAATCGTGCAGATGAAAAATCTTGTTGCCATAATCAGAAAGTTTTTAGTACGCATTGCAAAATTATCATCGGAGACAGGGCGATACCTATTGATTTTTATGATATTTTTCTATATTTGTAATTGAATCTATCAATGGAACTGAAATGGAACTGCGGCAGCTCGAATATTTCGTAACGGTGGCCAGGACCCTCAACTTTTCGGAGGCCTCACGCAAGCTATTCATAACGCAAGGCACTATCTCCCAGCAGATAATGCAGTTGGAAAATGAACTCGGCTCGAAGTTGTTCCTGCGCAGTCCCCGCTCCGTCTCCCTCACCGAGGCCGGCGAGGAACTGCTTCCCCTGGCAGAAAGGACCCTCGAGGATTCAGGCATCTGCCTCAAGAAGATGCAAGACCTGAAGAACGCTCTCTGCGGCACGCTCAACATAGGCCTGACCCACTCCTTCGGCTCGCTGCTCACCGGGACCGTCAGGGAGTTCATCAAGGCCTACCCCGAAGTGAAGCTCAACATCCACTACGGCACCGCGATGGAGCTCATCGAGATGCTTCACGGCAAAAAGTCGGATTTCATCCTGGCGTTCAAGCCTCTTGCCGCCTATGAGAAGATGGAGTCGGAGGTCCTCTTCTCCACCAGGATGTGCGCCATAATGCGGAAGGAGCATCCCCTTGCGGGGCGAAGGAGCATCACGCCCGAAGAGCTGGAACGACAGAGCATCGTCCTTCCCGGAAGCGGGCTTCAGGCGCGCAGAACGCTCGAAAGGTTCATCGACATAGACACGAGCCGGCTCAACGTAAAGGTGGAGATAAACGAGCCCAACATAATTCTGGGCCTGCTCCGGAGCACTGATATGGTGAGCATACTTTCGTCCCTCGCGGTATCCTATATGCCGTCGCTGACAGCCGTGCCGATAGAGGGGTTCAACCGCGAGATGCCCTGCTGCGTCCACTACCTGAAGGATGCCTACCACAAGCAGGCCGCCCTTAAATTCATTGCGATGCTCCGCGACTCGGCCATCGTGGAACGCATCAGGACGGAAATATGAAAAACGCCGGGCTGCCCCGGCGTTCTCATTTGCCCGCGTGGAGATTATTCCTCTACCACGGGTGCCTCAGGAGCATTCTTCGCAACCGAAGCGATGCCTGCCTTCATGGTCCTTTCGCCCGAGTACATCTGGCTTGCGCCGATTACCTGGCCGTTCGAAGCCTTGAGGTTGAAATAAGGCTTGCCGTTCTTGGCAACCTTCACCTCATAGCGGCTCTCTACGGCAGCGTTCTTCTTTACGGACTCGATGCCGCCCAGACAAGCGGCCTTGGTTGCATAACCTTCGCTGGTCAGGATCACCTGTCCGTTCGAAGCTTTCAGATTGAACTGGAATTCACCGTTCTTTCTGACGGTAACAACAAATTTTCCCATAATGCGTTGATTTTTCTTTTGCTCCAAAGTTATTTACATTTGACAAAAAACACAAATTTGTTAAAAATTAAATACATTTGGGGGCAGCAAACAAATTCGAGAGTTATGAGAAATTTACTTTTCCACATACTGGCGGCAGGGGCCGCCATCCTGTCGGCAGGATGCCAGAAGGCAGCCGTCAAGTACAGTTACGTCGACCTCGGCCTTTCGGTGAAGTGGGCGCAGGTCAATGTCGGAGCGGCTCAACCGAGCGACTTCGGATCATGCTTTGCCTGGGGCGAAACCGAGCCCAAGGCCTGCTACTCGCCCGAAACCTACGTATGGTTCGACAAGAACGGAAACATCACCAAATACTGCAGCAATCCCTCCTACGACAACCCCGACTACCTTACGGAACTCGAAGCCGAGGACGATGCCGCCACCGTCCTCTGGGGCGACGGATGGCGTACTCCTACCCACGGTGAACTCGCGGAGCTGCTGGAGAAATGCACCTGGACCTGGTCAACCCTCAACGGAGTGCGCGGCTACAAGGTCACCAGCAACGTACCGGGATACGAAGACAAATACATATTCCTTCCGGCTGCCGGAATAGGGCTCGAATCCACCATTTATTCCGGATATGAAGGCTACTACTGGTCCTCCACCAACACCGGGGGAGTCGAAAGCTACAGGAGCGAAACCCTCCAGTTCAAGAGAACCGAACTCTATATGGAACCGGCGGCCCGCCAGGTGGGCGCCACTATCCGTCCGGTGCACGAATAACCAAACATCCAGAAGCGAATCATGAAAAAGACATTACTCATACTGACAGTGCTCGCAGCGATTTCATCCTGCGCAAAGACCGACGTATCCCCCCAGCCGTGGACGAGCCCACTCGAAGAGTATATCAACGAATTCAAGCTGTACGACATGCTCTACAAGGTGGATCCCGTATCCGGAATCACCTATATCGAGACATGGAGGGCACAAACCATCTCGGAGCAGGAATCATACATTCCATATATCCAATGCATATTGCCCGACGGCTCCAGGAAGTGGAGCAGCTGGGTGCCGATGACCACCCTTCCCGCAGAGCAGTATATCAACAAAACGGTGTTCGACATTACTAGTTCGGGCGATATGATCGACATTTTCAACACGAAGGACATAGCAACCGGAGCTCAGATACCCCATATCCAGAAATACACCTCCGACGGGCAGTTCCCTTGGGGCCGCAACGGCAAGGAATTCTACCGCTTCAAGCAGGACCTGAGCGAGCCCGTACCGCCGTGCGAGGGCTATGTGGCCTCCGACGGCAACGGCGGAGCCTGGATTGCAGCCGGCAACGGCCTCGATTCGGTAGTCGTCTCCCGCGTCAATTCCGACGGAGAACGCATATCTCAATGGGTGAAGTTCAGTTCCGCCTCCGGCACCCTCGGCGAAAAGACCTACGTGTCCAACCCCCAGATGCTCGTCGCCGGCGACGGAAGCCTCTTCCTGCTGCTTCAATATGCAAGTTTCGAATACGCGGCGGTCTATTCGGGATACTATGACCTGGTGAGAATATCCCCCTCCGGTGAAATCCTCGGATGCAGCACCATTATGAATGAGAAGAATTTCACGCAGGGCATACACGCCCAGATATGCGAAGACGGCCGCGGCGGAGCCTACGTAATGTTCAACGCATCGGTCGAAGGCCGTCTCCACGCTTTTCTGGAGCACTTTGGCAGCGACGGCAACATTGACTTCCCGGAAGTTGACCTCACCCCTTCAGGGTCGGGAGGCTCCCTCAAGGGGCGTCTGGCAGTTGACCCCGCAAGCGGCAAATGCGTAACCGTAATGACTCAAAGCGACAGCAACCGCGCTTATATGATGGGGCAGGTGGTGGACCTCTCCGGCAGCAAGCTCGTGGGTGAAAGCGGCTTTCCGCTCCTGCTCCTGACCACTGACGAGGGCGACGACATATCCGGTTCATACGGCTTCCGGCTGATTTACAATCCCGGCACAGGCAAGATACATCTCTACTACGTCCTCGACCGCTACCACAAGGACCCAGTGCTCAAAGCGTGCACAATCTCCACCGGAGCCGAACTCTCCGGAATGAGGGACGTGGTCGAGATAGACGCCTCCCGGTCGTCCGACGGTGACGCCGACAGCCGCGACGCCATCTTCAGCGGCAAATTCCGCCACTACTGGATGCGCACGTCACAAACCAGAATCTACGGAATCACCGACACGCTCAATTAGCCCCAATTGAAAAAGCGGAGAAACGAAAAAAGTCAGCTTAATCGCTGACTTTTTTCGTTTTGTAGCGGGGGCTGGACTCGAACCAACGACCTCCGGGTTATGAGCCCGACAAGCTACCAACTGCTCTACCCCGCAATGTGGACTGCAAAGGTAAGGCAAAAATTTCAAAATCCAAAAATTATTTGCCGCAGCGGTCCAATCAATCATTTTTACTATCTTTGCAGGATATACACCGTGAATGTTATGAAGAATTCATTCCATATCCTCTTTCTGTGCGCAGCGCTGATGCCCGTGTGCGCAAGCCTCGATTCCTATGCGGCTTCAGCCGTCTGTGCAACCCCCGCCGCTTCGGTGGAGGATGATATAACCGCATCCGACAATATGCTCGCCGCAGACAAGTATCAGGAATGCCGCAAAATCCTCGAAGGGGCGCTCCCCCGCGCCGCAGAGGGGCACGAAAAGGCCGAAGTGCTGTGGCGTCTTGCCCGCATACAGCTCATAATAGGCCAGAACGAGCCTTCGAAGGAGAGCCGGCGCGCCATCTTCGGCAAGGGAGTGAGCTATGCGTGGGAAGGCGTGCAGCAGGATGGCCGGAACGAAAAATGCTATATGTGGCACTGCGCCAACGTGGGCCGCGAGTGCCAGACGCGCAGTCTGACGGAGCAGGTCAAGGCCGTACCCGTAATGACCGACGACCTGACCAAAATTCTCGACGTTCTCGGGAAGGTCAACTATTCCGAGGCGTGGCAGGCTCTGGCCGAAATCTACTACAATCACCCCTTCAAATCGAACGACGCCGCGATAAACTTCACCCGCAAGGCTGCAATGTGCATCCCCAAGGGCGAAATGCGTCTCTCCACCTACGCCCTTCTGGCCAAAATGCTCTACGAGCGCAATCTCAGCAGCGCCAAGCGCACCTCCTCCATAGAGAAGGCCGCCGGCAAATTCAAGGAGCAGCACAAGACCGCCATCGACAAATACACCTGGTACGAAGGCTCTCTCGGAGCGGGGTACAAGCACGTATGGTCGTCCAAGTCGCTCGGGGAGATGTCCGACCGCGAAGAGGCCTCCGCACTGGTGGCCTACGCCCTTTCGCTCTACCGCAAGGCCTCCATACACACCAAGACCGACGAGGCCGACTGCAAGGACCTCGAACTTCTGAAGTCGAAACTCAAATAGAACCTGAAACACAAACCATAAACTTAAACCTAAACTCACTTGAACTATGGACAAAACTCTCTACGGATTCAACTCGTCGCAGGACGTCATAAACCTGCAGACGAAGTACACCCTCTTCAAAAGGGTGGCGAACATCGTATTTACGGCAACACTCGACGAAAAGGCCGACTGGGATGCGATGAAACAGGCCATAAACAAGCTTATCGAGCGCAATGACTGCCTCCGCATCGTATTCGTCAAGAAGGACGGCGTCACCAAACAGTACTTTGCCGACCGCAATGCGATAGAGCACATCCCCTACGTCAAATTCGACACCGTGGCAAAGATGAACTCCTACACAAAGCGCTTCCGCAGGAAGATGGCAAACATCTACAAGGGGGAGACCATCGTGCCCGTATTCGCCACCGACCCTTCAGGCAAGGATCTGGTGCTTGTCAAGATAAGCCACTTCGTGGCGGATACCTACGCAATCGGATTCCTTCTCCACGACCTGATGGCCATCTACAAGGCCATCCTCTCCGGAAACGAAATGCCAGCCCCCAACGGCAAGTTCGAGGACGTGCTCAAAAAGGACCTCGAATTCAAGTCGAACGAAGACGCAGTCGGGAAAGACCGCAAATTCTTCAAGGAATATTTCGAAGTACGGCACAGGGAACGCCCCATTTACTGCGGCCTGCACGGCGACGCGCTCGACCGCTGGCTCAAGGAGAAGCGCAAGGGCAACGTCGCCCTCCCCTACCTTATCGTCAAATGCGACACCGAGGGTTACCGCTTCACCATCCCCGCAGCAGTCACGAAGCTTGTGCAGGAGTGGTGCAACGCCACCTCGATCCCGATGTCGACCTTCTTCTACTACTGCTACAGCATATCCACCTCCCTGCTCAACGGCAGGGCGAAATACCAGGTTCCCCTCGAACTGCTCAACTGCCGCGCCACGGTGGCCGACCGCAAGTGCGGAGGAACCAAAGTGCAGAGCATAGCGATATACACTACGGTGGATTACGACAAATCGTTCAACGACAACGTAACCGGGCTTTTCAACGAGCAGCAGGAGATTTACCGCCACACCCGTCTGTCGTATCTCGACAACGAAGCCATACAGCACAAACTGTGGAACTACTCGATGATGAGCCAGCTCACCGGTTTCTGCTATTCGTTCATCCCCATGGAAGACCCCGAAGGGGTGAAAATGCAGGTGCTGAGCAACGGCAAGGGGGCTCTGGTCGATTACGTGGCCTTTATGCTCAACGTAAAAACTATGGAGGTCAACGTCATCCACGATATGCAGACCCGCTGCATAACCCCACAGCAGTTGGTTGACTTCCAGAATCTGCTCATTCACGTGGTGGAGGCCGTCGTAGCCGCACCGGACAAACAACTTAAAGAAATTCTGTAAACAGGAATATGGCAAAAAGATTCATGACCGAGAGGGAGATGAACCGCAACACCCTCCTCAAGGAAGGCGATTACGAAAACATCAAGCAGCTTCTCGAAAGGATAGACAGATACGTGCCGGAAAACAAGATTCTGGCCGAACTCGACAGCGACAAACGAATAGTGTACATCAACGCCCACGAAATGTACAACCAGATTATGGACCTGGGCGACGCCTTGATGGCAAGAGGGTTGCGCGACGCGCACATTGCAATCATAGCCGAAAACTCCTGCAGGTATATGCTCGCCGAACTGGCGGTGTCGAGCGGAGCCGGAGTGGCGGTGCCCATTGATATGGGCGCGCCCGACGAACTGCTCGCAACACTCCTCAACAAGTGCGAGGCCGACGCTCTGTTCTGCAATGCGGACTCTCTCGAGAGAATCCGCCGCGTACAGGCTTCGTGCCCCCGCCTCAAAACGCTGATAACGCTCTACAAAAAGGCCGACGGATGCCTCTTCTACGACGACCTGGTGGAAGAGGGAGCCGGGTTGCGCAAGGAGGGCAAAAGCATCTACCGCACGATGGTCATCGAGCCCGACAAGCCCGCCAAGATGCTCTTTACCAGCGGCACCACAGGCGCCAACAAATGCGTTGTACTCACCCACGCCAACCTTGCAGCCAACATCATCAACTGTATGGACGTGATCAAGGCCGAGAACACCGCAACCTCGATGAGCATCCTCCCGATGCATCACGCCACCGAAATCAACACCCACATCATGACCCGCGTGGCAGCCGGCCGCCTTACCTACATCAACGGCAGCATCCGCGATATGATGACCAACATCAAGATATTCAAGCCCAACATCGTCACCATAGTGCCGATGATAGCCAACGCCTTTTACAAGAACGTCTGGAGCAACGCCGAAAAGATGGGCAAGGCCGACAAGCTCCGCAAGGGAATCAAGCTGAGCAACCTTCTCCGCAAGGTCGGCATCGACAAGACCCACAAGATGTTTGCCGACATACACGCCGTGTTCGGAGGCAACCTCAATATGATAGTGTGCGGAGGCTCGATGCTCAACCCCACGGTGGTCAAGGGTCTCAACGACCTCGGCATAAGGATGGAGAACGGCTACGGTATTACCGAATGCGGCCCGCTTATCTCGATGAACGCCGATACCCTCATCGAACACCTCAGCGTGGGGCGTCCGTGCCCCAACCTCGAGGTCAAGATTCTCAATCCCGACGAAAACGGCATCGGAGAACTCTGCGTGAGGGGAGCCAGCGTGTCGAAGGGTTATTACAAGGACGAGGCAGCCACAAAGGCCGTATTCGACAAGGACGGATTCTTCAACACGGGCGACAGCGCAAGGCTCGACAGCAAGGGGCGCATAATGCTGGTAGGCCGCAAGAAGAACACCATCGTACTCGAAAGCGGCAAGAACGTGTGCCCCGAAGAGGTCGAGAACGTAATCGAGACCAATATGGACTATGCCGCCGACATAGTGGTATACCAGGCCTCCCTCGAGAAGAAGGGCGCTTCGCACAAGCTGCTCTGCGCCGGGCTGTATATCGACGACGAGGCTCTCCGCGCCGACCGCGAAAGGATATCGGCCGACATCCGCAAGGTCAATTCCCTGCTGCCCGACTACAAGCACATCGACTATGTCGAGATAGCGGAAACCCCTTACGAGCGGACTTCCACCCGCAAGATAAAGCGTTCCTCCCTGCCCGGGCAATGTTCCGGCAAGGGCATCGAAATCCTTTAGGAAACCGGGGCGGCTCGATTAAAGCTGCCCCGATTCTTTAAGCTTGTTGTAGCAGGAGCGGCAGATGGGCTCATAGATATCCTTTTCGCCGAGTTCCACCAGTTTGTCGCTCTTGGAGAGACGGTGCGAATGCTGCGCCAGATCGCCGCAGCGCACGCAGATGGCATGCACTTTGGTCACATCCTCGGCCACCGCCATCAGAGCCGGCATCGGGCCGAAAGGCTTGCCGAGGTAGTCGGTGTCGAGGCCTGCGATTATCACCCTCACCCCACGGCGGGCAAGTTCCTGAGCCACGTCGACTATCCCGTCGCCGAAGAACTGCGCCTCGTCGATGCCCACCACACGGGCTTCACCCAGGAGCGAAAGTATGTCTTCGGGCTTCTCCACCGGGGTAGAGGCGATTGCGTGCGCATCGTGCGACACCACGTCGGTCGCCGAGTAGCGCACGTCTATCATAGGCTTGAATATCATAACCGGCAGATTGGCGAACACCGCCCTGCGCATGCGGCGTATAAGCTCCTCGGTCTTGCCCGAGAACATCGAGCCGCAAATAACCTCGATGCGGCCGTTATTTTTTGGATTTTCTATGAACATTTGATTAAATTTGCTTTCGTTAACAGCAGACAAAGATAGCCAAAATGTCTAAACTTTACATAGTCCCCACCCCCGTCGGCAACCTCGAAGACATTACTTTCCGCGCATTGCGCATCCTCAAGGAGGTCGATTTCATACTGGCTGAGGACACCCGCACCAGCTCGGTGCTCATGCACCGCTACGACATACGCACCCCTATGGAATCGCACCACAAATTCAATGAGCACCAAAGGGTCGAGTCGGTGAGAGACCGTCTGCTTTCGGGCCTTTCGGCAGCTCTCATAAGCGATGCAGGCACCCCGGGCATCTCGGATCCGGGATTCCTGCTGGTGCGCACCTGCGTGGAGGCCGGAATCGAAGTTGAAACCCTTCCCGGGCCCACCGCATTCGTGCCGGCCCTGGTCAACTCGGGATTTCCGTGCGACCGTTTCTGTTTCGAAGGATTCCTTCCGGTCAAGAAAGGGCGGATGACCTTCCTCTCCTCACTCGAGGGGGAAACCCGCACTATGGTGATTTACGAATCCCCGTTCCGGCTGGTCAGGACGCTCACCCAGCTGGCCGATCACCTCGGCGGGCAGAGGGAGGCCTCGGTATCGCGCGAAATATCCAAAATCCACGAATCCACGGTGCGGGGCACATTGGCGCAACTTGCCGAACATTTCACTTTAAACGAGCCGAAAGGCGAAATAGTACTTATCGTCAGAGGAGCAGGATCAGATGAAGGAGAACGACGAAAAAAAGAGGACGAAACCCTCTAGCGCCGCTTCGGGCGCAGTGGCACTGGTATTCCTGATAATAGGATTCCAGGCTGCGGTATTGACAATCAGAATCTTCGACAGAGCCGGAGCCCCGCCCACTGGTGAGGCGGCCGAAAGCATCTCCGGCGTGGAGTCGGAGACTGCGGCCCACGCCCCGGAAAACCCGGCAGGGCAGCCGCCGTGGTCCTCCCGCCAATCCCATCCGGCGGCGGAGTCATCCCGCTCCCGGCAGGCGGGGCGCCGCGTCCCGAAAAAGCCGGCAGAACGCCGGCCACGGCCTGTGGAATCGTTCGAATTCAATCCCAATACGGTCAGCACCGACTCGCTCCAAAGGCTTGGGCTCTCCCAAAAGCAGGCGGAGAGCATCGGGAAATACCGCAGCCGCGGCGGCCGGTTCACCTGCAGGGAGGACTTCAAGAAAATGTACGTGGTGTCGGACTCCCTCTACGAAAGGCTCAAGGATTTCATCAGCATCCCGCCACTGGAGCTTAACGCCGCCGACAGCGCGGCTCTTACAACCCTCAGTGGCATAGGCCCGTGGTATGCAGCCGCAATCATACGCTACCGCGACAGGCTCGGAGGATTCCACGACGCGCGCCAGCTGCTCGAAGTGCGCGGAATCGACAGTGCGAGGCTCGAGGGATTCGCTGCGGCAATCACCGTCGACACCTCCCTGCTGCAGCGCCTCGACCTGAACGGCACGCCGATAGAAGTGCTCGAAAATCACCCCTACATAGGGGCCCGGGTGGCCGGATGCATAGCCAGATACCGCCGCATCGAAGCCGCAGCGCCCCTTTCGCTCGAGATAATGCTTGTTGAAAATATGATAGATTCGGCCCGCGCCCGTAAAATGAAATGGTACGTAACTTCGGAGGATTTATGAAAAGTGTTGTTTTTTTTGAATTATTTTGATAAATTTGCGAGTTGACTGATAATACGCAAAAATTTTAAAATAAATAAACGCTATTCAAAATCATGAAGAAACTTTTAATGGCAGCAGCGGCGGTAACCGTACTTCTTTCAGGTTGCAACGAAGCCAGGGAAGTCCCCGTCAAGCCTGACCACATCCTCACCCAAACCGTTACCGGCAACGTTGTCGAAATACCCGACGTCGTCAAAACCAGTCTCGACAAGGACAACTACTTCCAGGTCTGGACTGCCGGCGACCAGATTTCGGTCATCGACGGCACAGCCAACGAATGCTTCACCCTCTATGGCGAAAGCGGCACGGCCTACGGCACCTTCAAGGGCAAGAAGGACGTCGATGCAGTCAAAACCCTCTTTGCCGTATATCCCTACAGCGAAACCAACCGCGTCGAGAAGGATCAGGACGGATACAAGCTCTTCGTAACCTACCCTTCGGAGATAACCTACGATCCTTCCACCGGCTGTGCAATGGGCAACAACGTGATGGTAGCCGCCAACAACGGCACCAGATTCGAGTTCCACAACGCAGGAGCCATCGTCAAGGTCAGCCTCACCGGCAGCTCCACCATCACCGGGCTCTCCATCAGCGACCGTGACGGCGAAGACATCGCCGGTACCGGCGAAATAAGGCTTGTGGGCAAAACCAACGAAGTGCTCATCGAAAAGGTCGAGGGAGCCAAATCGGTCAACGTCGATTTCGGCGAGGCCGGTCTCGCCCTCTCCAAGGAGCCTGTAGTCCTCACCATCGGCATCGCCCCGGTATCGGAGAGCGGTCTTGTGTGCAAGTACACCACAACCGAAGGTGATGAGGTCGAAATGAGCTACGATGTAGTTCCCGCCCCCAATTCGGTAACCTTCCTCCCCACCAAGGAGTTCGTTTCCCCCACCGTATATCTCGTGGGTGAAACCCTCAACGCAGCCATCAAGACCCTGGCGGCCGGCAGTTCCAAAACATTCAAGGCCACCGATTCCAAAATCACCAAGATCGTATTCGCAACCGGGGTTGACCTCTCCAAGATCACGGGCGGAGTCGACGTGAGCATGGTTCAGGACGGCCGCATACTCGCCACCTACAACAGCGGAGTCGCTACAATCTCCACCAACGGCGAAAAGTTCGCGTCCGACCTCAAGTATATGTTCTTCAACCTCAACGCCCTTACCGCCATCGACGGATTCAGCGCAGTCAACACTCGCCTCACCACGTCGCTCGACTCCACCTTCATGGGCTGCAAGAAGCTTGCATCAATCGACCTGGGCAGCCTCGACCTCACGGAAATCCTGTCGTCACGCCATACTTTCGACGGCACTGCGGCCCTCGCCTCGCTCGACGTAACGCCTTTTGCCAACGCGTCGAAAGACACCTCGATGGCTTATGCATTCAACGGTTGCGGAGCCACCGAAATCACAGGCATCGACCAGTTCAATACCTCATCCTGCCGCGATATGAGTTACATGTTCGCCAGCAGCGCAGTCAAGAACCTCGACCTCAAGAGTTTCAACACCGCCTCCGTCGTTACTATGGAGTCGATGTTCCAGAGCGCCAAAGTCCAGTCGGTTGACCTGTCGGGCTTCACCGCCGAAAAGGTAAAGTCGCTCAAGAATATGTTCAGCAAGGCCGACAGCCTCGCTACAATCGACCTTTCGAGCTTTACGGCTCTCAGCACGAGGAGCAGCGAGAGCATCGCCCTCGAAGGCACGTTCCAGTTCACCGCAAAGGGCAAGATACAGGAAATCAACCTCGGTTCTGGATTCGTATCGCTCTACGGTTCCAATCAGCAAACTACATTCCTTACCTCCAGCACCTCCTACAAGGGTCATTTCGACCTCAAGTGCACCAGAGTCTTTGCGCAGGAGCTCATCGCAGCCTGCACGGCAGCAAGGAACAACAACCCTCTCAAGCTCATCAATGCCGGCCAGATGGTGCTCAAGAACCTCGATGGCAAGGAATACACCTTTACCGATGCCGGCGGCAATCCCCAGACCCCTGCCCAGGTAACCAAAGACTCCATAGTAATCGATCCGGAATAACAATAATCCCTAAACAATAAACATTATGAAAGAAATTTATTCGCGTCCCACAATCGAAATCCTCACCGTTGCGGTAGAGGAAGGGGCCTGCACCGGCGCAAGCGGCACAGAACAGCTGACTCAGATACCGGGCACCTGGAACACTTATTCTAATTTCTAAAAAAAACCGCTATGAAAAAAGCTTTACTCGCATTTGCAGCAATCCTTGCCATAGCGGTAGGATGCTCCAAGGAGAACTTCAAAACGATGATCTCCCGCATTACCGGCGACAATGTCACCGGCATCACCAGAATCTCAGCCAAAATCCTTGACTCCGATGCCAGGGCCACTCTCGATATGAGCAACCCCGACTGCTACAAACAGGTATGGGAAGAGGCCGATTGCATCGCAGTTACAGACATTAATGGCAAAGCAGTCAAATTCAACTACATAGGTGAAGACGGCTCCTCCGAAGGCGAATTCGAGGCCGACGAGGGCAAAGCCCTCACCGACACTGCCATCAACCGTTATGCAGTTTATCCCTATGACTCATTCAACTCCGTGGCGCTCAGTAAGGAAGGCGACAGTGTCACCGTCGTTTATCCCGCTCAGCAAACCTTTGATTTCTATACAGGCAAGGCAGAGGGCAACAACCTGATGCTGGCCGAGATGAAGGTCAATGACGGAGACTCCACGTTCTATTTCAAGAACGTCTGCGCATATATGCAGCTGAAAGTAGCTCCCGGCGACAATGGCGACCAGATCCGCACCATCATAATCAAGAGCCTCGAGGGCAACGTAATCAACGGCCGCGCCGACGTGGCAATCGATGCAAAGACGGGCGAATTCTCGTCAATCGAATTCGATGAGCGGTATGGCAACAGTTCGTCCATCATCGCCTGCTACGATGACGACAACGAAGGCCTCGACATCACGGGTGAGCCCATCATAGTGGCCGTGCCTCCCATCAGCGGAGGGTTCAGCGTAACGGTAGTGACCTGCGACGGTCTCTCTATGACCAAAGAGTCTTCCACCGAGCTTGAAATAGGCACTTTCGTAACGATGCCCGAATTCGATTTCGCCGGAATCGAGCCCTCGATCGAGATACCTGAAGAGGGTGCAACATACGTTTCCTTCAAGGAAGCTCTCGAAGCCGCAAACTCAACCGGAAGCGACTGCACAATCCGTCTCCTCTCCGACTGCTATGTTACCGGGCCTGCCGAATTCGACAATTCGAACCCCGACAGCATCACAGTCGATCTCAACGGCTACAAGCTTTACGAATCCGACGTCAACCGCATCTGCGTATGCGACGGAACCACCCTTGTAATCAAGGGCAACGAAGCCGGTGCCGGTGAAATCATACAGGAAAGTGCAGATTGCAACGCCGTTGACGTTTATGGTACGCTCAATGTGCGCAGCGGCAAGATAACCGCAGGCTACGCTGCAGTCAAGGTGTACAACGGCTCGTTCGAAATGACCGGCGGCGAGCTTGTATGCAACAATTACAGCGCCAACGGAGCCTTCGAAGTCAATGTAGACACTGATCACAGCCTCGCCGGAGCCGAGCTCAAGGGTGGCAAAATCACCTCTACAAGCCGTGGAGTCTATGCAAAATACTATGACGAAGGCGATTTGGTGAACATCTATGAAGGTATGAAGGTAGTGGCCGGTCGCTCAACCATCTGCGCCAGCACCAGCGGCAGCATAGTTATCCAGGGTGGCGATTACGAATCCACGTCCACAAACGTGATATACACAACCGGAGACAGCCCTTCCATCAAAGTTACCGGAGGCTGGTTCTACTCACCTTATGTAACTCCCGCAAGCGGTACGATAACGGTTGAAGGCGAGTGCTATTTCAACAATTCAAACAGCCTCAGCGGCAAGATTGCAGAAGGTTTCAACCTCGGCTCCTGCGAAGTTGAACACGATGGCAAGATATTCACTGTCGTTGTAAAAGAAGAAGAGACCAGGCAGGCTGTGCTGACGAAAGACGACGACGGCACTGAAATAATGACCGGCAAGCTCACCGAAGTTCTCAAAAAGGCAGTCGAAGAGGAAGGCAACGTCACGATCACCCTCCTTACCGACGCCCAGTGCAAGGAAGCCGTTACATTCATTACAAAAGACAGGACTGTCACCCTCAACCTCAACGGCAAAACGGTAATGTCGACCGGCTCCAACCGTCCTATCGTCGGAGACGGTACCTTTATTATAAAGTCGGAGGATGAGAGCGGCTCGCCTCTGCCTGAAGGCACGATGACCCAGACCACCACCAGCAGTTACATCGTATCACAAACCGGTGGAGAACTGATAATCAAGAACGGCAACTTCATACATACCGAAGGAAGCACGGCTTCAGCCCTTTATTCAACCGGCGGCGACCTCACCATAGAGGGCGGCTATGTCGAAGACGACTGCTACCGCGTGGTTTACAAGACCAACGGCAAGCTCTCTATCAAGGGTGGCGAAATCATCTGCAACAACTCCAAAGACTCAATCCCTCAGTGCGTCTATCTCTCGACGAAATCCGAAGGCGAATTCACGGGCGGCCATATCAACGGCGTAATGACATACTATGCTCTTGATGGTGGCGAGTACAAGGGCTGCAAGAAGCTCGTAATCGACGGCGCCTCGGTTGACTATATCGGCAACAACGGTATAGCGCCCGAAGAATATGGCACCCAGGAAGCCGGCAAGATTGAAGTCAAGAGCGGCACCTTCAACAACCTTATGATCGATGCCAAGAGAGCAAGCCACATCGTCGAAATCACGGGCGGTACCTTCAACGGAGGCGTAACGGTATGTGCCGACGCTGCGGTAGGCAAAACACCGGTGAACACAGGTGTGGTCAACATCAAGGGCGGCACCTTCAACGGAGGTGACTCCACTGCGCTTGTCGTGGTTGCCGGTCAGGTAACGATCGACGGCGGCACCTTCACCTCATCCTGCCCCACCGGTACAGTCCGTGCAGGCGGCAGGGTACATATCAACCGTCAGGACCACATAATGGCCGGAACAATCACCATCAATGAAAATGTTTCGATAACAGCTACCGGAAGCGGCAACCGTGCCATCTATGTAGGTTCGGGCCACGGCCAGGATGCTACCAAGGATGCCGTGATCAACGTCAACGGAGCAACGGTCAAGAGTGAAGACCGCGCAATTCATATGTATTCAGGTACGTTGAACATCATTAACGGATTGTTCACAACCACCTCTGAGTCGCAGCCCGTATTGTACTGCAGTGCCACAGGCAAGACCTGTAATCTCAATATTACAGACTGCTATTTCGCAGGAACCAAAATGATAAGCAGCGGCGACAAGGAAACATCCGACATCACCAAATCCGTTTTCAGTGGCCATTACACCGGTGAAGTCGAGCCGAAGTTCATCAAAGACGGCTTTGCATGCAAGGCTGACCCCAGCCCCGTAACGATAGGCGGCGTAACCTACACCTACATCGTGGATGAGGATGCATCCCTGCCCGACATCGTATCGGTAAACGGTGAAATGTTCAAATCCTTTGACGCAGCTGCCGTTGCAGCCAAGACCTACAATGGCGAAGGCGACGTTACCCTCAAACTCGAAACCACAGACACCGTAGAGGTGGCTTCGAGAGTCGACCTCACCAACGCTAACGGCAAGAAGATAACGTTCGACCTCAATGGAGGCGTGATCAAGAGTCTGACCGACTCCCTGATAACCGCTACCGGCAAACTTGATATCAAGGGCGGCAAGCTCGTTTCGACCTCAGGCAAATACAAGTTGCTCCATGTTGGAGTCGGAGGAGTCGTAAACACCGAGAACTGCGTTTTCGAAGACCACAACAACTACTCCAACAACAATGTACACTACTATGTCATCTGCGCACAAGGTACAGGTACCTCCAATATGGGAGAACTCCATCTCAAGGATGGAACCAAAATCATCAAGGCTTCCGGGTGGGGATACTGCTTGCGTGTAGGGTATAGCATTTTCACTACCGAGGGGGACGTTGAAATTACCGGACATGCAAATCCCCTTTCAGGTGATAATTATGGAAAGGGTGCCCCGCTCGTATATGCTCACACCGGTGGAAAGATAACAATTAATGATGGTGCAAGTTTCTATTCTCCGGGACTTGGTAATGCTTATGTTATAAATGTTGCCACAGGTAACACCAACGGCTACATAACAATCAATGGAGGCTACTTCTACGGCGACCAGGCCTGCATAAAGGAGTCAAGCTCCGGATATGCAAAAAAAGTACTGACTATCAAGGGAGGATATTTCAGCCATGACTTCTCGTCCCTGAATTTCATGGGAGGCAAGACGCTGACCCCTTGTTCAGTTACGCACACTCACGGCGGAAAGGAACTCACTTACTCTTTCGAAGCAAAGTAATCCTCTATCCCTACTGAATCAAGCTCCGGCCCCGCGGCCGGAGCTTTTTTCGTACCCAGCTCCCCTGAAATACGGCATTCTACCTGTATGCTTCGGCGCCGAAATCCGCTTGAACGCGAAATCACCCGGCAGAATATTTTCCCCTGAGGACACTTTGTCTGAACGGTTACGAACCGGCGGACGGTCCAGGCGGAGACGGAATTACACTTTCGGAAGACTTGCCGCCCTCGGCACTAGAGGGAGGGGCCCACGAAGTGGGAGGGCCTGGTCTGGAGAAAGTGCAGATTCCGCGTAGTCGAATGGAAAAGATATTCTCCGGCAGAAAAAAATGATTGATGACATCGAGACAAAAGTATAGCCGCCACACAGGATACAATCCCAGTAGTGGCGGCCATTATTTTTGGTGTCGTGTTGAGATTCAGGTAACGCGGTACTACAATGCCTTGACCTCCTCTATGGAAAGCCCAAAATACTTGGAAATCATTGCAGGATCAATCCCGTCGTCTTTCATCTTCCTGGCCACCTCGCGACCTCTTTCGGCTGCGCCTTCGGCTTTGGCCCTTTCGCAAGCCTCGCGCTTGGAGTTCTCGATATCACGTTGTGTCATCATATCCTTGACATATTCTATCTCTTCGTCCTTGGAGAAACAGGCCCGTTCGCAGGCGTCGAAGAAATGACTGAATTTCCTGTCACCCCTGAACGCTTCGGGTATCTCTTTCAACGAAGATGAGTTCTGTAGCAAAAATAGCCATTTTTCCAGATTGTTTGCAAGTTTCTTCTCGCTTTTCTTGAAATCGCGCAGCCCAAGGAAAAAGAATTCTGTACCACCTCCCATCTTCTCGTGGGTCTCGATATCCTGCAAAGTATAGTGGAGCAGGTAACGGCCGTTCTGATTGGCGATGTCAAGATCGGCCAGAGGGAAGTTCAGGAAAGAGACGACATAGATCGGCGGGAGTCGATAGTCCCAGTCGCCGGGTCTGCCGAGCAGTGAAATGAACTTCGATGCATAGAAAAGCGTCCTCTCGCGGAACCACTTTTGAGAGGCCTTCTGCATCTCGATTATGAACTCCTTGCCTGAGGCATCCTCGCAACATAAGTCAATGACGCTCTTGCGCGAGTCGGAGGTCTCGCCCGGAAGTTCGCCGTTGATGAATTTCACGTCCACGATTCCTATGCCCGGAATCAGATCGTTGAGAAGGTTCACGGTGTTCTGCTTGTAGGCCTCTGTACCGAAGATGCGCTTGAAGGCGAAATCAACCGTCGGGTCGGCGAAACGTGTCGCCGGAATGATGTAGTCTGTCATACACAAATCTTTTTAACAGACTGCAATATTATGCCCAAAACCGCACTTCGGGCAAAGAAATATCCAACAGCCCCCGACTTAGCCGATTTACAAGAACCGGCGGACGGTCCAGGCGGAGACGGAATTACACTTAAACAAGTCAGTTTGACCAGCCTTCAAATACCTGATATGCCTTAGCCGCCTATCTCTGTAAGTTTCAGGGAAGTGAGAATCCGGATTTTTAGCCATAAATCACGATAATTATCGTCTATTACGTCCTTTCCCATTGAAATACCATCGGAATGGATTAAATCTGTGAGGTTTATTGACAATCAGCAGAAATGTTTTCGCCAACAGGCACAAAAAAAGTCCGGGACATCAAAGACCCGGACCTCAAAGTTTGATATTTTCCGGCCGGCCTATTCGTAGGCGTAGCCGGAGAAGTAAACGATGGAATGATGATCCGCTATTTCGCACCATTGCAGTTTGAAAAGCCCGTCTGCCCTCCTCTCGCCGTGCGGTATGTAATTCATCTTCTGTTCTTCCCGCGTTCCGTAGCGCAGATTATGTACCCAGGAACAATCGAGCATGGACTGGATTGCATAGGGCGTCGTGTAGCAGGCCAACCAGGGTTTTGAGTATCCTGCGGGGGCTCCGTCATAATCCAGCAGCATCAGCTTCGAAATTTTATCCGCCCTGTAGAAATTCTTGTATTCCGTCGTTCCGCTTTCATAATAAAAGTCACACACCTTGTCAAGCATGGCACCGGAAACAAGTCTCTGGCTTGCAAGAACCTGCGGGTCGCCTTCGCCGAGGAACTGGAAGAAATCATAAGCGATATACGCGTAAGGAACGGGGTCGATCCCTGCCTTGGTCGCGGCAACCTGCATCGGCGTGGGCTCTAACACTTGAATATTACTTTTCAGATTATGTATGGCCATCCCGTTGCAGTCCAGAAATGACAGCGAAGGCTTATCTATCTTGAAATGTGCATCCTTGATGTAGCATATACGGCGCTTGGATTGCAGATTCAGGTCAACGTCCGTGTCGTTGTAATACTTCTGCAATTTCGTGGACCTCGTGTTGAGATCATTCAGAAGTTCATCGGGATCCCTGAGGGAACGCGTTTTCTTTCCAAGATACTTGCAGGCCTGCAGGTAAAACATAGCCCAATCGACACCGGTACCGACTGCTGCTATATCGGCAAGGCGGAACGTCTCACCGCCCAGGCCTCCTTCGTGTTCCCACGCAATCGTGGCAAGCAACATGTCGTCATATGCGGCGGGGAGACCGGATTTCATCCTGCCGCCATTCTGATATTCCGCATTCTGGAGGTAATCTATCGTTGAGTAGAGCGTTTGGACAATCGTCTTGTCACCTTCTCCGGCCCATTGGGAAAGCATCCAATGTAAAATTCTGTAGTATGAGGTGTCGCGCTGGCTCTCCGGCACCGCCATAAGAGCCTCGAAGTCTGTTCTGTATCCCGAGAAAGAATTGTTCAAGCTGTTCACATACATGTTTCTGGTGTTGATAACCTCCTGAAGCGACAGCAGGTCGATCTGGGTGGAAATCAGCTGGAGACTTTCCATTATTTCACCCATCTGTTCTTCAATCTTCCCAAGCTCATCCAGAATTTGATAACATACGTCCATTATCTCCTGATTTGACGGATCATTTCCACACAATCCGACAACGCTCAATGCGCACGATGCCATGGAAACGGAACCTGCGACAATATTGAATACATCCATCGCCGCACCTTTGGTCTGGGAACCGGTCAGGTCCTCATCCGTCAACTTGAAAATCTTTTTTGTAAGGTCCATCACCCCGCGTCCGACGCCGGTGTCCCGGGACAGGCCTTCACCTTCGGGGATGACGAAATCGCGTGCGGGACGGTTTACCCACCAGCCGTCGGTGGTTTCGCTGCACCAAGCCAGATGAACGGTATCATTCCTCTGCGTGATGCAGGTCATATTCTTTTCTCCTTCCATAGTGAAGGTTGCCACTCCGCCATAGTTTCCGATTGAAGGAACGGTTATGGTGCCCTTGTTGGAGGATTCATCGTAACTCAGAGCGCCGGGCACAAGATTGACGCCACCTTTTTCTACACTGAAAGCGGAGAACCTCACGTCTGTCCCCGACACCTGCATCAGAAGGGGAATGACATCGCTCCCGGCGGAAACTTCTCTACCGGAAGTATCTGTCATCGCCCTGTCGGGATAATTGGTCCATACGCCCTCCTTGACCGGAGACTTGAAAGAAACTTCGTTGCCTTTCGAGCAGGATGAGAATGCGGCTGCCGCCGCGATGCCGAAAACTGCCAGTTTGAGTAGTCTTTTCATAATTTATGACTTATTCTTATGCAAAGCTAGCAGTAATTTCGGAAATTTGGCACATATTTGAAATAGTAACGCAAAATTCCATCAGGAAAATAATTGAAAAGGGACCAGACCGCTCCAATATTTAGTAGCTTTGTTTATTCAAAGATTCAGTCCGGATTCATCATTTAGCGGTTCAACACTCACTGCACCGATGCAGTCCTTACAGCAAAGCAGAAGCAGAGCATAGCGGTCAAGTTCACTGATATCCGTATTCCTGAGAGCCACATCCAGCAACCATCCTTCCGGAATAAGCCCATCAAAGAAAGGGAAGAGAACAGATGACTTGTACGGCTTGTCGCTGAGCGGCAAGGTCAGGCTTACGGCGACAGGAGAGCCGGAAGCCAGATATTCCGCATCATATTGGAATTCATAGCCTTCATCCGTTTCTTTTAAAAGGCCGGCTCTCCTATTCTTAAATTTTACCAATGCTGCTTTCATCACTCGTTACTTTTCTTCTTATGAGATGAGATATAACTTTACAAATAAATGATTATCTTTGGAGGTTGACGATAATTTGATATGAAAAAAGCACTGATTGCATTTGCGACAATCCTGGCCATAGCGGCAGGATGTTCAAAGGAAAACTTCGAATCCCTTTCAATCACCAGAAACGGCTCTTTCGGCGGAAAATCCGTTGCCACGGCAACCATAGCCTCCGACCTGGACAGGGCTACACTCGACGTTGATGACCTCAAGCAGGTATGGGTCGAGGGCGACTGCATCGGAATATCCAACAAAACTGATGCCGGGCACGAATTCGCCAAATTCACCCTCGTCTCCGGGGAGGGCACTTCCGAAGGAGAATTCGAATCAGCCGATGAAGTGGGCAAAGACTCCGTTTACTATGCCGTATATCCTTATTCGTCGACAAGCACGATAACGGTGGCCCCCCAGGCTCCCGCTTCCATATCGGTGCAGTATCCGTCACGTCTCACCTTCGACGAAGACTTCATCGTGGCCGAAGGCCCCAATTTCATGGTGGCCCGCAGCAAGGACAAGGAAAAGTTCTATTTCCGCAACATCTGCTCATATATACAAATGACCGTAACCGGGCCTGACGACATCTACATCCAGTCGCTTATCCTCAGGAGCGCCGACGGGAGCGCAATCAACGGCAATGCGTCAATCACTTTCAACGGCGACTCCCCTGTGGTTGAATTCGACGGCAGCGGAACCGACGTCAACTTCATATCCTGCGGTGAAGACGGATTCCCCTTCGCCGACGAACCTTTCAGCATAGCCGTCCCTCCCACCCTCGAAAACGGATTCAGCATAACGATAGTCGCAACCGACGGGCAGGAGATGACAGTATCAAGCAGCAACCCCGTGGGCCGCAACACGATAATGAAGATGCCCACGATTGAGTTCGCTCCCGTAGCGGTTGAATGCGCCGAAATCGGTCAGGAGAGATATACGTCGATTGCAGAGGCCGTCAATGCGGCCAATGACCTGGGCGAGGCCTGCACCATCAGGATTATCGACGACTGCCATATCACATCCGATGCCGAGTTCAAGAACGAAGACGCTGCCGTTACGTTCGACCTCAACGGACATTCCGTCACGGGAATATCCGACTTCAACCTCAAGATATCCGAAACCTCCGAAGGGGTTGTCATAACCGACTCCCAAGGTACCGGAAGCCTCGGCAATGCGGATTCCAACACCCCGGCCGTGGAGTCATACGGCATCCTTACCGTGGAAAGCGGCACAATAAAGGGCGGCAACTGCGCAGTCAAACTCCATTCCGGCAGTTTTACAATGAACGGCGGAACCCTCGAGAGCATCGGCACAACAACGTCGGGCCGCACCCTGCGCGTCGATTCGGAATCGGGTGATGCAATGGATTCGATCGAAATCAACGGTGGTGAGATAAAATCGAACAAATACGGCATCTACGTAAGTTACTGCGAAAAGGTAACAATCAACGACTGCAAAATAACCTCCGACGGCTGCCCGGTATATATATCATCCGGAACAGCCGAAATCAAGAGCGGAATATTCACATCATATTCAAGTCAGGCACTCGCAGCCGGGGCATCGGCGGATGCCGAAATCAGCGGAGGCTATTTCACTTCAGCTCCCAATTATGCCATCATCTCCGGCGCGATCCTCAAGGGCGGATACTACTCCCGTTCGGTCAACAACGACCTGGTTGCCGCCGGATATTTCTCCAACATCTGCGACATAACCTACGAAGGTCTCCACTACAGTTACATAGTCGAGCCCAAGCCGCAATACGAGGCCACAATCAAGGTCGGTGAGGCCGATCCCATCAACAAGACCACCATTGCGGAGGCGCTCCTGATGGCCAACCAGCAGAGCGAGGACTGCCTCATCACCCTCCTGTCAGACTGCCGTCTCACCGAAAAGATTCCGGTGGCATCAGACAACGCAATAACCCTCGACCTTGCGGGCAAGACCCTCATAACCAACTCCGACAAACGTTTTGAAATAAACGGCACCAACTCCAACCTTACAATCAGGAGCAGTGTCGAAGACGGTCGCGTACAGCACGACCACACAGGTTCGGCCGTCGTCCTCCTCAACAAGGGAACCTTCACCCTCGAAAGCGGAGAACTGCTCAGCGCCGCGAAGGCAGCATATTACACCCTCGACGCAAAGGGAGGCACCGTGAACGTCAAGGGCGGCAAGATATATGGCGAATATTACGAGGCTGCAAGCTTCACCAACAGCAAGGCATACATCTCAGGAGGTGAACTCGTGGCCAACTATACCGGCGAAGAGAGCAAGAACACGCTGGCAGCGATCTACTTCGGCACCGGAGCCGACGTTCACATAAGCGGCGGCAAAATGAACAACGCATATTTCTCCAGCAACATAACGGGGCTTGAATTCACTTCGGGAGGAACCATCAGCATCGATACGCTGACCACCTACGGCAACGTAATCCTCAACGGCGGTAAATTCGACCCCATAGTATTCTCTCCGATGGGCAGCGCCATCAAGGTTGAAATAAACGGAGGAGAGTTCACTGCCACGGGCAGCAAATCCGCCGTAACCAAAGTAGGCTCGGGAGTAATTGACGTCAAGAACGGCTCCTTTACTGCGGACAAGGGATTTGCCCTTGACGTGCAGGTAGGTACGGCCAACGTAAGCGGCGGTGAATTCACTTCGGCCTACGGTGGCATCCGCACTTCCACCACAACCAACATCAGCGGTACGGCCACAGTCGCCGTAAGCGGAGCCGAAGGGGCGCAGGCATTCGCCCTCTATCTCGGCAACTCCAAGATAGGGCCCGGCAAGTTCAACATCTCCGGCGGCAAGTTCACTTCGTCATACCGCGGTCTCCACCGCTACAGCGGCGACTTCAGCATATCGGGCGGCACCTTTGCAGCAGGCGAACAAACCATAAACGCCGGCAATCTGAGCAGCCCCATCGTTGAGATCAAGGGAGGATACTTCTCCTCCACCTGCGACACCACAGGCATTTTCGTGGGCAAGAATTTCGAGAACACCGTATCCACTGGATGCTGGTTCAGCAAGGCCATCGACGAGAGCTACCTCAAAACGGGTTGCACGCTCGATTCGTCATCCCCTGTCACAATCGACGGAATAACCTATACCCACCAGGTGGTCGGCCAATATTATGCAGCATCGCTCAACGGCACGGGCTACGCCACCTTCGAGGCGGCGCTCGAGGAGGCCAACAAACTCTCCGAGCCCGGCACCATCAAGCTGTTGGACGACATAGTGCTTCAGGATACAGCCAGATTTACCAACACCATCGGGATAACTCTCGACCTAGCCGGCAAAGAAATGAAGGGAGGTGTCTATTGCATCAACCCCAAGGGCGGCAATCTCACCATCGACGACTCCTCGGATGAAAAGACGGGCAAGATCGAGGCTTCGGGCAACTATGTAGTTTATGTCAGCAACGGAGGAGCGGCAACCCTCAAAGAAGGCGCAATCAAGAACACTGCGGCAAAGGGTGCCAAGGGAGGAAAGGGCATCTACTGCAACGGCGGCACCTGCACCCTCAATATCGATGGAGGCTCGGTTACCACAACCGACTCTGCAGCGGTAGCCCTCTACGCAGCCAAGTGCAACATCACCGGTGGAAAGATAACCAGCAAGAACCCCAACGATGCCGCAACGGCAGGAAGCACTTGTTATCTCGGCACGGTTGCAGCACGAAACGCCGCAAATCTTACGATATCGGGTGACGCACAAATAGAGAATACGGCCGGTATTGCACTGTATTCATATTACGGATCTTCGACAACCAAAACGGCAAACGTAACGATTACCGGAGGCACGATAACCAGCACGGCCAAGGATGCAATCTACGCCAGCACCACCACGCTTGAGATAAGCGGCGGAACGATAACGGCAAAGGACTCCTCGGCAATCGTGCTGTACCGCTCGAAGGCCACGATATCGGGGGATGCCACAGTCAAGTCGTCGATGAAAGCTCAGGCCAGTTCGGCAAAACAGGATCCCAATGCTCATTTTGGAGCGGTTTCTGTAATACAGTCAACGCTTGATATGGAAGGCGGCAGCATAACCAACGACGAGGCCATTGCTCTTTATTCATACGGAACGGCAAATTATCCGTGCACGGTCAATGTCAGCGGAGGCGCAATCACAGGAATATTCCACGGAATCTATCCTTATTTCCGCTCCACAATCAACGTGACCGGAGGCGCCATAGAGTCGACATATACACCGGCAAGTGACAAACTTGTCTCGTCAACTTCCGCTCCAATCTATACCAACATGACCTCCAACACGACAATCAACGTTTCAGGCGGGTACTTCAAGAGCGCAAGCAACTATGTGCTCAGATCTGCCGGGGAAAACAGCGGCAAGGCATTCGTCATAACAGGCGGCAAGTACAACAAAACCCCTGAACAGGACGCCTACATCAAGGTTGCCGACGGCTACTCCGTAAAGGACCTCTCCGAAGGCGACTACAAGTTCGAGGTGACGAAAGACTGACCGGACACTGACCGGACAACTCACTGAAATATCTCTCCCCTCAAGGCACGACGCTTCCGCGGTCTTTCAGACAAAGTGCCTTGAGGGGAGAGATATTTCAGTGCCGTTCGGACGGAAATTCCGGCCAAAGATCCCGTTGGAATTCCGGCAGGAGGTTCCGTCGGAATTTCAGACGAATGTTCCGGATGGAAATTCCGTTAGAAATCGAGCGTAATGGAGTCGGCGGGCATACTGCGCTGCTCACCGGAAGAAAGATTCTTGACGGTCACCTGCCCCGAAGCCATTTCGTCGCCGCCCACTATGGCCAGATAGCGTATCCCCTTGCGGTCGGCATACTCGAACTGCTTCCTGAGCTTGGCGCAATCGGGATATACCTCGCACCTTACTCCCTTGCCGCGCAACGATGCGGCCACGGGAAGCAGCCACGCGACTTCCGCTTCGCCCATATTGGCAAAAAGCACGTCGCTTCCTCCGGCAATCCCTTCCGGAAAAAGATTGAGACCCGAAAGAACGTCGAATATGCGGTCGGCTCCGAACGAGATACCGACTCCCGACATATCGGGCAGACCGAATATCCCGGTGAGGTTGTCGTAACGGCCGCCGCCGCAGATGCTGCCTATCTCGAAATCGAGCGCCTTGACCTCGAAGATTGCGCCGGTATAGTAGTTGAGCCCGCGCGCCAGCGAAAGGTCGAGTTCCACGTCAATCCCGACTCCGGCACTGCCAATGAGCGAAAACAGGGTCCTGACTTCATCAATGCCCTTCATCCCGACCTCGGAGGAGGCGAGAATCTGCGACATTCTCTCTATCTTCTCATCAGTCGAGCCGCCGAGATTCAGGACAGGCTCTATTACGGCTATCGCCTTGTCGGAAATCCCCTTCTCCCTCATCTCGGCCTTGACGGCATCAAGACCTATCTTGTCGATCTTGTCGATTGCGACGGTTATATCCACCAGATGGTCGGGCTCCCCGCACACCTCGGCCAGGCCGGAAAGTATCTTGCGGTTGTTTATCTTCAGGCTCACTCTTGCGCCCAACTTGGAGAACACTTCATCGACAATCTGCACCAGCTCCAGCTCGCAGAGCAGCGACCTGCTCCCTATCACGTCAACGTCGCACTGATAGAACTCGCGGTAGCGCCCCTTCTGCGGGCGGTCGGCCCGCCATACGGGCTGTATCTGGAATCTCTTGAAAGGAAACGATATCTCGCTCTGGTGCTGCACCACGTAGCGGGCGAAAGGTACGGTGAGGTCGTATCTCAATCCCTTTTCGCACACCTTGAGCGAGAGGGCATTGCTTGGAAGGGAAAAGTCCGCCCCCGCAAAGGCATCACCCGAATTTAGCACCTTGAAGAGGAGTTTGTCGCCCTCATCGCCGTACTTGCCCAGGAGAGTCGAAAGATTCTCCAGCGCCGGAGTCTCTATCTGAGAATAGCCGTACTTGGCGAAAACGCCCTTTACCGTATTGAATATATAATTGCGCCCCGCCATCTCTGCGGTGCCGAAATCGCGTGTACCCTTTGGGATTGAAGGCTTCTGTACCATCATTGCCTGTTTTTGGATTTTATGTAATTGTCTATCGACGCTGCGGCGCGACGCCCGGCGCCCATTGCCAGAATCACCGTAGCCGCACCTGTGACGGCATCACCGCCGGCAAAGACGCCCTCGCGTGAGGTAACTCCGCTATCATCCGAAACTATGCACCCGTGACGGTTCACCTCAAGGCCG
The DNA here is from genome assembly GCA_045641345.1 of Bacteroidales bacterium. Classification (GTDB taxonomy): domain Bacteria; phylum Bacteroidota; class Bacteroidia; order Bacteroidales; family UBA932; genus Cacconaster. The sequence continues at coordinate 65,543 of JAZUGR010000030.1, forward strand.
CCGGTAGTGCCCGAAATGAGCGGGTTGGGCGAAGTGCCGAGCGCCATTATCACCACGTCGGCCTCTATGTCGAACTGAGAGCCCTCGACCGGCACCGGAGAGCGGCGCCCGCTCGCATCGGGCTCCCCGAGAGCCATCTTTATGCAGCGCAGCCCCCTCACACAACCTTTGTCGTCGGAAAGCACTTCCACAGGGTTGGTGAGCATACTGAACACTATGCCCTCCTGGGCTGCGTGATGCACCTCCTCCACGCGGGCCGGAAGTTCCTTCTCGGTGCGGCGGTACACTATCGTGACCTCGGAGCCCAGACGCAGCGCCGTGCGGGCGGCATCCATAGCCACGTTGCCTCCGCCGACCACAACCACCTTGCGCCCCACCCTTATGGGCGTATCGCTTTCGGGGCTGAAGGCCTTCATCAGATTGCTGCGGGTGAGATATTCATTGGCCGAGAACACTCCGTTGAGATTCTCCCCGGGGATGCCCATAAACTTCGGAAGGCCTGCTCCGGAAGCGATGAAAACGGCCTCGAAACCCATCTTGTCGAGCAGGTCATCGACCGTAAAGGTACGGCCTACCACCACGTTTGTCTCTATCTTTACGCCAAGGCTGCGGACATTGTCTATCTCGGGCTCCACCACCTTTTCCTTGGGGAGACGGAATTCCGGAATGCCGTACTGGAGCACCCCGCCCGCCTTGTGAAGCATTTCGTAAACCGTTACGTCATACCCTGCACGGGCCAGGTCGCTGGCACACGCCAGGCCTGCCGGACCGCTGCCCACTATGGCTACGCGGTGATAGTTTGGTTCAACCTTCACTGCCGCCTTCACTCCGTTTTCACGGCTCCAGTCGGCCACGAAGCGTTCCAGCCGTCCTATCGAAAGGGATTCACCCTTCACGCCCAGTATGCATCCCCCTTCGCACTGCGTCTCCTGCGGGCATACACGGCCGCATACTGCCGGCAGCGAACTGTCGCAGGCTATTATCCTTGAGGCGGCGGCAAAATCGCCCTGACGCACCTTCTCCACGAAATCGGGGATTTTCAACCCTACGGGGCAATGAGCCACGCACTGTGGATTCTTGCAATGGAGGCAGCGCGAAGCCTCCTCCACAGCCTCGGCGGCGGAGTAGCCGCACGACACCTCGTCGAAATTGTGCGCACGCACCTTCGGGTCCTGTTCACGCACAGGCACTTTTTTCATTCTGTCCATATCAGAGATCCCTCCCTATCCTGCATTTGTGGTCTTTTTCAATTTCAATGTCACGGTACATTCCCTGACGCCGCAAAGCCTCGTCGAAATCCACCTCATAGGCATTGAATTCAGGCCCTTCGACACAGGCGAACCTGGTTTTGCCGCCCACCGTGACGCGGCAGGCCCCGCACATTCCTGTGCCGTCGACCATAATCGTATTGAGGCTCACCGTAAGCGGAATGCCGCTCTCGCGCATAGCCGAGGCGACGAACTTCATCATTATCATAGGGCCTATCGCAACCGCCCGGTCATATGCAGCCCCTTCGGCCAGAAGGCGGCCTATAACCCCTGTGACAAGACCTTTCTCACCCTTGGAGCCGTCGTCGGTGCAGATATACATATTGTCGCAGCAGCAGCGCAGCTCATCCTCGAGAATCAGAAGGTCGGCACTCTTGGCTCCGGCGACGATGTCGATGCTGGCGCCAGCCTCGTGCAGAAACTTGACCTGCGGATATACCGGAGCGGCGCCGAGCCCGCCGGCCACAAACAGGAACCTCGCTCCCGAAAGTTTCGAAGAATCCCAGTCCACAAACTCCGAAGGCTGCCCGAGGGGCCCCGCGAAGTCGGTGAAACACTCCCCTTCCCCAAGCGAATTGATGAGCCTGGTCGAAGCTCCTATGGCCTGTATGCAGACGGTGACCGTGCCCCTTGCACGGTCGAAATCACATATCGTGAGGGGTATCCTCTCGCCCATGTCGCGGGCCCTGACTATCAGGAACTGGCCCGGCCGGGCCGAGGCGGCCAGAAGCGGCGCCTCGACTTCCATCAGCGTGATGGAAGGAGTGAGCACTTTCTTTGATACTATCCTGTACATAACAACGGTCTATTTGAGTTCAACTGCATCGAAGCCGAGTTTCCTGATGGCCGAAGCCAGTTTCGCGGGGTCGGTCTTGGCGGCATCGTACTTGATGCTGACCGTACGGTCGTCAAGGTTTATCTTTATGTCCTTGACCCCCTGTTCGAAAGGAAGATTGGCCTCCACTTTCTTGACACAGTTCCTGCATTCGACGGTGGTGACGAAGGTCACTTCGGCCACCGTCTTCTTTTTGTCCGCCTTTTTAGAAGCGAAAACCGGAGGGAAGCATATCAACAATGCAACCGACAAAATCAAAAAGCGTTTCATATCGTTCGGGTTATAATTTCCATATTATATTTTCCACAATGTGTATCTTACTCCCGCATACACCTTTATTCCCATTATGGGGCCCCACACGCAGCTGGCGTTGAACTTGTCGGAGAACGGGTCTGAAGATGCTATGACGGGATTCTTCTGGGTGAAATTGGTAAGGTTCTCCCCACCCACATACACGTCGAATCCCCTGAACTTGCGGGTGACCTGGGCATACAGCGCAGGATACACCGGACTCATCGCCATACCCCACTCGCGCGCGGCAAAATCGGGCAGCCTCATCGGCCCGTTGATCTGGGCGGTAAGGTCGAATATCCACTTGCTCATACCGGTGGCGTACTGCAAGTTCAGCACCCCCTTGAAGCGGCTTGTCATAGGACGCTCGCACAATCCCTGCCCGGCGAGGGTGACGCGGGAGTCGGTGTAGCGGAAAGTGGCCGTAATGGAGAACCGCTCCACAGGGTCGACGTTGAAATCGATCTGGTAGGTGTTGGTGTATGACGGGCCGTTGACGTTGTAGAGGCACACGACGTTATCCTTCAGTTCCTGGTCGGAGACCACCTGATTGTTGAAGGTGCTGCGGAAATAGTCGAAACTGACGTAGGTGTTCTCGCTGTCGTATCCGAAAGGGAGGTAGAAAGTGACGTTGCCTCCGAAGGTCCAGGCATCCTCGAGGGTGTTGAGCCCCTCGGCGATTTCGATGGTGCTCCCCGTGGAGAACATCCCCATATTGTCTGCCAGGATATTGGAACAACGATAGCCGCGTCCTCCGGCAAGGCGCAGCACTATGGCGTCGGTGAAGGAGTATTTGAAGCTGGCCCTGGGAGCGAACAGCCACCCGTGGGTCCAGTTGTAATCGAGGTTCAGGCCCCCCACCAGAGTCAGCTTGTCGTCGCAGGTGAAGGTATATTCGCCGAAAAGCGAGAGGGCCGTCTCGTTGTGATGGTAACGGATGTCGTTGTTGTGAGAGGCAAAGAGCATATTTTCCTTGAAGCAGTCGGAATTGAACGTGAGCCCGCCCTTGACGGAATGGCGCTCGGTGATGTTGTTCGAATATATGAGGTTACCGAAGTAGGAATTCTGCTTTCCGTCGTAGAGGCGGCTGCCGTAGTAGGAGTCTATTTCGTGGTGGGTGTAGTCGAACACCGCCGCTATATTGGAACTCTGGTCGGGAGAAAGGGGGATGCCCACCTTTACATAGCCGTTGATGCCGCTGTTCCATATGCGGCTGCCCCATATCCCGTTGTCGAGATTCCACTCGTTGTCGCTACGGCTCCCAATCTGCCCGCCGAGCCTGTTGTCGTTGACATAGCGCACCCCGAAGCGCACCTGCACTCCCGAGGGCGAATAGTAGAGCCAGCGGTTGGCGAAGTTAAGCTGCAGGGAGCGTGGATCGTCGCGGAAGCCGTCGCCGTTGTGGTCCATATCGGCGACTGTGGAGCCCACGTGGCCAAGAATCACCGTGCTCCACCTCTCATCAAGCTGGAGGGACGAGGCCACGTTGGCCTCGAGCATTGCATCGGAAGAGCCGTAGAGCTGCACGAAAAGAGGGGTTTCGTCGGTAGGTTTGCGGTGTTCCACGTTTATCTGGCCGGTTATCGCCTCAAGCCCGTTCGACACCGAAGTGGGGCCTTTGGAAATCTGTATGCTTTCAAGCCACTGCCCCGGAATATACGACATTCCGAAGGGGCTTTGCAGCCCGCGCAGTATCGGTCTTGACTCGTCGAGCATCTGGGTATAGACTCCGGAAAGGCCCAGAAGCTTGATCTGGCGCGCGCCGGTTATAGCATCGGGGTACCCCACGGTAACGCTCGACGAATTCTCGAAACTCGAGGCGAGCGCGCAGCAGGCCATCTTGCAGAGGCCGGCGGATGTCACAACCTCGGTTTTGACGGGGCTGAGCCTCGAAAGCGACGGCTGACGGGCAGTGACTGTCGCCTCATCCACGCCGTTTTCACCACGGAGGTGGAATTCGCCCGAGCCGACTCCCCTCTCCACTATGAGGGTGTCCCTCGTATATCCAACGTAGGTTGCCACGAGGGTGGCCCTCCCATCGAGCAGGATTGCGAAGCGTCCGGTGGAATCGGCCTCTATCAGACGCTCCTTCTCGATATGGTAGATTTGTGCATACGGCAAGGGCTCGGAGCGGCCCTGGGCCCTGTCGTAGAAGACGGTGCCGATAAAGGTCTGCATAGCCGCAACCAAGGGTAACGCGATAGCCGTAAACAACGTTGTCATAACCTGCAAATTTAAGAAAATAAGTTATCTTTGCGAACACAAAAGGGATTTATCAAGAATCATACCAATGAAAACATTCTGGAAAATAGTCTTCGGCTCGATGCTCGGAGCTTTGATGGCAATCGCCGTAATGGCGGCACTCGGAATAAGCCTCGTCGGCTCTCTGGCGACAATCGCCCCCAAGCACGCGGCAAAACCTTCGGGCAACACGATTCTAAGGATAGGTTTCGCAACCCCGACAGCCGAGCGCGGCAGCGAGAAATTCTACTTTTCGCGCAGCGGCGGGGCCTCTCTCGCCTCCACGATATCGCTCTATTCGATGGTCAGGGCAATCGATGCGGCCGCCTCGGATGATGCGGTAAGCTTCATATACATCACCCCCGATATGCCCGAACTCTCCATGAGCCAGGCCGAAGAGGTGCGCGCCGCCCTCGGCAGATTCCGCAATGCCGGCAAGGCCGTGGTGTCGTACTGCAACACGATGTACGACGAAAGCTACTATCTTGCATCGGTGGCCGACAGGGTAATGTTCAACCCCTGCGGCGAGGTGATGATGGTCGGCACTGGCACGTCGGTGCTTTTCTTCAAGGATGCTCTCGACAAGCTTGGGATAGACGTACAGCTCATCAGGCACGGCAAATACAAGTCGGCCGGCGAATCGTTCGTCCGCAGCGACATAAGCGGCGACAACCTGGAGCAGAACAGGGCCATGGTGCGCTCGCTCCAGACCTCGCGGAGCCTGGAGATAGCCGCCTCACGCGGTTTTTCGGCAGATGACTACAACCGCTGGATCGACAATCTGGAGCTCACCGATGCCGAATCGCTGCTGAGCAACGGTCTGGTCGACCAGCTGTGCCATCTCGACTCTCTCGAAGCATATCTCTGCCAGCTTGCCGGCGAAGAGGATGCCGACGACCTCGACATCATCGACATTGAGGATTACGCCGCCTCGGTAAGCGGCAACAACAGAAGCCACGACAAAATAGCGGTGGTCTATTGCGACGGCGAACTGGTAACCGGAGCGGGAATGGAAGGCGCCGTCTCGTGCGAGGAAATTGACGACATACTTGAGCGTCTGCAGAAGGATTCGACCGTCAAGGCCGTGGTGCTCAGGGTCAATTCACCCGGAGGGAGCGCGCTGGGAGCCGAAATGATAAATCACCGCCTGAGCCTCGTCCAGGAGGTCAAGCCCGTGATTGCCAGCTACGGCGACTATGCGGCCTCGGGGGGATACTGGATTTCGGCCCGCGCCGATAAAATCTACACCGACAACACCTCCCTCACAGGCTCGATAGGGGCATTCTCACTGATTCCCTCGTTCGGCAAGGCCCTCAAGGGCAAACTCGGAGTGAACGTGGTAGGCATAACCTCCAACAGCCACGGCGGTATGCTCTCGATGATTGACCCTCTCGACGAAAAGGAAACCGCATTCTTCCAGAAAGAGGTTGAAAGGGTATATTCACAGTTCACCGCGCTTGTGGCCGACGGCCGTTCGATGAGCGAAAGCGAGGTTGATAATCTCGGACAAGGGCGTGTGTGGACCGGCAAGGATGCCATTGAGGCAGGGCTGGCCGACGCTTGCGGAGGCCTTGTGGATGCCATCGCCTATGCCGAGGCCGTAACCGGGCTTACCGACGGGGACTACCGCGTTGTCGAGTATCCCGTGGTAAAGACCGCAGCCGAGAAAATAATGGAATCCATCTCCCAGGTGCGCACGCAGGCCGGCGCAGCCAAAGCCGTAGGGGACAATCCGCTGCGCGCATTGGAAAGCGCCTACAGCGGTCTTCGCACGGCATCGAGGCCTCAGGTGTACGCCAGAATGCCCTACGTTTACCTGTTCTAGAATCTGAAAGTGAAGGTCATCACCAGTTTTCCGGTGGTACGCCAGCCGTCGACCGCCGGAGCGGTGAACCATTCGCCGTCGGCCTCATAGTCGGAATACATCGTGAACGAATCCGAAGTGCGCAGCTGCTGCTGGTAGCCGGCATCGAGGCTGCAGCGGAGGTCGCTTCCGAAGCGGAAGCCCACACCGCCCGAGATGTAATGCAGTGTAGGATATGAATACATCTGACTGCCGTCGTAGTCGACTATGCTTCCGCAGCTGCTGTGCATATTGTATCCCATCCTGAGCGAAAGCGCCTCAAGAGGGCGCACCTCCACTCCGGCACGCAGTATGCTGCTGTTTTTGAGGCCGTTGCTTATCCTTCTGTTCTCATCCCTGAACTCCGATGAATTGCCGCTGTCGTTGTAGAGTCGGGCACTTGCGTAATCGACGTTCTCGTAATCCACGCTCAGAAGGGCTATATTGCCGAAGGTGTATGCGGCTCCGAGGCTCCACTGCAGCGGAGCGGTAAGCCTGTACCGGCATTCGCCCTGCGGGGAAACGCGCGAATAGCGGGTAGCGCGCGGATTGCCGTAGCGGTCGATCTGTGTAATGAAATTGGAGGTCATGTTGCGGCCCCACACGTCGAACAGATTGTACGCCGTAGGGGTGGTGAAGGTGGCGCCGAAACGCAAACCCGCCACTGGAGTGCATATCACGCCGATCTTTCCGTTGAATCCCACGCCGGTGGTGGTCTGCCAATATGTGCTGGAGAAATTCCTGAAGCCGTCGTCGAAATCATCGGGCCTCTCGGCCGTTTCGCTGTAGGTTTCGTCGATAGAGTATCTTACCGAATTGAGATTGACGTTGAAACCTATGAACACTATGTCGGAAACGTTGAAGCCGAAATTGAGGGTGTACTGCATTATGCCGCCTTTGCTGCGGCTGAAATAGTCCTGGCGCAGGGCGCCTCCCACGGACCTTGAGAACGGGAATCCGTTTTCGGTCGAGCCGATATACGAATCGTTGCCGCCGTAGGGGCTGATCAGATAGTCGTCGTAAGCCAGGAGGGTGCCCCACGGAATGTTCGACTCGAAATAGGGGTTGTAGATGTCGGTCCACGCGAGCGCGGCCTCCTCGACCCCATCTATGTCGCTTGCCATCGAGCCGAGCATCGACGACTGCCCCGTTCTGCACGAGAAGGCGCTCACCGAGTTGAAATCGGCGACCCTGTTGACGGCAAAGGAGAAATTGAAGTTCTGAAGGCCGCTCGACTGGTAGGTGTCGAAAGCGAGCGATATCCCGGCATTGTTGAGTACGAAGCTGCCAGCATTGTCGGAGGTGATGGTTCCCAGACAGCCGTATTCACAACCGGCGAAGATGCCTCCCGGAGATATGGTGAACTCGGAGTGGCGCATTACGGCCGAAGCCGCGGGATTGACCGCCACCCCGCCTATGTCGCCGCCCAGGGCGGTGAAGGCGTTGCCCATCGCTATGGTGCGCGCCGTGCCCTCGTATGAGAGCTTCGAATACCTCAGTGCATCGGCAGGCCCCTGTGCATAAAGCGCAAGGGAGAACGACGATGCCAGCATAATACAATATATTCTTTTCATATTCATAGTCGTGATATTTCTTTTTCCATAGTTTGCCTGGTCGGATTGTTACCTGCGACCGCCGCCACCACGGCTTCCACCTCCGTGATATCCTCCGCCGGAATAACCGCCGCCGGAATAGCCTCCACCGGAATAACCGCCGGAGTAACCGCCGCGGGAGCCTCCGTAGCTTCCGCTATAACCGCTGCTGCGGGAGGAGCCCGAATAGCTGCTGTAACTGCTGCTGCGCGAAGATGAAGATGCGGGCGCCGAAACTGTCGCGGACCTGTGCCCCGATGATGAGGACGGGCTGCGGTGGGTATAACTTCCGCCCGAATAGCTCGATCCGTAATATGGTGTACCGGAGGAGCCCGAGCGGAGACCGCTGTCGGTGCGATGCCCGTACCCGTAGCTGGAGCTGCCGGTGCGGTAACCGTAGCGGTCGTACACTATCACCGTTCCGGGATAATACGGGTAGTAAGGACCCGGACCCCAGGGGCCCCAGGGCCTGTACCACGGATCCCACGGGCCGTACCAGGGATTGTACCACGGGTCCCAGGGCCTGTACCACGGATCGAACCACGGATTCCAGGGATTGTACCATCCGCCGAAGGAAAGGTTGAAAGTGTAGGTGGTTTTATCGAACTTATGGAGAAGGTCGGTATATGACGCCCCCTCGCGGAGATAGATGCGGCCTGTGGCTGAATCCACCTCAAAGTAGGAATTTATCATTCCGTGCTCTTCGATATACTTCTGGGCTTCAGCCTCCGCCCTGGCCAGACGCGAGGATGCGGTGGGCCGGTAGTAGATATCGTCGGAATAAACTGTGGAGGAGTAGCTCGTCCCGCACGAGGATGCAAGCGCAACCACGGCCGCAAGCAGGATAAAGTGGACTTTGTTTCTCATTTTTACCTCCGTTATCGGTTAATTTTTATAAATTTGCACACTACAGACAAAATTAATCAATAATTATACCAAATACAAAATCTGACATGGCAAAAGAGGTTGACAACAAAGAGGTGACAAGCAGGGAAGACGACTATTCCAAATGGTACAACAATCTTGTGGTCAAGGCTGACCTTGCCGAGCAGTCGGCGGTCAGGGGGTGCATGGTCATCAAGCCGTACGGCTATGCAATCTGGGAGAAGATGCACGAGGTACTCGACAGGATGTTCAAGGAAACAGGGCATCAGAATGCATATTTCCCTCTTTTCATCCCCAAATCGTTCCTCAGCCGTGAGGCAGAGCACGTGGAGGGATTTGCCAAGGAGTGTGCCGTGGTGACGCACCACCGCCTCAAGGTCTCCCCCGACGGCAAGGGTGTCATCGTCGACCCCGACGCAAAACTCGAGGAGGAGCTTGTGGTCCGCCCTACGTCCGAAACCATAATCTGGAACACATACAAAAACTGGATAAAGTCGTGGCGCGACCTGCCTCTGCTCTGCAACCAGTGGGCCAACGTAGTGCGCTGGGAAATGCGCACCAGGCTGTTCCTGCGCACGGCTGAATTCCTCTGGCAGGAGGGCCACACGGCCCACGCCACAAGCGGGGAGGCCGTGGAGGAGGCCCGCAGGATGGTTAACGTGTACGCCCGCTTCGCACGCGAATATATGGCGATGCCCGTAGTGGTGGGGTGCAAGAGCGAAACCGAGCGCTTCGCGGGAGCCCTCGACACCTACACCATCGAGGCCATGATGCAGGACGGCAAGGCCCTCCAGGCCGGAACGTCGCACTTCCTCGGGCAGAATTTCGCCAAGGCGTTCGACGTGCAGTTCGCCGACAAGGACGGCAACCTGCAATACGTATGGGCCACCTCGTGGGGCGTGTCCACCCGTCTGATGGGAGCTCTCATAATGACCCATTCCGACAACAACGGTCTGGTGCTGCCCCCCGCTCTTGCCCCTATCCAGGTCGTAATGGTGCCCATCCCCGGCAAGAACCAAAGCGACGCGGTCCTCTCCAGAATGGAAGAGCTCAAGAATGCCCTGCAGGCAAAAGGCGTCTCCGTCAAGATGGACAACCGCGACAATCTCCGCCCGGGATTCAAGTTCGCCGAGTGGGAGCTCAAGGGAGTGCCCGTCCGCATAGTGATGGGTGAGCGCGACCTCGAAAACGGCACGGTCGAACTTGCAAGGCGCGACACAATGACCAAGGAATCCGTGCCTCAGGAAGGCCTTGCCGACCGCGTTGCGGCGCTTATGGATGAAATCCAGGCAAACCTCTACGACAAGGCCGCTTCGTTCAGGGAGAAGAACATCATCAAGGTCGACACGTGGAGCGAGTTCAAGCAGAAAATCGAAGAGGGCGGATTCCTACTCTGCCACTGGGACGGCACACCCGAAACCGAAGAGAAAATCAAGGAGGAAACCAAGGCCACCATACGCTGCATCCCTCTCGACACCTGCGTATGCGAGGAGGAGGGCAAGTGCGTCTATTCCGGAAAGCCCTCGAAACGCAGGGTTATCTTTGCAAGGGCATATTGATCATAACGTTTCTTGGAAATGAAAAAAACAGCAACAATCCTCGCCATCCTCTGCCTCGTGGCTGTTCTGCCGGCACGGGCCGAAGGTCAGGCCGACACCACCAGCCTGCCCAAATTATGGACCAAGGGGCTCTCGACCCAGATAGGATTCTCGCAGATGTCCCTCACCAACTGGGCGGCCGGCGGACAGGGGTCGATTTCGCTCGACGCATACGTTGACGGCATCGCCAATTACAAGAAAGACCGCTTCATCTGGGACAACGAGCTCCAGCTCGGATACGGCTTCATCCAGCAGTTCGACGGGAGCAAGCTCAAGAAGAGCGACGACCGCATCATCCTCGACAGCAAGTTCGGATACGAGGCCACCCAGAAGCTCTACATATCGGCAGTATTCAACTTCAGGTCGCAGTTCGCCAACGGCTACAACTATCAGGAGGAAGACGAAGACGGCAACTACACCCTCACTTCCAAGCCGTTCGCCCCTGCATATATCTCACTCGGTCTCGGTGTCGACTACCAGCCGTGGAACTGGCTTTCGATCAACTTCGCGCCACTTACGGCAAAGGCCACTGTGGTCGGAGACCCGGAGCTGAGGGAACTCTACGGCAACCGCGCCGACGAGTCGTGCAGAATGGACCTGGGCGCCCAGTTGAAGGTCGGCGCCAAGGTTGAGATAAAGAACTTCAAAGTGGGCTCCGACATGACGTTCTTCTCCAATTACCTTGACCACCCTCTCGACATAAAGGTGAACTGGGACCTCAACGTGGAGGCCAAGATATCAAATTTCTTTGCCGTGACGTTGCGTACCAACCTCATATACGACAGCAAGATAAAGAGCAAGATACTGCGCGATGACGAAGGCTCCCCCGTGGTTGACCCCGAAACCGGCAAGAACGTGATGGTGGCCGCAGTGCAGTTCAAGGAGCTCTTCAGCGTAGGATTCACATACACCATCGGTGCAACGAAGTGACATACCGGAGCGGTTCGGCTCTGAAATTGCCGCATCCGAAGGAAGCGGTGGAAAGCTGCCCACCTTTCTGCTGGGTGTCAGCGGCGGCATTGATTCAATGACGATGCTGAGGCTGTTTATGGACAGCCCGCTCGGGATTGTGTTCCAGGTGGCGCATATGAACTTCTCGCTCAGAGGCGACGAGAGCGACGGCGACCAGGCGCTGGTGGAGCGGTTCTGCTCCGAAAACGGCATAGTCTGCCACACCCGAAAGGTCGATACGGCCTCCTACGCAGTCTCCAAAGGCATTTCCATCGAGATGGCCGCAAGGGAGTTGCGTTACGAATGGTTCAACACCCTGCTCGAGGAGCTGCATCTCGACCGCATTGCCGTAGCGCACAATCTCAACGATTCAGTCGAAACCCTCTACCTCAATCTGCTGCGCGGCACGGGAATCAAGGGCCTTTCCGGAATAAATGCCGTTTCGGGCCGCGTGTTCAGACCGATGCTCGGCTTCACGAGGGCCGAAATCGAAAAGTTCGCCGCCGCAAGCGAAGTTCCGTTCAGAGTGGATTCCACGAATCTCGAGTCAGAGTATGCCCGCAACCGCATCCGCAACGAGGTGTTCCCGCATTTCGCGGCGATAAACCCCTCGTTCCTGGCCACGGCACGGAGCAATATGAAGCATTTCAGTCAGGGATGGGAAATAATAGCCGAAGATATGCAGCGCTTCTCCGAGCGCGCCTGCCACAGCGCCGGCGGAGTCCTGACTATCGATATCCCGCAGCTTGAAGATGCAGGGCACGTCTCGTTCAGGCTGCATCTCCTGCTTGAAAAATACGGATTCAACCCGTCTCAGGCCGAGGCGGCAGCCTCTTCTCTCGAGGGGCGCAGCGGCGGTGTATTCACGTCGGCCACCCACACCCTCGTGCGCGACCGCGGGAAGCTCAAGGTATATCCCTCGTCAGGAGTCTCCACACCCGAGGGATGCCGCGTAAGGGTTTTCAGCCGCACGGAGGGCTTCGACCCGCACAATGCGCCCGAAGGTATCCTGTATGCCGATGCCGACCTGCTCAGGCTGCCCCTCTCCTGCCGCCGATGGAAGGCGGCCGACAGATTCCGCCCTCTGGGGATGAAGAACTTCCGCAAAGTGAGCGATTTTTTCAAGGATATCAAACTCGACGTGGAGCAGAAAAAACGCGCCACGATTGTCACGATGCCTGCCGACGACGGCACGGAACAGATTGTGTGCATACTCGGAATCCGGCTTGACGACAGATGGCGCATCAGCGAAAAGACCGCCAGCATAGCCGAGATCTCGGCTCAATGACCTATTCCAGAAACGAAAGCGAATCAGGGCCTTCGGCCGAAAGCAGGTCGACAATCGAAAGATTGGGTATGAACACCGTACCGGGCACTATCCCGGCGATGGCCCCGGGCACCTTCGAGGCCACCTGAGTGCGGTCTTCAAACACCTGGAACCACGGACGAAGCGCGCCATATTCCTCCAGGAGGCTCTTCCCCCTGTACTTGGGTTGGATACGCTCCCTGAAGTCCCCTTCATCATACTTCTGCCGAAACTCGTCGGTCAGGACGATGTCGGCTTTGAGACCGAGGAGAGAGAGAATCTTTTCGAGCAGAAGGAGATTGAGGTCAAAAAGGAACGTCTCCCTGCGGTCGAGGACGGAGAAGATTGCATCCTTGTAATAAGGGAAGAAAGCCGAAGAATTGTATGAGGCCTCCAGGGCCCTCTTGTGGCGCACTATCCAGGGGCCGCCGTAGTCGATTCTTACGTCGCGTATCGGTATCCTGCCAGGGGAGCCACCCTCCGCAGAGGGATGCAGGACAGGAATCGACAGGGTCTCCATACCCTGTGAAGAGAATATGCGGCAACGGGTGCGGTACGACTGCTTGAGATAGGTTTCACACTGCTCTATCAGCACACGGCCGCTGTGGGCTATGGCGTAGAAATATTCGGCCGGCGGAAGATACGCAGTGGTCAGGACCGCCTGTTGGAAGCGTGGCATTATCTGCCGCACTTTATGATACCGCGTGCGGAACCCTTGATGAAGGAGAGTATGGTGTCGCGCTCCGCGCTTTGGGCGAAGTCACCCTCGACCTTTGCGCAGGCATCCGACACGTTGAGTCCTGATTCGTATATCACGTTGTATATGCTGCGGATCTCGTCGATCTGGGCATTTGTGAACCCCCTGCGCCGCAGACCAACGATGTTGACCCCTTCGTAAACGGTGGGAAAGCGGCTCGCTATCACAAACGGAGGCACGTCCTTGTTGACGGCCGAAGCCCCTCCTATCATGGCGTGCGTACCTATGTGGGAGAACTGGTGCACCAGCGACCCGCCGCCGCATATCACCCAGTCTTCCAGGTCGCTCTCCCCCGCCAGACCGGTATAGCTCGAAAGGATCACGTGGTTGCCCACACGGCAGTCGTGGGCTATATGCACATACGACATTATCAAGCAGTTGCTGCCGACCACGGTTTTGTATTTGCCGCTGGCGGCCGTACCCCTGTTGATGGTGGCGCACTCCCTGATGTTGGTGTTGTCGCCTATCTCCACCCACGTCTGCTCGCCGTCGAACTTCAGATCCTGCGGCACGGCGCCTATCACCGCACCGGGGAACACGTTGCAGCCGCGGCCCATCTTCACGTAATCGTATATCGTGGCGTGAGGGCCTATCGTGCAGCCGTCACCTATCTCCACATTGCCTGCGATATAGCAGAACGGGCCAATATTGACCCCTGAGCCTATCTTCGCATCGGGATGGATGAAACTTGTATTGTCCATAAGTCTATTTTTTATACCGCGACATCAATGCCTTGACAGCGGCAGTATTTACTGCATGACCCGGTTTGAAAGCTGTGACACGGGCCTTCATCGGCCTGCCTGCAAGAGCGAAGTCACCCATGACGTCGAGAAGCTTGTGGCGGGCGCATTCATTGTCGAAGCGGAGTTTGACGTTGTTCAGGTAACCCGAAGGGATACGCTTCAGACTGGTTACGTTGAAAATCGACTTCATCCGCTCGATGGTCTCGCCGGAGACCTCCTCCTCCACGATGACTATGGCGTTGTCCATATCGCCCCCCTTGATGAGGTTGTTGGCAAGAAGGAATTCTATTTCGTGGAAGAAACAGAAAGTGCGGCAGTTGCCTATTTCGGACGCATAGTCCATTGTATCGTCGAAATGAGCATCCTGATGGCTGACCACCCTGGAGGGATATTCTATGCTCACGTCCACCTCGAAATGATTGGAAGGCTCGACGCGTATCACGGAATCGCCGCTGCGGTATTCGAATGGCTCGTCAACGGACAGGTACTCCCTGTCGGCCGACTGGGCCTTGAGACCGTCTTTCTGAATGGCATCTACATATGCCAGGGCGCTGCCGTCGAGAATGGGAACCTCCTTGTTGGTAAGACGGATGAGCGCATTGTCGACGCCCAGGCCCGACAATGCCGAAAGCACATGCTCGGTAGTGATGACATCGGCTCCTGCACACCTTATGCACGTGCTGCGGTCGGTGGTGGTGAGGTTGTCTATCACGGCGCCGACCCTGGCCCCGCCGAGATCGGTGCGCTCAAACACAATCCCGTGGTCGATGGGAGCCGGGAGGATGGTCATTCCGACAGTCCCTCCGGTATGAAGCCCCTTGCCGAGGAAGGTGTATTCCTTATTCAGAGTGTGCTGTTTCATTTTTTCTGTTTTGCGTTCTGTCTGAAGATGGCGTATGCCCTCATATATTCGCGATGGTCCAGTGCAGGGAAGCCCATAAGTACCCTGCCCTCCTCCTTGACCGAACTTATCACTCCAGTGCGGGAAGCCACGGTGGTATGGTCGGCGATGGTGACATGGCCCACGATACCGCTCTGGCCGCCTATTATGCACTGCTTCCCGACCTTGGCCGAGCCGGCGATGCCGCTCATGGCCGCCATTACGGTGTTTTCGCCGATCTCCACGTTATGTGCGACCTGGCACAGATTGTCGATCTTCACCCCTTTGTGGACTATGGTCGAGCCCATCGTGGAGCGGTCGACCGTGGTGGAGGCTCCTATTTCCACGTTGTCTTCCAGCACCACGTTACCGGTCTGCTGTATCTTTTTGTACGAGCCGTCGGGGCACGGAGCGAATCCGAATCCGTCGGCGCCTATCACGGCATTGGAGTGGATTATGCAGTTGTCGCCTATCACGCAGTCGTGGTATATCTTGACCCCGGGATAGATTATGCAACCGCGCCCCACCTTGACTCCGGGTCCGATGTACACCTGCGGGTAGATGTGGGTGCCGCGCCCTATCCTGGCCGAGCATGCGATATGGATGCTGCCAATCAGGAATCTGGCGACCAGGCGGTTGCCGCGCACGGCAGCCTTGCGCATCGAGCTGAACCAGTCGAGGAGGTCGGCCACAGCCTTGTAGGCGTCGTCGACCTTGACCAGAGTGGCCGAAACCGGCTCCTTGGGCTCGAAGGTCCTGTTGACAAGGATTATGCTCGCCTTGCTCGAATATACATAATGCTCGTATTTGGGATTGGCGAAGAAACAGATTGTTCCGGGCCGTCCGTTCTCTATGCGGGCCGGAGCCGACACGAGCGCTCCGCCGTCGCCCACGACCTCACCGCCGAGGCGCTGTGCTATATCGTCTGCTGATGCTGAAAATTTCATGGTATAAAAATCCCACAAAGATAAACATATTCCGGCATAATCGAAATTTTGATTGTAAGCTTTTTTTCCATACCTTTGTCACGCAGTTGATGATGTAGTGAAGGGAGCCCGCAAGGCTCCCTTGTTTATTGCAGATTATGATAGAAAAAGCTACGGTGGAGGCCATCGCCTCCCGATATCTTGAAAACACCGGCCTCTCACTCGTCAGGGTAAAGGTCAGCAAGGACAACGACATAACCGTGTTCATCCACCGCAAGGAGGGTGTATGCATCGACGATTGCGTGGAGTTGAGCCGCCACATCGAAGCCGCTCTCGACCGCGACAAGGAAGATTTCTCCCTCACCGTGAGTTCCGCCGGAACCTCATACAAGGATGAGGATGACGAAGATGAAACAATATAGTCAAAATCAATAAATCAGAAAATGGAAGTGAACCTTATCGGCACTTTTGCCGAATTCAAAGAACAGAAGAACATCGACAGGCCCACGATGATGAGCGTGCTCGAGGACGTGTTCCGCACACAGCTTGCAAGGATGTACGGCGAAACGGCCAAGTTCGACATAATCATCAATATCGACAAGGGCGACCTTGAGATTTACCGTACGCGTGCAGTTGTCGAGACGGTCGAGGACCCGTCGGCCGAGATATCCCTCGAAGAGGTGCACAAAATCGACGACTCGTTCGAGGTGGGCGAAGACTACACCGAAAAGGTGGAGCTCTCCGATTTCGGGCGCAGGGGAATCCTCAACATCAGGCAGAACCTCTCCGGAAGGATAATGGACATCGAAAAGGCCAACCTTTACAACAAATACAAGGAAAAGGTGGGCGAAATAGTGGTTGGTGAAGTTTACCAGGCCTGGAAGAGGGAAGTCCTCATAATGGACGAGGACAACAACGAACTCGTACTTCCGAAGTCCGAGCAGATCCCTTCGGACTTCTTCCGCAAGGGCGATACGGTCAAAGCCGTGATAACCAGCGTTGAAATGCGCAACAACACACCCGTCATCACCCTCTCGCGTACCGCTCCGCTCTTCCTCGAGCGTCTGTTCGAGCAGGAGGTTCCCGAAATCTTCGACGGTCTGATCACCATCAAGAAAGTGGTCCGCATTCCGGGCGAAAGGGCGAAGGTTGCAGTCGAGTCGTACGACGACCGCATCGATCCGGTAGGAGCCTGCGTGGGAGTGAAAGGCTCGCGCATCCACGGCATCGTCCGCGAACTGCGCAACGAGAACATCGACATCATAAACTGGACGTCCAACACGCAGCTCCTCGTGCAGAGAGCCCTCTCTCCGGCCAAGATATCCTCGATGGAAATCGACGAAAAGGCAAAGGAAATCAGGGTCAACCTCAAAACGTCGGAGGTATCGCTGGCAATCGGACGCAACGGAAGCAACATCAAGCTTGCCGGAATGCTTGCCGGATACGAAATCGACGTGTACAGGGATATCGAAGAGGATGAAGTTGACGAGGAGGACGTACTTCTCGACGATTTCAACGACGAGATAGAGCAGTGGATAATCGACGCCCTCAAGGGCATCGGATGCGACACGGCCAAGAGCGTGCTCGCAATCCCCGCCGACGAGATTGCCCAGCGGGCCGATCTCGAAACCGAAACCGTCAGCGAGGTCCTGTCGATCCTCAAGGCTGAATTTGCAGAAGAAAACAACTAACCACAAACAACCGGGAGCGAACTATGGCAGAAGGAACAATACGAATCCCCAAGGTATTGAAGGATTTCAATATCGGAATGGACACATTGTCCGAATTTTTCAAGGAGAAGAACATCGACATAGAAGTGTCGCCTATCGCAAAGATATCCGAGGATATCTACGATATGGTAGCCAAGAAATTCGGCAACGAGCAGATAATCAAGGAGCAATCCAAGAAAGTCGCCATCAAGATCAAGGAAATCACGGAAATGAACTCCTCGCACGACAAGGATGAGCAGGAGGGCGTGAAAGAAGTGATTATCAAGACCAACGTACTGGCCGAGCCTGAAAAGAAGAAGCAACCCGCCAAGGCTCCCGCTGGCGGCAAAGCTTCCGAAAAGGCTGCTGCAAAAGCCGCAGAAAAGGTTGTTGAGAAAGTTGCCGCTCCGAAGGCGTCTGCCGGGGAGGTCGTCGCGGAAATTCAGCCCGCGGCCAAGCCCGAGCTCAAGGTTGTAGGCAAGATCGACCTCAACGCCGGCAAACCCGCCGCCAAAAAGAAGGAACCGGAGCAGAAAAAGGCTGCCGAAGCGGCAGTTGAGCCAGTTGTGGCAAAGCCCGAAGCGGCCCCCGTCGAGGCGAAGCCCGCTGAAGAGCCTGTGAAGGTTCACGTTCCGGAACACATCGAAACCCACGTGGAAAAGCTTGCCGGGCCGAAGATCACCGGAACGGTAGATCTCTCCCAGTTCGAAAGGAAGCCGTCGCATACCGACCACAAGGGCGACAAGGGCAAGAGAGAGCGCATCAAGAAGAACGGCACCGCCAAGGTTGACGTGGTCAACACCGAAGGCAGCAACAGGCGCGACAAGCAGCAGGGTTCATCCCATTCTTCCCGCAAGGGAAGCGAAAGGTTCAAGCCTGTCCATACCGAAATCGACAGCGACGAAATCCAGAAGCAGATAAAGGAGACCTACGCAAGGATGGTGGAGGGCAAGGGCAAGACCAAGACCTCGAAACACCGCCGCGAAAAGCGCGAGGAAATATCGCAGAAGATGCAGGAGGAGATCGAGCGCAAGGAAATGACGAGCAACATCCTCAAGGTGACCGAGTTCGTAACTGCCAACGAACTTGCCATAATGATGGACAACACTCCCGTGACCAAAGTCATCGAAGCCTGCATGAACCTCGGCCTGATGGTATCCATCAACCAGAGGCTCGATGCCGAGGCCCTCGTGCTGGTTGCCGAAGAATTCGGCTATAAGATAGAATTCGTCAAGGCCGAGACCCAGGGAGCCATAGAGGAGGTACAGGACCGCGAGGAAGACCTTCTGCCGAGGCCGCCCATCGTCACTGTGATGGGACACGTCGACCACGGTAAAACGTCGCTCCTCGACCACATCAGGAACTCCAACGTCATTGCCGGTGAGGCCGGCGGTATCACGCAGCACATCGGTGCATACAATGTGGTGCTGCCCGACGGCAGGAGAATCACGTTCCTCGACACCCCGGGTCACGAGGCCTTCACCGCCATGCGTGCCCGCGGAGCGAAAGTCACCGACCTTGCCATAATAATAGTCGCCGCCGACGATGCGGTGATGCCACAGACCATAGAGGCCATCAACCACGCCCAGGCCGCCGGAGTCCCGATGGTGTTTGCGATAAACAAAATCGACAAACCGGGAGCGGACCCCGAAAAGATAAAGCAGCAGCTCTCCAATATGAACATCCTTGTGGAGGACTGGGGAGGCAAATACCAATGCCAGGAAATTTCCGCCAAGAAAGGCATCGGAGTCGATGAACTCCTCGAGAAAGTCCTTCTCGAAGCCGACCTGCTCGAGCTGAAAGCCAACCCCAACAAGCACGGCGTGGGCAGTGTGATAGAGTCTTCGCTCGACAAGGGGCGCGGCTATCTGGCCACAGTGCTGGTACAGTCGGGAACCATCCGCGTGGGCGACATAATGCTTTCGGGATGCTATACGGGCCGCGTCAAGGCGATGTTCAACGAACGCGGACAGAAAATCAAGGAAGCCGGACCCTCGACTCCTGTTTCAATCCTCGGACTCAACGGAGCGCCCGCCGCAGGCGAGACACTCAACACAATGGACGACGAGAAGGAGGCACGCGACATAGCCAACAAGCGCGAGCAGCTCATCAGGATACAGGGCATCAAGACCCAGACCCATATCACCCTTGAGGAGATCGGACGCCGCATAGCGCTGGGCAACTTCCAGGAGCTCAACATAATAGTCAAGGCCGACGTGGACGGTACGATAGAGGCTCTCTCCGACTCGCTCATCAAGCTGTCGACAGAGGAAATCAAGGTCAACGTCATACACAAGGCCGTCGGAGCGATTTCCGAATCCGACGTGCTCCTTGCAGTCGCATCGAATGCCATAATAATAGGCTTCCAGGTGCGTCCTATGGCCAATGCCCGCAAGCTCGCCGAAAAGGAATCAATCGAAATAAGGCTCTACTCGGTCATCTACGATGCCATCGAGGAGGTCAAGAGCGGTATCGAGGGTATGCTTGCTCCGGAGCAGAAGGAAGAGGTCACGGCAACGGCCGAGGTGCGCGAAACCTTCAAAATCTCCAAGGTGGGCATCATCGCCGGATGTATGGTCAAGGAGGGCAAGCTCACCCGCTCTTCGAAGGTCCGCGTAATCCGCGACGGCATTGTGATCCACACCGGATCGCTCGGGTCGCTCAAGCGGTTCAAGGACGACGTCAGGGAGGTTGCCTCCGGATTTGACTGCGGTCTCAATATCGAAAGCTACAACGACATCCTCGTGGGTGACGTGATAGAGGCGTTCGAGATAGTTGAAATCAAACGCAAGTTGAGCTGATGTCATGATGCGCCCGCTTTTGACCATAATCCTCCTGATCGTATCGAACGTCTTTATGATCCTTGCCTGGTACGGTCACCTCAAATGGGGGGCTCCGAAAATATTCTCCTCGTGGGGTATGTTCGGGATTATCGTGTTCAGCTGGCTCATAGCGTTCTTCGAATACTGCGTGCAGGTTCCAGCCAACCGGATCGGTTTCAATGAAAACGGAGGTCCGTTCTCGCTGATGCAGTTAAAGATAATCCAGGAAATCATAACGCTGGTGGTCTTTATGGTCTTTTCCACGCTGATTTTCAAGAACCAGCCTATAAAGCTCAACCACCTGTGGGCATTCCTGTGCCTGCTCGGGGCCGTATATTTTACGTTCAAGAAATGATGAAGAGATTAAGAATACTGATATTTCTTTCCGTGGCAACCCTTGTATCGGTTTCCTGCGGCAAGGACAGCGTCCCGGTGGCAAAGCGCTCGCTGCTTATCTATATGGCGGGCAACAACTCCCTTTCGGGAGAGATATCCAGTTGTCTCAACCAGCTCGACGAGGGCTTTCTGCCCGAGAAGGGAAGCCGCGACAACGTGCTGCTGCTCTATATCCGCCGTCCATCGGGCAACCCGCAGCTGGTCAGAGTGGAACGTTCTTCCAACGGCGAAATGTGCCGGAGCGTGCTTTTCGACTATCCCGCAGACCAGAACTCGGCCACAGCCGAAACGTTGTCAAAAGTGCTCAGGGATGCCGAGTACCTGTGCCCGGCCGTCAGCCGCGGACTGGTTTTATGGTCGCATTCCACCGGATGGCTGCCGCAGGGATATATGAACAATCCCATCGAGCCGGGTTGGGGAGAATCTCCCCAGATTGTCTGGTCGGCAGGAAAAAAGAAACCGGTCACGTCATTCGGAGAGGACAAGATCGACTCCAGACTGGAAATCGAAATTCAGGACCTCGCCGAAGCGCTTCCCCTCAAATATGACTACATACTCTTCGACTCCTGCCTGATGGGAACCGTGGAGGTGGCATACGAACTGATGGACAAATGCGACTACCTGGTGGTTTCGCCCACCGAAGTCATGTCACACGGATTTCCATACTATATGATGCTCGAGCACCTCTTCAGCGACGAAAATCAGGAATCGGCGCTGAAGGCCATCTGCGAGGAGTTCATCGACTACTACAAAAAGGACTACAGCCGGAATCCCGGAGGGAGCGGCGGCTCGGTCGCCCTTGTCAGGACGGCCGCCCTGCCCGCATTGGCCGCGCAGTTCAAGAATATAGCGGCAACTCACCGCAGCAGTATGTACCAACTCGACGAAAGCACCGTACAGCGCTATTTCAGGTGTGATTACCATTGGTTCTTCGACCTCGATGACCTGGTCCTCCAAACAATCGGCGAAGGGCCCCGGTACACGGCGTTCAAAAACGCGCTTTCCGACGTGGTCGTCTACAAGGATGCCACAGAGGGGCTGATGCTTGCCAAGGGAGGCTATATGATCAGGTACTACAGCGGCCTGAGCACCTACATCCCCAAGGAAAAATACGAATATCTGAACGATTATTACAAGAGACTCCGCTGGAACAAGGCCACGGGGTTCGTACTTTGACGTTTAACGTATGAAACGCATATTTCAGATCGCGATTGTTGCGGCACTCGGTATGGCAGTGCAGCCGCTCTTTGCCGCCGGAAGCCGGTACGACAGGTTCTTTACCGGCGACAGGCTCCGGATAGACCTTGTCTTTGCAGGAAACGCATCATCCCAATATGCATTCCTCGAAAACCTCACCTTCGAGAAGAACTGGAGCGGAACGCGGACAAACCTCATCCCACGGTTCGATTACGGAGAATATGCCACCGAGGTCTATTCCATCAATGGAGAGTTGATCTTCAGCCGTGGCTTCAGTTCCCTGTTCCAGGAGTGGCGCACCACCGACGAGGCGTCAAAGGTAAGCAGGGCATTCACGAACTGCGCGTGGATTCCGTTCCCCAAGTGTCCCGTCAAGGTGGTGATAACCGAACGCATCCCGTCAGGAGGACACAGGAAGATGCTCGAATTCACGGTGGACCCCTCCGACAAGGCAATCTGCAGGGAGAAGGAGAACGACTTCAAGGTGGTCCCCATTCTCGACAACGGTCCTCTCGACAGGAAGGTTGACCTCTGCATAGTGGCTGAAGGCTATCGTGCCGGGGAGATGGACAAGTTCATCTCTGACTGCAGGCGTCTGACCGACTATATGTTCACTCTAGAGCCCTATAAATCCAGAAAAGGCGATTTCAACGTATGGGCGGTTGAATCCGTTTCCGAAGAATCAGGAACCGACATACCCCATCACGACATCTGGCGCAACACCGTGGCGGCATCGAATTTCTACACCTTCGGCATCGACCGCTATCTTACCGCGCCCGACCACAAAAAGGTGTCGCAACTTGCCTCGGGAGCCCCGTGCGATGCAATCTACGTGCTTGTCAACGAAACCAAATACGGAGGAGGCGGAATCTACAACTACTATGCGCTCAGCACCTCCGACCACAGGCTCACCCCCGAAGTCTTCATCCACGAGTTCGGGCACAGCTTCGCCGGTCTCGGAGACGAGTACTATGAATCCGACGTGGCATACAACGATATGTATCCGGGCACAGTGGAGCCCTGGGAGCCCAATATCACAACACAGGCCGACTTTTCCTCGAAGTGGAAGGATATGATAAGTCCGGGTACTCCCCTGCCGACCCCGAACGACTCATCATACGCAGGTGTGGTGGGCCTTTTCGAAGGGGGCGGATACTGCACGAAGGGTGTATGGCGGCCTTTCTACGATTGCAGGATGCGCACCAACACGGCTCCCGGATTCTGCCCGGTATGCCGGAGAGCCATAAACCGAATGATTGACTATTATACAAAGTAAACATATATGAAAACATTCAAAGCAATGATAATCACTGCAATGGCTGCCGCTTTGACAGCCTCGTCGTGCAAAGGGGACACGGAAGCCGAATTCAAATATTCAATCGACCAGTTTGCCGACATCGAAGTGCTCCGGTACCGGATCCCGTGCTGGGACGACCTCTCTTTGAGTCAGAAAGAATATATCTACCACCTCTGCGAAGCTGCCAAGGCCGGCCGCGACATAATATGGGACCAGAATTTCAAATACAACCTCCGCATCCGTCACGCGCTGGAAACCGTATTTGAGAATTATGACGGGCAGAGGAGCGGCCAGGAGTGGGATTCGTTCGTGGTATATGCAAAACGGGTGTTCTTCAGCAACGGCATCCATCACCACTATGCCAACGACAAAATACTCCCGCAGTGCTCCGGCGAATATCTCGCATCCCTGATGAAAGCCTCCGGAGTGGATTCGGCCGAGGTTGAGGAGATCGTTCCGGTGATGTGCGACCCCGCCCTTTATGCCACACGGCAGTATCAGGGCACCGAAAAGGATATCGTGGAGGCCTCCGCAGTCAATTTCTACGAAAATCTGACAGCCGTCGAAGTCAACGATTTCTATGACAGGATGGAGGTCGGCGGCGATCCGCGCCCCGTTTCGTACGGCCTCAACAGCAAGCTTGTCAAGCGTGCCGACGGGACTGTCGAGGAAATCGTCTACAAGGTCGGAGGGCTCTACTCCCCGGCCATCGAGGTGATAATCTCCCATCTCGAGGATGCGCTCAAGGTGGCCGAGAACGACTTGCAGAAAAAATACATAGGCGAACTCATCGAGTACTACCGCACAGGTGACCTGCGTATGTGGGACCGCTACAACATAACCTGGGTGGGTGACACCCAATCCGACGTGGACTTCGTAAACGGATTCGTGGAGGACTACGGCGACCCGCTCGGGCGCAAGGCATCGTACGAAGGGATAGTGAACTACCGCGACAAGGTGGCCTCGCAGCGTACGGAGACAATCAGCGCCAACGCGCAATGGTTTGAAGACCACTCCCCCATCGACCCCAGGTTCAAGAAAGCGGAAGTCAAGGGTGTCTCGGCAAAGGTAATCAACGTGGCAGTGATTGCGGGAGACAACTATCCGGCCACGGCCATAGGGATAAACCTTCCCAATTCCAACTGGATCCGCCGCGACTACGGCTCCAAGTCGGTCACGATAGCCAACATCACTGACGCATACAACCAGGCGTCGATGCAGGCTCCCAGGAGCATCCTGACCGAATTCGCCTGGGACGACAACGAAATAGAGATGTGCCGCAAATACGGCGCTGTCGTCGACAATCTGCATACCGACCTCCACGAATGTCTCGGGCACGGCTCAGGCCAGCTCCTGGACGGCACTCCCGCCAATGCACTGAAGGAGTACACATCGGCGCTCGAAGAGGCCAGAGCCGACCTGTTCGCGCTCTATTATCTTGCAGATCCCAAGCTTGTGGAACTCGGTCTGGTGCCCGACAAGGACGCCTACAAGGCCGAGTATATGTCTTACATCCGCAACGGCGCGTTCACCCAGTTCACGCGCATCGAGCCCGGAAAGCAGAACACCGAAGCCCATATGCAGAACCGCAAGCTGATAGCCGACTGGTGCTATGAAAAGGGTCTCGAGGGCAATGTCATCGAAAAGAAGACGCGCGATGGCAAGACATATTTCGTAATCAACGATTTCGAGGCGCTCCGCAATCTCTTCGGCCAGCTGCTGGGCGAGGTGCAGCGCATCAAGTCGGAAGGCGACTACGAGGCCGGACGGGATCTGATACGCAGGTATGCCATCGACATCGACCCGGATCTCCACCGTGAGGTGCTCGAAAGATATGCCGCTCTCGGACTCAAGCCGTACAAGGGATTCATCAATCCCGACATAGTTCCCGTCGAAAAGGACGGTAAAGTCACCGACTACAAGGTTGTTTACAACGATGATTTCCTTTCTCAGCAGCTCGAATACGGAAAGAAATACAGAACCCTCTAACGCATCAGGCAATGCTCATTGTTCTTGAAGGCCTCGACGGAGCCGGCAAATCGACGCAGCTCAAGATGCTCGAAGAGTATATCTCATCGGGCGGCCGGAAAGTGAGCTACATCCATTTCCCACGGTACGACGCTCCGGTGACAGGCGATATGATAGCCTCTTTCCTGCGCGGCGACTTCGGCCGTCTGGAGGACGTACACCCCAAAGTGGTGGCATACTTCTTTGCCGAAGACCGGCACGGAGCGGCAGGGACAATCAGGGAAATGCTCGAAAAGGGGCACACCGTCGTCCTCGATCGCTACGTTTACTCCAACATAGCGTTCCAATGCGCCAAGACGGCAAGCCGGAGCGAGGCCGAGGCACTCCGCAAGTGGATATACGACACTGAATACGGCGTATTCGGCATTCCCAGACCCGACATAAACCTGTTCCTCGACGTTCCCCTCTCATTCGTGGGCGAGAAACTGAGGCAGTCGCGCAGCGGAGACGACGGCAGGGACTATCTCAAAGGGAAGTCCGACATTCACGAGGCCGACCTTTCCTTCCAGGAGAAGGTAAGGGAGATATATCTGCAGCAGTGCGCCATTGACCCGGGTTTCATCCGGATCGAATGCGGGGATTCCGAGGGGAACATGCTGGAGGCCTCAAGGATATTCGAAAGAATCAAAAAGGAAATCGACCCCCTGCTCAAATGAAGCTCATCCAGATACTCTTCCGTCTCCTGCTGGGTGTTTCGCTTGCCGCATCGGGCTTCATCCGCCTTGCGGATTCGACGGGCACCGGTATGCTCGTTTCGGAGTATCTCGCCCTCCTCGGGATAAACGTATCGGGAATGCTGCCCCTCATCTCGGGCATAGCCCTGTCGATATTGGAATTCACGGTCGGAATATGTCTGCTCATGCGCCTGAGGCTGCGTACAATGTCGATGATCTGTTTGATATATTCGATTGTATGCACCGTAGCCGCCTCCGTTATGGTGTCGGTGTTCAGCCTCCCGGTGGCCAGAAATGCCGCAGCCGCACTGATGAGCCTGTTTCTCTTTCTGGATGCGAAAAAGCGTCCCAGGCTCGCCCCCACACTTTTCGAATGGGCGGCGACAGCGTCCCTGGCGGCATTCGCAGTGGCAATCGCAGTGGATTCGTGGGTGAACATTCCGCGCATCGATTTCTCGCGCTATCGTGTCGGAAGCGATTTCCGCCACAAGGCGGAGCAGCTCCTGCCCTCCTGCGGGAGTCATCTGATGGAAAAATATGTGGCGGTATCGATATGGGACATTTCCGGTATCGGTGAGAAGCAGTGGGATGAGATTGCAAGGCTCAAAGCGGTGGCCACCTCGTCACAGGCCGGTTTCGTGATTCTGTGCAACGAATACGGCGCCCCAGAACCCCTTGAAGATGCACAGGTCAGGCTCCCTGCAAACGAACTGATGGAACTCCTGCGGTCGAACGGAGGGGCCGTCCTGCTCGATGAGGGACTGATAGTTTATAAATGTCCCGCCAGGAGCATTCTCGGCGACAAGTTCGCCGAAGCGCTCATTGACGATCCCGACGAAACGATTGCCGAATATTCGGCAGGAAGAATTTTCTTCGTGTGCCTGTGCTCCCTCTCCCTCCTGATACTGCTCCTTCTGGTACATCACTTATGCAAAGTGTTCTACTGCGACAAAAAGAAAACCAAATGAGAAAATTCAATTATTATTGCCCCTCCCTCGGAGAGTGCTGGGTGCTGGTGGGAATCCTGCTGCTGGGCGCGGCCGTATTCGGGTCCGTCCTCGACATTCTCCGTACCGCCATTCCTTCCGGGATATGGGCTCTCCAGAGTGTCAAATATTTCTTCATTATGCTCCTTCCTCTGATTTTCGTGGGTGCCAGGGCTTCACACGCCTACAAGATGGTGCCTGTGACGGGAGCGACCCCTGTTCCGGTTGATACCTCCGACTGCGGCAGAATCAACCCGGTGCTCTATGTAATGCTTCTGGCGACGGCCCTTCTCTCGCTGGTGGTGGTAATAGACCCGCTCGGCAGTCTCATCCCGATGTCAGACAGGTTCAAGAAGATATTCGAAGAGGCTTTCATATCGTCGTCACTTCCCGATATGGTGCTTTCAGCCTGCATTATGGCTCCGATATGCGAAGAGTTCCTTTGCCGCGGTCTGATACTCAGGGGCATCCTCAACCGTACCGATTCTCCCGCAAAGGCCATATTATGGTCGTCGTTCATATTCGCCTTCATCCATATGAACCCTTGGCAGGCCATCCCGGCATTCATAATCGGGCTTCTGCTCGGCTGGATATACTTCCGTACTGGCAGCCTCAAGACGACAATATTCCTCCACGGCCTCAACAATGCCGTTTCCACAGCGCTGACAAGGATATTCCCCGACATGCCTGCCGATGCCACCCTTTCGTCGCTGGTTCCTGAAGGAACATATCTGACAGTTTATATAAGTGCCGCGGCAATCCTTGCAGCGACATTGTTCCTGCTTTACCGCAAGCTTCCGCATTTCAGCAAGTTCTGACCATGTACAAGAAACTGTATCCGCTCAAATTCAATCCGGTCGTCCTCGACAAGGCCTGGGGATCGGAATCGTGGGAGATATCCTCGATGGGTGATGGCCTCGAGGGCACGGTGGAGAATGGTTTCCTTGCCGAAAACACTCTCTCCGACATTCTCGAGACATATATGGGCGAGCTGGTGGGCGACAACATATTCGAGTTCTTCAACCTCCAGTTCCCCGTCCTGATAAAGTTCCTGCAAGTCAGGGACCGTCTTTCCGTACAGGTACATCCTGACGACGCCACCGCGCTGGAACGTTACGGCGACTACGGCAAGAACGAATGCTGGTACATAATGGAAGCGGACTCCGCGGCCCGCATCCATATGGGATTCAAAAGGCCGGTTACCGCCGCCGAGGTCTATTCCGGATGCAAAGACGGAACCATAGTGGAACTGCTGAACGAATATATCCCCCATAAAGGTGAATTTTTCTGGATTCCGGCCGGCACCGTCCACGCCTGCCGCGGGAATCTGCTGATTGCCGAAGTCCAACAGCCCTCCGACATCTCGCTCAGGCTGTACGACTGGGGAAGGGAGAACGACCCTTCCACGGCAAGAGAGATGCACCTTGAAGAGGCCCTTGACTGCATAGATTATTCGGCTTTCGACGACAAGGCCAACCACATTGCAAGGATGGATGATATCTCCACCCTTGTCAGGGACAGCCACTTTTCGGTAACCCGGATGAAACTTTCCTCGCCTGCGGGAGTGAGTATGGAAAACTCCAACAGTTTCATAGCCTATATATGCACGGACGGCAGCGCGGAGATCGCATCCGATGGCGGAGAGACCTTCACCATAGCACGGAAGGAGACCATCCTTGTGCCGGCATCCTTCGACAATTTCACCATCAGACCCGCAAAAGGGGGAGTCTCCCTGTTGCAGGTGCACGTTGACAGGATTGAGGAAAAGGACACGTACATCAACGACACCGACAATGGACAAAACAAGGATTGACAAGTTCATCTGGTCGATACGGCTCTTCAAGACCAGAACCGATGCCACCGAGGCCTGTCGCGGAGGCAGGGTCACGGTAGGCGGAGCCGCAGTGAAGCCATCGAGGGAAGTGGGCGCGGGCGATGTCATATCCGTCCGCAAAGGGTCTGTGCACTATACTTTCAAGGTGATTCTGCCCCTTGAAAAGAGGGTCGGAGCGAAGGAAGTCGAAAAATACGCAGAGAATCTCACGCCCGAGAGCGAACTTGTCCGCGTCAGCGCTCCGGTCGAGACCATATTGGTGACCCGTGAAAAGGGAAGCGGACGGCCCACGAAAAAAGACCGCCGCAAATTGGACGATCTCTATGAATCGCTGCTCTCCGAGGATGACGGGGACTGAACGTCCCTGTTGAAGAGGGTCATCGCCCTGTCGGCGCCTTCGGTGGCAAAGCATTTGACGGCATCCACGGCACGGTCGAGTATTTCAGGAAGCGCCGCCTCCTGTTCCGGAGGAATCTGTCCGAGCACGAAATCAATCTGGCCGCCGCGTGAGAACCCGTTGCCTATACCGATTCTCAGCCTTGCATAATCTTCGCCTCCTATGCATTCGGCTATGTTCTTCAGCCCGTTGTGACCTCCGGCACTGCCCTTCTTGCGAAGACGCATCGAGCCGAAA
The DNA here is from genome assembly GCA_045641345.1 of Bacteroidales bacterium. GTDB lineage: Bacteria > Bacteroidota > Bacteroidia > Bacteroidales > UBA932 > Cacconaster. The sequence goes on from JAZUGR010000030.1 coordinate 95,236, forward strand.
GGTATCGAAAGGTCATCGACCACCACAAGGAGATTCTCGCGCGGGATGCCAAGTTGCTGCATCCAGTAGTTGACCGCCTTGCCGCTCAGATTCATATATGTCGAAGGCTTGAGGAGCGTGAACTTGCGCCCCTTGAAGGAGACCTCTGCAATAGACCCGTACCTGAGCGTCGAAAAAGAAGTATTGGATGCCTGAGCCCAGGCATCCAATACCATGAATCCAATATTGTGACGGGTATGACTGTACTCCTGTCCGACATTTCCCAGTCCGGCAATGAGATATTTCATACTCCCCCGATTTCGGATTATTCAGCTGCGGGAGTTGCTGCAGACTCGGCAGATGCGGACTCGGCAGATGCGGACTCTTCAGCCACGGCTGCGCGGGTTGACCTTACGGAGCATACCAGAGTGGCCTTGGGTGAGACAATCTTGAAATTGTCGAACTTCAGATCGCCTGCCGAAATATGGCTGCCTATACCCAGAGAGGTGACATCCACGGTGATTTCATCGGGAAGATCCTTCACAAGAGCGCTGATCTTGAGCTTGCGGACAGCCTGATAGAGTTTGCCGCCCGCCTTTACGCCCTCCGAGTTGCCGGCAGTCTTGACAGGAACCTCGATGGTTACAGGCTTGTCTTCCGAGAGCACGAGGAAATCGGCGTGCAGAGGCTTGTCGGTGACAGGGTGATACTGTACTGCCTGGAGCTTTGTCATATACTTGCCGCCTTCAACCTCGAGGTCTATGATCTGCGAGTACGGAGTATCCGTAACAAGTTTGAGATCCTTTTCGTCGATTGAGAATGATGTGTTGGAAACGCCATTGCCATAAACGACGCAAGGCACTTTTTCCGATTTGCGGACACTCTTCACGTCCGCCTTCTTTCCGGTAACGCGTGCGATACCTTTGAGTGAGATGTGTTTCATAATAATAAAAATGTGTTACTCAAGCCGGAAAGGGTCCGGCTCCCATTACACCAAAAAGATTCCTTTTTAGCGGGACGCAAAGTTAATAATTTTTACGATTTATTTATATCTTTGCACGGTAAGGTTGCAATTTTTTATGAAAATCGCAAACAATATCAAGGAAGCCCATGCCGCATTCCGCGGCAGGATATCGGCCATCAAGGAGCGGAGCGCCCTGTGCCGTATGGTTCTCAACAAATACGCCATCGCCTTCATCCTGTTCCTTATATGGATATGTTTCCTTGACAACAACTCCGTCGGCGTATGGATCGCCGCCGAGCGGAAACTGCACGAACAGAAGCATCAGATCGAGGCCCTTGAAAGCGAAATATCGGCAAAACAGGCCCGTATAGAGCGGCTCAATTCACAAAAGGACACGCTGGAGCGTTTCGCAAGGGAGGAGTACCTCTTCCACGAGGATGGCGAAGACGTTTTTATCGTAAAATGAAAGCCCATTTGACGATTTTTTCACCGAAAATGAAAATTTTATTTGTCAATTGACTGAATTATACTTACTTTTGGAAGAAAGAAAAATTTTATCAACCAAACCAAATATCAAATACAACTATGAAAGCAATTGTAGCAGAAATCAATGCACTTATCGAGGCATTCCAGAAAGATGCTGAGGCTCAGATTGTTAAAGGCAACAAGGCTGCCGGAACACGCGCTCGCAAGGCTGCTCTCGGAATCAGCCAGAAAATGAAGGAATTCAGGAAGGCATCAGTAGAGGCTTCCAAGAAGTAAGCCGTCCCAAGTACCATATTTGAAGGGCAGCAGCGATGTTGTCCTTTTTTTGTACCTTTGCGGGCCGGACAGTTGGTTGCCCGAAAAAACACCTATTATGGCCAAACAAGATAACATTCTGAAATACACCCTCGTAAGATTGGTGATTTACCTCGTGGCGCTGACCCCTCTGATAATGTTGAGGGAATTCGCGCCATCGAGCGAAACAAGTTACCTCTCCATAGCCGAAGAGGCCATGTGCGACAATCATACGTGGTGCATGTACAGCAACGGGGAGCCCTATACCGACAATCCCCCGCTCTATTTCTGGATAATAATGATGGTCGAGCGCATTGCAGGCGAAGCGTCCACCCCGATGGCGCTTGCTTTCTTTTCGCTGATTCCGGCCTTCATAATAGTCTCGGCATTCGGGAACTGGTGCCGCGAATCGATCAAGAAAACCAGCTACAGGGGCGCAGCCGAAATAACTTTGATGTCAACGGCGTGGTTCCTGGGCTCGGCAGTGGCATTGAGTATGGAGATGCTCTTCACGATGTTCGTAACTCTGGCCATGGTGATATTCTGGAGATTCTACCTCAACAAGAACAGTCTGGCAGACAAATGGCTGTTCGGCATCTGCGTTCTGGCAGCAATGCTGACCAAAGGCCCGATCGGGCTGCTCCTGCCGCTGGCAGGCATCCTCGTCTTTCTTGCCCTCGACCACAACTTCAATATGGCCAGGAAGGTATGGGGATGGCGGACCTGGGTTGTCCTTATCTGCGGATGCGCCATCTGGTGGATATCCACCGCCGGTGAGGGAGGCCCCGGATACCTCAAGGAAATGCTGCTGCAGCAGACAATCGGAAACGCCGTCACCTCCCCCAGCCATCCGGAGCCGCCCTATTACTACCTCTGCACGATGTGGTATGCGATGGGGCCGTGGTCCGTCATCACGATAGGGGTGATTGTCTGGGCGCTGATAAAGAAAATCCAGCTGAACAGCCTGACCAAGTTCTTCCTTGTTTCGGCAGGAGTGACTTTCGTAATCCTGTCACTGGCCGCATCAAAGCTTCAGTCATACCTCCTCCCGTGCTTCGGCTTCATCACCTACGCCGCATATATGATCATCTACCATATGGCCGGGACAAGCCACCGGATGCACGTTGCAGCAAGGTTGCTGAAAAATGTAATGCTGGTCGGATCCGTAGCGATACTTGCAGCCGTATGCCTGGTGGCGATGTTCGCCACCGATTGGGTGAACTCGATTGTCCTCGGGCTCTAACGCAGGATCATCGACACCAGTTCGCCCAACAAGGCGCCGTCCGTGGCCTCGCCGCGGAGGGCGCTTTTGCTTCTGGCATCATACTCCCTCAGGATTGAAATGACCTTCATCACCTTGCGGACGGGATAGTTGGCGGCCGCCTTTTCGTACTCACCGGCAAAATATGGGTTTATCCCGAGCTGGGAGAGCACCTCACCCCTGGGGACCGACGACATCGACAGCGCATGGTAGCGCAGCAGCTTGATGAAGTGTGACGACAGGGCCGCCAGTGTCATCTGTATCGGAAATCTCCTCTCGTTGCAGGCAAAGAAATACACTATCCTGTAACACCGCACACTGTCCTTCAGCGAAAGAGCCTTTGTCAGTTCAAACACCGAATAATCGCGGCTCATACCGACATTGCGCTCGATATCGGCGGCAGTCACCGACGAAGTGCCTGAAGGGAGGGTCTTGACAAGCTTGTCTGTCTCCGACACTATCCTGCTTATGTCCACTCCGGCATATTCAGCCATCAGGGCAGCCCCATCGGGGGAGATTGAGAACCCCAGCTCCCTGAAATAGTCCTCTATCCAGCGGGCCATCCTGTAATCGGGAATCTGGTTCGACTCGAACACTGCACCGACCTTGGACGCCTGCTTGTAGAATGAGGTGCGCTTGTCGATGGATTTCGAACTCTTCGTGATGTCGTTGGGAGTCTTGTAGCAGATTACGAGCACCGTAGTGGGCATCATCGATTCGAAATAGACCCCGATATCCTCGATGGACGACATCATCTGGGCCTCCTTGACAATCACGAGGCGGCGCGAAACCATCATCGGGAACTGGCGTGAGGCGCTCACAACCTGCGCCGCGCTGACATCCTGCCCGAAATAGACCACCTGCCCGAAATCACGTTCCTCGGGAGAAAGGGCATTTTCGGCAATCAGCGAGCACAACTTGTCTATGTAGTAGTGTTCCTTGCCGAAAAGAAGGTAGAAAGGACGTATCGTACCGGATAGAATCTCGTCCCTGAGCGCATTGAACTGGGCTGTAGTGTCTGAAATCTGCTTCGCCATATTTTACAAAGGTATCAATTTTTGTGTAATTTTGCGCCACCTTCAAAGAGATGTACCGATGGGCGAAATGCACCACATATTCCATCCGCTGCCGCAATCACGGCGCAGTGCGCTGGCAAGATTCCTTGCCGACTGGATACTCATATTGGCGATGGCCCTGGGAACGGCGGCATACCTTCTCTACCATCACCTGCCGTCGCCCTCCCTGCACAAAGCCGGGCCGGCTCTGCTCGGATTGTGCAACATACTGCAGCCCGCGCTAATTTCGGTTATGCTGCTGCTCAATTTCTGCAAGGTGGACCTGCGGAAGATGAGGCCGCACAAGTGGCAGGCAATCATCCTTTTCCTGCAATGCGCCCCTTTTGCCGCACTGGCACTGGCCATCCATCTGTCAGAGGGGAGCGACGGCGCGTTGGCACGGTGGACGGTCGCAAACAGGATTCCGATCGAAGCCGCAATGATCTGCCTCATCTGCCCCACGGCGAGCAGTGCGGGAGTTGTGACCGACCGCCTCGGAGGAAGCGTGACGCAGGTCGTGACCTATACCGTGATTATCAATCTCGTGGCATCGATAATGATACCTCTTTTCATCCCGTTGATATACCCCTCTTCGATGGGATTTGTTCAGGCGGCGGTCAAGATCACGTGGAAAGTGTTCCCAATGCTCATCCTTCCGCTGCTGGCCGCAGCCATCCTGCGGTACTTTATGCCGAAGGTCCACTCATTCCTGCTCAGATATGCCTATCTTTCGTTCTATATATGGGCCTTCTCCCTCTCGATGGCAATCGCCTTGAGCGTGAGGTCGCTCGTACAAGGCCGAAGCGGGACCGGGACATTCCTCTGGATTGCATTTGCCGCCGCAGCGAGCTGCATCGTGCAGTTCTCCATAGGCAAGAAAACCGGAAGCAGATTCGGCTGCCGCATCACTGCCGGGCAGAGCATGGCACAGAAGAATACCATATTCGCGATATGGGTGGGATACACCTTCATGGACCCGCTCACTTCGCTTGCGGGAGGATTCTACAGTCTGGTACAGAACATATTCAACTCCTATCAGCTGTATTGCCGGAGGAAGCTTGAGGAGCGGAGGGCCGCAAACCCATTTCAGCAGCCTTCTCCTTCATCAGACTGATTGCGGCTTCGTATTCGTTGGGGATGACTCCGTCGAGGATGGCCTCCTTGACAAAATCCTTCAGAACGCCTATCTCGCGGCACGGAGGGATACCGTACGTCTCCATTATCAATTCGCCCGTCACCGGATTCTTGAAATTGCGGACAGCATCCTTGGCCTCCACCTCGACGAGCTTTTCCTTCACGCGCTCATACTGCCGGCGGAAAGTCTCGACCTTGCGGTCGTTCTTGGAGGTTATGTCGGCCTTGCACAGCACCATCAGGTCATCCACGTCGTCGCCTGCGTCAAAGAGCAGACGGCGCACGGCCGAATCGGTGACTTCATCGGTCACCAACGCGATGGGACGCAGATGGAGGGCGACGAGCTTCTGCACGTATTTCATATCGTCGTTCTGCGACATCTTGAGGCTGGAGAATATGCCTCTGATCATCTTGGACCCGACATATTCGTGCCCGTGGAAAGTCCATCCCACGCCTGGCTCGAACCTCTTGACCTGAGCCTTGCCCACATCATGAAGGAGGGCGGCCCACCTCAGCCAGATATTGTCGCTCACCTCGGCCACGTTGTCGAGCACCTGCAGGGAATGGAGGAAGTTGTCCTTATGACCGCAGCCACCGATGGTCTCCACACCCTTCAATGCGTCCAGAGCCGGCAACACGTGGGGCAGCAAACCGCACTCATCCATCAGGAACCAGCCTCTGGAGGGCTTCGGAGACTTCATTATCTTCATCAGCTCGTCGGCCACCCGCTCTGCGGAAAGGATGGAAAGCCTCCCGCTGTTGCGCCTTATCGAATCCTTGGATTCCTGTACTATGGAAAAGCCCAGCTGGGTGGCGAAACGCACGGCCCGCAGCATTCTCAAAGGGTCGTCGCTGTATGTGGTGTCGGGATCAAGAGGGGTGCGGATTATCCCGGCGTCAAGGTCGCGGATTCCGCCGAAAGGGTCTACAAGAGCGCCGAAAGTATCTTTCTGCAAGCTGAAAGCCAGCGCATTGATGGTGAAGTCGCGGCGCTGCTGATCCTCTTCGAGGGAACCGTTTTCCACAACGGGCTTGCGCGAAGAGGCCCTGTATGACTCACGCCTCGCACCGACGAACTCCACCTCCATACCGTGGTAATGGAGCATTGCGGTACCGAAATTCTTGAAAACCGAGACCACCGACCCGACCCTGCGGGCCACCGCCTCGGCGACCGCTATGCCGCTCCCCTCGACCACTATGTCGATGTCGTTGCTCCGGCGCTGGAGAAACCAGTCCCTCACATAGCCTCCTATGACAAAAGCCCTGACGTTCTGCCGGGCGGCCTCTTCGGAGACTATCTCGAAAATCCTGTTGTCAAGTGCGCTCTTCATCCGGTGCGATCATTTGCCTGTAGCTGGGAATGTCGGCGGAGAATCCGTAGCGGCCTTCCTCAGCATTCCACTTGCAAAGATAGGTCAATTGTCCGTTGGTTATGAAAATATATTTCACTCCGAGCACCCTGTTGTAGCGGATGACCTGCTCAAGCACGTCCCGGCCCAGGCTCACCTCGGGAGCCTTGCACTCGACGAGGGCCACAGGGGAGAGGCCGCGGTCGAATACGACTATGTCGGCCCTGTATTGCAAACCGTTGAACGTGAAGGGATACTCGCTTGCCATCAGAGAAAGGGGAACGCCCACCTCGGCCTCAAGCCACCTGATGAAGCCCTGCCTCACTTCCTCTTCGGGAGTCAGGGGCACGTTCTTCCTGCGGAGCGGGTCGAAAACATACGTCGGTGCGCCGGTTTGTCTCATCAAGCACAAAAGTACACAAAAAAAGAGTATATTTGTAAATTGACATTTTAGAACCTCTCTTGATATGAACAAGAACTTCCTTTGCCTTCCGGCCGCAATCTTCCTCGGATTGTCGATTCTCGGAATCATGATTCCCGTAGCTGTAAGGCAATACTCCCGAAGTCAGCGCACCGTCGTCGTAAAGGGCCTCTGCGAACGCGAAGTGCCCGCCGACAAGGTGATCTGGCCGATAAAATACAAGATAGTCGGCAACGACCTCAAAGCAGTCTATTCCGAGATGGAGGCCAAGGATGCCGCAATACGCCGCTTCCTCACCGAAGGAGGTGTGAGCACGGAGGAAATCACCGCCGCAATGCCTTCGGTATCCGACAAATTCGCCCAGGAATACGGCTCCAACGACCGCACTTACCGCTACGTGGCCTCCCGCACCATAACCGTATGCTCAAAGGACGTGCCACGGGTGATGGCCCTGATGAGCCGCCAGATGGAACTCTTCAAGAGCGGCATATCTCCCGAGAACGACTGGGACAACAAGGCCGTATTCTCATTCGAGGGGCTCAACGACATCAAGCCGGAAATGATTCAGGAGGCAACCACCAATGCGAGGGAGGTCGCCCTGAAATTCGCGGCCGATTCGAAAAGTTCGCTCGGGAAGATAAAGCAGGCCAATCAGGGCACGTTCACCGTCGAGGACCGCGACTCCAATACCCCATCGATCAAAAAGGTGCGGGTGGTGACCAACGTAGTATATTATCTGTCAAACTGATATGAAACCTTACAAGACATTTGCGGCAGCGGCCGCACTCCTTTCATGCCTCGCGCTCAGGGCGCAGGGCGCATTCCCGGAGGGGATGACGGTCTATTCGCTCCCTTCGACGGTGATAAGGCTCGAAGTAACGGCCGTTTGCGAAACGTTCACCCCGGGCCCGTATGCCAGGTATGCACAGAAATATCTCGGATTCAAGGCTCCCTCGGCTGCAAGCGTAACGTGGTCGGTCAAGGAGGTCAGGCTCGCCGGCCTCGTGGAGGCCGATCTCAAGGAGCTGCATACGGTAAAGCTTTCGGCATCCGATGCATCGTCATCGGCATTGGTCAGAATGTCATCGCAGGGTCTCGTCGTTTTTGCCGACGGAAACAACTGCAACGGCTCTTTATGGAGATTCCCTTCGACAAGCGGCGGCAACGCATTCCTTGCCAAGGATATGGGTGAAAATCTGACCAGTGTCACCAACACCCTCTACAAAAGCGTCAAAACCGAAAACGGCTTTGACAAGGTGGCCGTCCAGCAGAGTGAAGTGGTTGAGAAATCCCTTGAAAAAAAGGCCGCGGAGGCAGCACAGCGCATATTCGACCTCCGCAAGAGCCGTATCCAGATAATAACCGGCGACACTGACGCCACTTTCAGCGGCGAGGCGCTCGGAGCCGCGATAGCCGAAATCGGGCTTTTGGAGCAGGAATACCTCAGCCTTTTCGTGGGCATCACCGAAACGTCGCAGCAGCAGATGTGCTTCGACGTCGTTCCCGTTCAGGGCAACGCCAAGCAGATGTACGTGGCGTTCCGCATATCCGACGAGGAGGGTCTGCTCCCCTCGGGCAGCGCATCGGGCCGTCCGGTAATCCTGTCGCTCGACGTGGAAAGCCTTCCGGAGGCGTCGGGCTCCGTGGAGGGCGACAGAAGGAAAGGCTCTTCCGGCCAGATGATACAATACAGGATTCCCGCCACCGCCACGGCGAAACTGCTTGACGGGCAAAAGATGCTGCTCTCCACGCGAATCCCGGTTTACCAACTTGGCACGAAGGTATCCATCCCCCTGTAACATCACTGAAACATCAATCAAAAACAAGATAGTATGACAATAAAGGAATTGACTCCGGTCTGCGTGTGGAAGAATTTCCATGCGCTCACCCAGATACCAAGGCCCTCCAAACACGAGGGCAAGGCCGTGGATTATCTGCTCAAGTTCGGAAAGAATCTGGGCCTCGAAACCTTCCGCGACGAGGTCGGCAACGTGATTGTCCGCTGCCCGGCCACCAAAGGGATGGAAAACCGCAAGGGAATCATCCTTCAGGCACATATCGATATGGTGCCGCAGAAAAACAGCGACAAGGTGCATGATTTCACCAAAGACCCCATCGAAACCCGTATCGTACACTTTGACGACGGCGACTGGGTATGTGCCAACGGCACCACCCTTGGAGCCGACGACGGGCTCGGATGCGCCGCAATAATGGCGGTGCTCGAGTCGAAGGACATCGCACACGGGCCGATCGAAGCCCTCTTCACCATAGACGAAGAAACCGGAATGACCGGTGCGGTAGGTCTCAAGAAAGGGACTCTGAAGGGTGACATCCTGCTGAACCTCGACTCCGAAACCGAAGGAGAGCTCTACGTGGGATGTGCCGGAAGCCTCGACGGCACCGCACAGTTCAAATACAGGGAAGAGGATTTCCCCAAAGGATACAAGGCTTTCGCAGTCAACGTAACGGGGCTTCGCGGAGGGCACTCCGGAATGGAGATCAACGAGGGCCGCTGCAATGCCAACAAACTTCTGGCACGTACGCTTCTCCCCCTTGTCCGCGACATGAAATGCAAGCTGTCATCCATCGAAGGCGGCAATATGCGCAATGCCATTCCGCGCGAGGCTTCGGCGATAATCGCAGTTCCAGCCGACTGTGTCGAAAAGGCCAGGGAAGCGGTTGTCAGGACCGATGCACTGGCACGCAGGGAATATGCCCGCATCGACCCCGCCGCATCGATAACCATAACCCCCGCGAAAGCCGGGAAGGTGATGGCCGGCAATGTTTCCCTCAAACTCGTCAGGGCGCTCCTGGCCTGCCCCGCAGGAGTTGACAGGATGAGTCTCGACGTCGAAGATCTCGTGGAGAGCTCCATCAATCTGGCGATCGTCAGGAGCGGCGAAGGTAAAATCAGCGTTCTCTGTATGATGCGGGCATCCACCGACAGCATCAAATATGCACTTGCAGAGTCGTTCAGAGCCGCCTTCGAGCTTGCCGGAGCCAAAGTCTCCCTCGGAGGTGAGCATCCCGGCTGGTCGCCGAACATGGATTCCGCCATCCTGAAAAAGATGAAGGAGAAATACAGGGAGCTCTACGGAGAGGAAGCTGCCGTGAAGGCAATCCACGCAGGGCTTGAATGCGGAATAATGGGGAGCACCTATCCCGAATGGGATATGATTTCCTGCGGCCCCACACTGAAGTCACCCCATTCTCCCGACGAGCGCGCATTCATTCCATCGGTGGAGAAGTGGTGGAACTTCATAGTGGCCGTAATTTCAGACGCTCCCAAGAAATAATTTGCAATCCAATAATTTATAACTATCTTTGCAGCCCTTTCGGAGAGTCCGGAAGGGCTTGTAATTAAAATTCAAACAAAATGCTCAAACAGTACGAAACCGTTTTCATTGCAACTCCCGTTTTGTCTGACTCACAGATGAAGGAAGCGGTTGCCAAGTACACCGACCTTATCGCATCCAACGGCGGAGAAGTGGTGTATCAGGAAGACTGGGGTCTGAGGAAGCTGGCTTATCCCATCCAGAAGAAGACCACAGGATTCTATCATCTCATCGAATTCAAGGCTACGCCTGATTTCGTCAAGAATCTGGAAATCCAGTACAAGCGCGACGAGCGCATCATCCGTTTCCAGACAGTGTCAATGGACAAGCACGCAATTGCGTATGCAGAACGCCGCCGTGCCAAGATCAACGAACCCAAGGCCGCTGCAGCCCCCGTTAACGAATAGGAGAATCCACAATGGTACAGCACGATGACATTCGTTTTCTCAATCCTCCCGCAGTAGAGGTCAAGAAAAAGAAATATTGCCGTTTCAAGAAGGCCGGCATCAAGTATATCGACTACAAGGACGAGGAATTCCTCAAGAAGTTCCTCAACGAGCAGGGCAAGATCCTTCCCCGCCGCATCACCGGCACTTCGTTGAAGTTCCAGAAGAAAGTAGCTCAGGCAGTAAAGCGCGCAAGGCACCTTGCACTCCTGCCCTATGTAACCGATTTGCTCAAATAAGGAGGAGACGATTATGGAAATCATTCTTAAACAGGACATCCACAACCTTGGATACAAGGACGACATCGTAACCGTCAAGGACGGATACGGTTCCAATTATCTCATCCCTCAGGGTCTTGCCATTATGGCAACCGCCCAGGCCAAGAAGATTCATGCGGAGACCATGAAGCAGAGGGCACGCAAGGAGCAGAAGCTCCGCGACGATGCATCCGCTCTCGCAGCCAAACTCGAAGGAGCAACGGTAACGCTCAGCGCCAAGGTGAGCTCGAACGGCAAGGTATTCGGTTCGGTCAACAACATCCAGATTGCAGAAGCTCTCGCCAAGATGGGCCACGAGGTAGACCGCCGCAACATCACCATCAACGGCAGCGATACGCTCAAGGAAGTCGGCGAGTATGAGGCCACGGTAAAGTGCTACCGCGACATCAAGGCCACCGTAAAGGTAAACGTGGTTGCAGCCGAGGAATAAGGCGCAGCATCCTTTCGACATCAATCGACTCCCGGAGTCCGGCAAGGGCTCCGGGAGTTGTCGTAAAGGACAATCGTATTCCATTTTTTATTACCTTTGTGTGTTATGTCGAACCCTCTCAAACAACTTGCCGGAGAAACGGCGATATATGGCCTGAGCACCATTCTGGCCCGTATCGTAAACTTCCTTCTGGTCCCGCTCTACACGAGGGTGCTCCTCGAAGCCGACTATGGTGTGGTGACGGAGTTCATGGCCTACATAGCCATACTTCAGGTTGTCCTCTGTATGGGGCTCGAAACGGGATGCTTCAGATTCGCCAAAGGGGAGGGAGAGGACAACCGGAAGGTCTTCTCCAACGCATTCTTTATGGTCGTCGCCGTATGCTCCCTGTTTCTGGCGGGAACCTCCCTCTTCTCGGAGAGCATATCATCCTCTCTCGGATATGAAGGATTCGGCAAGGTGATAATCTACGTCGGGTCGATACTGATGCTCGACTGCACCACCTCGATAGTATTCGCCCGCCTGCGTTATCAGCACAAGGCGGTGAAGTTCGCACTGATAAAAACCGTCAAGATCCTCACGGAAGTGGGTGTCAACCTTGTATTGTACCTCATCCTTCCGCTGCGTCTCGCCTCCGGGCGGAATCTCTGGATGCTTGACTTTGTAAGCGCCTCTCCCGACTTCACCTATGCGATATTCGCCATCCTCATAAGCTGTCTGGTGTGCCTCGTCCTTCTGATTCCGGAGATAGCCTCCCTCAAATGGAATCCCGACAGCGAACTGCTCAAGCGTCTGCTCTCATACTCACTCCCTCTGATGATAGCCGGGCTTCCGGGTGTGCTCAACGATTTCATCGACCGGGTGCTGATGCGTTTCATAAATGCCGACCCTATGATGTGGAGGGCCGACCTCGGAGTATATCAGGCAGGCGTGAAGATAGCCGTAATAATGCAATTGTTCATCCAGATGTTCCGTTATGCGGCGGAGCCCTTCTTCTTCCAGCGCTCCTCCGAAAAGGGAAGCGGGGCCCTGTATGCCAGGGTAATGAACTGGTTCGTGGCGTTCTGTATGTTCGGATTCCTGTGCATAATGCTGTATATCGATGAGATAGGTCTCATTCTTGGCCGCAACTTCCGGGGAGGTCTGTCGATAGCTCCGATTATGCTTCTGGCATACATATTCCTCGGAATGCTGTTCAATGTCAACATGTGGTACAAACTCTCCGGCAAAACGGGATATGCGGTATGGATAACCCTTGCCGGGCTGGCCGTCACGATAGTCGTAAATGCCGTATGGATGCCGCGCCATTCATACCACGCAGCCGCGTGGGCCCATCTGGCAAGCTATGCGGCAATGCTGCTGATAAGCGCCCTGCTCGGGGCAAGGCATTACAGGATACCCTACTCCTGGCACGTGATACTGTCGACCATCGCCCTGGGGCTTGTCCTCTATGGCGTCTCGACCCGGTTGCCGGATATGGCCACGGGGCTCCGTCACGTTGTCAACGTGCTGATTGTAGCCATATATTCGGCAGGATGCGCCGTAATGATACGTTTCTGCGAAAAACACACAACGATATGCAAGTCAAGATAGTCAACAAGTCAAGGTTCCCCCTGCCCTCCTACGCCACTTCCCTTTCGGCCGGGATGGATCTGAAAGCCGACATCGACGAGGCGGTGGTGCTCGGTCCCCTGCAGAGGGCGATGATCCCCACCGGGCTTTTCATAGCGCTTCCGCGCGGAAGCGAGGCGCAGATCAGACCCCGCAGCGGTCTGGCAGCCAAAAATGGCATTACCGTCATCAACAGCCCCGGAACAATCGATGCCGACTACAGGGGCGAGATAAAGGTTCTGCTGGTAAATCTGTCGGACGAGCCCTTCACCGTCAACCCTGGCGAAAGGATTGCCCAGATGGTGGTTGCACGCCACGAGCAGGTGGAGTGGGACGAGGTTGAGATTCTTGACGAAACGGTTCGCGGAGCCGGAGGATTCGGCTCTACGGGGAGATAGGAGATATAACCATGGAAATTTCTGAACTGTACGATCTTTACAGAAAATGCGGAAGCCTGACCACCGACAGCCGCAACATCACCCGTGGCGCAATGTTCTTCGCGCTCAAGGGAGAGAAGTTTGACGGCAATTCATTCGCCGCACAGGCGCTCGAGGCCGGAGCCCGATACGCCATAGTCGACAGGCCCACCCTGGCCGGAATGAAAGCCGGCAGAGGGGAGTGCATCCTGGTTGAGAACGTTCTTTCCACCTTGCAGGAGATTGCCCTATACCATCGCAGCCAGTTCGACATTCCCGTCCTCGGGATAACCGGCACCAATGGCAAAACCACCACGAAGGAGCTGATTTCAGCAGTCCTTTCAAAGAAATACGTCACCGTAGCCACAAGGGACAACTTCAACAACGACATAGGAGTCCCCCTCACCCTCCTGCGGATCGACGGCAGGACCCAGATTGCAGTGGTGGAGATGGGTGCCAGCGCTCCCGGAGAGATAGCCTCGCTCACCCGTCTTGTCCAGCCAACCTGCGGGCTGGTCACCAACGTAGGCAAGGCGCACATTCTGGGATTCGGCTCGCTGGAAGGTGTCAAGAAAACAAAGGGTGAACTTTACAACTATCTCCGTCAGAGCGGAGGAGCCGTATTCTACAATGCCGACAGCGGGCATCTCACCGAGATGATAAACTCCAACAAGGGCATCGTGCCGCGTCCCTACGGAATAAAACTGCAGGGGGTGGAGATTCTCACCCCGACCGCCGAAAGCCCGTACCTTTCAATCCAGCTTCCCGACGGAGGGCCGAGGATCAGCACAAAGCTGGTAGGCGACTACAATGCCGACAACGTGATGGCCGCCCTTGCCGTGGGCTCCCATTTCGGCGTACCCACTGCCGATGCGGTCAGGGCAATCGAAGGATACCGCCCCTCGAATGACAGGTCGCAGATGGTCAAGACCTCCCGCAACACCTTGATAGTCGATACCTACAATGCGAACCCCACCAGTATGGAGGCTGCAATCCGCAATTTCAGCCGTATCGATTTCCAGAACAAGACACTGATACTCGGCGATATGCTCGAACTTGGCGTGGAATCCGCCGCAGAGCACTCACGCATTCTGGAAATGGCCATGGCCTTGAATGCAGACATCCTCCTCGTGGGAGAGGAATTCACCTCGGCCTGTGAAAAGGCCGGGTGTAACGCAAAATGTTTTGCCACGTCCGACCTCCTCGCCGAAGAGCTCCGGAGAGATCCGCTGGAGGGGCGCTCCATCCTCATAAAAGGCTCCCACGGCATACATCTTGAAAAATTGCCCGAAGTACTTTAAGGAATCCAATCAATGATGGAAAAGAGTTATACGGAAAAACTGGCCAGATACATAATGGTCATCATCACCGTCGCGATAGTTGCGGCCGTATGCTGGCGTATCAGAAACGTGCTGATGTACATAACCCTGGCTATCGTGGTAACCCTGATGGCCGACCCCCTCTGCAACCTTATGTGCAGAATCAGGGTAAAGGGGCGCGGATTCCCCAGATGGCTTGCCACCATCCTTTCCATATCGATGATTTTCGGCGTCATATTCGGCGTCATACGCACGGCCATCCCCTTTATAAGCGGCATCGCGCACGACATATCCTCCGTCAACATCAACAACATGGCGCTCTCGGTCAAGATACCTCTGGCACAATTCAACTGCGATGCCAGAAGGATGTTCCCCCAGCTGGGCGCCGACTTCAGGGTCGAGTCGCTGATAATAGGGATGGTTCAGGAAAGGCTCAACGCCGGCGTTTTCTCCACCGTACTGGGCTCCGTCACGTCGTTCTTCGTGAACCTCGGGATAACGATTTTCTCCGTCGTGTTCATTTCATTCTTCTTCGTCAAGAACCCCGGGATGGTGACCGCAATAATCACCGCCCTGGTTCCGGAAAAGCACGAGAGCAAAGTCAGGGCCTCCCTTAAGGAGAGCGGGTTGCTGGTATCGCGCTATTTCGTGGGACTGGCCATCGAAGTGCTTGGAGTAGCGCTGCTCAACTTTATCGGGCTCAGGCTGATAGCCGATATGGGCCGCGAATATTCGCTGGGCATTGCATTGCTTACCGGAGCCCTCAACATAATCCCGTATCTCGGTCCTCTTTTCGGAGGGATAATCGGCATTCTGCTTTCACTGATTATAAAGTATGCCTGCTTCACCGTCGTCGGCCCCGACGTGGAGTTCCTGCCGTTCATACTGATCCTGGCGGGAATCTTCACCTTTACGCAGATTGTCGACAATTACGTGTACCAGCCGCTTATCTACTCGAACAGCGTTAAAATCCACCCTCTCGAGGTATTCATAGTGTTCCTTATAGCCGCCGAGGTGGGCGGAGCTGCCGGAATGCTCGCAGCGATTCCCGCATACACGGTGTTCAGAGTAGTCATACGCCAGTTCTGCGGTCAGACAAGGACAATCCGCAAGTTGGAGGATGCACTCCCGAAAAGGTCGGATCACTGAAACTTCAAGTCGCTGAAAAAGCACCTGCCGCGGCCGAGGAAGAACCTGACAAGGATGCTTCCGCCGTAGAGGCCGGCGTCGTTGCGCTGCTCCACAAACGGAGAAGGCTCGAAGGAAGCATCAGCGACGTGCCGTCTGAAATCCCTGCGTGCGCGGACCACTGCGCGGAAACGGCTCCATCTTCCGGTAATGAGGAATATGGCAGCTGACGAGGCATCGAGCAGGCTGCGCATCACCAATACCTGGCGCCTCTTCCTTTCGGGGAGATTCTTGGCAAGCATCACAAGGTTGTTGCGGTAATTGAGATAGAGTTTGCGGGGCGAATCGTTGGGCAGGGTGCCGCCACCCAGATGGAACACCCGTGAAGAGGGGACGCACCAGACCTGATAGCCGAGCAGTTTGGTCCGCCAGCAGAGGTCTATCTCCTCCATATGGGCGAAGAACGATTCATCGAAACCGCCCAGATGGTGGAAAAGGGCGGAACGTATCATCATACAGGCGCCGGAAGCCCAGAACACCTCAAGATTGCCGTCGTACTGGCCCCTGTCGCGCTCTATGCACGAAAGTATGCGGCCGCGGCAGAACGGGTAGCCGTAGCGGTCGATGAACCCTCCGCAGGCGCCGGCATATTCGAAACAGCTGCGGTCGGCGAAGGAAAGTATCTTGGGCTGGCAGACTCCGGCATCGGGGTGCTCCTCCATGAAATCGACAAGGGGGGCAAGCCATCCTTCGGGAGTCTCGACATCGGAATTGAGCAGGACATAGTAATCCGCATCGATCTGGCAAAGGGCGCGGTTATAACCGCCTGCATAGCCGTAATTGCGCTCCAGCGGCAGCACACGCACCTGAGGGAACCCTTGCAGGAAAGCGATGGAGCCGTCGGACGAACCGTTGTCGGCCACCACCACGAAGGCCGACGCGCCTTGACACGAGGCATTGAATGCAGATACCCCGGCAACGACAGAGGACAGATAATCTTCAAGCATCCGCTCTCCGTTCCAGTTGAGTATTACGACAGCTACATCCATATCTCTGCAAAAATAAAGAATTATGACGAATATTGAGTATCTTTGTTCCGTTATGATCAGAGAACAACTGGCATCCCTCGACAGCGTCAACGTAAACCTCAGCGGAGATACGGGCATTGTGCTCAGCATCGTGCTGGCATTGATAATGTTCGGGATAGCCCTGGGCATCAGCGCGGATTCGCTGAAAAACGTTTTCACAAAACCCAAGTCTCTCATTACCGGAATCCTCCTGCAGTGGCTCGGGCTGCCCCTCCTTACGTTCGTCCTGACGATGCTGCTCAGTTACTGGATAACCCCTATGGTGGCTCTGGGCATGCTGCTGGTGGCAAGCTGCCCCGGCGGGAACGTATCCAACTATATGAGTTCGCTCTCAAAGGGCAACGTGGAACTTTCAGTGAGCATGACGGCCGTATCCACAATCTGCGCGCCGGTCATCACACCGCTGAATTTCTGGCTGTGGGGCAACCTGTACCTCGAAATGGCCAATCTGGCAGGAGCAATCGACATCCCGACGCTGATCATACCTTTCTGGAGCACTTTCGCCCAGGTGTTCACCATACTCGGAATACCCATCATCCTGGGTATCCTCTGCGCCAAACACCTTCCGAAGGTCACCGCTGCGATAAAGAAGCCTTTCTCCATCTTCTCGATGGCCGTGTTCTTCGTTATGGTGCTGGTGATGTTCATCCCCAACTGGCAGATATTCATCGAATACATAATATTCATATTCATCCTCGTGCTTGTCCACAACGCCTGCGCCTTCGCCGCAGGTTATGCCGGTGCAAGTGCAATGCATCTTCCCTCAAGGGACAGGCGGTCGGTAACAATCGAGGTGGGTATCCAGAATTCAGGGCTTGGTCTGACCCTGTTGCTGAACACAGCCATATTCAAACCCGAAATCTGGAACAATCCCGAAACCGGAATAATGTACGGTGGAATGATTTTCGTCACCGCCTGGTGGGGAATATGGCATATAATCTCCGGCCTTACGGTGGCTTCAATCTTCAGACACTCCAAAATATGAAACATCTTTTTTTCTGCGTACTGTTTGCAGCCTCGCTCACGATTGCCGGGTGCACCGGATGCCGGCAGAGCGCCGAAAAGACGGGTAATACCGAAGAATCCGGAACGATTGAAGGAACAAATGCAAGCAATGATATGATTCAGGAAACCGAATTCAGGATATCCACCACAAAGGGGGATATGATTGTCAAACTTTACAACGAAACCCCTCTTCACAAGGACAACTTCACCAAACTGGTCAGCAAGAGGTTCTACGACGGAATCCTGTTCCACAGAGTCATCGACGGATTCATGATCCAATGTGGCGATCCACTCACCAAGGAGCCTGGGCGCAAGTCCGAATGGGGCACCGGAGGCCCCGGATACACCATCCCTGCCGAAATACGCGAAGAGTTCACCCACAAGAAAGGGGCGCTCGCAGCAGCAAGGCGAGGAGATATGGTCAACCCCGAAAAGGAATCATCAGGCTCACAGTTCTACATAGTGCAGAGCGAAACGGGATGCGCGCATCTCGACGGGGAATATACCATTTTCGGAGAAGTGGTCGAAGGCTTTGACGTGATCGACAAGATTGCATCGGCCCCCACAGGCTATGCAGACTGCCCGATAGAGGATATAGCCGTCATTTCGATAACGAAATTAAGCCGGTAAAAATTGTGGCACGACCTTTGCATTAAACTTTTACGAAGAAAAGTTTGGTTATTTCAAAGGTTAAGTTAAGGTAATCCGGGGCGGAAGGGAAATCTTTCCGCCCCTTGATTATTTCACTATGACCTGCGGCTCCTCGGGAACCACAATCCAGGCTATCAGATAAGCCAACGCTCCGATACCGCAGCAGAGAATGGCTATGAGCCAGATAAGGCGCACGACAACAGGATCGACGTCGAGATAGTCTGCAATTCCGCCACATACTCCCGCAATCTTGCGGCCTTCGCGGATTCTGTAAAGATTCTTCCTTGCCATTTCTGATATGTTTTAAGTGTGTTAATCTCTCTTTCTTGCGCATATCTTCCGCAGCCTCAAACCCATCACGCCCCAGAAAGCTTCTCCGAAAATACCGCTGCTCATCTTTGACTCCCCCTCCTTGCGGTCCACGAATATTATAGGGACCTCCACAATCTTGAAGCCGAGCCGGTATGCCGTGTATTTCATTTCAATCTGGAATCCGTACCCGTGCATCCTCACCCCGTCGAGATCGATGCTTTCGAGCACGCTGCGACGGTAGCACTTGAAGCCGGCTGTGGTGTCGTAGACCTTCATTCCGAGTACAAAGCGCACATAGGCGGAAGCGTAATACGACATTATGACGCGCCCTATCGGCCAGTTTATCACGCTGATGCCGTTGCAGTAGCGCGACCCTATCGCCACATCGGCGCCACCTTCGCTGCAGGCACGCCACAGACGGGGAAGATCGGCCGGATTGTGCGAAAAGTCAGCATCCATCTCGAAGATATAGTCGTAGCCTTTTTCAATGGCCCATTTGAAGCCGGCGATATAGGCCGTACCCAGGCCCAGCTTGCCGCTGCGTTCGATAAGATGCAGCGCCCCGGGAAACTCCTCCTGAAGGGAGCGCACCACCGAGGCGGTGCCGTCGGGAGAACCGTCGTCAATCACGAGAATATGGAAATCATCCCCGAGGCTCCTTACGGCACGGATGATTTTATCGATATTCTCCTTTTCGTTATACGTAGGGATGACGACGACTTTCCTGTCCATAACGCAAAGTTACAAATTTTTCAGGGAAAGACCTATACGGCCGCGGGCAGTGTCGACACTTATCACCTTTGCCTGCAACTGCTGGTTTATTTTGAGCACTTCCGAAGGCGACGACACGAAACGGTCGCACACCTGCGAAACATGGATGAGCCCCTTCTCGTGGATACCCATATCCACAAACGCGCCGAAATTCGTGATGTTGGTCACTATGCAGGGCAGGACCATACCCACCCTGACATCCTCGATGGTGCGTATTTCATCGGAGAACTCGAACACCTTGATTCCGCAACGCGGGTCACGTCCCGGCTTGGCCAGCTCGGCGACTATGTCATTCAGTGTCGGGAGTCCCACATCGGCGCTCTCGTACCGGCTGAGGTCGATTCTTCCGCGCAGATCGCCGCTCGCTATGAGCTCCTTCACACTGACCGAAAGGTCCGTGGCCATCTTCTCCACAAGAGCGTATCTTTCGGGATGGACGGCGGAGTTGTCGAGAGGATTCTCCGAATCAGGAATGCGGAGGAAGCCGGCACACTGCTCGAACACGCGGTCGCCGAGGCGCGGCACCCTCTTAAGGTCGCCCCGCGAGGCGAACGGTCCGTTCGCAGTGCGGTATTCCACTATGTTGCGGGCCAGCGAAGGTCCTATCCCCGACACATATCCGAGAAGATGGCGGCTGGCCGTATTGACATTGACTCCTACGCTGTTCACGCACGCCTCCACCGTGCTGTCGAGCCGCTCCTTGAGGAGAGCCTGATCGACATCGTGCTGATACTGCCCCACCCCTATCGATTTTGGGTCTATCTTTACCAGTTCGGCCAAAGGGTCCATAAGGCGGCGCCCTATCGAGACGGCGCCCCTCACGGTGACGTCATAATCGGGGAACTCCTCACGGCCTATGTCGGAAGCGGAATAGACCGAAGCTCCATCCTCACTTACAGAAAAGACCCTCACACCCTTCGGGAGGGCAATCTTCTTGATGAATTCCTCCGTTTCGCGGCCTGCGGTGCCGTTGCCTATCGCTATCACCTCGATTCCGTAAGCCTCGACCAGCGAGGATATCTTCTTCATCGAAGCGATTTTCTCGCTTACAGGAGGATGGGGATAGATGACCTCGGTATGCAGCAATGCACCCTGCGCATCGAGGCAGACCACCTTGCAGCCCGTCCTGAAGCCGGGATCGATGGCCAAGGTACGGTACTGCCCCACCGGAGGGGCGAGCAGCAGCTGGCGCAGATTGTCGCCGAACACCCGGATGGCCTCGATGTCGGCCTTTTCCCTGGCCATACCTATAACCTCATTCTCTATCGAAGGATGCAGAAGCCTCTTGTAGGAATCCTCCATCACCTCCTCAATCTGCCTCCTGCATTCGGGATAACGGCAATTCCTGCCGTCGAAAACGGCACGCTGTATCCTCTCCAGGGCGTGGTCGGCCCTGACATCCACCCTTACCGAGAGCACCCCCTCACCCACACCTCTGAGGATGGCCAGCATACGATGTGACGGAATGCGGTCGATGCGTTCGCTGAAGTCGGTATAATTGCTGTATTTATCCAATTTGTCATCATCGTCGTGCCCCTTTGCGGGACGGCTCGCCACACTTCCCCATTTTGAATAGAGATTCCTGAGCGAAGCACGGACGGCGGCATTTTCACAGATGCGCTCGGCAATTATGTCGCGGGCTCCCTGAAGGGCCTCCCCGGCGGAGGCCACGCCATCCTTCACAAAGCCGGAGGCAAGCTGCAGCGGGTGCTCCGCACGGAATGAGAATATCTCGTCGGCAAGACGCTCCAGCCCCTTTTCACGGGCCACCGAAGCACGCGTGCGCCGTTTCGGCCTATAGGGGAGATACAGGTCCTCCAGTGCCCTCGGGTCGGTTTCATTCTCGACGGCGCTGCGCAGAGAGTCGGTCATAGCCCCCTGCTCCTCAATGCTCGAAAGGATAAAGGCCTTGCGTTTCTCCATCTCGGCGAAGAGCAGATACCAGTGACGCACCTGGCCCACCTGCGAGTCGTCCATCGCCCCCGTACGCTCCTTGCGGTAGCGGCTTATGAAGGGGACCGTCGCCCCGTCGGCAAGAAGTTCAACACAATTCTCCACCTGCCAGGGAGCGACCTGCATCGCCGTGGCGATATAATTTATATACAAGCTATTCATGCGATACCTGTTGAAGCTGTTCCCTGTACGAAGAGAATATCTTGGACTTCGACACAAAGCCCACATATTTGCCGCCGGCATCCACCACCGGAAGGTTCCACGCCCCCGTAACCTCGAACTTCTCCATCACCGTCTCCATCTTTTCGTCGGGTTTCACCGTGGCCGGCGCGCACTTGAGGTAGTCGGAAGCCATCACGGTGTAGTATTTGGACTGGTCGAACATTATGCTGCGGACATCGTTGAGATAGATCACCCCCATGAAATTGCGGTCGTGATCGACCACCGGAAACATACTTCTGGGCGAGGCTGCGATAAGCTTCACCAGGTCGCCGAGGCAGCGGTTGCCCTCCACGGCGGCGAAGTCGGTCTCGATCAGGTCGCTCACGTGCATAAGGGTGAGCACGGCCTGGTCGCTGTCGTGAGTGAGCAGTTCCCCCTCCCTGGCAATACGCTTGGTATATATCGAATATTTCTCGAACGGCCGGATTGTGGCATAGGACACCACGGAAGTTAGGATCAGAGGCATAAGAAGGTTGTATCCGCCCGTTATTTCGGCTATGAGGAATATGGCGGTAAGGGGAGCCTGCATCACGCCGGCCATCATCCCGGCCATCCCCACGAGCACGAAGTTGGCCTCGGGGAGATTATGGATGCCGGCCAGATTGACAAGACGCGCCATCACGAACCCGGCAAGGGCTCCTGCAAACAGCGTGGGGCCGAAAGTACCTCCCACTCCACCTCCGGCATTGGTGAATGCCGTGGCGAAGACCTTCATCATCATAGTGGCGGCAAAGAATGCCAATACACCCCACTTCCCTGGCACGGGGCCCAGGGTGAACACGCTTCCGAGAAGGGAGTCCGCCGAATTGGAGAGCATCTTCTCGAGCGACTCGTATCCTTCGCCGTAAAGGGGAGGAAAGAGGAAAATCAGTACGCCCAGCGCCAGTGCGCCGATAATCCACCGGTGCACGGGGCTCTTGATACGGCGCATCCTGTCTTCGGTGCGTATGGTGGCACGGATGAAATATAGCGAGAGGAAGCCGCAGAAGATGCCCAATACCAGATAATACGGCAGGTTGCCCATCGAAAACGACTCGAGGGTCGACGAAAAGGCTACGGCACGCCCCATAAAGCAGTACGACACCACCGTGGCGGTGACCGAAGAGACAAGCAGGGGCAGTATCGAGGTCATCGATATGTTGAACAGGAGAATCTCAAGGGTGAACAGCACTCCTGCAAGAGGGGCCTTGAATATGCCGGCCACGGCACCGGCGGCGCCGCATCCGAGCAATATGGTGACCTCCCTGTACGAAAGACGGAGGGCCCGGCCTATGTTCGACCCTATCGCCGCTCCGGAATACACTATCGGGGCCTCGGCTCCGACGCTGCCGCCAAACCCTATGGTTATCGAGCTGGCCACTATCGAAGACCATACGTTGCGCCCCTTGATGACCGACTTCTGCTTGGAGACCGACTGCAAGACCTTGGTGACTCCGTGGCCGATGTCGTCGCGCACCACATATCTGACGAAGAGCAGCGAGAGCAGCATTCCGACTCCGGGATAGACAAGATACATATAGTGGTATGCATCCGAGCCCATCCCGAGGATGAGCAGCGACTGTATAAGGGATATCAGTTTCTTGAGGATTACGGCCATTATGCCGCAGCACAGGCCGGTGACCAGCGCAAGGATCATAAGGGACGTACCTTCGGGCAGAGCCCTGAATCTGCGCACCAGTGCGGAGGAGAGCCGTTTCATCGGCTATTCGTCGGTATCGGCATCCGAATCGTCGGAAGCGGAGCCTGCCATATCGTCGTCGTTGACAGGGAAATCTCCGTCGGACGAATCATCGTTCTGGGCATCGTCGGAATCGGCGTCATCCTTGAAGAGTTCGTCCTGAATATCCTCGATATGGTCTTCCTTCACCTTTATCTTGACAAGATAGATGGCTCCCGGCACTTCGAGCGACACGGCGTGGAAATACGATCCGTCGGGTTTGTCAACCTTTATTATGTCGCTCAGATAATCGGCATAGCCGCGCGGGTATTTTTCCTTGAATGCGTCCAACAGCTCCTGGGACATATTCTCGTAGCTTATGACAGCTCTTTTGACTGAAGTATTACTGGACATGGTTATCTTGTTTCGCGGTACAATTATAGAGAGTTTTACCATACTTACCAAAAAAATCGTAATTTAGCGGTGCAATGGAAAACAAGAAACTGGTTATCGAATACAGGGAGTTCGACTCCATCGATGAACTCATCCCCAGGGACAGGGAACTTCTCAAGAATGCAATCGACGCAATCAAAGGCTCTTATGCCCCCTATTCCAATTTCAGGGTGGGAGCCGCCGTCCGCCTGAGGAACGGGCTCATAGTCAAGGGATCCAATCAGGAAAATGCCGCATATCCCTCCGGGCTTTGCGCAGAGAGGACGGCTATGTTCTCCGCAGCGGCCCGCTATCCCGACGAGCCCTTCGAGGCTCTTGCCGTGGTCGCATCGCAGAACGGCAAGTTGCAGGGCGCACCAAGTTATCCCTGCGGAGCCTGCCGCCAGGTAATGGCCCAATATGAAACACGCTGGCAGCGCAATCTCAAGATAATTTTGGGAAGCGCCGGCAAGATTCAGGTCTTCGACTCCGTTTCCGGTCTGATGCCCTTCATCTTCAGGGACATCTGATTGCGGATGAATCTTACTCCCGGGTTCGGAAAAGAACTGTATCGTAGAAATCCTTAAGTTGTTCCACGCTCATTGCGCTCTTGAATACCTCCGTGCTGACACCACCTTTTTCGATGAGCCCGTGGGCATAGTCTTTAATCCGGCGAATCTGAAAATCGCGAGCCTCATCTCCCGGAATACCAAGGGAGCCTGCTTCTTTGTAAATCCTGCAGGTTCTATCAGTAAACTCTGTCAGGAATTGCTCATATCGGTCCTTCCCGCCTTGAAATGGACCCTTGCTGAAACATTTTACGAAAGTCCGAAGGTCCGAGAACCAGAAGTCATCAGATAACGGTTCGGAATTCAGCCCTATGCAGGGAATATCTTCGTAAAATGACGCGTGGTTCGACCCATCGAACTCATATACCTCGCATATGTATTTTGTCTTCCCGGGAATCCGGAAAACGTCAATGTTTACCAATGGAGCCTTCTTTTCGAATGGGGTGATGATTATTGTAGAAATATTCATTATCAGAGCATTCATCTCCATCACTGCTACATTGCAGCACCGGGGCGATACGAATCTGCTGACGCGAAAAGGCATCCCTTTGACCGTAATCTTACGATATTTACCGGGAACATCGGACGGTCTTGCTCCAAGTTCCTTCCTGATTATTTCAAGAACTGTCCTCAAAAGGGCGGACATAATCACTATGCCATCAGCCACTTGTGTCTGGCAACACTGTATAGAGGAATCAACGGCAGAATAATGGGAACCTTGCTGATGTATTCCTGATAATCCGGACGATCACCATAGTTCTTGTTCTGGCGCAGTTCCAGACGGCGGGCTCCGCTGAACATTACCCACAGAATCAGAATATATCCCCAGATCGCAAACAGCCACTGCCAAAATCCGTCAAGTGAAGTCACACCGGACAGAAACACGCCTGTCCACAAGATGATTTCCCCAAGATAATTAGGGCATCTCACTATTCTGTAAATTCCCGTATGGCAGAATTCGTGGGGATTCCTGCGCTTTAGAAGGGATTTCTGAGCATCTGCCCATATCTCGAGAATAACGCCGGCAATGGCGATGAAAAATCCGATGACACCACATGTGTCAGACGCTGAACCGTTCTGGATGCGGAAGAATACAGGGGCAATCTGCCCGATAAAAAGGCTCGTTACCATTATCCAGAGCGCCATTTTAAAACCCAGTTTGCGTTTGTTGGCATTTGCGTCGGTTTCAGGACGAAGTATTTTCCTGTATGACGCGCTCCTTGATTCCCTAATGAGCAGATAAATGCCAAGCCTGAGCCCGTATATTACTAGAAGAATGCAGAATGCCTTTCCCCATATTTCCATACTTCCCCAAAACAGAATCATTGTCGCCAATGCCATTCCAGCGATGGAAAAGGCATACCCGATAGAGAAGAAATATACAAAGTAAATGAAACCAAGCGCAGAAATCAGAAGAGAAATCAGGCATATTATTCCGAATGATGTTGTGAAAGTTACCATAACAATGCAAATCTATAACAATTATTCGAATACATCAATAATCCATGACGAATGAATGTCAACCGGGAACCGTTTCATAATCCTCCCATCACCGTGACGGCGGACAGATATACATATTCCGTGGACAGCAAGGTGCCCATAAATGCAACAAACTGTTTTATAGGATGTTACAAAGGTGTTTCTATATGGGCTAAATATGTAAAAAGGAAAACAGGGCGATTTTTGACTTGAACTGAAAAAAGTTGACACTATACGTTTTTGTCCTCGTATAGTGTCAACTTTTTTCAGTTCAAGTCACAGTAGAATCTTTCTCATAACGATTATTCAATACTTGATTTTGAAGTAATCCAAAGCTGCCTTGTATGCATCCTGGGCGGAAAGGCAGGTGTCCATCAGATAACCATCAATGTTTCCCCACTCCTTCAGGCCTCTGTAGTAGTAGAACTTCAGTTCTTCCGTAATGATGAACGGGACAATGGAGTTTGCAAGACACTCCTTGAACATCAGCAGGCGCCCAACCCTTCCGTTGCCATCCTGGAACGGGTGAATACGCTCGAACTTACAGTGGAGATCAATGATATCCTCAAGCGTTTTGTTCTGCTTCGAGTTATACTCTTTCAACAGTGCTGAAATGCTCTCGTGCACCTTCTCGGGCGGGCAGGTCTCCACCCCGCCTACTTCGTTCGGCAGTTTCTTGTATTCACCAACATTGAACCATGCTTTCCTGCTGTCAGAAGTTCCGGATTTCAACATTCGGTGAAGTTCTTTCACCATTGCCTCGGTCGGCTTCACCATCGCCTTGTCGATGACATAGTCTATGCAACAGAAATGATTCGTCGTTTCTACAAGGTCGTCAATCTTGACAGCATCATCCGTGATTCCTATCGTGTTTGTTTCGAATATATATCTGGTCTGATCGTGTGTCAGTCTGCTGCCCTCAATGTGGTTGGAATTGTATGTGAGGTCAATCTGAGTACGATGATAGATACCACCATGAATCTGCTGTTCCTTTTCTTCACGAAGGCGCTTCAGCAGCGGAGACAGCCTCTTGGCTTTCCCCTTGGCTGGCGGCTCGGATTCGGAAGGGATGTTCCATGTCTTGCCCGTCAGGAATGCCCCCTGGAGTTTTCCTGTGGTACACCAGTAGCGGACGGTTCTCTCTGGGACCTCGAACTTTTCAGCAAATGATGTAATTGATATATATTCCATATTCTATCGGCAAAAATACTAATCAAGCAATTGCAAATATAGCAAAACTTGCCGATAACGGCAATAATATTGCAGGTCTTTTCTGGATAGAGAAGGTGACTAACTCGGGAGGTTATACGGATGTTCTTAAATAACAATTCTTTCTCTGGAGTCACAAAACATACATCATTAGGGGTTCTTCGTCACTTTTGGTGCAGTTAATTGGCCATTGAAGCGACCAGTCTGGTCGCAAGGAGGCCTGTTTTTGCCCGTCCATACATCTGTCTTTTGATTGCCTTTATCTTGTTGTTGATGCCTTCCGTGAGGCCGTTCGA
>JAZUGR010000031.1:0-128187 GCA_045641345.1 Bacteroidales bacterium
TTTCTCATTTTTTGTGGAATTAAGAATTAATAGATGGATTACTTCTTAGCAGCCTTCGGCCTCTTGGCACCGTAAAGCGAACGGGACTGGGTCCTGCCCTCTACACCTGCCGTATCCAAAGCGCCCCTAAGGATGTGGTAGGGAACACCCGGAAGGTCCTTGGCACGACCGCCACGAACAAGCACGATGCTGTGCTCCTGGAGATTGTGCCCCTCGCCCGGGATGTATGCGTTGACCTCTTTCTGGTTGGTGAGCCTTACACGCGCTACCTTACGCATAGCGGAGTTAGGCTTCTTCGGGGTGGTTGTGTAAACACGTACACAAACGCCCCTCCTCTGAGGACAAGCATCCAGCGCGCGAGATTTGCTCTTCTCAAGAATAACCTCGCGTCCTTTGCGAACTAATTGTTGAATTGTTGGCATAAATAGTTGTAACTCTTATATTTATGTGTTTTTCCGCATTTTTTGCGGGATGCAAAGATACGGCTTTTATTTCGAATAACAAACAAGTTTTCAACATTTTTACACCCCGCCGGCGACAAATCCTACTTGAGACTGATTTTCCTGTACTCCACGTTGTAACCTATTGTGATGTACGGGTTATAATCCTCTCCCTCGTGCCTGCGGAGCACCTCCACGGTGCGGCGGGTCATCTGCCTGTCGAGACGGCGATTGTGTTCAAGGTCGTATATCAGCTCGGGAATCTCTTCGGCCCGTATCAGCATCAGTTCCGGCTTCACTATGAAGCAGACCGGCATATAGATGCCGCCACCCACATCCCTGGCCTCGCACGAAATCACCTCACCGCCACGGCCTATCTCTATCTTGAGCAGGCCCCAGTCGTCCTCTATCACATGCACCGTGGCCCGCACGCCGCTGTGGCTGTCCTGCCACGAAAGGATATCCACCAGCTTGTCGCCATACTCGTAGGTACCTGTCAGCTCGAAGGTGTGGCTGGACGAGAACTTTCTGCCCCATTCGTTCTTTTCGCCATAAAGCATCTCATAAAGGTTCACCTCGTCGAACAACGACAGGATATTCTCCTTCACCTCGCGGGGAAGTTTCTCGTTGCTCTCGAGAATGCGTTTGCCAGAGTCCACGGTGCGGGAGCCCTTCACGCTTCTTTCAAGAGCGGCTGCAGCCGAGAACTCATCCTTTGAAATCACGTGTTTGAGCAGCGGCCCGTAGCCCAGACGCCCCGCGGCCATCTTTAGCAGAAACGTCTTGAATCCGGACAGGATCGAAGCCACTTCAGGGATGCCGCTCGAAGCGATATTGTATGTAATGGAGGCGTCGTAACCGGCAAGCCGCCTGCGGTTTCTGTCGGCCGTCTTCCAAACCTGTGAAAGGATATACTTCGACGGAGCTTCGCCATCGGGTGTAAGATATGCCGCCGCCAGCATTATCGGCTGGATGTCGAGACATACCGTGTCAACCTCCGTCACCCCGCGGCCCGAAAGGGGCACCGTGCGGTACTCGGTGCGGTAGCCCATTATCGCATATTCGAGCCTGGCACTGCCCCTGTCGGGGACTTTGATGGAATAGCGGCCGGATTCATCCGTCAGGGTGCCGGCGCCCGAAGAGGGCGAATATACCATGACATATTTTCCGGCCGTGAGCGTGGAATCCCTGAAAACCACCGTTCCGGTAATCGTGTGCCCTGCCGCCGGACAGGACTGAAGGATTATGGCCGCGGCGAAGGCCATCCAATACAAAAACCTGTTCATACGCCCTCCTTTGTCATATTTTGCCGAACACGGCCCTGCGTGCCGCAAGGCACATATACAGGACTCTGAAGGCAAGGTGCACAAAATATGCCAGATAGATGGACTGACAACCTATGGCAGGGGCGGAAATATAGTATGCGGCAAAGAACAATACCGCCGAAATGCATACGCTGTTGCGAAGGTCGACCGAAGCGGTGGCCCCTACGAATATGCCGTCCCAGGTAAATGCCACACAGCTCAGAAGCGGCATCAGCAGCAGCCAGAACAGATAGGGTTCGCACCCGGCGAGCACCTGGGGATCGTTGGTCACCAGGCGGAGCATCGGACGGGGGAACACGGCATACGCCACGGTGGAGAGAACCGTTATCACGGCCACCCAGAAGAAGACTATGCGGACGGTGCGGCGGAGCATCGGAGCGTTCTTCTCTCCGATAAACCTGCCCGAGAGGGCTTCGCCCGCGAAGGCGAACCCGTCGAGGAAGTATGAATACAGCATGAACATCTTCATCATCACGGAGGCCACGGCAAGATTCACGTCACCGTAGCGGGCCGCGAAGACCGTGAAGAATACATATAGTATGTTAAGACTGAAGGCTCTCACGAACAAGTCCCCGTTGACCTTGAAGAATTCCTTTATGTACCGCCACTTTATGCTTCTCGAAACGGATATCAGGCGGATGTGCCGGCGATAGACGGCCAGAAGCAGCACGGCGGCCACCATAAGCCCCGTCCATTGGGCCACGAGGGTGCCGAAAGCCACGCCGCGGATGCCGAGCCCGGTGTGGAAGGTGAGCCACCATCCGGCAAGCATATTGACAATATTGACCCATATGTCGACAATCATTGCCAGCACGGTGTTCTGCATGCCGATGAACCACCCCTTGAACACAAAGAGCCACAGGGTTGCCGGAACGGCCCATATCCGGATGAAGAAATATTCCCTGGCTATCGCGGCCACTGCCGGAGAGCACCCCACAACCCTGAGGGCCACCTCAACGTAGAAACTCTGTATCAGCAGGCATATCAGGGCCGCCCCCAATGCGGTGACCGAGCCTCTTGCAAACGTATCGGCCGCCGCCTCGTCGTCCTTTCTGCCGAAGGCCTGCGCCGTAAGGCCCCCCGTACCCATACGGAGAAATCCCATGTTCCAGTAAAGGAAGTCGAACAGCAGGGTCCCTATTGCAATGCCGCCCATCGACACGGCATCGCCTATGTGCCCGGCTATGGCCAGATCGACGATACCCACCAGAGGCACGGTGATGTTGGCCAGGATGCTGGGGCCCGCCAGGGAGAGAACGTGCCGGTTGAGGCTGCCTTTTATTGCATCAGCCATAACTACCTGTATTTTGAATCCTCCTCGAGCATTCCCAGATATGAGTTGTAGCGCTCCGGGGATATGACACCCTCCTCCACCGCCTGCTTTACCGCGCATCCCGGTTCATGGGTGTGGGTGCAGGGCTTGAAGCGGCACTGCGGCATTACCTTCAGCATCTCGGGAAACCAGGTGCTCAGTTCCTCGTTCGGGAGGTCCACTATGCCGAAGCCCCGGAGGCCGGGAGTGTCTATCACGAAGCCGCCTCCGGCAAGGGGGTGCATTTCATAGAAGGTGGTGGTATGCTTTCCCTGCAGGTGGGATAGGGATATTTCGGCCGTTCGCAGCTCAAGTGAAGGATCCAGCGCCTTTATGAGCGAGCTCTTGCCCACTCCAGAGGGGCCGGAGAACAGGGAGATCCCTTCGCGGCACAGACTCCGCAGGGCGTCGATTCCCTCGCCGGTGCGTGCCGAAGTTTCCATCATTTCGTATCCGGCCTTGCCGTAGATGGACTCGAAGGCATCACGCGCCTCCGAGATGGAAGGATCTTCGATATCTGTCTTGTTGATCACTATCGTGACCGGTACGCCATAGGCCCGGCAGGTTACCAGAAAGCGGTCGATGAACTCCGGCTTGACCTGCGGGAAAGCCACCGTGACCACAAGCAGCGCCCTGTCGAGGTTGGCTGCGATTATGTGGTTTTCGCGGGAGAGATTGGTTGAGCGGCGCACCACGCAATTGGCCCGCGGCAGGATTTCGTCGATGGTGGCGATGCTCTCTGAAGAGGCGCCCTCCAGGCTGTAATGCACCCTGTCGCCCACAGCCACCGGATTGGTGGAGGCAGAGCCGGAGAGCCGTACCCTGCCGCGGATCACGGCCGGGAACGGGTCCCACTCGGGAAGAGCCGAAAGCAGATAATGGCTCCCCGTATGCTTTACAACTGTGGCTTCGCCGCTCTGTTTCATTGCGATGGCAAAGATAGCGAAATTTAACGGAGGGTTTTGCGGCCGCCTGCAGGAAAAATTAAAAAAAGACTATCTTTGCAGTCCTAAAATCTGTTTTATGTTCCAGCAGGAGTTAATCAATGAGATTGTGGAAAAGGGGTTGATGTCGTTGGATTGGACAATGCAGCCCCAGAGCCTCTACGAGCCGGTGGAGTATATGCTGA
Source organism: Bacteroidales bacterium (assembly GCA_045641345.1). Lineage (GTDB taxonomy): Bacteria > Bacteroidota > Bacteroidia > Bacteroidales > UBA932 > Cacconaster. The sequence continues at coordinate 4,207 of JAZUGR010000031.1, forward strand.
GCATCGGCGGCAAGCATATCCGCCCGAAGCTGTGCCTCACATCCTACAATCTTTTCAGCGACAATATTCCGCAGAATGTGATATGGCCCGCACTCGCTCTCGAGGTGTTCCATCAGTTCACCCTGCTTCACGACGACATAATGGACCGTTCCGACACCCGAAGAGGCCACCCTACGGTACATTGCAAGTGGGATGAAAACACCGCAATCCTCTCCGGCGACGTAATGTCGATCATGGCCTACAAATATCTTTCCCAGGGTCCGGCCGACAAGCTTCCGGCTCTGCTCCGTCTTTTCAACGACATGGCGGCCGACATTTGCGAAGGGCAGCAGAAAGACATGGACTTCGAGAAACTGCCGTTTATCACGATGGCCGACTATATCGATATGATAAGCCTCAAGACGGGCGCCCTGATTGCCTCAAGCGCCTGTATGGGAGCATTGCTCGCAGGGCAGGACGAGGCCACCTGCAAGGCCTTGTATGATTTCGGGATGAACGTCGGAATAGCCTTCCAGATAACCGACGACTACCTCGACACCTTCGGAGATGCCAGAATCTTCGGCAAGCCGATAGGGGGTGACATAGTCAACGGCAAGAAGACCTGGCTGCTGGTCGAAACCCTGCACCGCAGCGTGTCGGAGGCGCAGAAGGCCAATCTCGAGGCCATAATGTCGATGACCGGGAATGAAGAGAAGATAGAGGCGATGACGGCTCTCTACACCGACCTCGGAGTGAAAGACGATGCCGAAAAGGCGATAACCAGATATTACGACAGCGCGATGGAAGCCCTTGACAGGGCCCACCTCACCGACGAGGGCCGGGAGAGGCTCGCCGATTTTGCCGGAGCATTGGCCCACCGTGAAAAATAATCTTGAGATAATGGCCCCGGCGGGCAACTTCGAGTGCCTGCAAGCCGCCATACAGGGCGGTGCCGATGCCGTATATTTCGGAGTGGGCAAACTCAACATGCGGAGTCATTCGGCAAACAACTTCGCCGTGGAAGACCTTCCCCAGGTGTGCCGGATATGCCGCGAGGCTGGAATCAAGTCGTATCTCACCCTCAACATAGTATTGTACGACGAAGACCTGGAGCCGATGCGCCAGGTAGTCCTCGCCGCCAAGCAGGCCGGCATAACGGCCATCATCGCCTCGGATATGGCGGCCATTTCCTTCTGCCGGCAGCAGGGCGTGGAAGTGCATATCTCCACCCAATTGAGCATATCCAACCTCGAAAGCCTGCGGTTCTACTCGCAGTGGGCCGACGTGATAGTGCTGGCAAGGGAACTGAATCTCAATCAGGTCAGGGAAATCAGCCGTGCCATACGCGAAGAGGGCATCAAGGGGCCCTCGGGCAACCTTCTCCAGATAGAGATGTTCTGCCACGGAGCCCTCTGCATGGCCATTTCGGGCAAGTGCTACCTTTCGCTCCACGAGTACAATGCCTCGGCAAACCGGGGCAGCTGCTATCAGCTATGCCGGCGGGGATATGAGGTCACAGACCTCGAAACCGGTATGCAGCTGAACATCGACAACAAATACATAATGTCGCCCAAGGACCTATGCACCATAGAGTTCATCGACAAAATCGTGGATGCCGGGGTTACAGTATTCAAGATAGAGGGGCGCGCCCGCTCCAGCGAATATGTCAAGACCGTCACACGCGCTTATCGTGACGCGGCGGATGCCGTACTTGAGGGGACCTTCTCGAGCGAATTGGCTGCCGGACTCAAGGAGAAACTCGCCACCGTATTCAACCGCGGATTCTGGGACGGATACTATCAGGGAGCCCGGCTTGGGCAGTGGAGCGATGCCTACGGCAACAAGGCCACGCGGACCAAGACCTATCTGGGCAAGGTGACCAACTGGTTCAGCAAACTTCAGGTTGCCGAAATCACAATGGAGACAGGGTCTTTCAAGATTGGCGACACGCTCATAATATCGGGCCCGACCACCGGAGTTGCAGAAACCGCAATAACGGAAATACGGCTCGACAGCGGAGTGGTGGAAAAAGCGCAGAAAGGCGATGTGTGCAGCATTCCGATCCCCTCTTCGGGCAAGGTGCGCAAGGGCGACAAGGTATTTCTCTTCGCCTGATTCTAATTCACCTTTATCACTCTTACCAGGGTTTCCTTGCGTATCACCCGGCCGGAAGCCGAGCCGTTACGCAGTTCCACCTCAGCCCTGACGGTATGCCTGCCGCCCGTGAGGATAACGGAGTGGACTTCGTTGTCAAGCTGCCTGCCGTCGAAATACCATACCGTAAACGGATACGAATTGACTCCGGAGATTCTCAAATCCAGCACGTCACCTGCCTTGTAGCCATCCTTGCTGATGTCTATTACCGGAAAGTCGAATGCGCTCACCTCGTCGACGATTGCTTCCGATTTGCGGTTGAGATAATATGGGTCAGCCTTGATGGGTGTCCATTTGCCTCCTTCCTCCCTGTAGCAGCACACAAGCTTGTCGCCGAGGACAACTTCTGATGTAATCCTGCACTCCAACGTCATAGGACTCGTATAATAGCACCCCGATGCAAGGGTGGTGAACCGCGTGGAATCATAAACTTCCTTGATTTCTCCGTTGCCATCGACAAGGGCTGGAGCATATTTCAGGCGGGCAGACCCCATATCTGTTCCGGGCACGATACCGATATTGTCGTTGTAGATGTCGCCGGCCGAGGCGGTGACCGTGTTGCCGCGGGCTATCTTGCCGGTGACGGAAAAGCCACCCTTCCCGGTCTGGTTGATATACGTTATTTTTATTACCGGGTGCCCTCCGGCATAGGGTCGGATTCCGACGGTGGCATTCTGCCGGTAGTTGAAGTAGAAGTCCTCGCCGGGTTCAAGGGCATGTAGGCGGAAAAACCCGTTGTCCTTTCCCGACCAGCCCCAGTTTATATGGAAGTACTCATTCGTGCCATAGCCGTCGATTACGAATTCGTGCCCGCCATTTTCGCTCGAGCCCGAATAGCACAGGGGACGGCCGCCGTCGATTTCGGAGCGGAGCATATCGGCCCATTCTTTGTATTTCATCGCATCCCGGTCGATACAGACCGCCGTGGAGTCATACGACATATATTTTACCAGAAGCGGGGCGACATCCTCACAGAAGGCGCCCGTACCGGCACTTTCGTCTTCAACGCCGTTATAGGAAGAGCGCAGCATCACGCCCAGGTCGAACAGGAGCGAGGATACGGCATCGGCTTCCTCCTGTGAAGGCGAAATTCCGTAATAGCTGTCGCGCATCGCCGACCAGTTGTAAACCGCCGAAAGGGTGTGTCCTTCCTGGGTGCGCCGGTTCCCCATATCGGTCCTGTATTCATAGTCGGGCAGTGTCCCGCTTGCCCCCTTGGGCCATTGATGGAATTTCATTATTTCACCCATCGCGGTGGCCACACAGCCTGTCACCGACTGCTGCCCGTCAACTTCGGGGCACTTGTCGTTGAACGGCGCCCCCTGATCCCACCTCGGCGTCTTGAGATTCTTCAATACGATATAATCCTCTCCTGATTCGCCTCTCGAAGTGACACTCTCCCAAAGCCGTGCTACGGCCTCGACGGCCTTGATTCCGTTGCGGCGGATATATTCCATCTGATCGGCGTAACCCTTGAACCATCCTCTGACATTCGACGGCATATCTTCACACGAGAAAGAGCCCTCGTCGGAAAAGCCCAGGACGGGAGCGGCCGCGTCATCGCCGGAAATCACCACGAATCCCCCGCCATCGATGTTGAATACGTAAAACGGAGGCTGCGAAGAAGACCTTGTGGAAGAATCGGTGCCGTCCCATACAAGAGAGACCTTGCCGCCTCCCCTGGTACCGGATGACGAAAATGCCGAGGCGGCCCTGCGCGCCGTTTCTTCCGACACATTGAGGGCAAGGGCACAGACTGCCTGCAGCAGCAGGGCAACCAGAAGCGTTGTCTTTTTCATAAGGCCGTTCATTTGACCACCACTATGTATCCGATTTTATGGTCGGCGTCCACTATCCAGCATCTGTCGGACGAAACCTTGATGCAGGTTCCGTTCCCTTCGCCGGAAGATGGTATCTTGGAAGTCCCCGCACAAACCGTTCTGATGGTGCAGTTGTCCCCCTCCTCAAGGGCCGAGGTGACACCGACGCGGAAAGCCTTTCCGGCATCCATATCGGTAACTCCGCAATAATCCATTCCGGATAATGAATAATACGAGTATTGGTTCCTGCCTTCGCTGTATGCCACTATGGGCTGAACGCTCGTACCCGACATATCGTACGCTCCGGGAGCAGTCATCTCCTTCAGCTGGTCCTCGACCGGAGGTTCCTCGGGGCCGGGGTCGACGGATGAAGCACAACCGAACGGCGCCAAGCTGCAGAGCACCGCCACCAGGGCGTGAATCAAACGTTTTCTTCCTGCATCCATTTGTCGAGAGCCTTGTCCATCTGAGTGTCGCGGCGCAGCATTATTATGCTGGCTGCGGGGGTGTAATGATATTTGATGACTATGTTTTCTTCGATAAGGTTGACCAGCTCGTCCTTTTTCATACGGAGCATCGTTTTCTTGTCAACCTTGATCTTCGCTTCAAGAGCCTCTATCTCCGCCTTGTACTCGTCAAAAAGGTAATCCTTGCGGGCGGCTTTCTTCAGGTCGTCAAGCACGGCCTCCGCACCGCTGCGGGCATCGAAATCCTGTGCGGCGGCATACTCCACGAAGTCTTCGAATTCGGCATCGGAAAGATGGAATTCCTCCGGAGCGGGGATGGATTTGTGCTTTTTATAATATTCAATCGAATAGTCCCCTATTATTCCGGCATAGACCATAGCGATTACAGGACGGCTGTAGACGTGCGCATCGCTCTCTATGTCGGGGGTTATTCCGCCTCCGTCATACACGGTACGTCCCTTTGCCGTCTTGAACTGATGCCTCAACGAATCCGGAACATATCCCACACTGCCGTCTTCGTTGCGGTGGCTGTAATCTATGGCCTGAACGCAACGCCCGCTGGGAGTGTAATACTTGCCTGTGGTTACCTTGACCTTGCCGTCGTAGGGCACCGGAAGGACCGACTGTATGAGACCCTTGCCGAATGTGCGCTTGCCGGCGATGGTTGCCCTGTCGAGATCCTGAAGGGCCCCCGAAAAGATTTCAGAAGCCGAGGCGCTTGCGCTGTTGACCATAACCAGAATGGGGATTGAAGTGTCCACCGGCTCGGCGTGAGTGTAGTACTGCTTGTTCATCTGGGGACTGCGGCCGCGTGACGACATCACCAGAGTGCCCTTGGGCACAAACAGCGAAACCATATTCACGGCCTCGTCCATAATGCCGCCTCCGTTGTCGCGGAGGTCGATGACAAGCCTCTTCATACCCCGCTCCTTCAACGAGAGGAATGCCGCCTTGAACTCTTCGGCCACCTTGTCGGTAAATCCGTTGACGGCAATATAGCCGATGGAATCCCTGATAATTCCTGCATATTCGACGCTCGGCACGTGGATGCGCTCCCTGACAGGAGAGATTTCAACCGTATCGCGGCTCCTCCCTTTGCATACCTTGAACACCACTTTGGTGTCGGGCTGGCCCTTCATCCGCGAAGAAGCCGAATCGGAGGTTTCGCCTATCACCGACTTGCCGTCGATGGCCCATATCTCATCGCCGGGCTCAAGCCCGTATTTCACGGCGGGGGTGTTGGCATAGGGCTCGTAGATTATCACAGGCCCGTCCACTTTCTTGCGGATCATCGCTCCTATACCGCCATAATTGCCGGTGGTCATCAACTCGAAGCCTTCCTCCTCCGACTCCCTGATATAGTTGGTATAGGGGTCAAGCGTGGCAAGCATCGCGTCGATACCCTCCGGAATGATTTTGTCAAAATCGACGGTATCCACATAGAGGGCCGCCACATTACGCAACACGGCGTGCTGGATGTCCAGATTCTTAGCCAGATTGAAGTTGTTGGACTGGGCGGCCGCTCCGATGCCGGAGAGGAGTACAAACGGGGCGATGAGCCCTTTCAACAAAATATTCTTCGTCATTTCCTTCGTATAATAACCTACAAATTTACATATTTCTGCGAATTGTCCTATCTTTGGGCAAAATCCGGACCATTCACGACAGGTTCATACCATGGAGATAATTTTTGCATCCGCCAACAGGCACAAGATAGAGGAAGCCCGCGAAATCCTCGGCCCTTCCTTCACCATAATCAGCCCGGCAGACCTCGGATTCCGGGGAGATATTCCGGAAACCCACGAAACCATTCGCGAAAATTCCGAAGAAAAGGCGAGGTTCGTCTGGAATCTTTTCCACAAACCCTGCTTCGCCGACGACACGGGGCTGGAGGTGGATGCCCTCGGGGGCGAGCCGGGAGTCTATTCGGCCCGTTACGCAGGAGAGCCGAAAGACCCCGCACGCAACGTGGCGAAACTCCTCTCCAGAATGAAGGATGTCCCCGACGGGAAACGCTCCGCCAGATTCCGCTGCGTGGTAACGTATATCGACCCGCAGGGGCGACTTACGGCATTCAACGGCATCTGCGAGGGGAGGATAAACCACGCTCCGGTCATCGAGGGGGGCTTCGGATATGACCCCGTGTTCATCCCGGAGGGTTTCAGCGTAACAATGTCGGAAATGACGATGGAGGAGAAAAACGCCATCTCCCACAGGGGGAAGGCAATGGATGCACTTGTATGCCACTTGTCTCAAAATCGAGAGCGATAGTGCTCCATACCACCCGTCAGGGCGACAACGCCCTGGTCGTAAACGTCCTTGACGAAAATCTCGGGCGCTGTTCCCTGTTCCTGCGCGGAGTGGGCAGAAAAAGCGGAAGGACAACGGCGGCATTCCACAGCCTCAACGTCCTTGACATCGTCACCGTCACCATCCCGCAGAGCAGCATGCCATTGCTCAAGGAGTTCACCCCGGTCCTCCCCCTCGACTCCCTGCGGAGCGACATCCGCAAAAGTTCGATTGCCATCTTTATCTGCGAAGTCCTTTTCAGGGTCCTGCGAAGCGGCGACGGGGATGAGAGTCTGCTGGGCTTCCTTCAGGATTGTGCGGTGGAGTTGAACGGAGCCCGTGGGAATACGGCCAACTTCCACCTCTGGTGGCTTGCGGCCTTCTGCTGCAGGATGGGATTCAGACCCGAAGACAATTATTCGCCGAGCGCCGCCCCGCTGTTCGACATTGCCTCAGCCCGGTTTGTCCGCAATGCGGCCGGCGGGGGGAATCCCGGTATCTTTCCTCCGGAAGATTCAATCCTCCTGCACCGGATGCTGACATCCACTCTCGAGGAGGCGCTCGAAATCCCGCTCCCCTCTGCCGGAAGGCAATCTTTTGCAAGGCACCTTCTGGCATTTCTCTCGCACCATCTGGGGCAGAGCCTCAACATCCGTTCGCTCGACGTGCTTCACGCCGTATTCAACTGAAAAGCCGCAAAGCTTCACGCGAACCACTTGTCGGCAGGCTTGAGCACTATCTTGTGGGGGATGCCCATCGAATCCAGGGCATCAAGCAGTTCGTATGACGGGGAAACCAGATACTTCTTCGAGAACATGGTCACCGTATCGGGCTCGCTTTCGTAGGAGTATTTGACATCGACAAACACCCTGGCCTTGCCTTTGTGCGACTTGAGAATTTTCAGAAGCTGCTTGCGGAACGCCTCGTCGCTCCTGCCAAGGGGAAACGCGATATGCACCTCCGACACATATTCGTCCCTGGTGTTGGCAAGCAGAGCCATATTCTGAATCTTGACGGCATACACTTCGGGGGCACCGTCGGCATCCTCCTTCCTGCGATATTTCAGGGAAGTGCTGCACCTTATCAGCACTGGGGTATGCAGGGTGGTGTATTTCATGAAATTTTCGTAATCCTTCCCATAGAGGCGGAACGTATAGCTGCCCGTATAGTCCTCTATGGTAAACGAAATCATAGGCTTGCCGGTGGATCTGGTATAACCGCTCTCGCTCTGGACCACAAGACCAGCCACGGTGAATATTTTGTTCTGTACCGACCTGTCGCTGTCGAGAAGCGATTCCACCTCGTTCAGACGGGCCAGCGTGGCGTTGGTGAAGTTGTCCATCTCGAACTTGAACCTGTCGAGAGGGTGGCTGGAGATATACATCCCCACAAGGTCCTTTTCCCTCTTGAGCATTTCGATTTCATCGTACTCTTCGGCAACGGGAATCTCCGGACGGACGGGCTTGAGTTCCTCCACCGCACCGAAAAGATTCGAAGACCCCGAGATGCTGTCGTTCTGGAACTGATAGGCGTAGTGAAGCAGGCTGTCGAGGAACTGTCCGTCCTTGCCGGAAGGGAGGAAGAATGCCGCACGGGAAACACCGCAGCAACTGTCGAACGCCCCGGAATAAATCAGGTTCTCCATCATCTTGCGGTTGACTACCCTCACAGGCACCCTTTCCACGAAATCGAACACGTCGCGGAACGGCCCGCCCTTGGCGCGCTCTTTGGTCAACTCTTCGATGACGTTCGTACCCACGCCCTTTATTCCCGCCATACCGAAGCGGATATTGCCTTCGGCGTTAACCGTAAAGGCCGTGTCGCTTTCGTTTATGTCGGGGCTGAGCACCTTTATCCCGCTGCGGCGGCAATCGTCCATCAACTTGACAATCTCGTCCATGTTGCCGAGATTGCAGCTCAGGTTGGCGGCGAGGAACTCCGCCGGATAATGACATTTAAGCCATCCGGTCTGATAACTTACCCAGGCATAGCAGGTGGCGTGCGACTTGTTGAACGCATACTGGGCGAACTTCTCCCAGTCCTTCCATATCTTGTCGAGCTTCTTTTCGGGATGGCCGTTGGCCTGCCCGCCCTCCATAAACTTGTCCTTCAAAGAGTTCAGAATATCTATCTGCTTCTTTCCCATTGCCTTGCGAAGCTTGTCGGCCTCGCCTTTGGTAAAGCCCGCAAGTTTCTGCGAAAGAAGCATCACCTGCTCCTGATAGACGGTGACGCCGTATGTATCCTGAAGGAATTCCTCCATTTCGGGGAGGTCGTATTCTATCTGCTTGAGCCCCTGCTTGCGGTCCACGAAGTCGGGGATGTAGTCCATAGGCCCCGGGCGGTAGAGGGCGTTCATCGCAATCAGGTCCTCGAACCGGGTGGGATGCAGCTTCTGAAGCCAGGTCTTCATTCCGGGCGATTCGAACTGGAACACGGCGGTCGTATCGCCGCGCCCATACAGCTCATAGGTCGGACCGTCATCTATCGGAATCGCTTCGATGTCGATGTCGACACCCTTCGTTTTCTTTATCAGATCAAGCGTGGCGTGAATTATCGAAAGGGTGTTGAGCCCGAGAAAGTCCATCTTGAGCATCCCCACGTCTTCGATGTAGTGACCGTCGTACTGTGACGTCCACACGTCTTCACCCGAATTGGGGTCCTTGGAGAGGCAGATGGGAATATAATCCATCAGATTGCCACGGCCTATGATGGTGGCACAGGCATGCTGCCCCACCTGACGCACACTACCCTCCAGCTGCCCGGCATACTTCAGGACCTCACGGTTGATTTCGGTGCCGTTTTCCAGCTCGTTCTTGAAATCCGGAACAAGACGGTAACAGTTGCCGAGCGTGATTTTCACGTCCCTGTCCTCCATCCCCTTCTGGAATGTCTTTTTGACGGATATCTTCTGCCCCTCATTCTGCGGATCATCGACCTCCACATCCTTGACAAACGACTTGAAGCCGGGTTTGAGAGTATCCAGCTTGGGGTTGAAGGGATATTCGGCTTCCACCCTTTCGCTAAGATGTTCGGGCACCATTTTGGTGAGCCTGGTGGATTCGTCTATCGTGACGTGGCTTATGCGTGCCACGTCCTTTATGGAACTTTTGGCTGCCAGCGTGCCGAAGGTTATGACGCGTGAAACGTGGTCCTTGCCATATTTCTTCTCCACATAATCGTGGGCAGCGGCCAGATTCTCGAAGTCCACGTCGATATCGGGCATACTTATGCGGTCGGGGTTGAGAAAGCGCTCGAACAGGAGATTGTATTTGAGCGGGTCGAGATTCGTAATCTTAAGGCAATATGCAACCACAGCCCCGGCAGCACTGCCTCGGCCCGGCCCGACGAGATACCCCTGCGAGCGCATAGCCGCAATGTAGTCCTGCACTATCAGGAAATAGTCGGGGAATCCCATTCTGGAAATGGTCTTGAGCTCGAAATCGATTCTTTCGGCCTGCTCCACGCTGAGCTGCTGACCATATCTCTCCTTTGCACCCAGGTAGGTGAGGTGGCACAGATATGCCACGCTCCGGCAGAACTCGTCACCGCGATAGTTCCCCTTCTTGTCGTTGCGTCCGGCATCGATCACGTCCTTGTACTTTTCAAGCTGGGCCGGCATATCTGCCATAAAGGCGGGATCTATCTCGAAACGGGGCAGTACCGGGTCGCGGTCGATCTTGTAAACCTCCACCTTGGAGGCAATCTCGAGCGTATTTGCCACAACCTCGGGATGGTCGGGGAAAAGCGAAAGCATCTCATCTTCGCTCTTGAGGTATTCCTGCTGGGTATAGTAGAGACGGTCGGGATCGTCGATGTCGGCATTTGTTGTGAGGCATATCAGACGGTCGTGAGAGGGACCGTCCTCCTTTTCGACGAAATGAACGTCGTTGGTGGCCACCACCTTCACGCCGAACTTCTCGGAAAGGCGGAATATCTCTCCGTTAACCCCGGTCTGCTGCTGCCATACTTCGTTGATCTCCGCCATCACTTTGTCGGGAAGACCCTGGCGCTCCGTTTTATGGAGCATCACTTCGAAGTAGTAGTCATCTCCGAAAAGCTCCTTGTGCCACTTCACCGCGGCCTCGACCTCCGCCATATCGCCCGCCATAATCTTCTTGGGAATCTCTCCCGCAAGGCAGGCGGAACAGCAGATGAGGTTTTCGTGGTACCTGGCCACCACATCGTGCGACACCCTCGGCTTGTCGTAGTACTTGCCCTCGATATGCCCCGTGGAGACGATTTTCATCAGATTCCTGTAGCCATCGTAATTCTTGGCCAGAAGGGTGAGGTGGTAATAGCCCCTGTGCTCCTTGTCCTTGAGGGTGTGGTCGTATTTGGAGACATATATCTCACATCCTATTATGGGCTTGACTATCGGAGCCCCGGAAGCGTCGAGATTCTTTTTGTCATAGGCATACTTGAAAAACTCCTTTACGCCATACATATTGCCGTGGTCGGTTATGGCCAGGGCAGGCATTCCGAGCTCACGTGCGCGCTCGAACAGCTTCTTGATGGATGAAAGTCCGTCAAGAATGGAATACTGGGTGTGGACGTGGAGGTGTACGAACGCCATATCAGTGCTTTATCAGAGATTTTCCCGTCATCGCCGCAGGCCGGGGTATGCCCATCAGTTCGAGGATGGTGGGTGCAATATCGCAGAGGCGTCCGTCTTCGAGAGCCTTTACGTCATCGTCCACTACTATGAACTGTACCTTGTTGAGGGAGTGGGCCGTATTGGGAGTTCCGTCTTCGTTCACGGCGTGGTCGGCATTGCCGTGGTCGGCGGTGATGATAACGGAATAGCCCGCTTTCCGCGCCTCGCGCACAAGCTCACCTGTTGCGGAATCGATATATTTCACAGCCTTGACTATGGCGTCATACACTCCGGTATGGCCCACCATATCGCCGTTGGCGAAATTGAGTATTATCAAATCGTGCCTGCCCGTTGCGATATCTGCCGCAAGGGCCTCCTTTACCTGTGGCGCGCTCATTTCGGGCTGCAGGTCGTAGGTTGCAACCTTGGGGGAGTTTATCAGAATGCGGTCTTCATTCCCGAAGGGAGCCTCGCGCCCTCCGTTGAAGAAGAAAGTGACGTGTGCGTATTTTTCGGTCTCGGCAATGCGGAGCTGGGTGCGCCCGGCCTTCGAGACAACCTCTCCAAGCGTTTCCTGTACGTTCTCCTTGGGGAAGAGGATATGCAGCCCCTTGAATGAGTCGTCGTAGGGGGTAAGGCAGCAGTAATAGAGAGGGATGGTGTGCATCCCCTCCCCGGGCATATCCTGCTGCGTGAGAGCGGCGGTTATCTCGCGGGCCCTGTCGTTGCGGAAGTTGAAGAAGATTACGGCATCTCCCTCCTCTATGCGTGCCAGAGGTGCTCCGGATGCATCCGTGATGCATACAGGCTTGATGAATTCATCCGTCACCCCTGCGTCGTATGATGCCTGGATGGCCTCGACGGCGGAGGTGAATTCCGCACCCTTGCCGCTGACCATCAGGTCGTATCCCTCTCTCACCCTCTCCCATCTCTTGTCGCGGTCCATCGTGTAGAAGCGGCCGCAGAGGGATGCAATCTTTCCGGTGGTTGCAGCCATCCTCTCCTCGAGTTCTTCAATGAAACCCTTTCCGCTCCTGGGGTCGGTGTCACGCCCGTCCATAAGACAGTGCACGAAGACATCCTTCAGCCCCGCCTTCTTCGCTTCTGCGAGGAATTCGTAGAGATGGTTGAGGGAGCTGTGCACCCCGCCGTGGGAGCAGAGACCTATGAAGTGGAGCTTCTTCCCGCTCCGGGCCACATAGTCGTATGCCGCCCTTATCTCCTTGTTCTCAAGAAATGCGTGGGCCCGGCAGGCCTTGTTTATCTTCACGAGGTCCTGATATACCACGCGGCCTCCGCCGATGTTGAGGTGGCCCACCTCGGAGTTGCCCATCTGCCCGTCGGGAAGACCCACATCCTCTCCGCAGGCAGAAAGATGTGAATGGGGATATGCGGCGCGCAATGCGTCTATTTCGGGTTGTCCGGCCGTATAAATGGCATTGGAACTGTCGGCAGCCCCCTCGCCCCAGCCGTCCAGAATCATAAGCAGGACCTTCTTGTTCATAACATGGCAAATTTACTAAAAATTCCGTCAGCCCCTGACAATTGTCAGTTCTTTCCCAGATTCGGTGTGGTCATTGATTTGCGGGCATTGAAATAATCGAGGAACACCGGCTGGAGAATATCCGTGCGCTCCTTTCTTGGATTGCTTACCACTTCCATCGTACCGTCACGTTCCACTACCATCGTCCTACGCTCCTTACTGTCATATTTGTCCCATCCCGGATTGCCCGTCTTTGCGAATCGGATGAAAGCCTTGCTCCATGATTCGCACAGGTTTTTCAGTTCCGGATTGAAAGTGGGATGAGTCTGGTTGTTGAACGCATAGATAACGTCAGAAGCGTGGCAGGAGCCGATAAACGGACATTGGCTCTTTACGGCATATACGTAATGCGGCACACCGAAATAGTACATGTATGTATTGTTCCCGTTCCCCGAATGAAGGTCTGCCGTACAGATCGATCCCTGGCGGAAGAACATTTCTGAAAGCAGGTCCGTCTTCCTCCAGATCTTCGGGTCGGGTTCGTAGGCAAACACTTCATCCATGTCACCCGGGCATTTCGCGATATATTCCTCCACTGCCTCCTTCACGCTCCCTCCACAGGTTCCCATATTGGTAATGGCAAGGTCGCAATACGCATTCCAATAGCCCAGATTCTCATCCGGATACTTGCTTTTATATTGGGGATTCATGATAGGAACGTTCATTTCAAGGAAAGTGAAATAGTTCATTTCGTCAAAGTCGGTGCCCACCATCAAGTCGACACCAGCGCCGGCGCCATTCTTCAGAGCTTCGAACGGATTGGGAAGAACGGCATCCGGACCGTCATCATAGACAGGGAATGATACCAGTGCGCCGAGAGTCCCACCCGAGAGCATGCCTCCATATGCGACCGGAGCCTCCAACGCATTCATCAGTTCCTCCTTTGTAAGTCCCTTGAGTCCGGCGAGGTCTGTTTTGCCGGTGACTTCCATCAGGCGTTTTGCCATATTGAGCGCCTTCCCGTCGTCCGTACTGTTGACGGCGGCAATGCGCGGGACGGTAAGGCTGCTTTCACCCGACATCATTATGGCCCGTTTGAACAAACCCTTCGAGCCCGGCATAACCATATGGCAGGCTACGCTGCCGCCACCGGCCGACTCTCCGAATATGGTTATGTCGTCCGGGTTGCCTCCGAACCGTGCGATGTTGCGCTTCACCCACTTCAAGGCCATCTGCTGGTCGAGAATGCCGAGAAGCCCCGCATTCTTGTATTCGTCGGTATAGCCAGGAACGTTGTCAAGGGGCATGAAACCCATTATCCCCACACGGTAATTTGTCGTCACCACAATGATGTCGGGGTCGGAGGCGGCAAGATATTGCCCGTCATACATCGGATCTACGGTACCGCCAAGAGCAAAAGCCCCTCCGTGGATATAGAACATCACCGTCTTCTTTGCGGACGGATCGAAATTCTTCGTCCAGATATTCAGGGTAAGACAATCTTCGTCCTTATCCTTGGAAGAAGCCGCCGGCTCGCTTCCGGAAGCATCCCCTGCCTGAATGGCAACATGCCCGAATTCCTTGCAGATTATTTCAGCATCCGACTCGGGCGCCTCAACCGGGTCTTTCCACCGATATTCGCCCACCGGAGGCACGGCAAACGGTATCCCCTTGAATATTGCCATATCACCTTCGGTGTATCCCACCATCCTGCCGTTGTGGCAGGCAATGGTCAGGGAATTGTCGTTCTTCACGCAGCCGGTCAACAATGCCATTGCGGCCGAAAACCATAAAATAATCTTTTTCATATCCGTTGTCATTAATTATTGCAAGTCTGTCTTCGCAGGCAAAACTACTTCACCTTCCGCAGATTCGCAACATCCGAAAATCCGATAAAGTTTTGCCGTTGGCCGGCGAAGTGCCATCTGCGAGTGCAAAAACACCCCGAAACTCACCTCTCATAAACCTTCCTTCCTTCGAACCAGGTGGAAACGACCCGAGTGGTGCGGATCTCAGTCACGGGGCATGTGAGCACGTCCTTGTCGGCAAGAACAAAGTCCGCGTATTTACCCACCTCTATGCTTCCGCGCTCCTTCTCGGCATGCATCTGGTATGCTCCATTGATGGTCAGTGCCTTAAGCGCCTGCTCACGGGTGATGAGCTCATCTTTCCAGAATTCCGGGGAAAGTTGGCCGGGATGCAGAATGCTGGGCGACTGTCCGCTGACTGCAATCTCCATTATTCCGAACGGGTCCTTGGGAGAACCTGCCGTGGCAGGATAATCACAATGGGAAGTCATCATCACCCCGTGATTGAAATAAGACCTCATCGGATAGGCCTTGCCTTTCAAGTTGAGCGGTACAATGTCATTCAGGGCATCCACAACCTCCTTGTCCATTGCGTGCCAAAGCAAGCCGCTTACAACCACGATGTCGTTTTCGGCGATAGCCTTGAAATCCTCTTCAGGCACATTGCGTGCATGGACTATCGTATTGCGAGCCTCCTTGTTGTCGGAGGCGATGAAGGCGTTCAAAGCACGGTGCACCGCTCCGTCACCCATAGCGTGAATGTGCATCGTCATCCGTTTCGAATTTGCATAACCGGTAATCTCCGCCACTTCATTTTCCTCCCAGTTTGATATCCCATAACCGAACTCCTTGCGCTGATAAGGCTGCGTAGTGAGCCCCGTTCCGCCTTCAACCGTGCCGTCAATGAAAATCTTCACATAGTTGGCGTTGATGTGGCCGCCGCTGTATTTCCTCGTATCTACGGCCGCGTCTATTTCATCCCTGAAATCCTCGCAGGAGCTTTCGAATTCATATGGCAGACCGAGCAGTATGTCGAGCTGACCATTGTCGTCCATTGCCCTTGCAGCCTCGTAGAATACATTTGTGCCGTAATAATTGGCCCAACCGTCCATATAGGAGACGAAACCGTATGAATGAAGTGTATCCTGTGATTTTCTGACAGCATCCATCGCCAGCGTTACCGGGAGCAGATCATTGAAGTTGATGCCTTTTTTACGGATGTACGTGCTGGCCTGCTCCTTGAGAAGACCGTTCGGCTTCCCAGTCCCGCTGTCCATACAGATTTCTCCACCGCGGATATCGCCGGCCTTCTTGAGAACGGTGCCGTCCGCTTTCATAATGCCTGCATTTACAAGGCAAAGAGTGTTGGCAAGGCCTTTGTGCCCCTCGGAATCGCTCACAAAAAGAGCGATGTCAGGGCAGATTTCATCCAGATCCTCCCGACTGGGCATTCCCTCATCCAGAAAGCTCTGATACAGCCACCCGAAACCATAGATACTGGATTTCCCGGCAGCCTCGGCCTGATTGTAACAGTCTTTTATGGCTTTTTTGAAATCCGCCACAGTGGTTTTGAAATCGATGTCCGGGCCTCCCATAAGGTCAAGTCCGTTCTTCATCAGATAATGCGCATGGCCTTCGTAGCATCCGGGAATCACGATACCTTCAGTATGGTGGATGGTCTTCATATCTTCAGTGATATATTTTGCCGCCCCGGCTTTCGAACCCACGTATATGAACCTGCCATCCTTTACGACAAATGCTTCCGCAATCGAGCAAGCCTCATCCGCAGTGAAGATTTTACCATAAACCGCAAAGTTCCTGCCGGTGAGAGAATCAGAATGTTCCGATTTGTCACAGGCAGCAAAAATAAAGATGCCGATGGATGCAATTGCACCGGCGATAAGCGTAAAAATATTTTTGATTGTTTTCATTTTTGTGGAGCATCCCTTAAGGGTGCAAATGTACAAAAATTAGCAGCTTTCCGGAATTCCGGCAAATATTCTTATTTTTGCATATCAAGGCAAAAGATTGGATATGTCCAGAGGTAGCAGAAACAGTTCGCGGAAGGGGAGCCGTCCGCAAAAAAAGCGCAGTCACGGCGGAAAGAAAGCCCGCTCGGTGATGACGGTCGACGGAGTCGTGACGATGAACCGCGACGGCCTTGGCTTCGTAACCACAAAGGAGTTCGACGAAAGCGTCATGGTGAGGGTCAACCGTATGCGCGGCGCCCTCAACGGCGACAAGGTAAAGGTGGGCGTCTATGCCCGGAAGACCCCTTCGGGCAGGATTGAGGGTGAGATTGTGAGCGTCACGGAGCGCTCCGCCAAGCCCCATATCGGCACTCTGGCCGTACGCGGCAACAAGATGTGGTGCATAATGGAGAGCCGCACGATGCCCTACGACATACGCATACAGCTCGCCGGGCCCGAAGACCTCCCCACCATAGGCGGGATCAAGGCCGAGGACGGAGTGAAAATCGCCACTCTGGTGACGGAATGGCCCAGAGGGGTCCCGGAGCCCCTGGGGCGCATAGTGGACGTGCTGGGCAAGCCCGGCGAGAACGATACCGAAATGCACTCCATCCTGGCGGAATATAATCTCCCCTACAGATTCGAAAAAAGTGTGGAGGATGCCGCCGAAGGCATCTCCGAAAAGATAACGGCAAAGGAGATTGCCTCGCGCCGCGATTTCCGCAAGGTGACCACCTTCACCATCGACCCGGCAGACGCCAAGGACTTCGACGATGCCATCTCGTACAGAAAACTTGATAACGGGCACATCGAAGCCGGAGTCCACATCGCCGACGTGACCCATTACGTAAAAGAGGGCGACATCGTGGACAAAGAGGCCTTTTTCCGCGGAACCTCGGTATATCTGGTCGACCGCACCATCCCGATGCTCCCCGAAAAACTCTGCAACAAGCTCTGCTCCCTCCGCCCGGGAGAGGACAAACTCTGTTTCTCCGCCGTGTTCGAAATGGACGGAGAGGGCAAGGTGTATGACAGCTGGTTCGGCCGCACGGTGATATGCTCCGACCGGAGGTTCGACTACGAGCAGGCCCAGCAGATAATAAAGGGGGAGGACGGGCCCCTTGCGGCAGAAATCCGCGAATTGCATCTGATAGCATCCAAACTGAGGGCTGAACGCTTCAAGAAGGGGGCTATCAACTTCGACAGGCCGGAGATGAAGGTCATCGTCGACGAGGCCGGAAAACCCATAGACGTGGTGCAGAAGTTCGAGATGGAGAGCAACTGGCTCATCGAGGAATTCATGTTGCTGGCCAACCGTCAGGTGGCATCCTTCGTGGCTAAGAAATGCAAGGCCAAGGACCCCACCTTCGTCTATCGTATCCACGACAATCCCAATCCCGAGAAAATCGAGGAGCTGCGCAAGTTCGCCCGCAACTTCAAATACGAGATGGGCGATACCGGCAATCCCAAGAAAATAGCCGGGAGCCTCAACTCCCTTATGTCGAAATCCAAGGGCACTCCCGAGGAGGGGCCGCTCAAGATGATGGCGCTCAGGGCTATGGCCCGCGCCTGCTATTCCACCGACAACATCGGCCACTATGGCCTGGCCTTCGACTACTACTGCCACTTCACCTCCCCCATCCGCCGCTATCCCGATATGATGGTGCACCGCCTTCTGGCAAAATATATGGCCGGCGAGGCCTCGCAGAACAAACAGCATTTCGAAGAGTGCTGCGAGTATGCCTCCCAGAGGGAACAGCTCGCCACTGAAGCCGAGAGAGCCAGCGTCAAGTACAAAATGGTGGAGTATATGCAGGACAAGGTCGGGCAGGAGTTCGAGGGCACGATTTCAGGTCTTACCGAATGGGGTATCTACGTGGAGATAGAGCCCACCAAGATTGAAGGGATGATACCCATCAGGGATATGGAGGACGACTACCTTGAGTTCGATCCGGAAAACTACCGCACCGTGAGCAAGGCCACCAAACACGTTTACAATCTGGGCGACAAGGTTCGCGTAAAGGTGATGCGCGCCTCCCTCGAACAGAAACTGCTGGATTTTCAGTTAATAAAAAGTATTAATGAATAAGATTAACGCGAAGTAGGAATCTTTTTTCAAAGGGCCGTCCGCCCACGGACTTAGTGGGAGAGGCCCAAGCTTGCTTGGGAGGGCTCGTCACTGGCCCGTGAAAAAAGGATTCTTCGAAGCGTCAATCAAAAAAACTTAATATTTATACACATACGATGCTAAGAGAAGAAGTGGTTTTCGGACCGATACATTCACGCAGACTCGGTTCATCACTGGGAATAAACCTGCTTCCCGAGAAGGGGAAGATATGCAACTTTGACTGCATCTACTGCGAATGCGGCTGGAACAGCGACGGACGCGGCGACACCGTGCTCCCCACGGCAGACAGGGTGCGCACGGCTCTGGAGAGCAAGCTGAAGGAATTGGCCGCCAAAAGAACCGCCATCGACTCCATCACCTTCAGCGGCGACGGCGAGCCAACCATCAATCCGGAATTCCCGCAGATAATAGACGACACCCTCGCCCTGCGCGACAGATACGTTCCCAAGGCCAAAGTCTCCGTACTTTCCAATGCCACCCGCGTGCATATCCCCGGGATTTTCGCTGCGTTGCGCAAGGTTGACAATCCCATACTCAAGATTGACGCACCTACCAACGTCCTTGCCGCAAAAATCAACAATCCCGCTCCGGGGTATGATATCGCCAGGGTTGTCGAGGCCCTTAAAAAGTTCAAGGGCGATTTCATCCTGCAGACAATGTTTCTCAAAACAACGGATTTCGACTCGTCATCCCCCGAAGTGCTCCACGGCTGGATGGATATAGTGCGCACCCTCCGACCCCGCAGGATAATGGTATATACGGTCGATCGCCCCACCCCCGGAGAGGGTATCGAAAAATTCACTGCCGAACAGATGCTCTCTTTGGTTGAGCCCCTCATTGGAGAGGGCTTCGACATCATGATCTGCGGATAAGGGCAAACCGCTTCCGACGGCGACGCAGGGGCGAATGTTGATAAATTGTTTACAGAATAACTCTCCGACCGACCGTTATGAGAGCAAAGCGTCTAATTTTGTCTACCCAAACCTTAACCATCCATAATGGAAAACGCAAACTTATTCATCATCAAGAGAGATGGCAAACGCGTGCCGTTCGACATCGACAAAATCAAGAATGCCATCCGCAAGGCCTTTCTGGCCACCGGAAGCTATGCTTCGGAAGATATCATAACCAGCGTCCTGAGCCGTGTGAGCATAAAGCAGGACATGTCGGTTGAGGATATCCAGAACCAGGTGGAACTCTCCCTGATGGTGGAGAAATATTACAGCGTTGCCAAAAGCTATATGCTGTACCGCCAGGCCCATACCGAAGACAGGGACGTGCGCGACAGGCTCAACTTCCTTATGGATTATTGCTCGGCCACGAATGCGGCCACCGGCAGCAAGTACGACGCTAACGCCAACATAGAAAAGAAGAATATCGCCACCTTGATAGGCGAGCTTCCCAAGCAGAGCTTCATCCGCCTCAACCGCAGGATGCTGACCGACCGCATCAAGGAGATGTACGGCCGCGAACTGGCCGACAGGTATCTCGACCTGCTTGGCAAGCATTTCATCTACAAGAACGACGAAACCTCACTGGCAAACTACTGCGCCAGCATAACGATGTATCCCTGGCTTCTGCAGGGTACGCTTCCCGTAGGGGGCAACTCCACCGCACCCACCAACCTCAAGGCATTCTGCGGCGGCTTTGCAAACCTTGTCTTCATCGTTTCGAGTATGCTCAGCGGAGCCTGCGCAACACCGGAGTTCCTTATGTATATGAACTATTTCATCGGGCGCGAATATGGTCAGGACTACTGGAAGCACGCCGACGAAATAGTGGATCTTTCAAAGAAGCAGCGTACCATCGACAAGGTGATAACCGACTGCTTCGAACAGATAGTATATACCATCAACCAGCCCACCGGAGCCCGCAACTTCCAGGCAGTGTTCTGGAACATATCATATTACGACAGATATTATTTCGAGAGCATCTTCGGCGAGTTCCGCTTCCCCGACGGAAGCAGGCCCGACTGGGATTCCCTCAACTGGCTCCAGAAGCGGTTCATGGTCTGGTTCAACAAGGAGCGCACCAAAACAATCCTCACTTTCCCCGTGGAGACGATGGCCCTCCTTTCCGAGAACGGCGACGCCAAGGACGCGGAATATGCCGACTGGACAGCCAAGATGTATGCCGAGGGGCACTCGTTCTTCACCTATATGAGCGAAAATGCCGATTCTCTGGCAAGCTGCTGCCGTCTGCGCAACGAGATACAGGACAACGGTTTCAGCTACACCCTCGGAGCCGGCGGAGTCTCCACCGGAAGCAAGAGCGTGCTCACCATCAACCTCAACCGCTGTGTCCAGTATGCAGTGCGTGAAGGCATCCCCTATCTTAAATACATAGGAGAGGTGGTGGAGTTGATGCACAAGGTGCAGACAGCATACAACGAGAACCTCAAAGCCCTTGGCAGCAAGGGGATGCTTCCCCTTTTCGATTCAGGGTTCATCAATCTCAACCGCCAGTATCTCACCATCGGCGTAAACGGCCTCGTTGAGGCTGCCGAATTCCTCGGAATCAAAATCAACGACAACCCCGAATACGTCAAATTCGTTCAGGACATCCTGGGTCTCATCGAAGCCTGCAACAAAAAGTTCCGCACCAAGGACCTGATGTTCAACTGCGAAATGATTCCCGCCGAAAACGTGGGCGTAAAGCACGCCAAGTGGGACAAGGAAGACGGATATGTGGTTCCCCGCGACTGCTACAACAGCTACTTCTATGTGGTTGAAGACGACTCCCTCAACATCCTCGACAAATTCCGTCTGCACGGGCGCAAGTACATCGAGCACCTGACCGGCGGAAGCGCCCTCCATATGAATCTCGAGGAGCATCTGAGCCAGGAGCAGTACCGGCAGCTGCTGAGAGTTGCGGCGAAGGAGGGGTGCAACTACTTTACGTTCAACATCCCCAACACGATCTGCAACGATTGCGGGCACATCGACAAGCGGTACCTCGGCGAATGCCCCAAGTGCCACAGTAAGAACGTGGACTACGCAACACGAATCATCGGCTATATGAAACGCATCAGCTGCTTCTCGATGCCAAGGCAGAAAGAGGCGGCAAAGCGCTATTACGCCAAGTCGTCATCCCTCAAATAATGCTGAAATACCACAATTTCGACATTGTTTTCCAGGAAATCCCCGACGAAACCACGCTGGCCGTAAACATTACCGGCTGCCCGTTCAGGTGCAAAGGTTGTCACAGCCCACATCTGAGGGAAGACACAGGAGAGCCTCTCACAAAGGAGGCTCTGCTTGCCATATACGACAACTACAGCTCCGGGGTGACCTGCATAGCCCTTATGGGCGGGGATGCGGCGCCAGAAGAGATAAACGACCTCGCCGGATTCGTCAAGAACGGAATGGGACTCAAGAGTGCCTGGTATTCGGGAGCCGAAAAACTTTCCGGACTGATTGACACCAGAAATTTCAACTTCATCAAGATAGGCCCCTATATGGAAGAATACGGGGGACTCAAAAGCACGGACACCAACCAAAGGCTTTATTCTGTGTCCGACGACGGCTCACTGGTTGACATCACAGCCAGGATACGGACCGTCCACAAGCATTTCGACCGTTAGTTTTCCGGCTCGGATGCAGGAGCGGCGGGAAGAGTTGCTGCAGGGAACTCCGGCTGTGAGGGAACCTGCTCGGTCTGCTCCAGACTCTCCTTGAGGCTCGAATGCTTGATGGTTTTGTCGGGAATTACGAAAGTGGCCACAACGCTGAGAACTATTATCACAGCGGCAAGGCCCCACGTGAGCTTTTCAAGAAAATCGGCAGTCTGACGCACACCGAAAGTCTGATTGCCGGATGCAAAATTGGCTGCGAGCCCGCCTCCCTTGGAGTTCTGGACAAGAACCACGAGAGTGAGCAATATGCTTGCAATGATTATGATAACCGAAATTGTGATATACGCTGCTTGCATGATTTATTGTTTTGAATTCTTCGCCTCTTCTATAAGGCTTGCAAAGTAAGTGTTTTTTTCGGGATATAGCAAAATAAGTTTTTCGTATACCTCTATCGCCTTGTCATATAGCTGCTGGTCAAAATAGATGCGGGCCAGGGTTTCGGTGCACGGGGGGTCGATCTGTATCTGACCTGCAACGCTTCCCGAAGAGGGCTTGAAATCAAACGCACCGAGGGCCGATGCAATCGGGTTGTACTGGAGCGCCGTCACGTCGAAAGCATTGCCCGACCTTTCCAGTTCGTTGAAATCCTCCTTGCCGAAATAATCGCCGCCGACCACATAATATACCGGAGAACCGCCCGAAAGCCCGGGGGTTCCGTCTTTCACGGATGAGCCTGACGGGACCCTGCCGGTGAGACTGTCAAGCATCTGATGACGGGAAATGAAAAAGATTCCGGCAGCGGATGCCGCATCGTTCAAAGCCTCCGCCCCGAGGTCACGATGGCGGCGGACATATTCCTTGCGCGCGACGGTGAACCACGGAAAATCGTCGAGAATCCGCTCCAGATCCTGAATTGTGAGGGTTGATACGTCCATATTACCAGTTGGCTACGGTGGCGTTGAAGATATCTTCGACAAGCTTTTCGACTATCGTTTCACAAAGGGCCCCTTCAACGGCATCGAGTGAGTTTTCTGAATTATAATCTTCGTAAGCGGCGAAATTCTTTTCGAAATTGTCTTCAGGATGCTTCTCGTTGACAAATTTCACCTTTACGGTAACCGTGAGCCTGCTCATCGCCGCATATTCCTCGGCCGTGACAGCCGTGGCCGAAACCTGATACGACTCAATCGTGGCTGCGACATACAGGTCGCCCCTGTCGTCCACCTGCTCCAGACTGGTGAGCTTCTTGTATTTCTCGCACATCGCCTCGAACAGGTTGTTGGCAAGCGTAGGATTGACCTTCATCGACTTGTTGACAACCGGCTCGATACATATCGTCTTGACGTCGGACTGGATTGAAGTGCCGCTGAAAGAGTAGATTCCGCATCCCGCAACGAGGAGGGCGGCAAAGGCCGCAATCAGTATCACCCGCATTTTCATCATAATCCCATATCCTTTATTTTGCGGTACAACGTACGCTCCGATATCCCGAGCTCGTCGGCAGCCTTCTTGCGGTTGCCCGCATTCCTCTCGAGGGCGCGGCGGATGAGGTCCGAATTCGATTTCTGAATCGAGCAGGATTTCTCCTCCTCGAGGTCTTCGCGGATCATCTCCTCCTCCTGGCGGATAAGTGACTTGACATCCTCGGGGTTTATGATTATCTGCTGGGTGCATGAGGCGGGAATCTGCCCGGTCGAGGGGGTGTCAAGACGCGACTTTATCTGGTCAACCTCCTGCCTGAGGTTGAAAAGCACCTTGAATATCAGATCGCGGTCGGCACGGTAATCCACGTTGGGCATCCCGTCCGAGGCGAGGATCGGAATCCCCGGCGCATCTTCAGGCAGATACTTCCGCAGGGTCGGAGCGGGTATCATCCTGTTCTCCTCGAGTATGGAAATCTGCTCCGCAACGCTCTTGAGCTGGCGGATGTTGCCCGGCCATCTGTACGACTCCAACGCCTGCACGGCGTCGGGCAGCAGCTTTACGGCAGGCATGGCATAGGTGTCGGCGAAATCTCCGGCAAACTTTCTGAACAGAAGATGGATGTCACCCTTTCTTTCGCGCAGCGGAGGAATGGAGATGTTGACTGTGCAGAGGCGGAAGAAAAGATCCTCGCGGAACCTGCCCGATGCAATCAGAGTGCGGAGATTGACGTTGGTGGCGGCAATCACGCGCACGTCGGTTTTCTGAACCTTCGAAGACCCCACCTTCATGAACTCCCCGCTCTGCAGGACGCGAAGCAGGCGGACCTGGGTGGAGACGGGCAGTTCGGCCACCTCATCGAGGAACAGGGTGCCGCCGTCGGCCTCCTCGAAATATCCCTTGCGGGTTTCGGTGGCTCCGGTGAAGGAACCCTTTTCATGCCCGAACAGCTCCGAGTCGATGGTTCCCTCGGGAATCGCTCCGCAGTTGACAGCCATGTATTTCTGGTGTTTCCTGGGGCTGAAGGCGTGGATTATCTGAGGGACGACCTCCTTGCCCACGCCGCTCTCACCGGTCACCAGCACCGACACGTCGGCCCTGGCCACCTTCACAGCCACTTCAAGCGCATGCTCAAGGGCTTCGTCGCGGCCAACTATCCCGAAACGGTCTTTTATCTGCTCCAATTCCATAACCGCAAAGTTAATAAATTTTATCTCCGCACTGAGAATCTGTTTTGTTTTGTCCCCGAAATACCATATTTTTGCCCTTTGGACAATTACATTTCATCTTATGAAAAGATATTTCTCTTATTGTATGCTTCTTGCCGCCACGATGGTTGCGGCTGTAGCATGTGACAGTCCGGCCAAGATGGCCGAGGCGGCCGACAAGGTTTCCATCAAGTGCAACCCCGAAATCCTCGAAGTAGTGGCAGGCGAAATCAACGCCGACGTCACGGTGGACTTCCCCGCTGATTATTTTGCCCAGAAGGCGATTCTGGAAGTGACTCCGGTGATCGTCTATGATGGCGGCGAGTCTGTCGGAAAGACTTTCGTTTACGAAGGCGGCAAGGTTAACGACAATTACAAGGTCGTTTACAAGACTCTCGGTGCAACCTACACCGAAAAAGTGAACTTCAAATACGAAAAAGGCATGGAGAAGTGCCAGCTCGTATTGCGCGCCGTAGTTAAGGCAAAAGGCAAGAAATACGTGTTCCCCGCCGACATCAAGGTTGCCGATGGTGCCATCACCACCTATATGCTCATCGACAAGAAGGGCTCCTACGACCTGAAGGATGACGGCTATCAGGAAATCATCCCCGAAACCAGGGAAGCCCAGATCCTCTACCTGATCAACAGCGCCGACGTACGTTCTTCGCAGATCAACAGCGCCGACGTAAAGGCTTACAAGGATGAACTCAAGGCACTCGAGAGCGATGCACGCCGTCAGGTCAAGGGCACTGAAATCGTTGCCTACGCATCTCCCGACGGAGGCGAAGCTCTCAACAACACGCTTTCTGCAAACCGCGAGAAATCGGCAGCCAAGGCTTTCGACAAGGCCACCAAAAAGCTCAACGCCGGAGATGTTGCAACCCGCAGCATCGGTGAAGACTGGGAGGGTTTCCAGGAACTCGTCGGCAATTCTAACATCGAAGACAAGGACCTGATCATCCGCGTTCTTTCGATGTACAGCGACCCCAACGTACGCGAACGCGAAATCAAGAACATGTCGTCGGTTTACAGCACCCTCGCACAGAATGTTCTTCCCCAGCTCCGCCGCGCACGCTTCATCACTTCGGTCGAGTACACCAACTACACGGCTGAAGAGCTTCAGGATCTTGTCGAGAGCAACATCGACGTGCTCGACGAAGCTGCTCTTCTCCACGTTGCGACACTCGTTGGCGACAAGGACAAGAAAATGATGATTTACGACAAGGCCATCGCAAAATACGGCAGTGAAACGGCCAAATACAATGCAGCTGCAACCTGCCTTGACAACGACGACGTTGCAGGTGCCGGAAAGTATCTCGCATCGGCAAAGAGCGACTGCAAATGCGTCAAGAACCTCAACGGTGTCATAGCAATGCGCGAAGGGAACTACGACGCTGCCGCCAAGCTCTTCACAGAGGCCGGCGAGGCCGGCACAGAGAATCTTGCCGTTCTTGACGTCCTCGGCGGCAAGTATGCCGATGCCGATGCCAAGATGAAAGGCAAGACAGGTTACAACAAAGCTGTCATCGACCTCCTCAACGGCAAGGAAGGCAGCGTTGCAAAAGATCTCAACGACTGCACCTGCCCCGGATCGTCTTACCTGAAAGCCATTGTTGCAGCCCGCACCGGTAACGCAGATGAGGCAAAGGCTATGATCGAAAAGGCTTCGCAGTGCAGCGAACTTGCTGCAAGGGCGGAGAAAGACATCGAATTCGCCAAGGTAAAATAATCACGGTTTACGATACAACACAACGGAAAGGGAGGCCTGATGACCTCCCTTTCCGTTTGCCCTGTCTTCAGCGACGTCAGTCTATTTTGAGCACTGCCATGAATGCGCTCTGCGGGACCTCGACCTGTCCGATCTGACGCATGCGCTTCTTGCCCTGTTTCTGCTTTTCGAGGAGCTTTCTCTTACGGGATATGTCGCCGCCGTAACACTTGGCCGTAACGTCCTTCCTGACCTGACGGACCGTTTCCCTGGCGATTATCTTGGCCCCGATGGCAGCCTGAATGGCAACGTCGAACTGCTGCCTGGGTATGAGTTCCTTGAGCTTTTCGCATATCTTGCGGCCGAAGTCATAGGCGTGGTCCTGATGGATGAGCGTGGAGAGGGCGTCGGCCGGCTCGCCGTTGAGCAGAATGTCCAGCTTGACCAGCTTTGCCGGCTTGAAACCGGTAACGTGATAGTCGAACGAAGCGTATCCTCTCGATATGGATTTAAGCTTGTCGTAGAAATCAAAGACTATCTCGGAGAGGGGCATTTCATAATTGAGCTCCACCCTCTCGGCAGTGAGGTAGTGCTCGCTCCTGAGCACCCCGCGCTTGTCGAGGCACAGTTTCATTATGGGGCCGTAGAATTCCGATTTGGATATGATCTGGGCTGCAATGTACGGCTCTTCTATGTGCTCTATCAGAGTGGGGGCCGGCAGCCCCGAAGGGTTGTGTACGTCAAGGCACTCTCCCTGTGTGGTATATACCTTGTACGACACGTTGGGCACGGTGGTGACCACATCCATGTTGAACTCCCGGAACAAACGCTCCTGCACTATTTCGAGATGGAGCAGGCCCAGGAACCCGCAACGGAATCCGAAGCCGAGGGCCAGCGAGCTTTCCGGTTCGAAAACAAGCGAGGCGTCGTTCAGCTGGAACTTTTCGAGAGAGGAGCGCAGATCTTCGTACTCATCGGCTGTAACCGGAAACATTCCGGCATAGAGCATCGGCTTCACGTCTTCGAATCCCGAAATGGCCTCGCTGCACGGATTGTCGATATGGGTTATGGTATCCCCCACCTTGACCTCCACCGCAGTCTTGATTCCGGAAATGATATACCCGACAGATCCGCAGGGTATCTCCTTGCGCGGGCAGAGTTTCATCTGTATCGCCCCTACCTCCTCGGCCACGTATTCTTTGCCCGTATTGACGAACTTGACCTTGTCGCCGGCCTTGATGCTGCCGCTGACGACCTTGAAATACGCGATTATCCCCCGGAAGGAGTTGAACACCGAATCGAAGATAAGGGCCTGAAGCGGGGCGTCGGGGGAACCCTTGGGCGCAGGTATCCGATCGACTATGGCATCAAGGATGGCCACCACCCCCTCTCCGGTGCGGGCCGAGGCAAGAAGGACCTCTTCGCTCTTGCACCCGATAAGGTCAACCACCTGGTCTCTGACGACGTCCACCATTGCGGTATCCATATCTATCTTGTTCAGGACAGGTATTATTTCAAGGTCGTGGTCGATGGCCAGATAGAGATTCGATATGGTCTGGGCCTGAATGCCCTGCGTGGCATCCACCACAAGCAGCGCCCCTTCACAGGAGGCGATTGCCCGCGACACTTCGTATGAAAAGTCGACATGGCCCGGGGTATCTATCAGATTGAGGACAAAGGTCTCCCCACCGCGCTTGTATTCCATCTGGATGGGGTGGCTCTTGATGGTTATCCCCTTTTCCTTTTCGAGGTCCATCGAGTCGAGCACCTGGTTCTCCATCTCTCTCTGCTGAAGCGTACCGGTCAGCTCGAGCATACGATCGGCCAGTGTGCTTTTGCCATGATCGATATGTGCTATTATGCAAAAATTTCTGATGTTTTCCATTCCGGCGTTTTGAATCTGACAAAGATAATCATTATATTTGTTTCCGCTTTAAACCTTTTTTATGACATCCGATTATTCTCTGGAACAGATTTCAACTCAGGTACGCAGGGACATAATACGTATGGTCACCGCTGCCGCATCGGGGCATCCGGGCGGATCGATGAGCAGCGCAGACATATTGACGTTCCTTTTCTTCAAGGAGATGAATGCCTCTCCCGAGTCTTGGAGCCGATGCGGCAAGGATTCCGACATGTTCTTCCTTTCGGCAGGGCATCTGACCCCGGTGTTTTACAGCGTTCTGGCCAGGCGCGGCTATTTCCCCTCAAGTGAGCTGGCCACTTTCCGTCAGTACGGCTCGCGCCTTCAGGGCCACCCCTCGGTAGCCAAAAGGCTGCCGGGTGTCAACCAGGCGGCCGGCTCGCTCGGCCAGGGTCTCTCCGTAGCCGTAGGTGCAGCCGTTGGCAAACGCATGGCAGGAGACCCCAACCGCGTATTCGTCCTTCTCGGTGACGGCGAGTGCGAAGAGGGTCAGGTGTGGGAAGCCGCAATGGTGGCAGCCCACTGGAAAGTGGACAATCTGGTGGCCATTACCGACTGGAACCACAAGCAGATCGACGGCGATACCGAAGACGTTGCAGGCCTCGGTGACCTTCAGGCCAAATGGGAAGCCTTCGGATGGAACGTTGTCGTAGCTCACGGCCATGACTTCCCCAGTATCGAAAAGGGCTTTGCCACCGCCCGTGAATCAAAGGGAAAAGGGCGCCCGGTGATGATCCTGTTCCATACCGAAATGGGGCACGGGGTCGATTTCATGGCAGGAACCCACAAATGGCACGGCAAGAATCCTTCACAGGAGCAATGCGACGAAGCCCTGAAGCAGCTTCAGGAAACAATGGGAGACTTTTAACCCGACTTGCGATGAAAGAATATATAAATACCGGTGACAAGGATACCCGCTCAGGGTTTGGAGACGCGCTGACCGAATTGGGACGCACAAATCCCAAGGTGGTTGCACTGACCGCCGACCTCAAGGGGTCGCTCAAGATGGACGATTTCGCCGCCGAGAATCCCGACCGTTTCTTCGACGTGGGAATCGCCGAAGCCAATATGATCGGTATGGCGGCCGGTCTGGCCGTAACAGGGTACGTCCCGTTTGTCGGGACCTTTGCCAATTTCGCCACCTCCAGGGTCTACGACCAAATACGGCAGTCCGTCTGCTACTCGCGCACCAATGTCAAGATAGCGGCATCTCACTGCGGAATCACCCTCGGAGAAGACGGTGCCACACACCAGTGTCTCGAGGATATAGGCATGATGAGGATGCTCCCCTCGATGGTGGTCCTTTCGCCCTGTGATTATAATCAGACTAAGGCGGCCACAATCGCCGCGGCAGCCTGGAACGGACCTGTATATCTCCGCTTCGGCCGCCCAAAGGTGCCCAATTTCACCCCTGCCGGCGAGCCTTTCGCGATAGGCAAGGCCCTGCAGCTTGCCGAAGGTGACGGAATCACAATCCTTGCAACAGGACATATGGTGTGGGAGGCGGTTGCAGCCACGCGCGAACTCGAAGCGGAAGGCATCGGGGTTGACCTGTTCAACATCGCCACAATCAAACCTCTTGACGAAGACGCGATTCTCTCGTCTGTCAGAAAGACCGGCAAGGTCGTATGTGCCGAGGAGCATATGCTTTTCGGCGGATTGTCAGAGCTCGTTTCGGGTCTGTTGCTGCGCAACGACATCCCCGCAAAGATGCGCGCCGTCGCAATCGACGACGTTTTCGGGCAGAGCGGAACCCCGTCAAGGCTTATGACCGCATACGGGCTCAACGGCGCACATATAGCCGCAGCGGCAAAATCGCTGCTGTAATACGACTCCCCGATGGAAGACAGCGAGATACTTGCACTCTTCAGGGAGGGGGAACGCAACCGGGCATTCAATGTCATCGTGCGTACATATTCCGAACGCCTCTACTGGCATCTGCGCTCGATAGTGCAGATTCACGAGGATGCCGACGACCTGCTGCAGAACACGTGGGTCAGGGTTTGGAATGCCCTCGACACGTTCCGCGGGGATTCCGGACTTTATACCTGGCTCTACAGGATCGCCACCAACGAGGCAATATCCTTTCTCAGGAAGCAGAAAATCACGACGGCACTGCGACTTTCCGACCCCTCGTCAGTCATCGCGGCCAAGCTGGCGGCTGATGAAGAGTTCAACGGAGACGATCTGCAGGT
The DNA here is from genome assembly GCA_045641345.1 of Bacteroidales bacterium. Lineage (GTDB taxonomy): Bacteria > Bacteroidota > Bacteroidia > Bacteroidales > UBA932 > Cacconaster. The sequence continues at coordinate 34,933 of JAZUGR010000031.1, forward strand.
GGCTCTTCAGAAAGCAATTGCAAAGCTTCCTCCCAAACAGAAAGCGGTCTTTTCAATGAGATATTTCGGAGACCTCAAATACGAAGAAATCTCCGAAATACTCGACGTTTCCGTGAACTCTCTGAAAACCTCCTACCATTTCGCCAGCGAAAAGGTGAAGGAATACATCAAAAAATATATGGATTGATTTTTAACTTTCAATAAATACTGTTGTCTAATAAGGCGATGAACGAAAAGAAGGACATACTTGAGCAACTCAGGAATTCGCAAAGCGGGTTCTCCGTGCCGGAAGGATATTTCGACACTATTGAAGACAGGGTGCGGGAGAAAATTTCCAACCCCCGGGCAGCGCATCCCGTATGGGCTGTGGCCAAACCGGCCCTCCTGCTCTCGTGTATGTTCGTCCTTATCCTTGCAATAGGATACGGGACGATGACCATAACGGGGACCTCCTCGTCCGGGGAGACCGGTAAATTGGCCGAAGACGGCGCCGAAGTGGTCATGGAGCAGGATTTCAGCCATCTGGAAGATGACGAAATTATCGATTATCTTGCCGAGAACCTTTCCTTTTCAGACATCGAAACGTTTATCGCCGAAGAACAAACCAACCTATAAACACACAGTATCATGAAAAGAATTCTTACTCTCGCAATCTGTTTCCTGCTCATTTCCGCAGGATGTTTTGCACAGGAAAAAGCAGCTGGGAAAAAGCACAACGGTGAACGCGCAATGGCCGAAAAAATAGGCTTCATCACCCAGAAACTCCAGCTTACCCCCGAAGAGGCCCAGGCCTTCTGGCCGGTTTACAACCAGTATGCCGCCGCTGCCAAGGAAGCCGGCAAGGCAACGCGCCAGGCCCGCAAGGCCCTCAGACAGCAGGAAGGTGAGCCGGAAATAACCGAAAAGGAAATGGTAAAGAGGATTGACGCCTATCTCGACGCCGTCAAGGCCGAAAGTTCCGTACTCGAAAAGTACAACAAGCAGTTCCTCAAGGTGCTTCCCGCCGAAAAGGTCGGAAAGCTTTACATCGCCGAAGTTCAGTATTCCAAGAAGATGCTCGGCAATCTGGCCAAGCGCGGCAGCCACAAGAACACGGGAATGAAAGGCGAAGGCGCGAAACACTGCCAGAAACCCTGCCCCGATTGCAAATAAGGCCTAACACCGTCAACAACAAAGCCGGACTCCGCAAGGAATCCGGCTTTGCCGTTTATTAACAAGGAATCACTTTTCCCAACCACCGGTTGTGTAGTCAAGTTCCTGAGTGTCCGAGCTGGCCGCTCCATCGGTTCCGTCAGGATTGATGAGGCTGTAGCAGATGGTATAGGGGATGCCGTTGAGCACCGCGGTCTTGCCGGAATACTTGAAATATTCTCCATCAGGACTGTATGTGGCCTTTTTGGCGGTGACCGTTGTGGCGCACATCACGCTGACATACCACACGCCCGGCTCAAGTTTTCTGGTGCGGAAATTCTTGTTGCTCCCGGAATTGCAGAGCACATATTCCGAATCGCTGATCCAGGCCAGAGCGCCCTTTCTCATAGCGAGGTACAGATCCACACCCGGAACGCTGCAGGTAAGATTCAGCTTGACGCCGTTGTCTGTATCGGGGACTTCTATCTTGAAATGATGGTACTGGCGGTCGCCTATCGCGGTGTATGCGGGGTCGGCGTCACTTGTTTTCCTATTCATTACACGAGCCTCGCCGGCGACAAGTTCACCCTTGACCTCGACATCGCCCGGATAATCCGAAGCATAGCGCAGGAACGATGCCATCAGGTCGCGGCGTTCACCGCTGGTCACGCCTTCGGGGTGGGAGCCGCAATCCACGATTCTACCGGTAGCGGCATCTTTCTTGTAGCTCCAGACGCAGGTCTTGTTGTGCATCGCCGAAGTGTCGCATTTGTATTTGTGATCCTCCGGATGGTCCTTGCCCTGATCCTCCTTGGGGAAATGGTATACCGCCAGGACTTCGGTCCCTTCGGGAGCGCGGCAGGCACCCTCGTCCAGCATATACGGACCGCCGTTGTGACGGACACCGTTTACCATCATATCCCCTCCGAAATCATAATATTTCAGCAGCGGGCTACCCTCGACCAACCTTACCCTGTGTTCCACATCCTCAAGCGTACTGCCCTTTTCAACACCGTTTTCATCCAGCCATTTGTCCTTTACATAGGCGGTATAGCCCGGCCATATGTGGAGGAAATTCACGTTCGTGGCAGGAGTGGTCGAAGTGGAGGAAGCCCTGGCGATGCAGGTCAGGAATGCACCCGCACAGGTGCCTACATAGGTGCCTCCATGGGCTACGAAATCGTTGTAGCGGGAACGGCCCGTCGCTTCGAGTGAAGCTCCGTGATTGGTTGACTTGCCACCGTTCATATACACGCAGCGGAAGCGTGGCTCCCCGTCGGGATAGAGCAAAATGCCGTTCTCGTCGGTTTCCGTACCCTGTATCAGCCCTCTCTGGACAATCGTATCGGTTGCATTGAGTTTGCCGGGTTCCGACCCGCTGTGGGCATTGGAGGCGAAATACTCCCACTGCCATCCGATATAATCCGCCGCAGGCAGCGTTTTGCGGGAAGTGAGGTGGATTCCACCATCCATAAAGAGATCCTTGTAATATCCTCTGGCAATGACATTGGCTGATTCGGAATTTTCCGTAACCGTGATTTCGGGCATCTCCAGCACAGAGGAGCGTACCATAGTGTTGTCTGAAACCGTTTGCAGGAAAGAGTATGCCGCACCGTTTTTGTCGTACACGGTAATTGAAAATCCGTGGCCGAATACGCCGGCAGGGACGGCTACATAGAAACATTGTGCCTTGGAAGTAAGGGTTACGGGGCTTTCAAGATTGAGGACAATGGTGTTTCCGCCATCTGTAATCTCGACTTGAGGGTTGGTCATATCGAGGCCGACAAAGCAGTTGCCCCACATCCGGCAGCCCATCAGATCGTGCACCGCAAGTTTCGATATTGTGGCCGTGCCCTTCAGGGCCAGCTTCAGCACACCGCCCAGATTGCGGAAATACAGAGTGCCCGACGCCGAGTTCATGGATGCCACGGACGGGAATGCGCCGCAAACCATATTGCCCAAGCCACCTTTCTGCTCGGCAGGGGTCGGGAAGAAAATCCTGTCACCGGCAAGGGTTATGTTTTCGTCGTACGGGTAAACGGCATAATATGGAGCCGTACCTTTCGCCGTACCGGTAAAGGTGGCCGCCGAACTGCCTGCACCGGAGGTGAGGGTGAACTTGGCCACCTCACCATCGCTGCTCACCAGGGCAAACGAGTCCCCCGAGCTCCACACCACCGACTTGCCGTCACCGCCAATCTGGGTCCTGCCGATGGACGGCGTTTCGATCACGGCCTCTATGGCATCCTTGCCATATATTACAGCGCCTTCCGTATCCGTGGCGCTCCCTTCGTTGACCTTTGCGCAGGAAACGGAAAAAATGCAACCTGCGACAAACGAATAAAACAATATTGCCTTTTTCATAAATCTTAAAACATCCCGGCCCTGACCTGCCGGCTCGGGTAACCGGCAAAGATAAAAATTATTTCCTAATTTTGCCGTATCGGTATATTCCTGCAAGATGAAACGGATCCTTTTCTTCGCCTTTATTCTATTCTTCTGCCAGACGGCCTATTGCACCGAAGAAACAAGTTTCGCGTCTGAAATCGACAAGTGTGCCGCCAAAGTCCGCAATGACTGGAATATCCCGGGATTCAGCCTCACGGTAATGCACGAAGGGAAGACAGTCCTCTCCAAGGGATATGGCGTAAAGACCAAGGGGGGATCCGCTCCGGTTGACGGGGCCACCGTGTATCAGATCGGATCTGTATCCAAGTCCTTCACCGCCGCCCTGATGGCCATGATGGTGGACGAAGGCAAAGTGAGGTGGGACGACCGCGTCAAGGACATTCTGCCGGATTTCGAGCTTTACGACAAGGCCGTGGAGAACGACCTCCGCGTATCCGATATAATGACACACCGGATGGGATTCCGCAGCCAGGCTCTCACATATGCTCCCAATGTCGGATACGACACCGACGACGTTTACCGGATGCTGTCACTCCTCAAACCGGAATATCCTTTCCGCGACGGGATGCACTACAACAATATGACGTTCATAATCGCTCAGAAAATCATAGAAAAGGTGAGCGGCCTTTCGTGGGAGGATAACCTCAACTGCCGCATTTTCGCACCTCTGGGTATGGGGTCCGCCTCCTGTGGAGGACCCGGATTCGAATCGGCGGAGAATGTGGCATCCCCCCACAACATGTATTCGGTAAAGGACTCCATCCGATGCTCGCCAATCAGGGGCGAGGGGCGCGCCCTCCACTGGCTTTCGGTGGTGGGACCCGCCGGTGGCATCAACTGCAGCTCGAAAGACCTTGCCAGATGGGCGCAGTTCCATCTTGATGACGGAGTGGCGGCAGGTCGCCGCCTGATATCCTCCAACCAGATGGGATACCTCCACAGCGGAGTGGCAATTTCGGCCATAACAGACGAAAAAATAACAATCTACGGCCATTGCTGGTACATCGAACAGACCGAAAGCTGTCGCATATACTATCACACCGGCACCACCTGGGGGCAGGCGGCGCTGTGTGTCTGGGTCCCCTCGCTGAACCTGAGCTTTGCAATGCTTTTTGGCTCGGACGTGCCGTCCAATCCGCGCTTCGCCCTGATGAGGAGCATCGTCGACATTTACAGCGGGGCGCCGAAGAGGGACTACAGCAAGGAAGAAAAAAACAAATGGCTGCACCGCAGGGGCGGCTCCTCCGGAAAATCAGGATTCACGTACCAGTACGGTTCCGCGGTACATCCCGCGAAGGACATTTGCGGAAAATACACCAAGGAAGCCCCTTTCGGGGATGCTGAAATCTCCACAAAGAACGGCAGACTCTACATAACGATAGGGAGATATGGCTGGCGACATCCCCTGTCGCACCTGAAGGGCAACACATATTTCTTCTATTCCGACGGACACCGCTTCCCGGTCCGTTTCAAATTCTCTGCCGGAGGCGGTGCCGAAGGATTTGAACTCGACTGGGGCTACGGAGAGAAATTCGGACCATGGAAAAGGAAAAATTTGTTACCTTCGGCTCCGTAAATGATTTGTAAAAACTTTCGATAATGAAAAAACCGATCGCTCTCGCTTTTGCCGCTGTTGTGGCCCTCCTTATGCAGGATTCCGCTTCGGCGCAGTATTACAAGGACCTTTTCATGGACGGTGGCATCAATATCACCTCCCGCAAGGACCTTCCCGCCGCCCGCTATCTGGGCATCTCGTGGGAAGCCTATTATTCGGCCGACACCAAGAACCTTTCAATGAAGGACACCGTCGAACAGACCGAAAAAATGGTAACTTCCCCCGTGGATTACAACGGCTGCCTGCTCTACCCCGACGGAGCGCCCCGTTTCCGCGTACTTTATGAAAATGGAGGAAAGGCCGGCAAGCACGGACAGTCACTTACCGAAACCGGTCGGAAGCATATCCGCGACTTCGTCGCTGCCGGCGGCAGCTACATAGGAACCTGCGCAGGCGCATTCGTGTCGTCGATTGCCGACACCAAGTACAGTTCCAAGCTCGGAAAGTGCATATCGGCCGACAACGACAGGGTCCGTGAGGAATATTTCGCCATCTATCCTGCCAAGACCCTCTCGACCTGCAAGCTCACAAAGGACCATTGGAAGAGAACCGTTACTACCGGAATGAAAGTGGAGCCCGGATGCCCCCTGCTGAAATATTACGATTTCGGCGGTGATATGTATATCGACAGCGTACGCCACAACGGAGGATGCTTCATCACCACCGATCCGATGCATTTCGCCCCGGGCACGGAAATCCTCCTGCGTTACGACTTCGACAAGGACGACGTCCGCAAGAAAGAGGGGATCTTCCCCATCTCGGGCCATATCAGCACCTGGGCCTATAAGGCAGACGAAAAGAGCGGACGCATAGTGGACTGCGGCTCGCATCCCGAAGGTGTGACCTCGGGTGAGCGGCTGCAGTTGTTCGCATCCTTCATCCTGTATGCTATGGACGGCAACGGCACCCCTTCGGTCAAAGGTGAGCTCGAAAAAGGCCTTGTGCGCGAGATGGACAAGAAAACCGAAGACGCCGACCCCGCATTCACAAGAATCGGCGACAGGCAGTATCACCACTTCATCGTCAATATCCCCGAAGGTGCAAAGGATATCACGGTGACCCTCAAGAGCGACAGCAAGGACGTTGACCTCAACCTTATGATGAAAAAAGGAGACTTTGCATTCAGGAACGTATCGACTTATAACGACGTGACTCTCGGCGGCAGCAAGAAACTCAAATTCGACACCATCGAAGCCGGGACCTGGTACATAGCTGTGGAATGCGCCACAACCGTCACCGAAGTTCCCACCGATTACGGCGTGAAGTACATCGGCAACCTCGAGGTGCTCAACGGAATCCCCTATTCCATCAAGGTGGACTGGAAATAGGCAACCTCCCGGAAAACGGACAAGCGGAGAATCCTCCTGGACTCTCCGCTTGTTTTGCACCTGTCTGGTGAATATTTATTTTTCTTTGAGATACTGGTCGTAGAGGAGATTTACAGTCAGATAGTAAATCTTGTAAACCTCGTTTATCTTGTCGAGCTTGGTGCTCGAAGCGATACAAACGAACCCCCAGTCCTCGTCAGGGCAGAAGAACATACAGCTCTTGAGACCCTGTGCGCTGCCCGTATGCCCCTTGAGCGTCTTGCCTTCGATGAAACGGGTCTCGGTGCGGGTTGTAAGGCAGTATAGCGTTCCTTCATCGGCCGGAGTGACAGGGGTCAGAAGCTTCTTGACGCCTTTTTCGGAGAGAATTCTGGTGCCGTTGGGAGCCACACCGCCATCACGCAGGGTCATCATCCATTTTGCAAGATTGGGGGCGGAGATCTTCATACCGCCGGTAGGAGACCAGCCGCAGCCGTCTTCTCCAATCACATAAGTTCCAGCCGCAACTTTCTTTTCGCCGCGGGTCTTGTGCTCGTATGCAGTCTTGGATTTGATGAGCGAATTGCTCTTCTTGTCGTAATTGTAAAGAGACACGAACTTGCTGTTGTCGAGGGTGTCGACGTTATATCCGGCCTCTTTCTCGGAAAGACCCATCGGACGAAGGATGTGGTTGAGCACATAATTATCGAAACGCTCACCTGAAACCTTCTCGATTATCACGCCGATTGTGTTGATGGCGCGGTTGCAATATTTGTAGCCCTGCCCCGGAGGATACGGCAGATATGCCTTCTCCTTGATGGTTTTGATATCGGTCTTGCTCTCGTCGATGTATGTGAGGTCGCGGTACATCGCTGCGCCGCCGCCATCCCTCATACTTGAGGTGTGCGAGAGGAGCATCTTTACCGTTATGGGAATATCCGGATAGCGCGGGTTGCGGACATTCATTCCGAGAATGTCGTTGACATCGTCGTCAAGCGAGATTTTTCCGGCCTCGACAAGCTGCATTATGGAAACACCCGAGAACGACTTGGAAATCGAGGCGATACGGAAGATGTCGTTGATATCCAACGGTATCTCCTTCTCAGCATCCTTGTAGCCGAAAGCGTTCTGATAGATGACGTTGTCACCCTTGACCATAACTACGGCAAGACCGTTGGTCATACATTCCTCCATATATCCCTTGATTTTATCTTCAATCTGGGATTGTGAGAGCTTCTGGGCATCGGCATCGGCTCCGCAAAACAGGAGTGCTGCAAATGCGATTAAAAAGAGATGTTTTTTCATATTCGGTAATAATTTAGTTCCGTTTGTCATTTCTTCTCAGCACGTGACCGGCAAGGGCGCCGGTGTAATTGTCGTCTTCAACCGACACGACTCCGTTTACAATCACATCCTTGAATCCGGTGCACATCAGACCCGGCTCGGAATAGGTTGCGTTTGCACGGAGTTCTTCCGGCTTGAATACCAGAATGTCGGCAAACGCCCCCTTGCGGAGCACGCCACGATCTGTCAGACGGTATGTTTCGGCCACAAGGCTTGTGCTCTTGCGTATCATTTCGGCAAGTGATATGACCTGCTTTTCAAGAACGTACTTCTGAATCTTTTCGGCGTATGTTCCGGCTGCGCGGGGATGAGAGCCGAACGTACCGTCGGTACAGGTCATCACCCACGGTTTTTTCATATAATTTACAAGATCCTCCTCGTTGGCCACGAACGTATTGACATACGGCTTGTCATCCGCACAGAGTTTCACCACGGCATCCACGGGGTTCAAATTCAATTTTTCGGCAGCCTCGGCAAGTGTCATTCCCGAGCAGTCGCCTGCATCCTTGTTGATGAAGATGGTTTCAGCACCGCCTCTCTCATATATCATATCAGGAATTTCGGCCTTGATTCTGGCGAGCGTTGCGGAATCCTTGAACCTTTCGCGCAGCCCCTGCACACCTCCGTCGCGGGCCCACGACGGGGTCAGGGCCGACGACATCCTCAGCCCGGAGGCAAGATACGGGTACTGGTCGGCGGTGACCTTGAGCCCCTCGGCCTGATATTTCTCTATTATGTTGATAATGCTGTCGGAGCGGTGCCACACACTCTTGCCAAGACACTTGATATGTGAGATGTTGACCTGCACACCGGCCTGGCGGCCTATTTCAAGAGCTTCCACTATCGAATTGTAGAGGCCTATGCCATCCTTGTTCTCATTGCGGACGTGGGTTGTATAGATACCTCCTTCCCCTGCCATGGAACGGCAGAGTTCCACCACTTCGCGGCCGTCGGAAAAACATCCCGGCACATAATAGAGACCCGACGACAACCCGAGGCTTCCCTCCTGCATCTCCTTTGCAAGAAGTGCCTTCATCGCAGCGATTTCCTCATCGGTTGCAAATCGGTTTTCATCTCCCATAACCTGATGGCGGATGGTGTTATGCCCGGTGAAGCTGGCCACGTTGGGCCCTATGCCCTGCTGCCGGAGGGTCGCAAAAAACTCTCCGATAGGATAGTGGCTCCCGCCGCACTGCCCTGGAATCATTGACGTAACCCCCATCCTCAAATATGATTCACACGCTTTTTCCTCAAGCAGTACGTTTTCCTGATGGTTATGAGGGTCTATGAACCCGGGACATACCACATATCCCGTGGCATCGATCGTCTTGTGTGCCCTGCATTTCGATGCGATATCGGCCCGCGCCTCTCCCATATACACAATCCTCTCGCCTACAACGGCAATATCCGCCACCTGCGGAGAATCGTTGACCCCGTCGTATACGGTTCCACCCACGATAAGGATATCGGCCTGCGACGGAATCCCGTTGCAGGAATGGGTGACGGCAGATGCCAAGGCCAGAACCGTCAGAAATAAAATTGTCTTTTTCATCATTGAACTCTTGTTATCTTTTTGAGAATTTCTGTCATATTAACCTTCCCAGCAACGACGTCACGCAACCCGGCAATCGGAATCCTTTCCTGCTCCATCGTATCTCTGTAACGGATTGTTACGCAGTTGTCGTTCAAGGTGTCGTGGTCGACGGTTATGCAGAACGGGGTGCCGATCGCATCCTGCCGGCGGTACCGCTTGCCTATGGAATCCTTTTCATCGTACTGGCAGTTGAATTCGAACCTCAGGCTGTCGAGGATTTCGCGCGCCTTTTCGGGCAGACCGTCCTTCTTGACAAGAGGAAGGATTGCCAGTTTGACAGGTGCGATGCAGGCGGGCAGGTGCAGTACGGCGCGGGTTTCTCCACCATCGAGCGCCTCCTCCTCGTAGCACGACGACAATATCGAAAGGAACATACGGTCAAGACCGATGGAAGTCTCGATGACATAGGGGGTGTAGTTTTCGTTGGTTTCCGGGTCGAAATATTGGATTTTGCGGCCGCTGAACTTCTGATGCTGCCCCAGGTCGAAATCGGTACGCGAGTGTATTCCCTCCAGTTCCTTGAATCCGAACGGGAACTCGAACTCTATGTCGGTGGCTGCATTCGCATAGTGCGCAAGTTTCTCGTGGTCGTGGAATCTGTATTTTTCATCGCCCAGGCCGAGGGCCTTGTGCCACGAGAGGCGCGTCTGCTTCCACGCATTGAACCATTTCATCTCATCGCCGGGACGCACGAAGAACTGCATCTCCATCTGCTCGAACTCGCGCATACGGAAGATGAACTGGCGCGCCACTATCTCATTGCGAAAGGCCTTGCCGATCTGCGCGATGCCGAACGGAATCTTCATACGGCCGGTCTTCTGCACGTTCAGGAAATTGACGAAGATACCCTGCGCCGTTTCGGGCCTCAGGTATATCGTTCCGACGCCACCGTCGACATTGCCCAACTGAGTGCTGAACATAAGGTTGAACTGGCGCACCTCCGTCCAGTTCTTAGTGCCGGAAATCGGACAAGCTATCTCGCAGTCGATGATTATCTTCCGGAGTTCCTCGAGGTCGTTCCTGCCCAGGGCGTCAGTCATTCTGGCATGGACTTCGTCATATTTCGCCCTGCTGCGGAGAACGTTGGGGTTGGTGGCAAGGAACTGCTCCTCGTTGAAAGCGTCGCCGAATCTCTTGCGGCCCTTTTCAACCTCTTTCAGGATTTTATCTTCGATTTTTGCCAGGTAGTCCTCGATCAGCACGTCGGCACGATAGCGTTTCTTGGAATCCTTGTTGTCGATAAGGGGATCGTTGAACGCCCCTACGTGCCCCGAAGCCTCCCAGATGCGCGGATGCATGAAGATTGCAGAGTCAATCCCCACTATGTTGTCGTGGAGATGGACCATCGACTCCCACCAGTATTTCTTGATGTTGTTCTTCATTTCAACGCCCATCTGGCCATAGTCATACACGGCGCTCAAGCCGTCGTATATTTCGCTCGAAGGGAATATGAATCCATACTCCTTGGCATGGGCGACCAGATTCTTGAATGTTTCTTCCTGTGTCATATTGCAATTCGTTCGTTATTGTTCAAAACATATTGAGCGCCACCCTGGCCTCGTCGCTCATCCTGTCGGGAGTCCACGCGGGCTCGAAAACGAGGTCGACGTTTACGCCGCCTACACCGGCAACGGACATGACGGCATTATAGACCTGCATCACCACCTCGTCGGCAATCGGGCAGTTGGGTGCGGTGAGTGTCATCTTTATGCCGACCTTGGCATCTTCGCCTATCTGAATGTCGTATACCAGTCCAAGCTCGTATATATCCACCGGAATCTCCGGATCGAACACCGTCTTGAGTGCGGCTACTATGTCATCCCTGCTTGGCTTCATATCCGAGAGCGTATAATTTTATCTGTTTTATCATTGCTGCGAGGCCTCCGGCGCGGGTGGGGGACAGGTTTTCCTTCAAGCCTATCCTTTCGATGAAAGAAAAATCAGAAGCGGCCACGTCGGCAGGCGTCTGCCCGTCGTAAACCCTTATCAATAAAGAAATTATCCCTTTGGTTATTATTGCGTCACTATCAGCCCTGAACCGCAGGAGGCCGTCTTCCAGACGGCACGACAGCCATACTCTCGACTGGCATCCGGAAATCAGGTTGGCCTCAACCCTGTCGGCCTCGTCGATCATGGGCAGCGACTTGCCGAGATCGATTATGTATTCGTACTTGTCGAGCCACTCGTCAAATACCGAAAATTCCTCAACGATCTCCGCCGAAATATCTTCAATGCTCTTTGCCATTTCAACTTGTCATCTCAACATCGCGACAACCCTTTCAAGGTTGCCGATGAAGCAGTCTATTTCATCTTTCGTATTGTACGGGAGGAGGGAGGCGCGGAGCATCCCCACTTCCGAGAATTTGGTTATCAACGGTTCGGCGCACATCAGCCCTGAACGGACCGCTATGCCGGTTTTGTCGAGAATCTGTGCCATATCCGACGGATGGGCGCCTTCGACGGTAAACGAAAAGACGGGTACCTTGTCGGCGATATCCCCCGTGTTTCCATATAAGTGCAGGCCGTTCACCTTCAGAAGACGCTCCATCATATATTCCGTCATTTCGCGGTCAGCTTCCTGAACGGAAGGGTCATCCCGGAGGGCGCCGGCAAATTCCAGTGCCGGAGCCAGAGATGCCTGGCCGGCAAAATTCGGAGTACCGGCTTCATATTTGAGAGGCAATTCGGCATAGGTGGTTCTACCGAAGGAAACACTCTCCACCATATCGCCCCCGCCCATATACGGCGGCATCTCCTCCAGCAGCGACCTGCGGCCGTAAAGGACCCCGGTTCCGCAGGGAGCATATATCTTGTGGCCGGAAAAAACATAGAAGTCACAATCAAGGTCGGTTACGTCCACCCGGGTGTGAACCACGCCCTGAGCGCCATCCACGGCCACCGGAATCCCTTTTGAATGGGCTATGGAGACCATTTCCTTGACAGGATTGATGATGCCGAGAACATTGGAGACCTGCGTGATGGAGACGATTTTCACCCTGTTGTCCAGGAGTTTTTCATATTCCTTTATGGATATCCTGCCGCATTCATCCACCGGAAGCACGGAGAGTGACGCGCCGATGCTCTGGCAGACCATCTGCCACGGAACGATGTTGGAATGGTGCTCGGCCTCGGTGATCAGGACCTTGTCGCCAGGAGCGAGATATCTCCTGCCGAAGCAGGATGCCAGCAGGTTGAACGAAGCCGTTGCACCGGAAGTGAAGATCACGGCGCCTTTGGAAGTGTCGACGTTGAGGTATTTCTCCACTGCGCTGCGGCCCTGCTCGTAGAGAGCCGTCGCATCCTGGCTCAATTTATGTACGGCCCTGTGTATGTTCGCATTGGAATGCACATATGTTTCGTTCTGGAAATCGAGGACCTTCTGCGGCCGCTGCGAAGTCGCGGCGTTGTCGAAATATATGAGCCGCTTGCCGTACACCCTTTCGGAAAGGGCCGGGAATTGCGAGCGGATATGTTCTTGGATTGTATTCATACTGACTTGCGAAGTTAGCAATTTTTGACAAGAAAATGGGTCTGTCCTGCCAACCGACACAAAACAATTTTTAATTTTGTGCAAACAATGGATTATTGAATATGTTCGATTACATCAAAGGTAAACTGGTTGAATTGAACCCTGCCGAAGCCGTTGTCGAAACGGGCGGATTCGGATACAGGATTTCCATCTCTCTGGGCACGTTTACAAAACTGCAGAACGACGGGTCGGAAAGCGTAAAACTTTATCTCTACCACTTCCTGAGGGAAGACGAAGAGGGTTTCTATGGCTTCTGGGGCAAGGAGGAGCGAGCTCTGTTCCTGCTTCTTATTTCGGTCAGCGGGGTCGGGGCCTCCACCGCACGCACCATACTGTCGTCAATGTCGGCCGAAGAGCTGGCCTCCGTAATCTCCGCACAGGACGTAAACAGGCTCAAGAGCGTCAAGGGCATCGGGCTCAAGACGGCTCAGCGGTTGATTCTGGAGCTCAAGGACAAGGTGGGCACGGCGGCAGCGGGCGCGGCAGACACAGCGGCGGGAGCAGCAGACCCCATCCGCAGCGAAGCGTCGAGCGCCCTGATTCTTCTCGGATTTGCGCGTCCTGCGGTTGAAAGGGCCATCGATGCCGTCCTGCGGGAGAATCCGTCGTGCAGCATAGAGGATCTCATCAAAAAATCACTTAAGATTTTATAGTCGGAATTATTTTGTATTTTTGCGCCTATAATTGTTTAAAAACAGACTACCATGAACATTCCTGAAGGACTGAAGTACACCAATGACCACGAGTGGATCAAAATCGAAGGCGACAGCGCAACCGTAGGTATCACCGATTTTGCACAGAGCGAGCTTGGAGACATTGTTTTCGTTGACTGCCAGACAAAAGGCGAAACCCTTGGCAAGGGTGAGGTATTTGGAACCATCGAGGCGGTCAAAACCGTGGCCGACGCCCTCATGCCGGTAAGCGGAGAGGTTGTTGATGTGAACATCGACCTTGAGAGCGCTCCCGAACTGGTAAACAACGATCCATACGGAAAGGGCTGGATGATCAAAATCAAGATTTCTAACGCTGCCGAAACAGCAGACCTCCTTTCTGCCGAGCAATACAAGGCTTTGGTATAACGTTTCTCTGCAATGGAATGCCTGAGAACGTTCGACTACCTTGAGAATCTCCGCCAATTCGCCCCGAAAGACGACATTCTCGCGAGAAAAGTTCAAGGCAGGTGGATAAGGTATAGCATTGACCAGTACATTGAATATTCCACTCTCACGGCCTATGCGCTGTTGTCTTTGGGATATACAGAAGGTACCAAGATAATCTCGCTCTGCAACAACAGGCCGGAATGGAACTTCCTGGATATGGGATCCGCTCTGGCCCATATGATTCATATCCCGATTTACAGCACATTGAGTGCGGAGGAATACCTCTTCATATTCAACCATTCAGATGCAGAGGTCATTGTTGTAGGGAACAGGAACTTCTATAAGAAGATTGCGCCGGTGATCGAACAGATGGATCGCCAGGTGAAGGTCATCATGATGGATGATTCCGATGAAATTCTCTGTTTTTCAAAGCTTTACGAGATTGGGCGGCAAAATGCGGACAAATTCAGGCCAATCATTGAGAACAACAAGAAATCCATCAGCCCCGATGATATAGTCAGCATCATCTATACTTCCGGGACAACCGGTACCCCAAAGGGAGTGATGCTGTCTCATCGGAACTTTACGTTCGACACACACGCTCACGCCGTAAGGCAAACCCGGAACAGCTCTCACAAAATGCTGAGCTTCCTTCCCCTATGCCACGTGTACGAACGTACGATGAACTACGAGTATCAGGAACTCGGTATCAGCATCTACTACGCAGAGGGCCTTGCAACCATTGCAACCGATCTGGCCGACTGCAAGGCCGACGGATTCTGCTCCGTCCCCAGAGTCCTCGATATGATGTATGGCAAACTTGATGCTGCCGGCAAAAAGCTTGGAGGCATCAAGCGCCTGATATATCTTATGGCGTGGCATTTTGCCAATAATTACGACAACGAAAACAATGGGTGTTTCTACCTTTGGAGGCAGAAGGTTTACGACCGTCTCGTGTATAAAAAATGGCGGGACAATCTCGGTGGGAAAGAAATGCTGATAGTTTCGGGAGGCTCATCAATCCAGGCCAAGATTGTCAAGACATTCAACGCGGCCAAACTCCATATCTTCGAAGGGTACGGAATGACCGAAGCCTCGCCCGTCATTGCCGTAAACAGCCCGGCGGAGGGCATCAATGTAATCGGAACCGTCGGGAAACCGATAGGGGGCACCGAAATCAAATTCGGTGACGATGGAGAAATTCTGGTCAGAGGCCCCCACGTGATGCACGGTTATTACAAGAATCCCGAAGCAACCGCCGAGGCTATCGACGAAGACGGGTGGTTGCATACCGGCGACATCGGAAGTTTCGTAAAAGACGGCTGTCTCAAAATCACAGACAGAAAGAAGGAGATATTCAAGCTGTCTTCCGGCAAATACATAACCCCTCAAGCCATCGAGACATCTCTGAAAGAGGCCAAGTATATTGACAACTGCATCGTTGTCGGAGAAAACCAAAAGCTTGCAGCGGCAATAATCGTTCCTGACAAGGAAGCTTTGGTAGGCTATGCCAAACGGCACCATCTGGCATATAAGGACATCGATGACCTGATTGGCAGCGACCAGGTCTATCGTCGCATAAAGCGCGAAATCGAGGCTGTCAACAGCAAGTTGGCACCGTACGAAAACATCAAGAAATTCAGACTGGTGAATGACGAGTGGTCCGTAGCCAACGGCCTGCTCTCACAGACACTCAAACTCAAGCGCAAGAACCTTATTGCAAAATACAAGAATCTGATCGACGAGATTTTTCAGACCGCACAATAACCGGATGTTCCACGTGGAACATCATCTCCCAAAATAGACCAGCAGAACGGATATGTCGGCAGGAGACACCCCTGAAATGCGCGAAGCTTGAGCAATGGTTGCCGGCCTGTACCTGTCCAGTTTTATTCGGCACTCCATAGAGAGGGCCGAAATTTTTTTAAAGTCAAAGCCCTCTGGAATCCTCAAGTTTTCAAGGCGGACTATCTTCTCGGCCGCCCTGTTCTCGCGCTCTATATACCCCTTGTACTTGATGGCGGTTTCTGCGGCGGCTATCACCTCTTTCCACAAGTCATCGTTTCCGAAACAATCACCATCCCCGGGCTCGGCGACCGACATCAGCTCGTTGCGTACGGAAGCGGTTTCCTCTTCGAATGTTCCACGTGGAACATTCTTCAAAATATCGGAAAAAGAGGTGTTGGGCCGGAGGAGAATATCAGAAAACCTTCTGGGCTCTGTCAGCGGCGAAGACCCCGTTTGCTCAAGATATCCGTTAATATCACGGGCTGTCAGAGGGCAATTGTCTGCAAAATCCACACAGGCTTCGACAGCCGCATACTTTCTTTGGGTAAATCGCAGCCTGTAATCCGATGCCAAGCCTATTGAATGGGATTTCTCAGTAAGCCTGGCGTCGGCATTATCCTGTCGGAGAAGGATGCGATACTCGGCACGGGAAGTGAACATCCTATAAGGTTCGTCAACACCCTTTGTCACCAGATCGTCTATGAGAACCCCGATATAGGCCTCATCACGGCGCAAAACGAAAGGTTCCTTGCCCCTGCATTTGTTGTGAGCGTTGATTCCGGCCATCAAACCCTGTGCGGCAGCCTCTTCATAACCGGTGGTCCCGTTTATCTGCCCGGCCATGAAAAGACCCTGTATTATCTTTGACTCCAGACTGGCGAACAGTTGCGTTGGATTGAAGAAATCGTATTCGACCGCGTATGCCGGCCTGAATACGACGGCATTTTCAAATCCCTTGATTTTTCGCAGAGCCGCCAATTGGATGTCAAGCGGGAGAGATGACGAGAAGCCTTGAAGATAGTATTCGTTGGTGTTCCACCCTTCAGGCTCAAGAAAGAGCTGGTGCGAATCCTTTCCGGCAAAGGTCTTCAGTTTGTCTTCGATTGATGGACAATACCTCGGTCCGATTCCTGTGATTGCGCCTGTAAAGAGAGGCGAATCTTTGAACCCGCCCTCAAGAATGGAATGAACCCCGCTGTTTGTATGGGCGATATAACAAACTTTTTGCTTGGCAGCCGACTTTATCGCAGAGCCGCAGGGAAGGTATGAGAATTTTTCCGGATCGACATCCCCTTCCTGCACCTGAAGGACGGACGTGTCTATCGAGCGGATGTCTATTCTCGGAGGTGTTCCCGTTTTCATCCGGCCGGACTCGCAGCCGAAAGAGGCGAGTTGCTCCGTCAAACCTTTTGAAGATAGCTCGCCGATTCTTCCACCCTCCGCCGTCTGGTGACCGATGAACAACCGTCCGTTCAAGAACGTTCCGGCAGTCAGAATCACCGTTTGAGATTCAAATTCCGCCCCCATTGATACGCGCACGCCGCAAATATGCGATTCTCGCACAATCAACTCCGTCACAAAATCCTGCCAAATATCTAAGTTACATGTGTTTTCGAGTATATTTCGCCATGTGAGAGAAAATTTGATTTTATCACATTGCGCTCTTGGGCTCCACATGGCTGGGCCTTTCGATCTGTTAAGCATCCTGAATTGTATGGTCGATGCGTCCGTAACCAGGCCCATATATCCGCCAAGGGCATCTATTTCTCTGACTATCTGACCTTTTGCTATTCCCCCAACAGCAGGATTGCACGACATCTGTGCCATCTTGTTCATATCCATGGTTATCAGAAGAACCTTGGATCCGAGTTTTGCGGCAGCAGCGGCAGCCTCACAACCCGCATGCCCGGCACCGACGACAATTACATCATAGAGAGCTGTCATCCTTCAAACGAAAATATAGGTCCAGGGCCGAGTTTTCCTGCTGCCTCATCTGCTGCGACAATTTTTTGCTGGTATCGTCATACCCTATCAGATGAAGCAGTCCGTGAACTATCACACGGTGCAGCTCACGTTCCATCCCTTCGCCATATTCTTTTGCATTGGCCCGGACGGTATCGATGCTTATGAAGATATCTCCGGAAACGTTTTCCTTTCCGAAAGCCGACAGGTAGTCTTCCGAGCTGTCAAAAGTAATGATGTCGGTGTAATAGTCGTGTCCCAGAAAGCGTTTGTTTATGTCGAGCAGATAGCTGTCGCTGCAAAAAATATAGTTCAATTCTCCGACAGTACGGCTGTTTTCAGAAGCTATCCGTTTCAACCATTTGGCAATCAAACGTTTGTTTTTCAGCTTAAAAGAGGTCTCTTCAACGAAATAATGAATCATAGCCCTGCAAAAGTACTAAATAGTGTATGACATTGGAAAGTTTTCAACAAAATATTGTGGAAAACAAATTTTCTTCATAATTTTGTAGGGTATATAAGTATAGGGCAAAAAATACTCTAATATATGGAAATCAAAAAATCCCCTAAAGCGGATCTCGAGAACAAAAAACTGTTGTTCCGTGAAGTCGGCCTTGTTGCAGTTCTGGCCATTGTTCTCCTCGCTTTTGAATGGTCAACCTCTGAAAAACAAGAACTTGTAGAACTTACAGCCCAGGCTGTGGAAGTCGAGGATGAGATTGTAATCAATACTCAGGAGCAGCAGGAGCTTCCTCCCGAGATGCCTAAGATTCCCGTTCTGTCCGATGTGATCGACATCGTCGATGATGATATCGATATCAAAGACGACCTTATCGTCAACCTGGAAGACAACAAAAATATGGGTGTCGCCATCATCGACTATGTGGCAGAGGTCGCTGAAGAGGTTGTAGAGGAAGAAGCTATCCCCTTCGCTTTGGTGGAGGAGAAACCCTCGTTCCAGGGTGGGGATGCAAACACTTTTTCAAAGTGGGTCATGAGCAGGATAGTCTATCCTGAAATTGCCAAGGAAAACGGCGTTCAGGGTCGTGTTACACTCCAGTTCACCGTAAAGACCGACGGAACAGTAAGTGACGTGAAGGTACTTCGTGGAGTTGACCCTTCTCTTGACAAGGAGGCCGTTCGCGTAGTTGCAAGCAGCCCCAAGTGGAAACCCGGCAAGCAGAGGGAAAGATCGGTTCCCGTAACCTACACCTTCCCCGTTATTTTCCAGTTGAGGTAAATCCTATTCCAATATAGGTTTCTTCATAAGCTCTACCACCTCAGGGATCGGTAGAGCTTTTACTTTATAGCCCCTGTATCCCTCCATATCTTCGGCCGCGAACAGTGAGTTCCACAAAGCCTCTTCGGTTGCTTCCAAAGCTGCTTCAAACAAAGGTGACATCGACTTGTTGTGCAAGAGTGTGGGGAAGTAATATGGAGTGTCCTCATCGATGAGATTGTCGTGATAGACGGATACTGCAACACAGTAATCACCGCTGCCGTTGGTGGCAAACGAGCCGGTTTTGGCAAGACCCATGAAGACGCGCTTTGCCAGACGGTTCAAACCTCTGGCATCAAGAGGAGCGTCAGTAAGAAGAACCATCATACAGGAACCGTCAGGTTGTTCATCCTTTTCCTTGAGAACCTTGTTCTTGTAAGTATAATGGTTCATTAGTTTGCCTACGGGAGCTCCGTTGATTTCAAGGATTCCGCTGTAATTTGTCTGAACGAGAACGCCTACTGTATATCCGCCGAGAGACTCCGGAAGCACCCTGGATGACGTTCCTATCCCACCCTTGAAATCAAAGCAAAGTGTCCCAGTGCCTGCACCTACACAACCCTCTTCGACAGGACCTCCCTTTGCTGAATATATTGCTTTCAAAACATCCTTCTGTGTAACCCTGCGTGCTGCTATATCGTTGAGTTGACTGTCGTTTGTCTCCCCTACAAAAGAATTTACGGAACGTATATTGTTTCTCCCGTTCTGTTCGAGTGTATATGTAATGATTCCCTCTATTGCCTGTGCAACTGAAAAGGTATTGGTAAGTACAATAGGTGTTTCGATGTTTCCAAGTTCTTCGACCTGAGTATAACCTGCCATTTTTCCGTACCCGTTTCCGACAAAGACTGCGGCAGGACATTTTTTCTTGTATAAATTACCATCATGCGGTATTATCGCAGTAACTCCTGTTCTTATATCCGTTCCTTCCTTTATTGTAACGTGACCTACCTTTACTCCGCTTACATCCGTTATAGCGTTATAACGGCCTGTCTCAAATATGCCCGGGCAAATTCCGTAATCACGGAGCCTTCCTTTTGAAAAACACAATGTGACAGAGAGAAGAATCAAACTGAAGGATAATAATTTTTTCATGGAAATATAACTGTTGAGACAAATACAAAGATAGTTTCTAATTTTGTAAAAAATAGTCACGGATTATTTTTTAGTATAAAAATTGAAGTCAATCATTTCAAAACAGATCTAAGCATATGGCGGATATAAAGGAAAAAGTTCCGGACACCGCAGTATTTGTATCAGTAATTACAGACAATCAAAATGACGTTCAGGTAAATGAATATCTGGATGAATTGATTTTTTTGGCACAGACTGCAGGGATAGACGGTTCAAAGAAATTCGTACAACACCTTGAACATCCGAATGCAAGAAGTTATGTAGGTCCGGGTAAGTTGTTGGAGATAATAGATTACGCAAAAAACAACAATATAGGTTATATAATATTCGATGATGAATTGACACCATCTCAAATGCGTAATATAAACAAGGATTCAGGATGTGAGATTGTTGACCGGACAGGATTGATACTGAATATCTTTGCCCAACGTGCAAAAACGGCCTATGCAAAAACACAGGTTGAATTGGCACAGTATCAATATCTTCTACCAAGACTTACCGGTATGTGGACACATCTTGAAAGACAGAGGGGCGGTCTTAATATGAGAGGTCCCGGTGAAAGCCAGTTGGAAACCGATAGGAGAATAATACTCAATAAAATCAAGAAATTGAAGGAGCATCTTGCCAAAATTGACAGACAGATGATTTCCCAAAGAGGAAATAGAAATTCAATAAAGAGGGTGGCGCTGGTAGGATATACCAATGTAGGTAAAAGCACTCTTATGAATTTACTGGCTAAAAGTGATGTATTTGCCGAAAATAAATTATTTGCAACACTTGATACAACGGTAAGGAAGGTTGTTGTTAACAATAAACCGTTTCTGTTAAGTGATACAGTCGGGTTTATAAGAAAACTACCGACACAACTTATAGAATCATTCAAGAGTACGTTGGATGAAGTCAGGGAATCCGATCTTCTGATTCATGTCGTGGATATCTCCCACCCTCAATTCATGGATCAGATAAAAGTTGTTGAAAAGACACTTGATGACATAGGAGCTTCCGGTAAGAAATTATTCACCGTATTCAATAAAATAGATTCATATCATTATAAGGAATATGATGAGGTTTCCCAGACGGAAAAGACCGTCGAAAATCATACGCTCGAAGAATTCAAGGAATATTGGAAAACGCCTGCAGTATTCATATCCGCAAAAAACAATATGAACATAGATGTTCTTAAGAATAAAATAGAAGAATATATTTAAAACAACTTATCCTTATTTATTGGATTGTTAAATTGTTTATAACAATAAAAATGGCCGCACAATATATCTGTACGGCTATTTTTATATAATTTAAAAGTTATTATCAGTGTTGATAAATAATCGGATAATCCTGTTTTATTATTGTTTTTTAATTTTAAGGAACAGATGAACCAGTGTTTTATTATAATGATTCAACATATTTTCAACAAAGAAATCCACACACCTGTTGATAGCATTCATCTTCATTTTCTATAAATGAATTATGCCCCGTTTGCGGCAGTGTTATGAATTTGACCGAAGGAAAATCCTTTTTCATTTTTTCAAGGGTTTCCATAGGAATGAACGGATCGGAATCACCCGAGATATGAAGAATGGGAATTTTCTGAGATTTCATCAATTCCTGTGTATCATTTCTTGATTGCATTCCCTTGATGGATGCTATTATTCCTTCGGGAAAATGGGTTTCACAAAGTTCCATCGTCTCCCTTATCTTGTCGTCAAATTTACGCAGGTTGTCGGGATGATACATCTTGGGTATTGAAATATACGCCAATGTTTCAAGTTTTCCGTTTTTTATCGCCTCTATCTCCCTTTTTCTGTCGGCGGCTTTTTCCTCCTTGTCCTTATACGGGGTTGAGTTGAATATTATAAGCTTTTCAAAAGTTTCGGGATATAGGATACAACAGTTCTGTGCAATGAATCCGCCCATTGAATGACCACCTATGCAGGCTTTTTCAATTCCACTTTTGTCAAGGATTCCCTTTACAACCCTTGCGCAGAACTCCATTGAATTGACAGATTCTCCATTACTGTCTGCAGGACAGTAATCGGTCAGTCCGTGACCCGGGAGATCGAGTATTATCACACGGTATCTGTCCTTTAGACGGGAAGCGAACTCATACCATATATACATTGTTTCAAGGTATCCGTGGAGAAGTATGAGTGTCTTCTTTCCGTCTTCACGGGAATCATTGTCCAGAGTGTCGAAAAGATGTACCGTAATTCCTTCGGAAGTTGTGAAATACTCCATAAGTTGAAATGATTATACTTACAGGCAAAGATATAAAAATTGTATTTATCCACGTTTTTTAGGAAATTTGTATCCTGTTAGGAAATATAATGTTATGGACAATACATCAGTATTCAATCCAAGAGAGGAGTCGGGTTTGAGGGAAAATGATTTCGACGGGAAGATAAGGCCTAGGGAGTTTTCAGAATTCGCCGGGCAGGAAAAGATACTGGAGAATCTGAAGATATTCGTCAAGGCGGCCCAGTTGAGGGGTGAATCACTCGATCATGTATTGTTTCACGGCCCTCCGGGTCTTGGCAAGACCACGCTGGCCAGTATAGTGGCAAACGAGCTGGGCGTCAATATGAAAGTCACTTCGGGGCCGGTTCTTGACAAACCAGGGGATCTTGCAGGGCTTCTTACTTCGCTCGAAGAGGGAGACGTCCTTTTTATAGATGAAATACACCGGCTTTCCCCTATCGTCGAAGAATACCTCTATTCGGCGATGGAGGATTTCAAGATAGATATAATGATTGACAAGGGCCCCGGTGCGCGCAGCGTTCAGATTTCACTCAATCCGTTCACTCTGATCGGAGCCACTACACGCAGCGGCCTGCTCACGTCACCTTTGCGTGCCAGGTTCGGAATACAGTGCCATCTTGAATATTACGACGCTTCGGTATTGTTCAAGATAGTGAAACGTTCGGCAGGAATACTGAACATCGACATTGAGGATGAAGCGGCTATGGAAGTGGCCCTCAGGAGCCGCGGCACTCCGCGTATAGCAAACTCGCTGATACGCCGCGTAAGGGACTTTGCACAGGTGAAAGGCTCCGGAGCCATAGATTTGGAAATCACCAAAATAGCGCTCGATGCCCTTAATATAGACAAGAGAGGTCTTGATTCCGTTGACAACAAGATACTGCTTACCATCATTGAAAAATTCAAGGGAGGGCCGGTAGGACTGGGAACTTTGGCAACAGCCATAAGCGAGGATCCGGGTACCCTCGAGGAGGTTTATGAACCATTCCTGATAAAGGAAGGCTTCATTACGAGGACACCCAGAGGCCGTGTCGCCACACCCCTTGCATGCAAGCACCTTGGAATAAGCAACTGTAATCACGACGATTCTTTGTTCTGATGTTTCCAGATTCCCTTGTAAAGACGCCTGCTCTCGATTTCTTCACCAATTCGGCCAAAGCTGTGTTCATAGCCTCGGCCGTGAATTCCATTTCGTCACCATCGTTGCATCTGGTGGTGGCAGACAGTAAGAAAACAGCGTTCTTCATCACGAGCGACCTCTATAACTTCTTTACCGAGGACACGGTTTTCTATTTTCCGGAATCTTCCGACAGGAGCGAGTTCAAATCAGCATCGTCAAAGGTGCAGCGTACCGCCGCCCTGGCTGCGATAGCGTCTTTCGGCACATCATCCGAATTTGATATCGACAAGGCATTTGCGGCCGCTACAACCGATTTTGCAAAGGTTGCACATAACGGGGACAGCGGGTCCATAATACTTGTAACGTATCCCGAAGCGGTTCGGGAGAAAGTTCTTGCCCTGGCAAAGACAAGGGAAAGCATACTCCGTTTCAAAAAGGGGGAGAAACTTACCCACGATTTCGTCGTCGAACTTCTGTTCGAACATAAATTCTCGCGTGCCGACTTTGTGTCGAGGCCGGGAGAATTCGCCGTCAGAGGGAGTATAATAGACGTTTTTTCCTATTCTGACAACAACCCGTACAGGGTTGATTTCTTTGGCGATGAGGTTGAGTCAATCCGCAAGTTCGACGTCAACACCCAGCTTTCCATAGAGGAATACGACAGTGTCGACATATTTCCGGACATCTATGAAAATTTCTCCGGAAACGATTATGTGGACCTTGGCGAGATTCTTCCCGCGGGTTCCGTGTTATGGGACCTGACCGGAAACGGTTTTGAATCCGGAGAAGGGGACGTCATTCCCCAGCCCACGTTCAACAAAAACTTCGAAATCCTGGCAAGGGACCTCGAAAGCAAGGCGGAGGACGGGTACAGGATATCCATAATATGTCCCAACGATGCGCAAGCCCTCAGGCTGGAACAGATTCTGCGCGACATCGGGTCAAGGGCGCATCCGACCTTCATCAAGGCGTCCCTTCACGAGGGCTATGTCAACAAGGCTGAAAAATTCTGCTATTATACGGACCACCAGATATTCGAGAGATACCACAAAATCAAGGTCCGCCGGCAGGTTGAGCACAGCGAGAAGCTTACCATCGCCGACCTGAGTTCATTCCAGGTGGGGGATTATGTGGTCCATATAGACCATGGCGTGGGGCGCTACGGAGGGCTTGTCAAGACTAACATAGGAGGGAAGATACAGGAGGCCGTAAAGCTTGAATATAAGGACAACGACGTAATATTCGTCTCAATCCACGGGTTGCACAGAATCTCCAAGTTCAAGTCGCGCGACGGCGAGCCGCCAAGGATATACAAATTGGGATCCAAGGCGTGGGACACCCTCAAGAACACCACCAAGAGCAAGGTGAAGGACATTGCCGAAAACCTCATCAAACTCTATTCGGAGCGGCAGCAGACAAGGGGGTTCGCATTCTCCCCCGACACATATATGCAGAAGGAGCTTGAATCATCCTTCCTGTATGAAGACACCCCCGACCAGCAGAAGGCGACCATTGCCATAAAGGAGGATATGGAAAGCATCCATCCGATGGACCGCCTCATCTGCGGTGACGTCGGATTCGGCAAGACCGAACTCGCCATTCGCGCCGCCTTCAAGGCAGCTTGTGACGGCAAGCAGGTTGCAGTGCTGGTCCCAACCACAATCCTTGCCCTGCAGCATTTCAGAACATTCTCCTCGAGGCTCAAGGGATTTCCGGTAACGATAGATTATCTGAGCAGGCTGCGCTCTGCCAAGGAAATAAAGGAGCTGCAGGAAAAGTTGGCTTCCGGAGGCGTCGATATTGTGATAGGCACGCACAGGCTTCTGAACAAGACCGTGAAATTCAAGGATCTCGGGCTCCTGATCATAGACGAGGAACAGAAATTCGGCGTGACGTCGAAGGAGCGCCTCAGGGAGCTCAGGGCAAATATCGATACACTCACCCTTACGGCCACCCCGATTCCCAGAACGCTGCAGTTCTCCCTTCTCGGCGCGCGCGACCTGTCCATCATCAACACCCCGCCGCCGAACAGGCTGCCGGTAGCCACCGAGGTCATAAATTTTCAGGAAGACCTCATTGCCGACATCATCAACCACGAGCTGGAGCGCGGCGGACAGGTATTCTTTGTCCACAATCGGATTGAAGATATCCTGTCAGTACAGGAAATCCTTCACAGGGTGGTCCCCGAAGCCGAAATATGTGTGGCCCACGGGCAGATGGAACCCGATATGCTGGAAAGGAAGATACTGGCGTTCATCAATGGGGAATACGACATTCTCCTTTCGACGTCGATAATGGAAAACGGAATCGACATCCCCAATGCCAACACGATAATAATCAATCAGGCGCACCGTTTCGGCCTTTCCGACCTGCATCAGCTGCGGGGCCGGGTGGGGCGGAGCAACGCCAAGGCATACTGCTACCTCGTGGTGCCTCCGATGGACAGCATTACCGACGACGCGCGGCGCCGCATAAGGGCGATAGAGGCATTTTCAGACCTCGGAAGCGGATTCAACATAGCAATGCAGGACCTCGACATAAGGGGGGCCGGCAACCTGCTTGGGGCGGAACAAAGCGGTTTCATAGCCGAAATGGGATTTGAAACATATATGCGTATTCTCAACGAGGCGATGGCGGAACTGCCCGACAGCCTCAAGCCGGGAGACAGGAAGATATTCATCAACTCGACCGATACCCAGGTGGAGACGGACATGGAAATTCTTATTCCCGATGAATACGTGAATGTCCCGTACGAAAAAATAAGGCTCTACAAGGAGCTTGACACCCTGAACAAGGAACAGGACATAGAACGCTTCCTCAAGGAGATGGAAGACCGCTTCGGTCCGGTTCCCGAGCCCGTCATCGAACTTGTCAACGTGGTGAGGCTCAGGGCTGCGGCACAAAAGATAGGCATAGAAAGGGTTGTGTTGAAAAAAGGTATGATGCTGGCATACTTCATCAACAACCAGATGTCGCCTTTTTATCAGGGGGAGATATTCGCCACGGTTCTCGAGAATCTTCAGAAGTACGGCCGCAGGTATACCCTGATAGAAAATGCCGGGAAACTGTATATAAAAACAGAGTGTGTCACGACCGTTGGAAGAGCCGTTAAGCTGCTCACCAACCTTTTTGAGGGGCACGACATTTGATTTGCACCAACCGTCTAAAATTACCATCTTTGCAATTTGTAACCGGCAGATATGGGGTACTTGAAACATAGCTTTCTTACAGCGGCTCTGATTGCCTTCTTTTCCGTCGCGTCGATGGCTCAGGATCATTCCGGGGCCAATACGGGGTTCACTCCGTATTCGATGTTCGGACTCGGGCAGCTGGCTCCCCAGGGCACGAGTTACAACCACGTCAAGGGCGGCATCGGAATAGGCGACCGCAACGTCAGGTTTATAAATCTCATCAATCCGGCAGCGGTCACAGCGAGGGAATCAAAATCGTTCATGATGGATTTCGGCATGCGCGGAAACTGTATGCTCCTTGAGGCGAATGCCTCCTCTGCGGCATTCGCACAGGGAGACGACAGGCTGAAGTCGGCTAACAATACCTTCAACATGAACCACATAGTGATGTCGTTCCCGATTACCAACACATCGGCGTTCAAGGTGGGGATAATGCCTTACAGCAGCACCGGATATTATTTTACTGCCGAAGAGACTTCAGACGACCTCACGTCCAGCATTGGCGACATCCGTTATACCCGCTTTGGTTCGGGAGGTATATACCAGGTCTTCCTCGGGGCCGGGATAACGTTTTTCAAAAGGTTCAGCGTGGGCATAGACGGCTACTACTATTTCGGCAACATAAATCACGCCACCAACGCCGACTTCCGCAATACCGGCTCCACCTACCGCGCCATAAGCACAGGCTGGTATTATTCGATGAGCGGTTTCGGCGGCAAGGTCGGCCTGCAGTATGAACAGCCCCTGAAATCGGGCAGGAGCCTGACAGTGGGAGCGACGTTCCTGATCCCCACGAGGCTCGGCGGCGAAGTGACCCGCTATTCTTTCGGAGAGCTCTCCTCTTCCACCGATACGGTCCATTACAAAACGACGGAGTTCAGGGGATATGACATCCCGTTGGAGTGGGGGGTCGGCGTCACATACAAGTCGAACGACAAATTGACGGTGGGATTCGACTACAAGCAGCAGAAATGGAGCCATACGGCGTTCCTTCCCACCCCGGGTGTGGATTTCTCTCCCGCCGATATGCGGTCGTTCCGTCTGGGAGCGGAGTGGACCCCGAGCAGATATGACGTGCGGCACTATATGAAAACGCTCACATACCACGCCGGTGCGTATTACGAAAATTCATATATTTCGCTCAATTCCCATCAAATCAATTCGATGGGATTCACACTCGGCGTAACTTTCCCGATATTCAGATATTACAACTCGATAACCTTCGGAGTCGATCTGGGCCAGAACGGAACGCTGACGGACAGCCTGATAAGGGAGCGGTATATCAAGTTCACCCTGTCGTTCAGTTTCCACGACATCTGGTTCATCAAGCAATTGTATGAATAAAAATGATTAGTTTTGCACGATTTTTGAAGAGAACAAAATAAACCAACAGTGATGAAGAAGTTAGCATTAGTTATTCTCGCAACGGTTCTGGGCGTTTCTGCATCAGCTCAGGGCAAGTATGGCAAGGACAGCGCGGAATGCATCAAGTACCTTTCCTATTATTCGGAATATGTAAAGCAGAACAATCTTGTCGAGGCTGCGCCTTTCTGGAGAACGGCGATGTCGCTCTGCCCTCCCACGGCGAATCAGAACCTCCTCATCAACGGACAGAAAATCCTGCGTCGCGAAGTTGTCAACGAAAAGGACCCATCGCGTCGCCAGCAGCTTATAGATTCCCTGTTGTGGCTCAACGATATCCGCGCCGAGTACTATCCGAAGTATTTCAACAAGGCGCTTGACAACAAGGCGATAGATATCATAAACTTCTACAAGGGTGACAAGCAGGCCGGATACGGGATGCTCGACGGGATTGTCAGCAAGATCGGCGGTGATTGCTCCCCCGCAGTCTATGTCAACTACCTCCAATATGCGGTTGACCTCTACAAGGAGCAGAAAATGTCGGCCGATGACGTACTGGCATGCTATACCCGCATAGCCGGATACCTCGACGGCAGCAAGCGTGCCGACGTGGCATCGGCCAGGAGCGGCGTGGAGCAGGTGTTCATCGACAGCGGCGTGGCTTCGTGCGACAATCTGGTGGCGCTCTACACCCCCCGCTACGAATCCGCGGCCTCCGACAAGGCTCTCCTTACCAATATGGTGACGATGCTTTCCAAATCAGAGTGTTTCGATACCGAAATATATCTCAAGGCCGTCGAGTCGCTTTATGCCGTTGACCCTTCGGCAAAGTCGGCATATTTCCTGTACAAGCTCTATTCGTCGCGCGACAAGAACGAATCGGCCGCAAAGGCCCTTTCGGAGGCCATAGGAATGCTCGACAGAACAAAGGCCGAGGATATCGCCACGATTGCCGATTACAGCATGGAGCTTGCAACGTTCTACTTCAAGAAGCTCGGTCACGGGGCAAAGGCTGTCGAACTGGCCAAGACGGTTCCGGACATGAACCCCGCCCTCACAGGCAAGGCGTATCTCCTTATCGGAACCGTTTGGGGCTCGCAGAAATGCTCCGGCAACGAGGTTGAGGCCCGCGCTCCGTTCTGGGTGGCCGTTGACTATATGAACAAGGCCAAGGCTGCCGACGAGTCGCTGAGCGAAGAGGCCAACAATCTGATTGCCCAGTATCGCAAGTATTTCCCTCAGCAGGCCGACGCTTTTATGTATGACGTGATTGACGGCAATTCATATACGGTGTCCTGCAACGGGCTGCGTGAATCCACTGTTGTCCGCACCAACAAGTAATGATTTCAGGACTACGGAAATCCATTTCTTGCATTATAGCCGCTTCCGCGGCTATAATGCTTTCTGCATCCTGCAGGCAGGAAGTGGAGGCGAATCCGTTTGACATGGAGAAAATTCCGTCGCAGACGGTGGAGGATATGGCGGTCGTCCAGTCCGAAAACGGCGCGGTCAAGATGCGTATGACGGCGCCGCTCCTCCAGCATTTCAGCTATGTCAAAGACGGGCGGGCTCAGGAATACGACTATTATCCCGAGGGGATATCGGTGAAGGCATATACCGCCGACGGCGCGTTGGAGACCACCATCACCGCCGATGAGGCAAAGCACATAACCACGAGAGGTTCCGAGACATGGATGGCTTACGGCAATGTGGTGGTGACCAATCTCATCAAGGAGGAAAAGATGGAATCCGATACGATGTATTGGGATCAGGACAAGAAAAAGATATATACGAACTGCTACGTAAGGATAACCTCCCACAACGGAATGATGCAGGGGTACGGAATGGAATCCGACGAAAGGGCCCGCAATTCCGAAATACTCAAACCGTTCGACTCCTACTCCAGGATAAGTGATTCGACCGACGTATATGTCGACTCCCTGAATTTCATCGGCCCCAAAAAGAAACCTTTTGCAAGAAAAGATTCCGTACTAACGGATTTTTAATTACTTTTGCAAACTTATCGAAACTATTAAATTACAACAATATGGCGGTATTAGAGAAAATCCGTGTAAAATTCGGGATTTTAATCACAGTTCTTGTTGCCCTGGCACTCCTTTCATTCATCATCGACCCCAGCACTCTGCAGAGCGCTGCCCAGATGTTCTCTTCTGAAAACAAGGTGGGAGAAATGAACGGAAAGAACATTTCCTACAGGGACTTCTACGAAGAAGTCGATCACTATACAAAGCTTACCGAAATGCTCGGGCAGAGAGCCGGTGACGAGCAGGCCCAGGCTTCCATCCGCGACCTTGCCTGGCAGTCGCTGTTCGATGAGAACGTATTCCTCCCCAAGATAGAAAAGGCCGGCATATTTGTCTCCCAGCAGGAGATGCAGGATCTCACACAGGGCGAAACCATCTCTCCGATACTTCTTCAGCAGAGGATGTTCCTCGACGAGAACGGCAATTTCGACCGCTCCGCACTTCTGAATTTCGTGCAGTCGGTCGATACCGACCCTTCGGGGCAGAGCGCCATGTTCTGGGATTTTCTCGAGAGTTCCATCTACAAAGCCCGCATTTATGACAAGTACACCACGCTTCTGATGGCCTCGACGCTTCAGAATCCCGTCGAGAAGGCCCGTGTCATTGCCAACAACAACGTCACGTACGACATCGATTATATCACCGTCCCCGTTGACTTCGCTCCCGACAGCACAATTTCGGTTTCGGAAAAGGAAATCAGAAAATACTATGATGAGCGCAAGTCTTCGATGAAGCAGCTTGCAAACCGCGACATCGAATATGTAATGTGGGAGGTTGAGCCTTCTGCCGAGGATATAGCCTCTGCGAAGGTTGTATTCGACGAACAGTATGCAGAATTTGCGACGACCGACAACCTCAAGAATTTCATAGTCGTAAATTCGGATGCAAAGTGGGATACATATTTTTACAAAGAATCCCAGCTTGCCTCCCGTCCTGAATTCAAGGCAATCGCCTTCGACAAAAAGACCAACGCTGTGAGCGACGTAAGGTCCGACGACAACAGCTTCTCGGCCGCACGCGTTGCTGCACGGGCACAGAGGTCCGATTCGGCAAAAGTCGCCTATGCGCTGCTGCCTCTTGCCCAGGAGGCCCAGGCAGATTCACTTGCCGAGGTTGCCCGCAAGGGTGGTATGCCGGCCGAATTCACCGAAATGGGCTGGCTTACGCAGGAAATCACCGCAGCCAACGGTCTTTCAGACCTTGACGTGGTGTTTGACGCTTCTGCCGGCAAGGTTGTGAAGGTCCGCAGCCTCAATGCACAGGGTTTCTTTGTTCTTTATGTCATGGAGCGCACAAAGCCCGTGGAGAAAGTGCAGCTTGCAGTATTCGTGAAGAACGTTCTCCCTTCTGAAGATACGTATCGCGACTATCTGATGAAAGCAACCGACTTTGCCGACCGAAGCGAAGGCAAGTATGCCAAATTCGCGGAGATCGTCGCCGCCGAGCAGTTGCCGGTAATCCCGATGCAGAACGTCTACGAAGCCACCCGCAGGGTGGGCGTTTGCGACAATGCCCGCGAACTTGTACGCTGGATTTTCGAGAAGAAAACGAAAAAAGGCAGTGTTTCCGACGTCATCATCGTCGACAACAAATATTATTTCGTCGCTGCAGTCACCGCTGTCCGCAGCGAGGGTACTGTAGAGCTCAAGGATGTTGAAGAAAACATCAAGCTCAAGCTGATTTCCGACAAGAAGGTTGAAAAGCTTCAGGGCGAAGTTGCCGGAAAGATAGCGGAGTGCAAGACAATCGAGGATGCCGCAGGCATACTCGGCGAAAGTGTGAGCCACACCACCGGAGTTTCATTCGGGTCGCAGTATCAACAGGTTGACAATGCCGTCCTCGGCGCTCTGGCCAATGCTCAGCCGAACGTTCTCTGCGGTCCCGTCAAGGGTGATTTCGGTGTTGTCGTATTCCAGGTTGCAGCCCGTCAGGAAGGTACCTTCTTCACGGATGAGGATGCCGCTACCTATCAGAGCCAGAAGTCTGCATTCCAGGTTCAGGCTCTTGACGGTGTGCTTGCCGAAGAGGCTTCCGTAAAGGACTACAGAGCGAGATTCTTCTAGCAGGCAGTCATTCCCGCAGAAGAGCTTCTGCTGGATGGAGATTTGCAGCCGCCGTGGCAGGAGCCACTCCGGCTGCAATTCCTATTATGGCGGCAATGAGCATACCGGTTGCGGCGTTGCCCGGGCTGAGCGAAACGGGCAGAGGACTTCTGTAGAGAAGGAGAGTGGCCAGCCATACGACGGCAAGGCCTGCGGCGCCTCCCATTACCGAGAGTGTGACCGACTCCGTAAGGTATTGCAGGACTATGATTCTCCGTTTTGCTCCGAGCGCCATCTGGAGCCCTATCTGGGCGGTGCGTTCCCTTACCGATACGAACATTATGTTAGCAATTCCGAAACCACCGACAAGGAGCGAAAATATTCCGATGATCCATCCGATGGAGTCCACCAGGGCAAAGAGGTTCTCCATCTCATTGACAATGAACGAAAGACGGTTGACGGAAAAATTGTCTTTCGCCTGCGGGGAGAGCCGCCTGTAGCGGCGCATCAGGGCCCTTATTTCGGCGGTGAAGGTTTCGTCGCTTATGCCTTCGGCAGGCTTGATGGCCAGGGACGTGCGGCATCCGTTGAATGAGTTGAGCCGCATAGCCAGGCGTGCCGGAATCATTATGGATTTGTCGGTGTCGGCAAGACTCACGGAATTCAATCCGCTGCGCTCGAGCGTGCCTATTATGGTGCAGCGCACACCGTCGAGCGTCACTATGCTGTCGGTTTTGTGCAATTTGGCATAATCGGCGCCGGCAATGGCGACAGGCGCTCCATATTGCAGTTCCCCCGCCGAGAAAGGCCTTCCGGAAACTATCCGGTTGCGTATGGTCATCTCCCATCCGGGAGTTATCCCGACGGTTGTCCCGTCGTCCAGAAAGCAAGTCCAGCACATCTGCGAGAAAGTGCTGTTATGCTGTGCCAGGAAAAGATATTCATCGTAGGTTACCTGGGGTCGGGAGACATATTCCCACCATCTGAATATACCCTCCTCGTTCAGGTCGGGCTCAAGGGGCATCTGCTCCACAAAGGTTACATCCTTGCCGAATTCTTCCAGCCCCTGGTCAAGGCTTTCCTTGAGCGAATCCACAAGTGTGAATACCGATACGATTGAAAAAATCCCGATGGATACCCCGGCCAGTGACAGTATCGTCCTGAACTTGTCAACTTTCAATTCCGACAGGGCAAAGCGTGCGCTGTCGGTGGCAATCCCTGCAAGGTTGCCCGCTTTCCACACAAATCCCTTCATTTCTCCTCTACTACAAACCTGTTTTCTTTTTAAGTTCTCTTATCAGATCGAATGCATCGAGCGGAGACATCGAATTGATGTCCGCGGCATTCAGCTTGTTCTTTATTTCGAGCAGCAGCGGGTCGTCAAGCTGGTAGAGTGACAGTTGCATACCCGATATGTTCCGTTTGGCCCCGGATGAAGAAGGTTCGGCTACGGGAGACGATTCTTCGAGCTCGCCGAGCTTGCGTTCCGCATTGCGGATGACTTCTTCCGGCATCCCGGCCAGTCTGGCCACATGGATTCCGAAACTGTGCGCCACCCCGCCCTTGCACAATTTGCGCAGGAACACGACCTTGCCGTCGGCCTCTCTGACGGAGATATGATAGTTGTGCACCCTGCTGTAAAGCGTTTCAAGCTCGTTGAGCTCGTGGTAATGCGTGGCGAAAAGGGTTTTGGGGTGGTCTTTTGACGGGGTGTCCGGCCCGTGCAGGTACTCCACGATACTCCATGCTATCGACATTCCGTCGAAAGTGCTCGTGCCGCGGCCGATTTCATCGAGCAGGATAAGCGACCGTGGAGAGATATTGTTGAGGATTGTAGCAGTTTCGGTCATTTCCACCATGAACGTGGACTCTCCGCGGGAAATGTTGTCCGAGGCTCCGACCCTTGTAAAGATTTTATCCACAAGGCCGATTCTGGCCGCTTTGGCAGGGACGAAAGAGCCCATCTGGGCCATCAGCACAATCAGGGCGCCCTGACGCAGAAATGCCGATTTTCCGGCCATATTGGGCCCCGTGAGAATTATTATCTGCTGAGTTTCGTTGTTCAGATAAAGGTCGTTGGCCACATATTCCTCACCCGGAGGCATAAGGGTT
Organism: Bacteroidales bacterium; assembly: GCA_045641345.1. Taxonomy (GTDB): domain Bacteria; phylum Bacteroidota; class Bacteroidia; order Bacteroidales; family UBA932; genus Cacconaster. The sequence goes on from JAZUGR010000031.1 coordinate 69,256, forward strand.
TCTATTACCGGGTGGCGACCGGCTGTGATGCTGATTTCAAGGCCCTCGTCGATATCGGGGCGGCAATAGTTGTTCTCAAGGGCTATGTAGGCGAAGGAGGCCAGACAGTCGAGCGTTGCCACCGCTGCCGCGTCTTTCTGCAACATCGGAATGAGCTCCTGAATATGGCGCACGATTCCGGCGTAGATTTCAGCCTCGATTGCAAGGATTCTGTCGCCCGCTCCGAGGATGGTTTCTTCGTATTCCTTTATTTCCTGCGTGATGTAGCGCTCGGCATTGACCAGGGTCTGCTTGCGTATCCACTCCTGCGGAACCTTGTCCTTGTGTATGTTGCGTACTTCGAGGTAATATCCGAAAACGTTGTTGTATCCGATTTTCAGGGACGGAATGCCGGTGGCTTCCTTTTCCCTCTCCTGAATCCGCTCCAATACATCCTTTCCGCCCGTAAGGATATTGCGTGCCGAATCGAGCTCCGCCGATACACCGGACGCTATTACGTCGCCCTTGCCGATCTGGGCCGCCGCATCAGGCAGAATAGAAGATGAAATCAGCTGGTAGAGGTCCTTGCAGCAGTCAACCTCGCGCATGAGATTCAGAAGGGGAGTCCCCTCGACGGAGGCTTTCACCTCCTCCAGAGCCTTGAGGCCGCGGGCAAGCTGCAGAGCCTCGCGTGGGGAGAGTCTTCCTGCCGCCGCCTTCGACACTATGCGCTCCATATCGCCCACATTGGAGAGAGCCTCCCGTACCGAGTCGAGGAGCTGCCTGTCGGCGGCAAGCGCTCCGACGGCATCGTAGCGTTGCTCCAAGGTGGCCTTGTCCTTGAGCGGCATTGCGAGCCACTCCCGCAACAGGCGCGAGCCCATAGGGGAGCTGCACCGGTCCATCACCTGAAGCAGGGACACTCCATCTCCGCCGGATTGGGAGCCGAACAGCTCGAGGTTGCGCATTGTGAAACGGTCCATCCACACAAAGTCGTGCTGGTCGATGCGCGATACAGACCGGATGTGGCCCGTCTCGGTGTGGTGTGTGAGTTCGAGGTAGAAAAGTGCGGCTCCGGCCGCAGTGATGCCGAGGGGCATGCCGTCGATTCCGAACCCCTTCAACGATCCGGTGCCGAGCTGCTGAGAGAGTTTCTTGCGGCACGACTCATACACGAACGCCCACTCGTCGAGCGAGGTGACGAACGCTTTTTTGCCCATTGAGTTGCGCCATTCGGCGAAAGAGCTCCTCTCCACCAGGATTTCCCTGGGGTCCATGTCGGAAAGGAGGACATCTATATATTCCCTTGAGCCTTCAGCAATCTTGAACGTGCCGGTGGATATGTCGAGAAATGCCACTCCGGCCGTCTGAACGCCCCTGTTGGTCCCGAAGGCAACGGCGGCCAGGAAGTTGTTCTCGTCACTCTTGAGAAGATTGTCATTGTAGGCCACCCCCGGGGTGACGAGTTCGGTGACTCCGCGCCTGACCAGTTTTTTGGTCAACTTCGGATCTTCGAGCTGGTCGCAGACGGCCACTTTGTATCCCGCGCGCACAAGCTTGGGAAGGTAAGTGTCGATTGCGTGGAAAGGAACTCCTGCAAGGGGGGTGAATTCCCCGCCTCCCGAGGCGCGGCGGGTCAGGACTATGCCGAGGGTCTTGCTGGCGGCAACGGCGTCGTCGCCGAAGGTTTCATAGAAATCGCCCACGCGGTACAGAAGCAGCGCGTCGGGATTCTGGGCCTTGATTTCGTAATACTGCGCCAGCAGCGGCGATTCCTGTTTCCCCGTCTCTTTCATTACAGGGCAAAAGTACCAAATAATTGAGAATTTTTATAGATTTGTAATCTGAAAGGAAAGACATATTACCAAAAACAGAAAATATGATTAAGAAATTTGCTTTTGCCTGCTCGCTCGTAGCGGCGATGCTGGTGCTTACAAGTGCAAAGTCCAACAAGTCGGTTGTAAAATACGACGAGGCGGTTCAGGACATCATCAAGGAGTATAACTGCGTAGGCCTGCAGACGGCCGTCGTGAAGGAAGGCAAGATTGTCTTCACAAAAGCCTATGGTGTGAAGGACCTCGAATCCGGAGAGGCTATGACGACCTCTAACATCTTCAAGGTGGGCCTTTGCGGCAGGGTTGTCGTCCCCATCGCGATTTTCCAGCTTGTGGAGAACAAGATGATTTCACTCAAGGATGACGTTTCGAAATATCTTGGATTCGAACTCAGGAACCCTTCGTATCCCGACATTCCCATCACGATCCAGCACCTTCTCCGTCAGGTGTCCACCCTTACCGATGCCGACGAGTTCAAGAGCATCGACAACCTCAGGTCGACGGACCCCGCTTTCGCTTCGCTCTGGGCAGACGGCAAACAGCCCGGCAAGGACTACTGCAAGTGCAACAGCGGATTCGTTGTTCTGGCTGCCATTGTCGAGAAGGTTACCGGCGAGCGTTTCGACGAATATGCACAGAAATATATTTTCGGCCCGCTCCATATCAAGGCTTCGTACACTCCGACCGACTTCACCGACGGGGATTTCGTCAAATCCTATACTTACAGCAACGGTGAATATGTGCATTACAAGAAGATGTACAGGGTGTATAACCGCGAAAATTATGTTCCCGGGGTCAGCACCTTCAAGCTGAGGGTCAAGAACGATCTTATGATTTCGGCCGAGGACCTGTCGAAGATCATCCTCACTCTTGCCAACAACGGTCATTGCCCTCTCTACAAGGTGGCTCTGTTCTCTGAGGAGACGGCAGAAAGGTTCCTCAAACCCGTCAAGAGCCAGAAGAGGTGCTCCGGAATCAACACAAGTGCCAAATATGTCGAAGGTGCAATAATCTACAACAGCACCGGCGCCTGGGGCGGTACAACCGGAATGTGGGCCTTTGACCGCGATACAAAGACGGGCTTCGTAATAATGACCAACGGTACGGCCAAGGAAGGTTTCAATACGTCGGCCCGCGAAGCTTTTATCGAGTCGTTCTTTTAGCGGAGCATGCAGGCCGTACGACCTAAAAAGGCCCTTGGCCAGCATTTCCTGACGGATCAGACGATAGCGAGAGCTATCGTCGATTCGTTAAGGAGCACCGACCGCATGCTTGAGGTGGGTCCCGGGATGGGTGTGCTTACGCAGTATCTGCTGCAGGACGGAAAGGGTATCCTCAAGGCCGTTGAAGTGGACCACGAATCGGTGCAATACCTCCTGTCGCACTTTCCTGCCCTGAGCGGCTCTCTTCTGGAGGCCGATTTTCTGAAAATGCCGTTGGAAAAGATATTCTCCGACAGTTTTTCGGTGATAGGCAATTTCCCCTACAACATATCTTCACAGATATTCTTCAAGATTCTGGATTACCGTGGGATGATTCCCGAGGTGGTGTGCATGGTGCAGAAGGAGGTTGCCCAGCGCATCGCCGCTGCAGCAGGGAACAAGACATACGGAATCCTTTCGGTGTTCCTGCAGGCTTGGTACGATATCGAGTATCTCTTCACGGTGGGCGAGGGCTCTTTCGTTCCGCCTCCGAAAGTCAAGTCGGCCGTAATCAGGCTGACGCGCAACGGCAGGGAGTCCCTCCCCTGTGACGAGGCTCTTTTCCGTCAGGTGGTCAAAGCAACCTTCTCCCAGCGCCGCAAGACAATCCGCAATACACTCAAGAGCGCCTCTCTGCCGTATGACGGCCTGCCGTTCCTCGACTCGCGTCCGGAGCAGCTTTCGGTAGAGGATTTCATAAATCTTACGACAGAAATATCCGCCCGCCGGCAATAGGGCGGATATTTCTGTTATATTTGCACATATTGTGAGGTGGATATGTGCAGATGTTTTGCTTTTGTTTTCGGAGCGGCCCTTGCGGCTGTCTCCGCTTTTGTTTTGCCCTCCGCCGGCAGGGGAGATGTCTCTCCGGCGGTTATGTTCTGGAATGTCGAATGCCTCTTCGACCCGTTCGACGACCCGCTCCACGACGATGAAGAATATACTCCTGCGGGGAAGCGGCACTGGACCTGGAAGCAGTTCTGCCAGAAATGCGGCGGGGTGGCCAAAACCATAGCGGCATCTTCACAGGTATGGGGCCGCCTGCCGGATATCGTGGGGCTGGCCGAGGTCGAGAACCGGATGGCGGTTGCCAGTATCCTGAAAGGTACCGTGCTGGAGGAGGCGGGATATGGCATTGTGCACAGGGAATCCCCCGATCGGCGCGGCATCGACGTTGCCCTGCTCTACCGCAGGGACGTTTTCAGGGTGCTGTCGGTCGATTCCCTGAGGGTCGCCTCAACCCGCCCCACGCGCGATATTCTTTATGTCAAGGGGCTTTACAAACAGAGCGACACGCTCCATCTGCTCGTGAATCACTGGCCGTCCAAACTTGGTGGGGCGCAGGTGTCAGATGCCGCCAGAAAGGTCGCCGCAGCCACGATGAACGCATGCGCCGATTCGATTCTTGCCGCCTCGCCGGGAGCGTTTGTCCTGGCGATGGGGGATTTCAACGACACTCCGGCCAACGTGGTGCCGCTTGTAACTCCTGCGCTGCATTCTCTGTCGGGGCCTCTTGTGCAAAGAGGGGCGGGCACATTGAAATATAAGGGGGAATGGGAATTGATAGACCAGTTTTTCTGCAGCGACACCTCGGCAAGAATGGAGATTTTCGCCCCGGTTTTCCTTCTCGAGACAGACCGTACTTATACGGGGATGAAGCCGAGGAGGACTTTCGTGGGTCCGCGCAACAACGGCGGACTGTCGGATCATCTGCCGATATTGCTGAAACCGTAGCATTATCAAGGATTTTTGTTAAATTTGTGAGTTTACATCCGGAGAGTCGGATATCTTGAATTGAAAAATATGAAAAAACTGAAAATTACCATCATTGCATCGCTTGCTCTGCTTATGGGTGCAACCTCCTGCAGCGAATCGTTCGATGAGGTCAGGCGCGAAACCTCAGCCGGAGGAGACGATGTGATAGGAGCGCAGCTCGAATCCCTTGCCGGAGATCAGGCGAGGCTGACCCTCTCCACGCAGGACAAGACCACGGGGCAGTACGATATGATCTGGACAAAAGGTGACGAAATAGCCGTCATCGGCACAAAGACGGCAAAGTTCACTCTCGTGGATTCAACGGCCAAGAAGGCCTCCGGGCGGTTTTCGGGCAATCTGGCCGATGCAGGTGAAGGCCCGTACTACGCCGTTTTCCCCTATAATGAAAATGCCCGTGTGGCTGACGGGGCGATAAAATTTGCAATACCACAGACGGTGGATGGACAGAATAACAACGTATCGGCCAATGCTATCCCGTGCGTGGCCCGGGTGGGAACCGATGGCGGTCTCCAATATGCCGGAATGCACAACGTGACGGGGCTTCTCAAGATAACTTTGAAAAGCAGCAAGTCGCCGGTTGTAAAGAAAATGACGCTTCACGATCTGGGAGGCAACATGCTGTGGGGCGACTGCACGGTGCCTGTTCTCGAAGGCGGTGAACCCGATTACGAAAACATTGTTCTCTCCGGCGGCACCAACTCTCTTTCGATGCTCTGGGACGGGACCAAAAGCGTGACCATAAGCAGCACTGCCAAGTCATTCCTGTTCCCGGTGCCTCCGGGGGCGCTCGACAGAGGTTTCTCGCTGGTGATATATAAGAAGAACGCCAAGACGGGCGAAATAGGCGACACGTACACTTTCATCCAGAAAATAACAAATCCGGTGGCGGCGCAGCGCTCCTATGTCATCGATATGGATGCGATGACAATCACCGAAAAGAGCGAATCGTCCGACGTGGCGCGACGCGGCTACTACAAGAGTCTGTTCGTGGATGCCGGAATGTATCTCAACAACAATTTCAAAACTTCCGGAACGGGCTCGATACCGGCCATCGCCTATCTGGGCCTTGAGGATGATTATGAATATTTTGCCTCTCACAGTACGGGTGAGATCAAGGGTGATATCATCAAACAGGACTCGATAGTGCAGCAGAGCATTTTCGTAGCCTCCCCCCAGGATTTGGGCGCCGATTGGAACGACGCCAACGGTGTGCTGCTCTATCCAGACGGGTCTCCCCGGTTCAGGATGATGTATGTCAACGGAGGCACCTCATCCTCCCACGGCAAGTCGTTGAGGCCGACGGGATGCCTGCTGGTACACGACTATTTTTACAACGGCGGCAGCTATGCCGGTTCCTGCGCCGGGGCTTTCATAGCAAGCAAATATGTCGACGGCAGCAACCGCTATGCCAAGGGGAACACGACCAGCTACTCTTTCGGTATCTGCCCCGGTGATATGGTTTCCACCCATTTGCCGCCCAGCACCACCACATATCCTTCGGTATATACGGGAATGAAGTTTCTTCCAAAGATGAAAGAGCTGTTCAGCGGTTATTCTTACAATGTCAAGGATACCATCGAGGACGTAAGGCATCACGGCGGCGGCTATCTGCCGCATAACGACAAGACAAAAGGGCACGCCTATGAGGAGCTGTTCACCTATCAGTACAGCGGAGCCGGGAGCCACGAAAAGGATACGAGCCGGTATAATCCGGCAAATTCAGGAATGAAAAAGTTCCAATATAGCGGCAAGTTCATCAATATCGTCGATTCGGTGGGCGCCTGGGCCTATAAATTCGATGACGTTTCCGGCCGGGCCGTTTGTACAGGGTCCCACCCCGAGGCGGCATCTAGCGGGATGATGCGGGATTTTACGGCAACGATGCTGCGTTATGCGATGGATGGCAACGGCAAGCCGAAGGTCAAGCAGCCCGACCTTGTAATGGGCAAGACAAGGACGATGGACAAGAAAACTTCCGACAACAACCCCGAATATACGGGGATCGGCGACTTGCAGTATCACCATTTCAAATTCACGACGGCGCAGAGCGTGAAGAATTTCCGACTTTCGCTCAGTAGCAAATATGACGAAAACTCGGGGATAGATCTCTATCTCTCGTTGAGAAAAGGTGGCCTTGCCTGGCTGAGCGATGCCGACTATGTGATTTGCACCAAGGGCGGCAACAAGGAACTGCTGATAAAGGAACTGCCGGCGGGAGAGTGGTATGTGGGGGTTTACTGCGCCACTACGGTGAAGGCCGAAACGACATACCAGGTAACGTCGGCTCCGTATTATTTCAAATATTCGGGCAAAACAGAAGTGCTTGACGGCATACCGTATGCCGTTTCGACAGGTATTTCAGAATAATCACACCGATGAGCAGACGCTTATATTTATCTGTAGCCGTTTCATTGGCGATGCTTGCCACCGCCTCGTGCAGCAAGTCGTTTGTAGAAGCCGGGATCGATTTCTCAGGCGGTTCCGACATGATAGATATACGGCTCGAGGCCGTTTCGGAAAATCCGGCAAGACTTGGTCTTGCGCAAGACGGTACCACCTACGATATGGTATGGGCCAAAGGAGATGAGATAGCCGTCATCGGCACAAAGACGGCAAAATTCGCTCTCGTGGATTCAACGGCCAAGAAACCCTCCGGGCGGTTTACCGGCAAACTGGCCGATGCGGGAGAAGGGCCGTACTATGCCGTTTTCCCCTATAGTGAAAATGCCGCGGTGGCCGACGGGGCGATAAAATTTGCAATACCGCAGACAGTAGGCGCCCAGCAGGGCAATGTGGCGAGCAAAACCATTCCCTGTGTGGCTCAGGTGGGAACCGATGGCGGCCTCCAGTATGCCGGAATGCACAACGTGACGGGGCTTCTCAAGATAACATTGAAGAGCGCGTCGCAAGTTGTCATAAAGAAGATGACGCTCCATGATCTGGGCGGCAATATGCTGTGGGGCAACTGCACGGTGCCCATTCTCTCCGACGGCACGCCGGACTATGAGCACATTACCCTCACGAACGGCAGCAACTCGATTTCGATGCTCTGGAGTGGAAGCGCCACGATAAGCCCCACGGCCAAATCGTACATATTCCCCATCCCTCCGGGGGCGCTCGACAGAGGTTTCTCCCTGGTGATATACAAAAGGGATGCAGACTGCGAAGACGAGATAGGTGATGCATATACGTTCATTCAGAAGATATCAAATCCGGTAGCCGCACAGCGTTCGTTCATCATAAGCATGGACGAGGCGGTGATTACCGACAAGAGCGAGTCGCACGACGTGACGCGGCGCGGCTACTACAAGAGTCTCTTTGTGGATGCCGGAATGTTTCTGACGAACCGTTACAAGGCTTCGGGGACATCAAGCTCGATCCCCGCCATCTCATATATCGGTCTGGCAGATGATTATGAATACTTTGCCTCCCATTCTTCAGACGACCTTACCGGAACCACCCGCGCAGACGATTCCGTATACCAGAGAAGCGTATTCGTATCGTCTCCGCAGAGCAAAGGCGCTTCGTGGAATGATGCCAACGGCGTTCTCGTGTATCCCGACGGGGCTCCACGATTCAGGATGATATATTCCAATGGCGGAAGATCGTATGACCACGGGCGCTCCCTCACCGCCGAAGGGCGCGACAGGATTCACTGGTTCAATGCCAATGGAGGCAGTTATTCCGGCTCCTGCGCCGGGTCGTTTCTTTCGGCGACGTGGGTTGACGGCACAAAGCGCTACGGTCATTCCAATCCTGCGAACGACTGGTCGTACGGGCTCTTCCCCGGCGAGTTGAAGCACACGCATCTGCCTCCCAGCATAAGCAAATACAAAACCGTCTATACCGGAATGAAGGTTATGCCCGCGCTAAAGGCGCTCGGCTATTATTCTTTTGCCGGCATCGATACCGTTGAGGATACGAGGCATCACGGCGGAAGTTATTTCCCCCACAATGCCCGCAACAAGAGTATTCCCCACGAGGAGCTGTTCAGCTATCTTTACAGCGACCATCATTCAGCCGATGAGAGATACTGCTATATGGAAAAGAATTCATCATATCCCGAGTTCAGGTATCCCGACAACTCTTCCGGGAAGTTCCTGCAGTTAGTGGATTCGGTGAATGCCTGGGCTTACAAGAAGGATGCCTCCACCGGCAGGGTTGTGTGCACCGGTTCGCATCCCGAAGGCCAGGCAAGCGGCAACCAGCGTGATTTCACGGCGATGATGTTCCGCTATGCGATGGACGGCAACGGCGCTCCCAGAGTCAAGCAGCCCGACCTGGAAATGGGCAAGACAAGGCCGATGGACAAGAAAACTTCCGACGACAGTCCAGCATACACCGGGATAGGTGACCGCCAATATCATCACTTCAAGTTCACGGCAGCGCAGCCGGTAGAGAATTTCTGCCTTACCCTGGCCAGCGGTTATGACGCCTCGTCGGGGATAGACCTCTATCTTTCGTTGAGAAAGGGGGGCCTTGCCTGGTTGAGCGATGCCGACTATGTCATCTGCACCAAGGGTGGCAACAAGGATCTGGTGATAAAGGAGCTGCCCGCCGGGGAGTGGTATGTGGGGGTTTTCTGTGCAACGACGGTAACAACGGCGGTAACGACATCGCTGCCGTATTATTTCAAATATTCCGGCAAGACGGAAGTGCTCGACGGCGTACCATATTCCATTTCGATAGGCGTGGCCGCCTCAGGGGTTGACAAACCCGACATTTATAACGGTCAGGACATCGGGACCGATTCACTTGATGATTGATAAACAAAATATGACCATGAAAGACAAAATCAGATATATCGCTCCTGAAATGGAGGAAATGCTCCTGGAGCAAAACACGGATTTCTGCAACCAGTCGGTTAACGACAAGTTTGGTCCGATACCCGGAGGTGGTTGGGATGAATAGGTCGATAACGCCGGGCTTGTTTGCTGCAATCGCATTGACCGTAGCGGCTGTTTCCTGCAGCAAGGATGTGGTTCCGGTTGCGGGAGAGCCCGCTTCCGGCCTTTCTCCCAGGCTGGTTGTCACCGCAACGGTGGAAGGCGCTGCCGCCGACGGGCCCAGGGTTACCTACAATGTGGGCAATTCGATTGTCCCTTCGTGGACGGTTGGCGACAAGGTGATAGGGTTTGACGATTTGGGAAACAAATTCACCTTTACGGTCTCATCCGTTGACGGAGTGGGGAAGGCGGAGATGGATGTCGGGGATTATATTCCCGGGAGTGCCGGGGTGCTCTATGCCGTATATGCTCCGGGCAAGAGCGAAAGCGACATAGTTGACGGAAGCATATCGGTGGATCTCTCATCGCAGAGCGGGGTGCTTGGCAAAAATACTCCGCTGATAATGTGTGCCAGGGGCTCCATCAGTCTCAAGGGAGGAACGCCGACGGTGGACCTCAAGTTCCATAATCAGACCGCCGTAGTGGGTCTCAAGGAGTTCAAGGTTGATCCGGATGCCACCATTACGGGCATATCACTTTCCGGGGTGGTCACAAAAGGGACGATATGCATAAACCCTGCCGGCTTCTCCCTGGTGCCCGACAATATCACGGCCTCTGCCGGAATCACGTTCTCCCCCGGGGTCAAGGCCTCGCCCTCCGGAATAATCTCCAAGGCTTCGTATTTTGTGGTGCTCCCCTGCAGCAGTGTCAATATGATGCTCTACGCACACTCTGCCGACAAGAAATTCGTCAATCTCACCGACATCGACTGCCAGAGCATCGTTGGAGGCAGATATTATTACATGACGAAGAAAATGGGCGAAGGCACGGTTGAGATACCCGAGCTCGGGATGACTTTCCCTTCTCTCGAAAAAGCCTTTTCGGAAATCTCCCGGCGAGGCGGAGGATACACGGTAAGGCTTTTGGACGACTGTGCGGAGGATACCCTTACGCTTGTTTCTCCATCCGCGAAGACCACGCTGGACCTCAACGGCTGCACCCTGACAACTTCCATTACGATTAACGGCAAGGCCGAAATCAAGGATGGAAGCGCTACAGGCAGCGGGAGGATGGAGATTCCATACTCAATATCTGCCGACGGAGACATATACGGCTGCAATATTGACTTGAAAGCCGGAACGGAGCTTGAAATTTCCGGCGGGTCGTTTACCGGGAGGGTGGCGACGAGCCCTACGTCATTCGACTGGATACGGGTAATAAAATGTGACGGCACATCCGGCAATCGGGTCAAACTGACAATCAACAATGGTTCTTTCTATTGCAAGAGTCAGGCCGGGATTGTTTCGGCGACGTATGCCGACGTTACGGTAGAAGGTGGGAATTTCGTGACAGAGGGGAAATATGGCCGTAGTTTCAGAATAAGAGCGGGTGGAAACTTCACGATCAAGGGAGGAAGTTTTTCCACGCTGACAAGCATTGTACAATATTCTTCGGCAACTGGAACAAAAATGACGATTGACGGCGGAAAGTTCGTCGTCAAGCCCGATGCCGTGGACGGAGAGAAAAGGATATTCAACATAGCCTACGCCGGAGGTCTGGATATCAATGGCGGCTGTTTTGCCACCCCCGATGATGTTGACATATTTTCCGGTAGCAAGTTGTCGTCGGCCACAGTCAGCCTCAAGGGAGGGAAATACACATCCGACTGCAGCGCTGTGGTCGCAGCCACCCCGGGATACGAGTGGAAGACGATGGGAAGCCCGGACAGCTCAACCATTCCCGGATATACACTCAAATACGAAGTGGCGGCCAAATAATCCTGCAATGGCATTCGAAAACACGGCACAATATCTCGAGTCCTGGCTTGGCGAGGCCCTGTACCCCGACGACTGCAAGCCGGCCGGATACTATCTCGAACGGATGGAGGCCTTCCATAGGGAAAAGGTTTCACCGGGAGGCATCGTGATGCTCGGCGACAGTCTTACCGACTTTGCCGGCGACTGGGCGAAATTCCTCCCCGGATGGAACGTGATCAACAGAGGAATAGCGGGCGATATGATAGAGGGGATGGAACTCCGCCTCGACGAAGTGGCGTCCCTGCATCCTGCCGACGTATATATTCTGGCCGGATGCAACAATTTCGTGAAGCATCCGGCAGCTTCACCGGAGGAGATATGGCCGGTATACGAACATTTCCTGGAGGAAATCAAAAGGGTGCTGCCATCGGTTGGAATCCATCTGATCGGTTTGCTTCCGATGCACCCGATATGCCCTGATTACCCGGGCATCAACGCCAAGACGGCGTCATTCAATCTTATGATTTCAGAGGCGGCATCGCGCCACGGCTTCGATTATATCGACCTGGCCTCCGCCCTTGCGGATGATGACGGCAATCTGCGGCGGGAATATACCACCGACGGCTGCCATCTCACCGATGAGGGATATGCCATCTGGGCTGGAATGATGAAAAACCGACACAATAAATGAAACAGTATCTTGACCTTCTGCGCCACATACGCCAAAACGGGACGATAAAGGACGATCGTACCGGAGTGGGGACCCAAAGCGTGTTCGGCTATCAGATGAGATTCGACCTCTCTGAAGGATTTCCGCTGCTTACTACCAAGAAAGTACATCTTAAATCCATAATATACGAATTGCTGTGGTTCCTGTCCGGTGACACCAACATCAAGTACCTCAATGACCACGGAGTGACAATCTGGGATGAATGGGCTGATGCCGACGGCAATCTCGGCCCGGTTTACGGTCATCAGTGGCGAAGCTGGCCTACGGCCGACGGAGGTACGGTCGACCAGATTTCAAATCTGGTCAGGGACTTGAAAAACAATCCCGACAGCCGCAGGCATATTGTGTGTGCCTGGAATCCGGGTGAAGTGGACAAGATGGCTCTGCCCCCCTGCCATGCCCTGTTCCAGTTCTATGTGGCCCGGGGGAAACTTTCCTGCCAGCTGTATCAGCGCAGCGCTGACGTGTTTCTCGGGGTGCCGTTCAACATAGCGTCGTATGCGCTGCTCACGATGATGCTCGCCCAGGTGTGCGGATACACTCCCGGCGAGTTTGTCCACACCCTCGGCGACGCCCATATCTACCGCAACCATTTCGAGCAGGTCGCCACCCAGCTTTCGCGTGAGCCGCGGCCTCTTCCGAAAATGGTCATCAATAGTGACAGAAAGGACATTTTCGGGTTCGAATACGAAGATTTCACCATCGAGGGGTACGACCCGTGGCCTCTGATAAAGGCTCCCATTGCAGTATGATGAATGAACTGAATATGATTCTGGCTGCCGACGAGCACAATGCAATCGGCCGCCGGGGAGGAATCCCCTGGCATATCAGCGGGGATTTCAAATATTTCAAGCAGACCACCCTCGGCCATCCGGTGATAATGGGATGGGGTACCTGGGTTTCTCTGGGCTGCCGGGCTCTCCCAGGCAGGCGGAATATGGTTCTGCATCCCGAACCGTTTCCGGAAGAGATTCCTGTCGGGGCGGAGTTGTGCGCCTCTTTGGAGGATGCCATCGCAAAGGCGGGGAGCGGGGCTTTCATCATAGGCGGAGGATATACGTACCGCGAGGCCCTGCCGCTTGCCACCCGTATCTATCTGACGCGAGTTTATACCGTCATCGAAGATGCCGACACCTTTTTCCCGGAGTTGGACGGCTCGTGGCGGGAGGTCTCACGGGGAGGCAGGTGCCTCGATGAGGCAAGCGGGCTTGAATATGAATTCCTGATATATGAAAAAAGGGGTTGACGCTTTCACATCTTCGGCCGGGATATTTCTGGCATTGGTGGGCTCTGCCGTAGGGCTGGGCAACATCTGGCGCTTTCCGTATATGATGGGAGAGAACGGCGGCGCGGCTTTCATCATAATTTACATCTTCTGTGCATTCGTCCTGGCGATGCCCATTATGATATGCGAATTTGTCATCGGCCGTCGCGGCGGCACCAATGCGCTGCAGTCGTTTTCCCGCCTGGCACCAGGGAGCAAGTGGTATGTTACGGGTGTCGTGGGGATTCTGGCGGCATTCATGATAGTTTCGTTCTACTGCGTGATCGGCGGATGGACGCTGAATTATCTGATAAAGTCGGTTTCGCCGGTTTTTTCGGCGCAGGATACCGATTTTTCCGCACTTTTCTCCGCTTCGGTTTCCAACACGGGGAGCGCCCTGGCCTATACGTTTGCCTTTCTGGCAATGACGGCGCTGATAGTGAGTTTCGGCGTAAAGAACGGGATAGAAAAAAGCGCCAAGGTGATGATGCCGACGCTGTTTTTCCTGATGGTTGTGATAGCTGTCCGTTCGCTCACCTTGCCAGGGGCCGATGCGGGTCTGCGCTACATCTTCCATCCCGACTTTTCGGCAGTGACCGACGAAACCGTGATTGCCGCCCTGGGGCAGGCTTTCTTCTCCCTTTCGGTTGGCGTGGGGACGGTCATAACCTATGCATCCTATGCACCTGAAAACGGGAATATCCTGAAATGCTCGGCGATGACGGTCTTGTTCGACACTCTCTTTGCCCTCATTGCCGGTTGTGCCATAATGCCGGCCGTATTCGCCTTCGGCCTTGATCCCGGCGAAGGTCCCGGACTGGCTTTCATAACTTTGCCGCAGTTGTTCTCGGGGTTGCCTTTCGGAGAAGTGGTGGCATTTGTCTTTTTTCTCGCCCTGCTGCTGGCGGCGCTTTCGTCGGCCATTTCGATATTCGAGGAGGTGACATCCTTCGCCAAAGACCGCTTTTCACTCAGCCGCCCCGCCGCAGTGCTGGCGGTTTTCGGATGCCTGCTGGTCACAACGACCTTCAATTGTCTGTCCCAGGGGGTTCTTTCGTCCTGGAAGGTGTTCGGGATGGATATTCTGGGGCTGTTTGATTATGTTTCGGCCAATATCCTAATGCTCGCCGGCGCCCTGCTGATAGTTGTCTTCGCCGGGTGGAAACTCTCTCCGGCAGTGCTTCGCGAGGAGCTGACCAACAAAGGCTCGATAAAGATTCCTCCTTTCGTAGTCGGGACCACGACATTCGTGATAAGATATCTGGCACCGGTGGCAATCGCTGCGATTGCCATATATTCGTTCATTCAATGAGAGAAAAGCTCTGGAACGGCAATTATCTGAAGATATGGACTCTGAATTTCCTTGTCCATTTCTCTTTCACGCTCATCGTTCCCCTCCTTCCGCTCTATCTGAGCCGGACCTATGGTGCCGGCCGCGATACCATAGGATTGGTCCTCGCGGGGTATTCTGTCGTGTCGCTGCTCGTGCGTCCCTTCAGCGGCTATGTCGTTGACAGTTTTCCGCGCAAGGCCATACTGATGGTATGCTGTTTCTGCTTTTCGGCTGTATTCATAGGATATCTTGCGGCGGGCTCGCTTGTTGTATTCGCCATATTCCGTACTCTGCACGGGGCTCCGTTCGGAGCCGTGACGGTGGCCGCAAGCACTGTGGCGATAGATGTCCTTCCATCCTCGAGGCGCGGTGAGGGAATCGGCTATTACGGGCTGAGCAGCAATCTGGCAACCGTGCTGGGGCCTGTCCTTGCGGTGTTCCTGCTGAGCGCGTTCCACGATAATTTCAATGCCCTTTTCGCCATTTCGCTTGCCATTTCACTGGCGGGCCTTGCACTGGGGGCCACCATCCGTATGCCCGAAAGGGATTTTGTCCCCGACAAGAAGGTGGTTTCGCTCGACCGCTTCTTCCTGATACGCGGTTTTCGCGAAGGGCTCGGCCTGATGTGCATAGCATTCAGCTATGGTGTGGTTTCGACCTATGTGGTGATATACGGGAGGGAGACCCTCGGCATAACCGACGGGGCCGGAATCTTCTTCACCCTTTTCGCCGTCGGGCTGATAATATCCCGTCTTACCGGAGCCCATGCCCTGCGCGACAATCTCGTGAGCCGCAACGCTATGATGGGAACCGTGGTCTCGCTTTGCGGGTACCTGCTCTTCGCCGCTTTGCACACGCAGACCGGCTACTACCTTTCCGGTTTCATCATAGGCCTGGGCAACGGGCACATGTACCCCGCTTTCCAGACTATGTTCATCAACCTGGCGGAGCACAGGCAGAGGGGTACCGCCAATTCGACCCTGTCCACTTCGTGGGACACCGGAGTCGGTCTGGGTACGTTCTTCGGCGGGCTTGCGGCCGAATATGCCGGCTATGCAGCCGCCTTCTGGCTTGCCTGGGCCGTGAACTTCATCGGCGTGGCATATTATTTCCTCCGCATCCGGCCCCACTTCGAAGCCAACAAACTGCGATAGTTTTAGAAGCTGTTCAAAATTTGCGTATCTTTGCAAGATACAGCAAACGTAACAGGATATGTCTTTGAAGTGTGGAATCGTAGGGCTTCCCAATGTGGGGAAATCAACACTTTTCAACTGTATAAGTTCTTCGAGGGCGCAGGCGGCCAATTTCCCGTTCTGCACCATAGAGCCCAACATAGGGTCAACCACGGTGCCTGACGAAAGGCTCAACGTGCTTGCCGGAATGTGCCATCCCAAGCGCACCGTTCCGGCCACGGTGGAGATTGTCGACATCGCCGGGCTGGTGAAGGGTGCGAGCCGCGGCGAAGGCCTCGGCAACCAGTTTCTCGCCAACATCCGCGAGACCGATGCCATACTGCACGTGCTGCGCTGCTTCGACGACGACAACGTGACCCACGTCGAGGGTGGAGTGGATCCTGTAAGGGACAAGGGGATAATCGATACGGAGCTCCAGATAAAGGACCTCGAAACGGTGACCAACCGTATCTCCAAAGTGCAGAAGCAGGCCCAGACCGGTGGCGACAAACAGGCCAGAAAGGCGCTCGATGTGCTGCTCCGCTACAAGGAGGTGCTTGAGCAGGGGCGCAATGCCCGTGAGGTGACCCTCGACAAGGAGGAGGACCGCCACATTGCCGCCGAGTTCTGCCTTCTCACCGACAAGCCGGTGATGTATGTGTGCAACGTGGACGAGGCATCGGCAGCAAAGGGCAATGCCTACGTGGAGGCTGTAAGAGAGGCCGTCAAGGGGGAGAACGCGCAGATTCTGGTGATTTCGGCCAAGATAGAATCAGAGATTGCCGAGTTGGAGGATGCAGGCGAAAAAGCGCTTTTCCTCGAAGAGATAGGGCTTGAGACATCCGGTGTGGTGCGGCTGATACAGGCTGCCTATGCGCTCCTCAACCTGAGGACATTCTTCACGGCCGGGGCCGACGAGTGCCGTGCCTGGACAATCCGGGTGGGCGACAAGGCTCCCCGCGCCGCCGGGGTCATCCATACCGATTTCGAGAAAGGATTCATCCGTGCCGAAGTGATAAAATACGAGGATTTCGTCTCGCTCGGCAGCGAGGCCGCATGCCGTGCCGCCGGCAAGCTCGGCAGCGAGGGCAAGGAATACGTTGTGGAAGACGGCGATATAATGCACTTCCTCTTTAATGTCTAAAAACAAAGCGATATATGTACAGGACACACACTTGTGGAGAACTCAGGGCCGCTGATGCGGGAAAGACGGTAACCCTTGCCGGCTGGGTGCAGAAGGTGCGCCGAATGGGCGGAATGACCTTCGTTGACCTTCGTGACCGTTATGGAATCACCCAGATAAGGGTGGATGACAGCACTGTGCTCGAAGTGCGGACCGCCGTTGAAGGTCTGGGCCGCGAATACGTGATTCAGGCAACGGGCACGGTGGAGATGCGCCAGAGCCGCAACGACAGGATTCCGACAGGCGAAGTGGAGATAAATCTTTCGGGGATAAAGGTTCTCAACGAATCGATGACCCCTCCCTTCACCATAGAGGACGAAAGCGACGGCGGTGAGGATCTGCGCGCCAGATACCGCTATCTCGACCTGCGCCGCAATCCCCTGAAGAATGCCCTGATGCTGCGTCACAGAATAGGCCACGAGGTGCGCAATTATCTTGACGGAAAGGGATTCCTCGAGATAGAAACCCCGTTCCTGATAAAATCGACCCCGGAGGGGGCGCGCGACTTCGTGGTGCCCTCCCGTATGAACCGGGGGCAGTTCTACGCCCTTCCCCAGAGTCCGCAGACCTTCAAGCAGCTTCTGATGGTGGCCGGCTATGACCGCTACTTCCAGATTGTACGCTGCTTCCGCGATGAGGACCTGCGCGCCGACCGCCAGCCCGAATTCACCCAGATCGACTGTGAAATGAGCTTTGTGGAGCAGGAGGATGTGATAACCCTTTTCGAGGGGATGATGCGCCATCTGTTCAAGACCATACACAACTTCGACATTCCCAATCCAATGCCGCGCATCACCTGGTACGATGCGATGGATGGTTATGGCAGCGACAAACCCGACATCCGTTTCGGGATGAAGCTCCACGAAATCACCACGGCCGTGCAGGGGCGCGGCTTCCAGGTGTTCGATTCGGCTCAGTATGTGGGCGCGATATGCGTTCCGGGCGCTGCCGAATATACCCGCAAGCAGATCGACGAACTCACCGAGTGGGTGAAGCGTCCGCAGGTGGGGGCCAAGGGCCTTGTATATATCAGGGTAAACAATGACGGCACCCTCAAGTCATCGGTCGACAAATTCTATTCTTCCGACGACCTGCAGAAGATCGCTTCTGAAGCAGAGGCTTCCAGAGGCGACCTCATCCTGATTATGTGCGGGGCAAAGCGCAAGGCGCAGACGCAGCTGGGCGTCCTCCGCATCGAAATGGGCGGTCGCCTCGGTCTCCGCAAGCCGTTTGACTATGCGCCTCTCTGGGTGGTTGACTTCCCTCTGTTCGAATGGGACGACGAAACCAACAGATTCTATGCGATGCACCATCCTTTCACCGCCCCCAAGAGGGAACATCTCGACTGGTATTACAGCGACAGGAAGGAAGATTTGGAAAGGGTCTGCGCCAATGCCTACGATTTCGTGCTCAACGGAGTGGAACTCGGCGGCGGATCGATCCGTATCCACGAGGTCGGGGTGCAGCAGAGGATGTTCGATATACTCGGCATATCGAAGGAAGATGCCGAAAACAAATTCGGCTTCATAATCAATGCCTTCAAGTTCGGAGCTCCGCCCCACGGAGGTCTGGCATTCGGCTTCGACCGCGTGTGCGCCCTCTTCGGCGGGCAGGAGACGATCCGCGACTACATAGCGTTCCCCAAGAACAACATGGGTCGCGACGTGATGCTCGACGCCCCCTCCGGAATCGATGCCGCCCAGATGGACGAGCTCGCCCTTAAGACGGTGGAGGCCTCCGGCAATACCGTCATTTGACGGTGAACCGATATATGAACCGCAGCATCAGGTAGCGGTCTATACCGTTATAGGTCACCACCGAGCGGCTCTGCGCCCCGAAATTTCTGGTGAGGTTTATCAACTGGCCCAACGCGTCTTCCGCTTCCAGCTTGATTGTAGCCTTGTTCTTGAGAATAGGCTGGGCTATCGACGCATTGATGATGTGGTAGTCGCGGTTAAGCT
Source organism: Bacteroidales bacterium (assembly GCA_045641345.1). Taxonomy (GTDB): domain Bacteria; phylum Bacteroidota; class Bacteroidia; order Bacteroidales; family UBA932; genus Cacconaster. The sequence continues at coordinate 88,394 of JAZUGR010000031.1, forward strand.
CTTCGTACGACCAGCCTCTCTGGAGCATATAGATATACTCTATGTTGAGGCGCATTTTCCAGGGCAGGGTGAATGTGTTTGAAAGGCCCGCCGAAAAGTTTGTCGGCTCCTGGTTCATGTCGGGGCGGAGTTCGCTTTTTTCGTTGGTGTAGTCAACCCTTAGGGTAAGGTCGGATTCGAGCCAGGAGTTGCGGAAATAACCGTCGAAGCGCTCCTTGACCATAAATCTCGACGAATGATTCAGCTGGGCCTCCTTCAGCTTGGAGTCGTACAGATACGACATATTGTTCTGGAATTCGCCGTTAAGGTGGTTGCTCAGCGACCACCGGCTGTCATTGAAGGTCTTGTTGTACACCACGGATAGATTGGCCCTCCAGTTTCCATCCACGTTCTCGGGGCGTGTGACACGCGAGCCGCTCTCCGGGTCATATGTGGCCATATCGCTGATCTTGCCCTGTTCGAACCTGCCGGTGGCGTCGATCGTGAGGCTGCTCTGCGTTTTGAGGTCGGAGAAATTGTATGTCAGGTTGAGGTTGTGCACAAGCACCGGTTTCAGGTTCGGGTTTCCGATATGGACGTACAACGGGTTGGTGCCGCTGGCGACCTCCACCAGATTATATACCGAAGGCATGCTCGCCCAGTTGCGGTAGTTGAAAAGGAGGGAGCGGTTCTTTTGTGGAAGATATTTCAACGTCACGTTGGGGGCTATCTGGAAATCCTTGTTGAGGGATTCCTTGTTTTCCCCGTTCTGGGTATAGGTCAGGCGGGTGTGCAGGGGGCGGAACGTGGCGCCGACCGTTATATTGAACTTCTTGCGCACGAACCGCATGCTGGTTATGATTGTTGTGGCCATATATTCGTAGCGGGCGTCGTAACTGAAGGACGGGTCGAATCCCTCCTGATAGTTTTCGGGAAGGCTCGCAAAAGCGTCCTTTCTGCCGAGATATGCCGGGGGCAGCCAGAGAGGGTCTATCTTCTGCAGGAAGAACAGGTCCCTTTGGCTGGTCTTGATGCTGCGTTCGCTCCGGGCGGTGAGCTGCAGGTGGAATCCCCCGCCGAGGGGCTCGTTGTACGACAATTGCCCCATAAACGACCATACCCTGTCGAAGGAGTTCAGATGGAGCTTCCTCACAAGCAGGGAGTCGGGATTCTTCTTGTAGCGGTAATAGCGCGTCAGGTAGGAGTTGAACTGATTGTCGGTGTTGCCGTAGTATGAGTCTTTCGTCCTGAAGGAGAGCGAGCGGCCCTTCTTGGCAAAACGGTGTGTGGCCGTAAGGGTTATGACGCCTTGGAATATATCGTTGTAGTTATGTGTGAGGTTGTCGGTGGAGTTGCTCCGGATGCTTTTGAGCGGATCGTCGGGGATGTCGAACCCTATCCAGTCGTTGGGGTTGGGAACGATGGCGTAAGGGTCTGAAATGAAGTAGCTCCCGTCGGTTTTCGCCTTGTTTCCGGTTCCGTTGTAAGAAAATTCCGGCTTGACATACAGCGTGTTGTTCTTGTTGGGTTTCCACTCGAGGGTGAGATCGGCCTTCGCCTTGTTGAGCATCGAATAGATGTCGGCGTTGTTGTTGGTGAACGACTGGCTCGACGAGGAGATGTTCTGCACTCTCGAGCGGCTTTCGGCGTCGCGCTCGTTGCCGTCGTAATGCACGCTTCCGTTCAATTCGAGGGTCTTTGTGTATTTGCCGAAGTTGACTCCGGCCTCCCTGGTAGTCCTGTCACCCGCCGCACCTGTTCCTATCTGGTTCCGGCTGGTGGTGTTGATTCCGGCCTGCGATGCTATGTTGCGCTGGGTGAGGATGATTGTAGTCTGCTTCTTCTTGGTTATCCGGTTTGAGTTGAAACGGGCGTTGTAGCGCCCCTCGGTGCCATATCCGAGTCCGATGCGGTTGTGCCACCCCTTCATCTTGTTGGGCTTTATCTTGATGTCGAGTACCGGCTCCTTCTCGTCGTCCTCGATGCCGGAGATGCGCGCGAAGTCGGATTCCCGCTCATAGGCGTTGACCTTGTCGATCATATCGGCCGACAGGCTCTTGAGCCCTGTCTTGACATTGCCCCCGAAAAACCTTTTGCCGTCCACGTAAAGGTCGCTTATCTCCTTGCCGTGAAGGGTGATGGTGCCGCCGTTGACCTCGAGGCCCGGAATCTTTTTGAGAAGGTCGTCGAGCATCGCGTCTTCAGGTAGGCGGAACGCCGCAGGATTGTAGACAAGAGTGTCTTCGACAACGGTCACCACGGGGGCCTTGGCCGACACCACGGCGCTTTCCAGCGCAATCGGGTCGGCCTTCAGGGCGATGTTGCCCAGGTTGATGGAAGTCGTGGAGTCGGTCACCGCGACATTGATGAACCTGTCGCAGAAGCCGAGCATGGACACCTTTACGATTGAACCGCCTTCCGGCGCATCAATCGAGAACCGGCCGTCGATGCCTGTGGCGATACCGCTGATGAGAGAACTGTCGGCGGGCGAAAGAATCATTACGGCGGCCTGGAACAGGGATTGTTCGGTGGCCTCTTCGGTCACCACGCCCCTGACCAAAGCCGTATGGTTCTGACTTTCCGCCGGGAAGCAGAAGGCCAGAAACGCGGCGATTGACAAGGCCCATCGCCGCCGTTTCATCAGATGTTGGCCGCTACTTTGAGGAGCGCACTGTAAACGGGTCCGTCGTCGATTGCCGACGGGCGGCCGTTGTCACCGCCTTCGCGGATGCTCTCCACGATGGGAATCTGCCCGAGCAGTTTGAGCCCGTATTTTTCGCACAGCGGCTTGCAGCCTTCCTTGCCGAAGATATAGTATTTGTTGTTCGGAAGTTCGGCCGGGGTGAACCACGCCATATTCTCCACAACCCCGAGGATGGGTTTGTTGATATTGGGATTGCGGAACATATTGACTCCCTTTTCCACGTCGGCAAGCGCCACGGCCTGCGGGGTGCTCACGATTATCGCCCCGTCGAGGGGAATGTCGTTGACAAGCGAGATGTGAATGTCTCCGGTTCCCGGAGGGAGGTCTATCAGCAGATAGTCGAGCTCACCCCATTTTACCTGGAGAATCATCTGCTTGAGCGCCGTGCAGGCCATCGGGCCGCGCCAGATGAGAGCCTGTTCGGGTTTGGCGAAATAACCGATCGACATCCACTCCACCCCGTATTTCCTGACAGGGACGAATATCTTCTTGCAGTCTTCGGTGATCTGCTCGTTTTCACCGAGGCGGCTGCCGTCGGCCTTGTACACTTCTATTTCGGGCAGCACTCCTTCGGTCCCCGTCATCTTGGGCACGGAAGGGCCATATACGTCGGCATCGGCCAGCCCGACGCGGTAGCCCTGTCGGGCCAGCGCTATAGCCAGGTTGACGGCTACCGTGGATTTGCCCACCCCGCCCTTGCCTGAGGCTATGCAGATGGATTTGCCAACTCCCGATATGAGCGAGTTGTCGAGGTTCAGCACCGGAGCCTGCCTGGGCTTCGGTGGATTGGGATTGTAGGGTCCCTTGATGTTTCCGAAATTGCTCATGGAATCACTTTGTTTTGTATGTCTTTCTATGGTGCGGCGTGAGCCCGAACTTTTCTATCGCAGCCTTGTGGTCGGCTGTAGGATAGGCCATGTTGCGGTCCCATCCGTACTGTGGGTATTTCTTTGCAAGCAATGTCATATATTCGTCCCTGTGCGTCTTGGCAAGGATCGATGCCGCGGCAATGGCCGCGCACCGGGCGTCTCCCTTCACGATGCAGTGGTGCGGCACCTCAATCCCCGCGGGGGTGCGGTAGTTCCCGAATCTGTTGCCGTCGACCAAAATGCAGTCGGGTCTGCGGCCGAGCCCGTCGAGCGCACGTTTCATACCGGCTATGGAGGCGTTGAGGATATTGATGCGGTCTATCTCCTGAGGTGATACCGCCACCACTTTCCACGCGGTCGCCACCTGCTCTATCACCATCCGCAAGTGGGTGCGCTGCTCTGCGGTTAGCTGCTTGCTGTCGTTGAGCATCGGATGGTAGAACCCTTCGGGGAGAATCACGGCTGCAGCGAAGACGGGCCCGGCGAGACATCCCCGGCCGGCCTCGTCGCATCCTGCTATGAGCAGGCCGCTGCCGTCGAGGCGGGAAGTCCGCCCGTTGATATCGGAAAGGGGAAAGACGTTGGATATGCCGGTTTTCTTTTTCAACTTCTCCCCGATGTCCGCCTTCGAGCAGATTATGTCGAGAGGTTTGGCATATTTGCGGCACAGTTCCGCCACCTTGCCGGTGAAGTGCCATTCGAGGCTCAGCCCGTCGATGTCCTTGTCGCAGGCGATGACTATGTCGCTCTCCGCAATCCGGCTTTCGAGCTGCGTGACTGCGGGCAGGTCGATGGCGGCGTTCCCTTCGAGCGTGATCTTTTCAATCCTTACCCTGTCAACGTCCGCTCCCCCTACCACGGTTGAGCGGAGGGCGGCCTCAACGCATCCGGCTACCTTCGAGGCAGGGAGGCGTTCGCCGAGCGAGTCGGCGATTATCAGGTATCTTTTTCCGGTCAGGACCGCCATAGAGAGTACAAAGTTCGCAAATATTTGTCTATTTGCGAAAATCAATTAAAAAACATAAATTTGCGTCTGCACCTGTCGTAAAAACGTAAAAACGAAACAATAACGCATATCAAATGAAAACTTATCCAACAGACCGGATCAGGAACATCGTCCTGATGGGCGGTACCCGCAGTGGCAAGACCACACTTTCAGAAACAATGCTTTTCGAGGGCAAGGTCATAGACCGCCGCGGCACGATCGAGGCCAAGACAACCATATCCGACAATACGGAAGTTGAACAGCTGTACCAGAGGTCCATATATGCCACTCCCCTATATGCGGAGTTCATGGATCACAAGTTCAATTTCATCGATGCTCCGGGAGCCGATGACTTCATAGGCGGTGTGGTTTCCGCCTTCAAGGTGTGCGATGCCGGCGTGATGCTCGTCAATGCGCAGCAGGGTGTCGAGGTGGGAACCGAAATCCACGGCCGTTACGCCGAGCAGTACAATATGCCGGTGGTCATTGCGGTCAACCAGCTCGACAGTGAAAAGGCCAACTGGGACGGCAGCCTCGAATCGCTCCACAAGACGTTCGGCAAAAAGCCGGTCGTCATACAGTATCCCGTCAACCCCGGGCCGTCGTTCGACAGTTTCATCGACGTCAAGACGATGAAACTCTACAAGTTTGTCGACGACAACGGCACGCGTCAGGAATTCGACATCCCCGACGGTGAAAAGGCAAGGGCCGAGGAAATGCACGCCAACCTCGTGGAGATGGCTGCAACGGCCAATGAAGAGCTTATGGACAAGTTCTTCAACGACGGCACCCTTTCCAACGACGACCTCAACAAGGGCCTCAACCTCGGTTTCACCAAGGGCGAGATATATCCCGTGTTCTGTCTCTCCGCAAAGAAGGACATCGGCGTGAAGCGCATAATGGAATTCATTATCAACGTGGCTCCCGCTCCCAAGGAAGACCCCAATGGCCCCACTTCCATCTTCGTTTACAAAACGGCCGTCGAGCAGCACCTCGGCGACGTGTCGTACTTCAAGGTTGTATCGGGCAAGCTTACCGAAGGTCAGGACCTCGTCAATCCCGAAACGGGCGACAAGGAGCGTATCACCGCCATCTACGCCGTTGCCGGCAAGAAAAAGGAAAAGGTTACCGAGCTTGTCGCCGGCGACCTCGGCTGTACCGTCAAGCTCAAGACGGTCAAGACCGACCAGACCCTCAACCAGGCGGGATTCGACACCGTGGTTCCTCCCATAGTCTTCCCCCAGCCCAAATACCGCACTGCAATCAAGGCCAAGGACGAAAAGGACGAGGAGAAGCTCGGCGAAGCTCTCTCACGTGCCGCTGCCGAGGATCCCACTCTCGTTGTGGAGTACTCCAAGGAGCTCAAGCAGACAATCATCAACTGCCAGGGCGAGCAGCACGTAAACATTCTCAAGTGGCATATCAACAACGATTACAAGATAGACGTCGAGCTGTACGCTCCCAAGATTCCCTATCGCGAAACCATCACCAAAGTTGCCAATTCCACCTACAGGCACAAGAAGCAGTCGGGTGGCGCAGGGCAGTTCGGTGAGGTGACCCTTCTCATCGAACCCATCGTGGAGGGTGTCGAAACCACCGGCAAATTCAAGATCGACGGCAAGGAGCAGGTTATGAACATCAAGTCAAAGGAGGAGTTCGACCTTCCCTGGGGCGGCAAATGGGAATTCTACAACTGTATCGTCGGCGGTGCAATCGATGCCAGCTTCATGCCGGCAATCAAGAAGGGTATCACCCAGAAGCTCGAAGAGGGTCCTCTCACCGGTTCGTACGCCCGTGACATAAGGGTGTTTGTATACGACGGCAAGATGCATCCGGTGGATTCGAAGGAAATAGCCTTCATCATAGCGGGCCGCAACGCATTCAAGGAGGCCTTCAAGAACGCCGGTCCCAAGATTATGGAGCCTATCTATCTCGTTGAGATTATGGTTCCCGGCGACTGCGTGGGCGATGTTATGAGCGACCTCCAGAACCGCCGTGGAATAATGGAGGGGATGGATACCGTAAAGGGATTCCAGGTTCTCAGGGCACGCGTTCCCCTGGCAGAACTCTACCGCTATTCCACAACTCTCAGCTCGCTGACTTCCGGCCGCGCCACCTTCACGCAGACCTTCGTCGAATACCAGCAGGTACCTGCCGACGTCCAGGACAAGCTGCTCAAGGCATACGTTGAGGAGGATAAGGACGAATAGTGATATCCGCTCAGCATATCGACAAATCCTTCGGGACCCTCAAGGTCCTGAAGGATATTTGTTTTGAGGCCGTCACAGCGGAGGTTGTGAGCATTGTCGGGGCCTCGGGTGCCGGCAAGACCACTTTGCTCCAGATTCTCGGGTCGCTTTCCCGCCCCGATGCGGGAACAGTGACAATCGACGGGACCGACATTTTTTCGCTCTCTTCGTCCGAGCTGTCGCGCTTCCGCAACCGACATATAGGATTCGTGTTCCAGTCGAACAATCTGCTGCCCGAATTCACCGCTCTCGAAAACGTGATGATTCCCGCCCTTATCGGCGGAGCCTCCCGCAAGGAAGCCTCCATCAGGGCCGGGGCTCTTCTTGAGGAGCTGGGTCTGGGAGAGAGGTTCTCCCACAAGCCTTCAGCCCTAAGTGGCGGAGAGCAGCAGCGGGTGGCCGTGGCCCGTGCGCTGGTCAACTCCCCTTCGGTCCTTTTCGCCGACGAGCCTTCGGGCAATCTCGACAGCCGCACCAGGGAGGCGCTGCACAGGCAGTTCTTCGATCTGCGCGACAAGCACGGTGTCACAATCGTTATAGTGACGCACGACCGCGACCTCGCCTCAATGAGTGACCGTGCTCTGGAGATGCGTGACGGCCGGTTTATCTGACTCTTCCCGTGATCTCGGATATTTTCAGATTCAAGCAGTTCGATGTCCGCAACTCCGCCTCGGCGCAGAAGGTCGGGACCGACGGGGTGCTGCTCGCAGCGTGGACTTCGCTTCCCTGCGACACTCCTTCTGGCGCATCTGTCCTTGACGTTGGAACTGGGACGGGGGTAATCGCGCTCATCCTTGCGCAACGCTGTCCCGGGGCGCATGTCATAGGTATCGATATAGATGAGCCTTCGGTTGAAGAGGCTGCGGGCAATTTTGCCCGGTCGCCGTTTGCCGGCAGGCTTGAAGCCGTCGTTTCACCGGTTCAGGATTACTCCTCCGGGCCGTTCGACCTTATCGTAAGCAATCCCCCTTTTTTCTCCGGCTCGCTCAAGGCTCCGGATTGCCGTCGCAACGCAGCCCGGCATACCGATTCCCTGAGTTATGGCGACCTTGTTTCGTCGGCACTCCGCCTGATGGCCCCGGGTGGGCGTCTGGCGGTCGTCTATCCTCCTTTGGAGGCCGCATCCTTCACAATGGAGGCCGAAAGCGGAGGGCTGTTCCTGCTCCGCCGCTGCGAGGTACGCTCCATGCCGTCAAAGCCCGTGCGGAGGGTGCTGTCGGAGTTCGGCCGCACCCGGTGCCGTCCCGTCTTCGAAACGCTCTGCATACAGGACGGCCCCTCTTCGTTCTCTGCTGAATATTCTTCTCTTGTCAAGGATTTTTATTTGCGATGAAAATCACGTTCTCCATAGAATATTACACCCGCTGGGGAGAGAGCCTTTCGCTTGTGATGGGCGGAAAGAAATACCCCATGCAGTGGGGCGAGGGCTCGCTTTGGAGCGTAACGGTCGATGCCGCATCATCGGATCTGAAAAGTTACGGCTATGTGGTTGTAAAAGATGGAATCATTGTCAGGATGGAGTGGAGCGACCACAGCGCCGCCTTCGCATCCGGCACAAAAGCCGCCTCCGTGCGGGACTGGTGGATCGATTGCCCGATAGCGGGGTGTCCGTTTGTGAGGAAGCACAGCGCGGCGCAGTTCGACCGTCCTGGTTTCCGTGGCGCCGGGGTGGCGGTAGCTGTCTTCTCGCTCCGGAGCAGGGATGATTTCGGCATAGGGGAATTCCTCGACCTGAAGGCGGTGGTTGATTGGGCCGCCTCCTGCGGACTGTGCATAATCCAGCTTCTGCCGGTGACCGACACCACCCGCAGCGGGGGATGGGAGGACTGCTATCCTTACAGCCCCGTTTCGAGTTTCGCCCTGCATCCGCTCTATGTCAATCTCCAGAGGCTCGGTGTCAGGCCGACGGCCTCTTTCAGCAGGAAGCAGAAGGAATTGAACGCCCTGTCACGGGTCGACTATCCACAGGTATTCAAGGAAAAGATGGCTTTGCTGCGCAAGGCCTTTGCCAGCCGGGGCGGGCAGGACATACAATCCGTTCCGTACAGGAAATTCTGTCGCGACAATGCATTCTGGCTTGGGGAATATGCCCGTTTCTGTGCCCGCAGGGATGGGGACAATCCCGATTTCTGGAGTTGGATACAATGGCATCTCGATATGCAGTTCAGCGAAGTTGTCGGGTATGCGCATAGCCGTGGCATCTGTTTCAAGGGCGACCTGCCAATCGGGGTGAGCCTCCTCAGCGCAGATACCTTCTGGCATCCGGAACTGTTCAATCTTGATTCGAGTGCCGGGGCTCCGCCCGATGTGTTCAGCGACAGGGGGCAGTGCTGGGGATTTCCCACCTATAACTGGGAGGCGATGGAAAAGGATGGCTACTCCTGGTGGAAGGAGCGTCTGAAGCGCATGGCACATTTCTTCGATGCATTCCGCATCGACCACATATTGGGATTTTTCCGCATCTGGGAACTCCCCGTGGGCTCTGCAGATGGTCTTGCGGGCCATTTCAATCCAGCTCTCTCCTATACCACGGAGGAGATATCCGCCGCAGGCCTGCCCGTAGAAGGGCTCTTCAATCCCGACCCGCATCGCCCGGGCTTCTGGCAACCGGCGATAGCGCCCGGAGCAATAACACTCTCCGCGGAGCAGAAGGAGCGCTTCGAGGCCTTGCATACCGATTTCTTTTATCATCGCAACAACGATTTCTGGCGTCGCAATGCCATGAAAAAGCTGCCTGAAATCATATCTGCCACGGGGATGCTGGCCTGTGGGGAGGACCTCGGTATGGTGCCCGACTGTGTGGGCGGGGTAATGTCTTCGCTCGGCATCCTTTCGCTTGAAATGAAGATGGCACCGAAGGGGAGGGAGTGGCCCCGCCTGGCCGTATGCGCCACCTCTTCGCACGACAGCTCCACGCTTCGGATGCAGTATGCCGCCGGGCACGACGGCCGGGATATGCCCGTAGGCAAGGTGCGCGAGTTCCTTATGGAGCATCTTTCATCGGCTCCGATGCTGGCCGTCTTCCCCCTGCAGGATTTTCTCGCGCTCGACGGGGGTCTGCGCCGGAAGGATTTCATGGCCGAGAGGATAAACGACCCATCCACCTCAGACGGCAACTGGCGGTTCCGGCTGCATCTTGACGTTGCTCTCCTCAAGGCGTCCGGCTCGTTCAACGCCGGAATCAGGGAGATGCTTTCGGAGACGGGAAGACTGCTTGATTGAAACGATAATAATTGTATTTTTGCATACCTTAAAAATTGTATCTGATATGAAAAGAATAATCCTTTCGCTGGCGGCTTCCGCGGCCGTCCTTACTGCAACGGCTCAGACGGTCACGATACGTGACACGATGGCAACCGTCGACAAATGGGCTCCCACCTCCACTGCCGGAGTATATGTGATGCAGGGCGGCAGTGCCGTCACCTCCAATGCCGGGGCTTCCGTCTCTGATGCCGTTTCAGGCCTGTTTTCCGCGAAGCTCCACGGGGTGAAGTCCGAGAAGGACTACAGGCTGTTCATCTATTCCCCCTATCAGGAAGGCAAGGATGTCGTATCCAAGGGCAAAATCAAAATAGAGGTTCCTTCGGTCCAGAGCGGCGATTGCCGGCCGTTCAATTTCGGCACGGTCGAATTCAAGGGTGGGAAGGACCTTCGTCTGGAGTGTGATATGGCCGCCCGCACCTCGTGCTTCATAATCAAGCTCAGTTCCAAATGCAAGTTGTATGAAAACTGGAAACTCGAAAAGATAACTCTCGTTTCGGAAGAGGGCGTTCTCTCGGGCGAGGCTTTTATGGATACGAAAACAGGCAGGATAACCCCCGGTGCTGCAGACAAGACATACTCTTCCATCACTTTTGTGCCTGAAAAAGATATGTCCGTAGGGCCGCAGTACACCACCATCTATCTGCGTGCCATTCCCTGCGGAGGCCTTCACGGCAAGAAATTCCGTCTGGACTACACCTTCTCGAAGGACGGGGCCACACAGGTGCTCTGTCACGACGTGGTGGGTATGGATATCATAGAGGGCTATTCCTATACTCTCGAGGAGCGCATCCCGGAAGTGATAGCCGGCAGGTGGCATATGGCCGACTTTCCGGGTGAGAACTGGGAGGTGGCCTCGCCCGAATCGATGGGATACAGCTCGCAGAAACTCGAAGAGTTGCGTCGCACCATAAAGAACGAGTATACCACAACCAGCATGATGGTGATAGTGGGAGGCAAGGTTATCTTCTCGATGGGCGACTGCGAGGAGCCGGTGCGCATAGCATCGTGCCGCAAGAGCCTTATGTCGATGCTCTACGGCAAGTATGTGGAGAACGGTACCATCAATCTCGACGCCACCCTTGAGGAACTCGGCATCGACGACAAGGGAGGCCTTCTGCCGATAGAGAAGCAGGCCACGGTGCGCAACCTTCTCACGGCCCGCAGCGGAGTGTATCACAAGGCTTCAAACGACGGTGACGACACCAAACACGCACCTGCGCGCGGCAGCGTGAAGCCGGGCACGTACCATCTTTACAACAACTGGGATTTCAATGCGGCCGGAGGCGTGTTTGAAAAACTCACAGGCAAGGACATCTATGATGCCTTTATGGAAGACATAGCCATTCCCATCGGAATGCAGGACTACAAGATAGACAATCAGCACAAGACCGGCATCACCGATCCCACGCAGTCGGTGTTCCTGGCATACCATTTCTGGCTTTCCACCCGCGATATGGCCAGGGTGGCATATCTGATGCTCCACAAGGGCAATTGGAACGGTACTCAGGTGATAAGCGAGGATTGGGTCAAGACCACCACCTCGGTGTTCACCCCCCGCTCCGAGATGAATCCCGCTTCGCGTCACAAGAAGGAGTTCGAATACGGATACCTGTGGTGGACGTTCTGCAAGGAATTCAAGAGATATGACCCCGCCGTATATGCCGACGGTTACACCGCAACCGGCTCGGGCGGGCAGTATATCACGGTGCTTCCCGCACTCGATATGGTGATTGCCCACAAGGACAAGACCCAGCGCTCTTCCAAGTCGGGATATTACAAGCTGATAGCCAAGGTGGCCGCATGCCGGCAGTAACGATAGCGATATGAAGACACTTGTATGTTATTTTTCGGCAACCGGTGTGACCGCATCGGTTGCAAGGATGATTGCAGCCTCGGCAGGCGCCGACCTGCAGGAGATTGCGCCGGCGCAGAAATATACCAGGCAGGATTTGAACTGGCTCAGCCTCAGGTCGCGCAGTACGCTCGAGATGAAGGACTCCTCATCGCGTCCCGCTCTTGCGGCTCCCGCCACAGGCATCGGCGGGTATGATTGCATCTTCATCGGATTCCCGATATGGTGGTGGACCGCTCCGAAAATCGTCAGGACTTTCATCGAGTCGGCTGATTTTTCAGGCAAAACCGTCATCCCGTTTGCGACTTCGGGCAGCAGCGGCATCGCCAAGGCCTGCCGTCATCTGCAGGAGTCGTACCCTCAAATATGCTGGAAGGAGGGGAAACTGCTCAACAAGGTCACACAGGAGACGGTTGATCAATGGGTGAAAGAGGTTCTCTAAAGGCGTTTTGCCGCCTGCTCTTTGCGGCAGTCGTCGCGCTTTCATCCTGTAACCCATCCTCTGGGGTATGGAAGGCCGAAATGGCCCGCTGCGAAAAAGATACCGCCATCACTTCGCTGGTGTTCGTCAAGTGTACTTCGGGCAGCAACGCCATCGTCGAGTACTACCGCAGGGACTCTCTCGGCAGGTTCCGCCTCTGTCGGGAGGAGGAGGGCTTCATAGGCCGTGGCGGGCTCGGGAAGGAGCGTGAGGGTGACGGCTGCACTCCGGAAGGTGATTTCGGTGCGGTGACGGCTTTCGGCATTCTGCCCGATCCGGGTACGGTGCTTCCCTACATTGACGTAAGGGAGTCAACGTTTGCCTGTGATGAGGAGGGTCCCTACTACAATACGATAATCGACACTGTGGCCACGGAGCACCGATGCGGCGGAGAGGATATGCTGCATTGCGCTCCGATGTACAATTACGGCATAGCCCTCGATTTCAACAGTGAACGCATATATCCCCTCGGCTCGGCCATCTTTTTCCACTGCAAGGGGTGCAACCCGTGGACAGGAGGGTGCGTGGCGGTTGACGAGCCTTTTATGGTGGAAATCCTCTCCACCTGCGGAGCGAACCCCAGGTTCTGCATCCACGGGATTTAGTGCATCCTCCGGATTGAAAAGAAAAACGCCCGGCTGACAGTCATACAGCACGGGCGTCTTTCTTTTATGATAAACGGCTGATATTACTCGATGGGATATCTGCTGTCGGTAAGATCATAGTTCTTGAGGAGGACATCATCCTTGCCGTTTTCCTTCCAGATGGAGAGGACTCCGGTAAGGCCCTTGTTCGGAGTGTAGTCGGGAACGATGGCGTCCACTATTTCGATGATGCGTGCATCATCCGCAACGCCGAAGGAAGATGCCTCCGACTTGATTCTGTTTACCAATTCATCAGATTTCGCCTGTTCACCTACACCGAAGAAGCTGGCGTAATACAGCACTTCCTTGGAGCAGGATGAGGTTGCCACGATTGTCGCAAGGGCAACAACCGCCATTGTCAGAAATTTTTTGAGTTTCATGATTATAAGATTGTTTGTTTTTCGGGTTGCAAAAGTAGTGAATTTTTTGTCAAAAATTCACATTGAGTCCAAGTTCCACCGTGAACGGGCGGATGAAACTGCCGGACATGACGTAATTCTGATATTCCGAAGTATCGGTAATCAGGTCGGCCGGTCCGATGTCACCGCTGGCCCCTTTCTGGTTCAGAATGTTGATCAGGTCAAGACTCAGTTTGAAGTGCTCGTTGATGGCGAAGCCGATTCCGCCGAAGGTTTCCCACCTGCCGTTGAAATAGAGAGTGTTGGTCTTGTTCACGTACTGCTTGCTTATATAACGGGCAGTCAGCCAGAACTTCCATCTTCCGAAAGAATATGAAGGGTCCATCGTGAATTCAAACTTGCTGAGGCTTGTGACGTTGTTCCCGCTGAAATTGTATTCTTCCGTAACACCGTCGCTGAAGGTCGGTTTGAAAACGAAATCCTTGTATTTCGGATCCCTCAGAAGGATGTTGAGATGCAGGTCAAATCCCTTGAAGGGATGGATAATGGCATCCGTGGTCCAGCCAAGAGACTCGATTCCGTAATTCAGGGCCAGCGACTTGGTCTCGATATATCCGACAGGATAATCCCCGACCGGTTTCTGCAGTGCGTGCTGGAAATTCGCCCTGTTGTTGTAATTCGACTGCGAAATGAATACAATCTGCGAAACGACGTTGATCCACTTGTTCACATACGACAGCCCCGCCTGGGCGAACCACGTGTCGGTGGGGTCCGTCGAGGGGTAATAGTAGCCTCCGTAGTTGTTTATGTTGGTGTGGATTCTGTTAAAGACGCCGTTAGCCTTGAAGGATAGTCCTCCGTATATCTTCACGTTGAGGTCGATGCCCGCCGCCCAGTTGAAGAAGTTCTCCTTGAAATGGGTAATCTTGCCCAATGTGAGATTGAACCCGGGATAACGCGTATTGCTTTTGTCGTCGCCTATGTTGTTTGCGGCCTCTCCGTGGATATTATGGAATTCCCCTCTCACAAATCCCGCCAGGGAAACGGTTTTGCTGATACGCCAGTCATCCTTGACATATAAGGCGGCTTTGTGTTCGAACCCGTCATAGTAATCGGCGGAAGTGTTGTAGTTGAAGGTCAGACTTCCGTTCCTGTAGAGGACGTCCGGGTCTGCACATACCTGATGAGCCATCAGGGCCGTGGACTCATTGTCGCCTCCGTGGTTGAACATATAGTCGGCACCTGCCCTGATGCTGTGACGGTCTTTCCTGAACTGAATTTCGGCATTGTTCATCCAGGAGGTCTCAAACGCCTCGAACTGCATTATGTTTCTTTTCTGCAGTATGCCGGAATAAGGCGTCCCGTCCGCATAAGTGAACCCGGCATCCGGGCCGACGGTTTCGATTCCGGCCAGCATGCCCGAGCCACGGCTTGAGATTCCGCTCTTGAAGCGGCTTCTGACGTCAAGATGGATGCCGCCCCTGAGGGTTTTGTCAAGAAGGAAGGTCACATGATGCGTCCTGTCGACATCCCTGTACATATGCTCTTTCATTTCGCCGGTCTTCATATCCATATACGGGAAGACCGAAATGTTCGGGATATAGCAGTCGGTGCCAAGGGAAAAACCATTGTAGGGTTTTACGGACCCGTCTCCGACAAAGATGAAAGGTCCGTAGTTGTCCATCAGGGTCACGTAGTTGACGTATTGGTAAACCAGAGACATTCTTCCGCTGCCGTCTTTGAAGATTTTGCTCAGCACTCCCTTGTAGAACTGGTGACGGTCGTGGAGAGTGGGAAGGATAGTGGCATTTGACCCCGGGTCAAAGTTCTGGAAAGTGCTTACGGAGTACTGCCATCCGCCTGCGATGGGGCCGGAGAGGTTGACGTCGAACTTGTTCTGCCCCCAGGAGCCAAGGGTATATGAGATGACGCCTCCGAACCTGTCCTGCCCGAACTTGTTGTAACTGTCCACATAAGTACCTACTCCGCAAAACCGCATGGAGGTTTCCATCGGATTCATCGTCCCGTTTCTGCTGGCGCTTGCACCTCCGTGCCATGACTTGAACGGGAGAAGGTTGAATATGTAATATGATACCGGCATCCCGTCTTCGAATATGGGCACTGCCGCAAATCTGTTCACAGGCAGGCCAAGGGAGATTTCCCTCGGTTTACTGTCCGATTCGGCATTCAGGTACAGGGCGCTGTTTTTCGCCACCGATTCGAGGGTGTCCTTGTCGGCGGCTTCCAGCGCAAATGACAGAGCCAGACTCGCGGCAATGACACACAGGCGAAGCATTTCGTTGTTCAGTCGTTTAGGCAAAGGTAGTAATAATTATAGAGGATTTCGTCCTTTGGCCGATCTCCTCACCGGGATTTCGTCGCTGCTTCGCAGCTCCGACATCCCCACCCCGCCTGCGGCGGGGCTATGCATAAGCAACAAAACAATCCGTACTCAAGTTTACTTGAGTACGGATTGTTTCATTCCTTATGCGGTGAGGGGGGGATTCGAACCCCCGGTACGGTAATCCCGTACGTCAGTTTAGCAAACTGGTGGTTTCAGCCACTCACCCACCTCACCGGGACAACTCTCCGGCTTTACACCCGAAAAGCAGTGCAAAGATATATCTTTTTGGCGAAGTAAAAAATTTTTAGAGGGTTCTAAAAGTTGAAAAGCCACTTTGCGTAGTATTCCTCGAAGTTGCGGTTGAGGTCATCGGCCAGATGGAAATCCTTGTAGCCGTGGAAACGGGACGGGGTATGCTTCTCGATCATTTCCCGCTCGAATGCCGCCTGGGCGGAAAAAATCTCATCCTGGAGCATCGCCGCCTTGGCTGTGGCCTGAAACTCGAGGGAGTCGGGGTTTTTGTATATCGCATCCCACCTGTCGAGGTGCTTCCACCAGCTGCAAGCGGGGTATCTCTCCCTCATTCCGGCACAGTCGGTGAAATGTTTTTTCTCGGCCTTGACATAGTTGTCGCCATACCGGGCGAGGCCCTTGGGCATATGTGACATACCGAGATAAACCGGGAAGAACGGCTCCACGCCGGGATGTCCGACGGCCAAAAAGCAGACGCATCCGATAGCCTTGGGCAGATAGGGACGCATCTGGAACACGGTTGAGAGCACGGTACTGTTGCGGCTCAGGCTGCCGACGGCATATCCCCTGCGGTGCGACGAGAGGGCTGTCATTATGTCGGTCACCGAGATTTTGTTTTCGGGGACGAACGAGAACGGCCTGTTGAACGGGTCGGAGGTTTCTATGCCGAGAGCCTTGAACCCGTCGATATGCCTTTCCACATTGAACGGCTTGACTCTGGAGCGGTCGTTGGCATAGGCGTTTCGGAATGAGAATTCCCCGTCTTTTTCGGGGTTGTACCAGCCGCGTTCGACAGCATACGATATGATGTCATCAGAGGCGGCATAATTGGCCGTGTCGGCAAGGTCGACGCGGTCGATCACATAATAATTGGGGATTATCACCACCCCGTTGTCGGGGACCCTTGCGGCAGCCCAGTGGCGGCCGTGGACAACTGCGACAAGCCATGCCTCGCGGCTGTCGGCCACTATGTAGGTGCGGCCGCTCTCGGCATATCCGTAGGTTGATACCAGATTGCCTATGATGTCGACCGCTTCGCGGGCCGAACGGGCATAGCGGGCCACGTTCACCCTGACTTCGTAGAGCACTCCGCCGTCAACCAGCTCGGGGGAATCTTCCCTCGACTTGCAGTTGTCGCTCACCACGGCCACCCCGTTGTCGTTCATAAAGGCGTCGGCCGTGGGCATTCCGGGAAATTCGGCCCAGAAATAGCCGGTGGCTTTTCTGCCGTATTGTTTCTTCTGGTCAATGTCTCTCGGAAGGGTGAAGTATGCGTTGAACATCTGCTCACCCGTATCGTCTTCGTTGTGGCCGAGAATCACCGACCCGTCGCTTGTGGCGTCGCGCCCGGCGATGATGGCATAGCAGTTAAACGAGTCCTGCGCGCCGCAAAGCAGCGTGCAGGACATAAGAATTGCCGAAAGGAGCGCCTTCATCATTTGGCAGCCTGATAAAGTTTGCCTTTGGCCATCACCTTGTTGATGGAGAAGTTGTCGTTCCAGATGATGAGGTCGGCGTCGAAGCCCGGGGCAACCTGCCCCTTCGTGGTGAATCCGTATTCGCGTGCGACGTTGGTGGTGAGGAACTTCAGCACGTCTTCGAACTTGAGGCCATATTTGGTTACGAGATTGACAAGCATTTTGAGGTTGCAGTCGACGGTTGCCGTGCCGTACCATTCTTCGCCGGTCGTGGGGTCGATATGGCGGATTCCGCCGCCGCCGTCTGAAGAAAGGGTGATGTGATCTACGCTTACGCCGCTTTCAAGAGCCTTGACGACAAGGTCTTCGCGGCTGGCGAGATAGCTTGAGCCACCGGTTGTGATATCGATGTTGGGACCCATCTTGGCCCACTGGCAGCTCTCGTTGAAGAGCTGTTCGCTGCGTCCGCAGTGTGTGATTGAGATATGGGGCAGCAGGCGAGGATATTTCTTCACGATATCGAAAAGCTGCGAGATGCCTGTCGAAAGGGCTCCCATATGAAGATGGAGGAGGCCCGCCTTGCGGGATGTCATACCGCCTCTCCAGCACTGGGAGATGAGGCGCGCGAGCTCTTCCGTAGTGGGGAATGAGCCGCGGTCATCACTCAATGCGAGCTTGCAGCCGATGACCTTGTCGATCATGATGATATCCTTGTCGACCTCTCCCGTGATGGTCTTGGGAGGGAATGCATACGAGCCGGTGAGCATCCAGGCTGTCATTTTGGTGTCGAGAGCCTTGACCTTGGCATAGAGGGTGGTGAGTTCCTTGAGCACTCCGTCGGTGCCCAGAAGACCTACTACTGTGGTTGTCCCGACCTTGAGGAAATCATCGGCCTGAAGTTCGGTAGCGTATGATTCATAGCCGAATTCTCCGCCGCCGCCGGTTACGTGCGCGTGCTTCTCTATCAGGCCTGCAGATACCTTTCTGCCGCGTGCGTCGATTCTGTTGCATTCAACGCCGGAAACCCTTATGGAGTCGGCCACTTTTTCTATTTTGTCGTTGGCAATCAGTATGTCCTTCTTGCCGAGATGTTCCGGAGCATAAACGTCCGCGTTCTTGATGAGTGTTATCATAATATATGTGTTTCTGTTGTTGTTACCAGTTGAGTGCAAAGTTGAGCACGATGATCATCACGGCGGTGGAGACGATCGGAATCATGGTGCGCTTCACAATATCCATAGTGTTGGTGTTGGTCTGCCCGCAGACGGCTACCATTACGGCCGAGATGGGGGTCACGCCGCGGCCCATGCTTGCGAGGAGCTGGATGGGAAGGATCATTGCTGCGATGCCTGCCGCATCGGTGATGCCGAATTTGGCGGCGATGGCGGGGATCATGGGTCCGAATGCGAAGAATGCGGCATTTCCGCTGCCCATCATCGCGGTGCAGAAGAACACCACGAGAGAGAACACTATGGTTACCGCGATTGCGCCCATATTGGCTGCGTTGCATCCGTCAACGATGAGGTTGAGGAAGTTAAGTGCGGTAAGACCCTTGGCGAACACGAGGGCTGCAACCGTAAGCACGATGACCGAGCCGAAAGATGCACCCAAGCCATCCCAGAAACTCTTCATCATATCGCAGGCCACCTTGAGACTGCGTTTGTAAATGAATATGAACAGGGATGCGAACAGGGCGCATATTATCATCACCATCGAGGTGGAAGCCTTGAAACTTGCCAGCCCCACGGAAGGTGAGATGAGAATCAGTACCACGAGGGGCAGGATGGGGAAGAAGGCATACCAGAGGGGGATATCGGGTTTCTCACCGCTGACGGCGGTTGCATAGATGTCTTTTCCGGCCTTTGCCTCTTTCTTGTCCCAGAAGCGGTTGGAGAAATAAGACACCACCATCAGGCATACGATGGAAGCCACAATCATCGGAATCTGATACTGGATGAAATAATCGGTACCGTCACCGCCGTACTGTGCGGCTGCAAGCTGGGTGTTGGCCGATGCAGGCCCCATATCGAAGATGACCGACATGATGATTACCGAGAGGGCCGTGGGTTTGCTCACCCCGATGTTCAGAAGGATGGGGTAGATGGTTGCCACCAGCAGCAGGCCGAGTCCGGATGCGGAGTTGATGCAGAGGAAAAGGCAGGTGCAGATGGGGATTACGATCACCGCAGCCAGATATGGATTCTTCTTGAAGACGGAGAGAGGTTTCGATGCGATATACACCATCGCCTCGGTGGCCCTCATCTTGTTCATCACGGCAACATATCCGGAAATGGTCATGATAAGGAGTCCGAACCTTATGAACGAGTCGTCGAAAAAGTTCTCCACCAGTTTGAACACGTCGGTGAAAGGGGAGCCCGTGTCGATTGAAAGGTTGAATTTCTTTGCTCCCGGCAGGTCGGGGTCGCCGCCTATGGTATAGATTCCGATGGCCATTGCGATGCCGATCATGATGAGACCCATCGACATCAGGATGGTGGATGGATTGTACTTCTTGATCACGAGGTATCCGGTCAGCCCGAGGAAGACCAGACAGAGGATGATTTCGATGACTGTCATAGTATTGTCGTTATTTTGTTTTGTTGTTTGTTTCCTTTGCCCGTGCAGTGGACGTCTGGCAGGACTTGCCATCGCTCCATGCCGTTATGAAAGCGGAAGGGAAGCCGATGTTCCTCACTTTCGGCAACGCTGCCGTGACTTCGGCCCAGGTGGCGAAACGGCCGGCGTAATAGATGTACTTCCCGCTTTTCTGCCTGACTTCGAATACCGGCGAGATTCCCTTGAGGCGGGTGGCCTTGAGGGGGGTTGAAACGGCGCAGAGCTGAATCTGGTAGCATATCCCCTTCGGGAGGTCATTACCCTTGAAAGCGGCCGCTGCAGCACTCTCTATCTTGAATGCGTATTGGTCGTCTTCGGGGATTTCGAACCTGATTTGCCCCGGAGTGCCGTATGTGTTTTTGGTGAATTGATATTCCGCCTGTGCGGAGGCCTCCGCCCCTTTTCCGTTACTTTCCGATATGCTTCCAGCGGGAGGTACGATGCCTTCGGCGAGCCACTGCATCTCCATCTCTCCGATGACGGCGCCCAGCCTGGCGGCCTCGCCCTGCAGGTTCATCATCTGTTCGTCGGGAAGGGTGCCGGCAAGGGCGTTGTTTATGTCTTCAAGGCTTTTGCGGGCCTTGAAATATTCTGCGAACATTCCGTCGTTCCCGGCCGTGGCGGCCGCCGTTTCCCGACCACTGGCGGCCGCGGGGGCGGCTTTCGGCTTGAGAGAGGCAATCGTGCGGGCCTCCTCGTCGGTCACCGATTTGCGGACGGGCTGGTTTTCGAAGGCCAGCACATATATCCTGACGTTTCCGGGGGAGCAGTCGCGGTTGGATGAGAATATCGAATAGCGCCCGTCGGGGGTGTCGTCGTACAGAAAGTCATCGTACGGCGACGAGTACGGGAAACCGAGATTTTCCGGTGCGCTCCAGGTTCTGCCGTCGGCCGAAAGCGTGCACACGTAGATGTCGTATCCCCCCATACCGGCCAGGCCGTTCGAGGAGAAATAGAGCCTCTGTCCGTCCTGACTCACGAGCGGAAAGATATCGTTGCCTTGTGATGATGCGGCGCCTGAGACCGGTGACGGAGCGCTCCACAGGGTGTCCGATATCTTTTCGGATGTCACAAGCGACCATTTGCCGTCGGCTCCGGGAGCGGAGAAGACGATTCGCCTGACGCCCGGTGCGAGATAGGTTGCCCTGCCCGGGGTGCTCTCTGCCGGAGTGAATTCGTTGGGCGACGGAATCCAGCCCTTGTCGGAGAGATGCCCGTACCAGAGGTAGAAGTCTGCGGCGGGAACCTCCTTTGCCGCCACCACCGTGGGGTTTGTGGCGAAATTCAGCATATTGAGCCCGTTTTCGCTCTGGAGCATCAGCGGCTGGAGGGTTGCGGCCAGGGCCGAATCGGCGTTCTGCAACAGGGATTCATAAATGTCGAGAGCTCCGTCGAAATCATAGTTGCAGTGCATCTGCCTGGCGGCATTGAGTTGCTCCTCAGCCGTTTGGGCTTGCATCGGAACAAGACTGAAACAGGCTGCGGCCACTGCGGCGATGTATTTGAAACGGGGCCTCATATCGGTTGAATAGCAAACAAAATTAGGAAATTCTTTATTGATTAGGAAAAAATAGTAAATTTGCATCCTATTTTAACATAGGAATATTATCTAAACACCAAATAACATGCAAAGTAAAGGCGCCATCACGTTTGTGGCAATTCTCATCGGCCTTGCGTGCCTGTTCCAGCTCTCTTTCACGGCTGTGACCTACTATCAGGAAAGCAAGGCGGCAAAGTATGCTGAAGAAGTGGTTGAAACCACCAAGTCATCTCCCGCATTCGCGGAGGTATCCGACCTGGACAAGGCATTCTACCTCGACTCCGTCAAGGTAACGGCCAACAAAATCTATCTCGATTCGATAGCATCGCAGAAGGTATATTTCTCCTACACCTACAAGGACGTGAAGGAGAAGGAGCTCAATCTCGGCCTCGACCTCAAGGGCGGTATGAACGTAATGCTTCAGCTCGACCTTTCGGAGCTCGTCCGTTCCTGCGCCCGCACCAAAACTTCCGAGCAGTTCGAGCAGGCCATGGCAACTGCCAGGGAGCGCGCCGCCAATTCGCACGAAGACTTCATTTCCCTGTTCAAGACTGCCTGGGATGAGATCAACCCCACCCAGAGAATGTCGTTCGACATCGACCTCGACAAGTTGGGAGGTGACGTGAAGAACAAGACAAAGGCTACCAACGACGAAATAATCTCCCTGCTTGAAAAAGAGGCCGAATCGGTCATCAACAATTCCTATACCGTCGTGGAGCGCCGTGTCAACCAGTTCGGCGTGGCACAGCCCAATATCCAGAAAATCGCCCGCACCGGCCGTATCCTTGTGGAACTTCCCGGTGTAAAGGAGCCTGAACGTGTGCGCAAGCTCCTCCAGGGCACGGCATCCCTCGAATTCTGGCAGACATATACCTATCAGGAAATAGCCCCCTATCTTCAGGAACTCAACGAGGAGCTCCGCATTCAGGCCGAGGCTGAAAACGCCGTTGCGGCCGATGCCGTTGCCGAAGCTGCTCCCGCAGCCACCTCTCTCGAGGAGGAGCTTGCAGCATCCACCGCTTCCGAGGCAGGAACCGATGCCATGGCTCTCGCCAATCCCCTGTTCTCCCGTCTCCAGCTTTTCGGCGGCAATTCGGCCTGCCTGGGTATCGCCCACTACCGTGACACCGCCGCCATCAACGCCTGGATAGCATCTTCGAAGGTGGCGTTCCCCGGTGACTTCGTTCCCGCGTGGAGCTTCAAGGCGTTCAATGGTGCAGGCGTGCAGCCCGATACATATTTCGAGCTCGTCGCCCTCAAGAGCATCGCCGGCAAGGGTGCGGTTCTCGACGGCGGAGTAATCACTTCGGCCCGCGTCAACTACAACCAGATCGACGGCAGCGCCGAGGTCAGCATGACGATGAACAGCACCGGAGCAGCCCGCTGGGAGGTCATCACCGAGCAGAATATAGGGCACCAGATCGCCATCGTGATGGACGGTCAGGTTTATTCATACCCCAACGTACAGGCAAAGATTTCGGGCGGAAGCTCGCAGATTACCGGCAACTTCACCCAGAGCGAGGCCGACGACCTTGCAACCGTGCTCAAGTCGGGCAAGCTCTCGACTCCCGCACGAATCGTGCAGGAGCAGGTGGTTGGCCCTTCACTGGGTAGCGCTTCCATCAGGGCCGGAATGTTCTCGTTCCTGATAGCATTCTGCCTCGTGCTCGTCTATATGATGATATTCTACCGCCGTGCCGGTTTGGCAGCCGACATTGCACTTCTATGCAACGTGCTCTTCCTGTTCGGTTCGCTCGTTTCGTTCGGTGCAGTGCTCACACTTCCCGGTATCGCCGGTCTCGTGCTCACAATGGGTATGGCTGTCGATGCCAACGTCATCATCTATGAGAGGGTGAAGGAGGAGCTCAATGCAGGCAAGGCACTCCGCCTGGCGATCACCGACGGTTACAAGAATGCATACTCGGCAATTCTCGACGGACAGATAACCACCCTGCTCACCGGTCTTATCCTTGCAATCTTCGGCTCGGGCACCGTCAAGGGCTTCGCAGTCGTATTGGTTATAGGTATCATCACTTCCGTGCTCACCTCGATCTTCATCCCCCGTCTGATTTTCGAGGCGCGTCTGGGCAGGAACAAGAATATCAGTTTCTACACGAATTTCTCGAAGAATTTCCTCAAGAATACTCACATCAACTTCATCGACGCCCGCAAGGTGTCATATACCGTTTCCGGCATAATCTGCCTGGTATGCATCATCTCCTGCTTTACGAAGGGATTCTCCTATGGCGTTGATTTCAGCGGCGGCCGCACATACGTAGTGCGCTTCGATTCTCCGGTAACTCCCGAGCAGGTTCGTGCAGCAACTCTCGATGCATTCGGCGAGGCTGCCGAGGTAAAGCAGTTCGGAGGCGCTTCGCAGATGCGCATCACCACCAAGTATATGATCGGCGACGAGTCGTCCGAAACCGACAAGTTGATAGAAGGCAAGCTGTATGAGGCTCTGAAGGGCTTCTTTGCAAACCAGCTCTCGCTTGAGGACTTCACCTCCACGCTCGAGAACCCCAACGGTATCGTAAGTTCCGACCGCGTTGATGCGTCCATCGCAAGCGAGGTGCAGCGTGATGCGGTGATTGCCGTGATACTGGCCCTTATCGTGATATTCGCCTACATTGCCATCAGGTTCAAGAACTGGACCTGGGGTATGGGCGGTGTGACTTCGCTGGCCCACAACTCAATCATCGTGATAGGCTTCTTCTCCCTGTTTACGGGTATCCTGCCTTTCACCCTCGACGTCGATCAGCAGTTCATTGCAGCGGTTCTCACCATCATCGGATATTCGATCAACGACAACGTGGTCATATTCGACCGTATCCGCGAGTACAAGACTCTCTATCCCAAGCGTGACCTCAAGCAGAACGTGAACGATGCGCTCAACAGCACCCTTTCGCGTACCATCAACACCTCGGTGACAACCCTCGTGGTGCTGCTTGCAATCGCCATCTGGGGCGGTGAGAGCATCCGCGGTTTCGCAGTGGCCCTCACGATAGGCGTAATTGTAGGTACGTACGCTTCAATCTTCATCGGAACTCCGTTGATGTACGACCTCAACGTGCGCAAGGCAAAGAAGCAGTAGTTTGAAAATCCGGAGCCGGAAGCCCCGGCTCCGTGAATCGGGATGTGGCGCAGTTGGCTAGCGCACTTGCTTTGGGAGCAAGGGGTCCCGCGTTCGAGTCGCGGTATCCCGACAGGAAAAGGGTTCGCAGTTGCGAACCCTTTTCCTGTATACCCCAGAGGCTACGGAACGGGGTCGTAGCCCGAACCGCCAAAGGGATGGCAGCGCAGGAGACGGCGGATGGCCAGCCAGGAGCCTTTGAACGGGCCGTACTTGCTCAGAGCCTCCAATGCGTATTGGGAACAGGTTGGGGTGAATCTGCAGCAGGGCGTCTTGTAGGGTGAGATACAGACCCGGTAGAATTTCACGAGCAGGATGAGCGGATAAGCCGCGATGTGCCTGAGGCGGTCATTCCGTTTTTCCATTTTCAGATGCGATTGCGCCGAGGCATTCCTTTACTTTTGAGGAGATTGCGGCATAGTCGGCCAGTTCCCTGCCGATATAGACAAACAGGATATTGAACTGCCCTCCGCAGAGCAGTTCGCGATTGAGGCGGAAGGCTTCGCGGATGCGGCGCTTGAGGAGATTGCGGGCCACGGCCCGCTTGAAATTGCGCTTGGGCACCGACACCATCATCCTGGTTGTACCCTCGCCGCTCGGGGCGAAGACAGCCTTGACGGGGTAGCGCACTACGGTGCGCCGCTGCTCCAAAAGGGATTCAATTTCCTTTCTGCTGCGCAGGATGCTGCTTCTTGAAAGCGAAAAGTCCATAGGGACCGCTATTTGTCAAGGTAATTCTTGAGCGCCACCGCTATTGAAGGCGCAGCGGGGGAGGGAGCCTCGATTTCGATGCACAGGCCCTCGTCCTTTGCGGCCTTGGCCGTTGTGGGGCCATAAGTTGCGATTAGGAGCTTGCCCTGCTTGAAATCGGGGAAATTCTCCTTGAGCGACCTGATGTCGGAGGGGCTGTAGAAGACAGCCATCTGATATTTTTTGATATCGAGACCGGTAAGGTCGTTGATTACCGTTCTGACGAACACGGCGTGGTTGAAATTGAGCCCCGCGTCGGCAAACAGGGAGCGGGTGCTGTCCTTGAGACCGTCGGTGACGGCTATGAGCAGCTTTTCGTCCTTGTGCTTGCCGAGGATGATGTCGATTATGGAGGGGAAGGTGCCGGTGCCGAAGAATATCTTGCGCTTGCGGTAAACAATGTATTTCTGCAGATAGACGGCTATGGCTTCGGATTGGCAGAAATATTTCATGGTTTCGGGCACCGTGACCCTGGTTTCCTCACAAATCCTGAAGAACGAGTCGATGGCCGTTTTGGAGCAGAAAACAATGGCCGAATAGTCGGTGATGGTGATTTTCTGCGCCCTGAATTCCTTGGCCGGAAGCCCCTCGACCTTGAAGAAGGGCTTGAAATCAATGGTTACCCCGAACTTCTGCTGAAGCTCGGTATAGGGGGAGCCATTCGCTGGGGGTGCCGGCTGCGATATCAGGATGCTCTTTATTGCCATCTGCTCTACTTTAATCCAACAGAACCCTTACCGTAGCGGCCAGCGGCAAAAGTTCAACCCCGCAAAGATACAAAAAGGTAAAAAAATATGAAAATCTCATTTCCGGAATCAACATCAAGACAGCTATGACATAGCGGATTGCGGCTGCCAGAAAGACTATTGCGAGATAAATGGCGGCAACAGATGCCCAAAGGCCGCCTCCGAGGCCGGCAATCGGGATTATCAGGGTGGGCAGGGCTGCAGCCGTGATGAGGATGAGCATGCTTCGCTGAAGCTTGAAGGTTCTGAATGGAACTTCCCGCCCGACAATCTGCGCCGAGAGATGGTTAAGGATCTGCTGCAGCGCCAGGTAAGAAAGGAAAACGATGATTGCCTGCACGACGGTCAACGTGCTGATGCCCGTTGCAACCAGAATCACGGCCAGGGTGGGGATGCACAAAGTGGCGGTAATGGTAGTGGTGAGCCTGAATGCCGGTCCGTGGGCGATGTTGGAGAGGCTCCTGCGGCTGAAGAGTATTTCGGCCGACCCCACCAGGGCTTCGGCAAGGGTTCGGAAAAACAGCAGTATGACCACCAGAAGGATTGCTGCGACCAGAGGGGCCGCCTCCCATCCGCTCTGCATGGTTGCGGCCGAAGGGTTGACCGGAGGGATGTCCAACGAACTCCCCTGCCACAGTTCGGCTATCGCCCGTATCCCACTCGAGGCTTCCATCAGTTGCTGCGCTTTGCGTTGTATCCCAGTTCCGTGAGGATTGCCACAACTTTATCGCGCAGGTCACCCTGCAGGATGATTTCGCCGTCCTTGGCAGACCCCCCCACACCGCACCTGGCCTTGAGGGTCCTGCCCAGAGAGGCGAGGTCCTGCTCTCTGCCGCAGAAGCCGGTGATGAGGGTAACCTGCTTGCCGCTCCTGCCGTGGCGGTCGATGCCGACCCTAAGCTTTTGCCCGGATGCCGGTAACGTTTCGGCTTCCGCCTCCTCAGGGGTGTCGTATTTGAAATCGGGGTTGGTCGAAAAGACCACTCCCAGTCTGCTTTTCCAATCGTTGTCGGCCATCGGCATTTGTTTTGCTATCCGCAAAGGTAGTAAGAAACTGTGCAATTTTGTATATATTTGTACTTTTAAGAAACGGATTCATATATGGAGAAGAAACGATTCGGCCGCATCAACAGTATCATAGCCGCCGTAATATTCGCAATCTCTTCGTTGGTTTACCTTGCCACAATAGAGCCTACGGCAAGTTTCTGGGACTGCGGGGAGTTCATAGCTTCATCATACAAGCTTGAGGTGGGTCATCCCCCTGGAAACCCCACCTTCAACCTGTTCGCCAGGTTCTTCACGATGTTCACCGATGCCGAAGGAGCAGCCGCTGCCGTAAACTCGCTCAGCGCGCTGTGCTCTTCGCTCACCATATTGTTCCTCTATCTGACGATAGTCCATTTCGGGAGGCGTCTGCTCGAAAAGAGGGGCCGTGCCCTGACAACCGGCGCAGCGATAAGCATATTCGCTGCCGGGGCGGTGGGGGCGATGGCATACTGCTTCTCCGATACGTTCTGGTTTTCGGCCGTGGAGGGGGAGGTCTATGCAATGTCGTCGCTG
The DNA here is from genome assembly GCA_045641345.1 of Bacteroidales bacterium. Lineage (GTDB taxonomy): Bacteria > Bacteroidota > Bacteroidia > Bacteroidales > UBA932 > Cacconaster. The sequence continues at coordinate 116,139 of JAZUGR010000031.1, forward strand.
TTCACGGCGGTCGTTTTCTGGGCCATCCTCAAATGGGAGGAGCACTCCGACGAGAAATATGCAGCCAGATGGATCGTGCTCATCAGCCTTCTCACGGGCCTTTCGGTGGGTGTCCATCTGCTTAACCTGCTTACCATCCCCGCGATAGTCTTCATTGTATATTACCGCACGCACAGCGGCGATATGTCTTTCTGGAAAGGCTTTGTCGTCCTGGTTCTCTCGTCGCTGCTGCTGGCGCTCATCCTTTTCGGGATAATCCCCTATCTGCCGCAGATGCTGGCGTTCGTCGACCGTATTTTCGTAAACGGTTTCGGCGCTCCGTTCAACCTGGGTGCGGCATTTTTCATTCTGGTGCTTCTTGCCGGATGTTTCCTCGGCCTGAATGCTCTCCGCAGGAAGGAAAAGGCTCTGGCCCATACGGCATTGCTCTGCTTCACCACTTTCGTGATAGGATATTCGCTGTTTGCCATAACCATCATCCGTTCCTGCGCCAACACGCCTACCAACGAGTATCAGCCCGATAATCCATATACTCTCATCAGATATCTGGCGCGTGAGCAATATGGCAGCAATCCTCTGATATACGGGCAGGCCTATACCAGCCCGTACGACGTGAAAACCATCAAATACTATACTCCGCTCGACGGGCGCTACCACGAAACCGAAAACGTGGTGCCGGTTTATCCTGCGGGGTCCAAGATGCTGTTCCCGCGTATGTGGAACGGATTTGACGAGCATCACAAGGCATTCTACGACACCTATGTCACCGGCAAGCACCTCAAGAAGGTCACTGTCGGCGGGGAAACCATAGTGATACAGATGCCTTCGTTTGCCGACAACCTCCGCTTCTTCTTCGATTACCAGATAAACTATATGTATATCCGGTATTTTATGTGGAATTTCGTGGGGAGGCAGAATGATTTCCACGGTCAGGTGCCGGGCGAGCTGATATGCGGCAACTGGGAGAGCGGTATCCCCTTCATCGACCGCGTGCGTCTCGGCGACCAGTCGTCGGCTCCCGACATCCTTGCCCACAACAAGGGGAAGAACCACTATTTCTTCCTTCCTCTCCTCCTGGGCCTGGTCGGTCTTTTCTTCCAGGCAAAACACGACGGCCGCAACAGCTGGGTCACAATCCTGCTTTTCGTTCTCACGGGCCTTGCCATCGTGGTATATATCAACCAGACACCCTATCAGGTAAGGGAGCGTGACTATTCCTATGCGGGATCGTTCTATGTCTTTGCCATCTGGATAGGCCTCGGAGTGATGGCTGTCCAGGAGTGGCTGGAGCGCCTGCTGAAAGACAGCCGCGGCATCAGGAGCGCCTCTGCGGCCGCCGTCCTGTGCAGCGTCGTTCCCGTGCTTATGGGATGCGAAAACTGGGACGACCACGACCGCAGCGGCAGATACACAGCCCGCGACATGGCGTTCAACCACCTTATGACCACCGAGAACAACTCGATGCTCGTCACCCACGGCGACAACGATACGTTCCCTCTCTGGTATGCCCAGGAGGTGGAGGGCATCCGCACCGACGTGCGCATCGTCAATACCTCGCTGCTGGGTACCGACTGGTATATCGACCAGATGCAGCGCCGCCAGTACGAATCCGATCCCCTCGAGATCGACATACCGAGGATACAGTATCTCTACGGCACCAACGACTTCCCTTATGTGACCGGCATCATCGACCATCCGATACTGGCCCGTGACGCGATAGAGATATTCAAGAACCCCCGGTTCAAACTCTCCGACGGCAAGACCGACTTCATCCCGGCAAAGAAGCTCATGATTCCCGTCAACAAGGAGAACGTGCGCAAATACCACATAGTCCCCGAGAAGGATATGGACAGGGTGGTCGACAGCGTGATGCTTGAAATCCGGCCCGACCGCATAGGCAAGACGGATCTTATAATCCTCGACGTACTCTCCAATTATGATTGGGACCGCCCGCTCTACTATGTCACCCCTACCTGCGACGTGGCTCTCGGCCTCGAGAACTGGAGCCAGTACAACGGCTTCTGCTACAAGTTCATCCCTATCCGCAAGCAGGGAGACGAGCAGATTGTCGACGAAAACAAGATGTACGACCTTCTGATGTCGACCTACCGTCTCGCTTCGCTCGATGCAGAGGGCGTGTACTACGACTATCAGAACATCTATACCTTCTGCGCCGTGATTCCCCTCAGGGATATGTTCTACAACACCGCCCGCAAATTCTACGAAAACGGCGATACCGCCCGTGCCGTGGAGTTGCTCGACCGTTGCATCGAATGTATGCCCGCAGAGTCCTTCCCTTACAACATTTCGTGGCTACGGAGCCTGAACGAACTGAGCGTGCTGCGCATAATGGAGCTCTATCTCAAATGCGACCGGAAGGAGGAGGCTGAAAAAGTGGCCCGCCGCTTTGCCGAAGAAACCACAAAAACGTTGCGCTACCTCACCTCTCCATATGGAGATGACGTTATCTCCGGCAAATTGGCCGAAGACAACTTCACGCTGTTCTCATATATGCTTGACATCCTCGAAACCACCGGCTCGAAGGATTTGGCGGATGCTCTCCGCGCCGACCTGCTTGTGGCCATCGACAATCTGGCCGAGTAGAGCAACAACGGCTCAGTCCTTCATCGAGTAGCCGTAGCGGTTGAGGAGCGTTTCCTTCTCTTCGTACGAGGCGGTGCTCTTCAGGAGCGGCATCAGCTCGCTCTTGGGGAAGTTGCCGAGCGGCAGCAGAATTAGCCCGTCGAGGCTGTAGTTGAAAGCCGGATCCACGTTGAAGCATATCAATTGCGCATTGCACTTGAAGTACTTCTTGACGAGGGTCGGCATTCTGTATTTGCCGTCGGAAAGCGTGAGCAGGAAGCGGTCGAACTTTTCGACGTTGTCAACCTTGTGGCGCAGCAGGTCTTCGGGCTTGATGTTGATGTAGTCGGTGATGAACGGGCAGGTTGGAGCCGCTATCCGCTTGGGATAGGTGCAGGGCTTGAGATTCGTGAGATAGTAAACGATGAGGCTCTTGTAGAATCTGGGAATGTCGTTGCTCATGCTTACGGGGCCGAGGAAGTACTTGGCCTGGGGGAACTGCAGCATACTGTGCATAAGACCCTTGAACAGCAGCATAAGTGAAATGGATTCCTTCTGGTACTCCCTGTTGACGAACGACCTTCCGAGTTCGATGCAGTACGGGAGCAGATCTTCGGCGCCCACCTTGTAGTCGAACAGGGATGCAGTGTAGAAGCCCTTGACGCCGCCGTGGTTTTTCATTATTTCGCTTCCGACCCCGATGCGGTAGGCCCCGGCTATCTTCTTCTGCTTGGTGTCCCAGAGAATGAGGTGCTTGTAATATTTGTCGTAGTCGTCGATGTCGCGGGCCAGGTTGGTCCCCTCCCCGACCGAGCGGAAGGCATCCTCACGCAGGCGGCCGAGCTCGAGTATTATGTTGGGGATGTCTTCATAGTCGGCCAGATAGCATTGGTAGGTGAGCACGCTGAAGAGCATCTTCGACTTCATTCTGTCGAGCTCCTTTATTATCGCTTTTTTGTCGCGGGGGAGCGCTATCTGCTCCACGAGCCTGATTTCATCCTTCGTCGGGATTCTCCTGTACTGGCGCACGAACTCCTGCTGCATTCCATAGACGCGGCTGCGCAAGTATCCTCCCAGATCCTCAAGCGACGAATATTCCGCTATCTCCGATGGGGAGATGGGTTTGCCGATACGCATCGGCACGGTGCGGCCTTTCTTGTTGAACATTTCGCCCACCAGCTTGATTGTCCTCAACCTGGGGTGGATCTTGCCCAGGATATGGAACATCCTGGAGTTGGTGCCGTCGAAATAGACGGGGACGACAGTCACTCCCGCATTCCGTATCAGCTTTATCATATTGGAGGGCCAGGGAATGTCCTGAACGGTGTCCTTGCGCTCGAAGCGCTTGAAGCGCTTGTATGCGGGGCCCTTGGTCGTAGCCACCTCACCGGCCGGGAACAGGCCCAGGCACCCTCCCGAGGCAACGTGCGAGACAGCCATCTTCAATCCGGCAAAGCTCTTGCGGTTGGCTGCCACGTCGCCGTCGGTGAACGGGTTTACGGGGAAGAACGTATCCTGCAGAGCCGGAATCCGGGCGAGGATGAAGTTTGTCAGAATCTTGAAATCGGGGCGGATATGCCCGATCACGGAGGCCAGCATCATGCCGTCGATACTGCCGTAGTTGTGGTTGGATATCGTTATGAACGCCCCTTCCTGCGGTATGTAGTCGAGCTGGCTCAGGTCGATGTCGTACTTGACACCCACTTCCTTGAGCACCTTCTCGGCGAAATCGGGCCCCTTGTATCTGCGGTATTTGTTGTGGATGTAATTCACCTTGTCGAGATGGAGGGCCTTCATCACGATGGACGCAACCATCTTGCCGAAGCACCCCTTGAGATGCAAGGCCTGCTGAATCTCCGATTTATTGATTACATTTGTTTGTTTTTGCTGCATAATACCTCCGGTAATCGTACAAATATAGCCTTTTTTTGTGAATCTCGAAGACAAAATAGCTTCTTTGCCATCCGACCCCGGAGTTTACCGTTACTTCGATGCCGGAGGGACGATAATCTACGTGGGCAAGGCCAAGAACCTCCGCCGCCGCGTAAACCAGTACTTCAGGCCGAAGGATCAGCTCGATCTCAAGACCCGTGCCCTGGTGGAGCATATAGCAGACCTGGATTATACGGTTGTGGAGACCGAGGAGGATGCGCTCCTTCTGGAGAACAATCTCATCAAGACCCTGCAGCCCCACTACAACATAATGCTCAAGGACGACAAGACATATCCCTGGATATGCGTTGCCGCCGAGCCTTTCCCCAGGGTTTTCCTCACCCGCCGCTATATCCGCAACGGCTCGCGCTATTACGGCCCGTACGCCTCGGTGCAGCATGCCCGGCGGCTGCTTGACCTGATAGGCACCCTTTTCAGGGTAAGGATATGCCGCCACAGCCTTACCCCTGAAAACATCGCTTCCGGCAGGATAAGGCCGTGCCTGAACTATCATCTTGGCAAATGCGCCGCCCCTTGTGCCGGCCTTCAGAGCGTGGAGTCGTACGACGAGGCGATAGAGTCGGTGCACAAGCTTCTGAGCGGGCGGGTGAGGAGTCTCATAGAGTCGTGCCGGTCGAAGATGGGTGAGGCTGCCGGAAGCCTGCGCTTCGAGGAGGCGGCATTGTGGAAGGAGCGGCTCGAACTGCTTGAGGCCCATCACAGGAGGCAGCAGACCACGGGGCACGGCATACTCGACACTGAAACATACAAGCTCCTCAAAGACAAGCCGCTGCCGCGTCGCGTGGCTTCTTCGCAGAAGGCTCTCGTGCAGTTGCAGAAGGACCTTGGGATGGGCTGCCTTCCCTCGCACATAGAGTGTTTCGACAATTCCAACATTCAGGGTACCGACCCCGTCGGGGCCTGCGTGGTGTTCAAGGACGGCATTCCGAGCAGGAAGGATTACCGCATTTTCAACATAAAGACGGTGGTGGGGGCCAACGACTACGCCACTATGAAGGAGGTGGTATCGAGGCGTTACTCCCGCCTTCTCGCCGAAGGAGAGCCTTTGCCACAGCTGGTGGTGGTCGATGGAGGTCGCGGCCAGATGCGTTTCGCCCTCGAGGCTCTGCGGGAGCTTGGCCTGGAGAAAGAGATATTCCTTATCGGCATAGCGGAGCGGCTCGAAGAGGTGCTGCTCCCCGGTGACCCGAACCCCCTTTTCTTCGACAAGAACTCCGCCTCGCTGCGCATAATAATGCATATCAGGGATGAGGCGCACCGCTTCGGCATCACCCATCACAGGGCACGGCGCCTCAAGAGCGAGGTGCAGTCGGAGCTGCGCTCCATACCGGGTGTGGGGCCTTCCACCGAAAGCAAACTTCTGCGCCATTTCCGCAGCCTTGCCCGTCTCAAAAAGGCGTCTCAGGAAGATGTCGCCGCAGTGGTCGGCCCGGCCCTCGCCGCAAAACTTATGGCAGCCTTCAGGACGGAGGCAGATTAACACTTGACAAGCGATTTCAACTGCCGTCCCGGCTTTCCTTCGCAACCCGACTTTCGAGCGAAAGTCGTCTTGACCAAGATACCGAATTTCTTAGTATCTTTGCAACCTTATGTCAAAATCCCAGCAAATACTGAGCGAGACCATCTCCAACGAGTATCAGCACGGCTTCGAAACGAGTGTCGAACAGGAGTTTGTGCCCAAGGGGCTCAACGAAGAGACAGTCAGGCTCATCTCGGCCAAGAAGCAGGAGCCGCAGTGGCTGCTCGACTTCAGGCTGGACGCTTTCCGCAAGTGGCGGAAAATGACTCTCCCGAAGTGGGCGCACCTCGACATCCCCGAAATCGACTTCCAGAACATAATATACTATGCCGCTCCAAAGAAGCGCGGCGACAAGCCGGGAACCGTGGACCCGGAGCTTGAAAAGACCTTCGACAAGCTTGGCATCCCCCTTCAGGAGCGCGGCGTGCTCAGCGGAATGGCCGTGGATGCGGTGTTCGACTCCGTATCGGTAAAGACCACCTTCCGCGAATCCCTCGCCGAAAAGGGCATCATATTCTGCTCCTTTTCGGAGGCGGTGCGCGACTACCCCGATCTGGTGAGGAAGTATCTGGCCACCGTGGTCCCTTCGGGCGACAATTTCTACGCCGCCCTCAACTCGGCGGTGTTCAGCGACGGGTCGTTCTGCTATATCCCCAAGGGTGTCCGCTGTCCTATGGAGCTATCGAGCTATTTCCGCATCAATGCCAAGGGTACCGGGCAGTTCGAGCGCACGCTTCTGGTGGCCGACGAAGGGGCTTACCTTAGCTATCTCGAAGGATGCACCGCTCCTATGCGCGACGAGGCCCAGCTCCACGCCGCAGTGGTGGAAATTGTGGTGGAGAAGGACGCCGAAGTGAAATACTCCACCGTGCAGAACTGGTATCCCGGTGACGCACAGGGGCGCGGAGGAATCTACAACTTCGTGACGAAGAGGGGTATCTGCAAGGGAGAGGGCAGCAAACTTTTCTGGACCCAGGTCGAAACGGGAAGCGCCATCACCTGGAAGTATCCCAGCACCATACTCAAGGGCGACGGCAGCGTGTCGGAGTTCTATTCGGTGGCTGTTACGAACAACTGGCAGCAGGCCGACACCGGTACCAAGATGATCCATCTGGGGCGCAACACCCGCAGCCGCATAATCAGCAAGGGTATCTCGGCGGGGCACAGCCAGAACAGCTACCGCGGGCTGGTGAAAGTCGCTCCCGGAGCGGAGAATGCGCGCAACTATTCACAGTGCGACTCCCTGCTGCTTGGCGACAAATGCGGGGCGCACACCTTCCCCGTGATAGAGAGCGACAACCCCACCGCCGTGCTCGAACACGAAGCCACCACCTCAAAGATAAACGAAGACCAGCTTTTCTACTGCCGCCAGAGGGGTATGAAGGAGGAGGATGCAGTAGGGCTGATAATCAACGGTTACGCCAAGGAGGTGCTTGGCAAACTGCCTATGGAATTCGCAGTGGAGGCGCAGAAGCTCCTGCAGGTGTCATTGGAGGGGAGCGTGGGTTAGCGTATGGATTGGGCAACCGAAATATTGTTCAGCGTGGCGGGGCATCCCGTAACCCTTGTGGAGATGCTTTCCGTGGCATTCGGATTCACCTGTGTGATTCTGGCCGCCAGGGAAAAGGTCGCCAACTTTTGGGTAGGATATTTCTACAACATCTTCCTGTTTGTGCTTTTCCTGCACAGCAGGCTATATTTCAGTGCCTTCCTGCAGCCTATCTCATTTTCGATAGCCGCTGTGGGGCACTATAAATGGACCCATCCCACGGAAGAAAGGGCAAACCGCAACAAGCAGCTCAAAATATCGCGTCTGACCTTGTTCCAGCGTATGTTCATACCGGTGGGCGTCCTTTCGGCGGCTGCGGTTCTGGGCTGGGCGATGCAGAGTGCCGTCGACAGGTGGCCCGGATATTTTCCGCCCGCCAGGTATCCGTACGTGGATGCCTGCGTGACGGTCCTTTTCCTCGCGGCGGCTTATCTTTCAGCCCATAAAAAATTGGAGTGCTGGGTATTATGGATGATAGCCGATATCATCCAGATAGTTCTCTATCTGCTTTCGGGACTTGTGTTCATGCCGCTGGTATGCTTCGGATATACCACGATCTCGGCCATCGGGCTTGCTTCGTGGCGTCATAAAATGAAAAATCAATAGATATGTTATACATCAAAGATCTTCACGCATCGGTCGCAGACAAGGAAATTCTCCGCGGAATCAATCTCGAGGTACATCCCGGCGAGGTGCATGCCATAATGGGCCCCAACGGAGCCGGCAAGAGCACCCTCTCGGCGGTGCTTGCCGGGCGGGACACCTACACCGTCACCTCCGGCGAAATGATTTTCAAGGGGCGCGACATCCGCAATCTCTCTCCCGAAGAGAGGTCGTGGGCGGGGATATTCCTGGGATTCCAGTATCCCATCGAGATTCCGGGAGTGTCGAACGTCAACTTCATAAAGGCGGCAGTGGCCGAGCAGAGGCGGCAGAAGGGGCTTCCCGACCTTTCGGCGGCCGGGTTCCTCAAGCTGATGAGGGAAAAGATGGCCTATGTGGAAATGGATACCGGCTTCTCGGGCCGCGAGGTGAACGTGGGTTTCTCCGGAGGTGAGAAGAAGCGCAACGAGATATTCCAGATGGCAATGCTCAACCCCGACCTGGCAATCCTCGACGAAACCGATTCGGGGCTCGACGTCGATGCTCTCCGCATCGTGGCCACCGGTGTCAACAAGATGCGCCGGGCGGACAACGCCACCATAGTGATAACCCACTACCAGAGGCTTCTCGACTATATTGTACCCGACTTCATACACGTGCTCTACAAGGGCAGGATAATAATGACCGCCGGCCGCGAACTGGCTCTCGAAATCGAGAAGAAAGGCTACGACTGGATTATCAACTCTCAACAGGCCGAATAGGGATGGATGCAAATTTCATATACGCTCCGGCCGTGACAGAGAGCGAATTCCGCTGCAAGGTGCCGCTCAAGGAGACCATCCAGCGCTATATCGTAAACGGCCGCACCCAGGGCGGCGGCACTCCCTTTACGCTCGAGGTGGGCCGCGGCAAGACAATGGAACAGATGCTTCAGCTTATCTGCATCCGCAACGCCGATATGCTCGATGCCGTGTCGATGAAGGAGATTTTCCGCTTCGGCGAAGGCTCTTCGGGCCGGGTGCTCCAGTGCTCCCATACCTTCACGATGGACGAATTCAAAACTTCGGAAGACGTCGTGATAAGCCTCGACAAGGGTGCCGTGGTGGATTTCTTCGTGATGCAGAACGAGCACAACAAGGCCGAGCATCGCTCCTCGTACAGGATTTCCCTTGCCGAAGGGGCTGTGCTGAATATGATATTCGTCCAGCTCCACGGCGGAGTCATCGAAAACAGAATAACCGTCGACCTTAACGGAGAGGGTGCCGAGTGTTCGCTCGGAGGGCTATATCTCACCGATTCCAGGCAGCTTATGAGCAATTCGGTGGAGCTCTTCCACCACGTTGGCGGGTGCACTTCGCGACAGCTGTTCAAGGGCATACTGCAGGATGAGGGGGTTGGCAAGTTCTACGGCCGCATCACGGTGGCGCAGGACGCGCAGAAAACCGAAGCCTTCCAGGCCAACCACAATCTGATTCTCTCCGAAACGGCCAGGTCGTTCTCCAAGCCGCAGCTTGAGATTTATGCCGATGACGTCAAATGCAGCCACGGCTCGACCGTCGGCCGCCTCGACGAGGACCAGCTGTTCTACCTGCGCAGCCGCGGAATACGCATCGAGGAGGCGAGGGTTATGCAGCAGATGGCCTTTGCCGACGAAGTGCTCCGTGGCATTTCAAACTCCGACCTTCGCGAAAGGATGCGGTCTCTGGTGGAAAAGCGCCTCCGAGGCGAATTCTCCCACTGCCGCAACTGCAGCCGCAACTGTTGCTGAAATAGATATGAACGAAAAGACATTCAACCGGATTTTCAACGGTTTCATCCTTGTCGGTACGGCCGCTGCGGTGATAACGGCCACAATCGTCAAGATTCTGGAGGGTGAGGCCTCCTTCGACTGGAGGCTGGCTCTTTCGGCCTTCGGCTCCATAATGGGGATTCTGAGCACCGTGTCTGCGGCCAACGGCCGTATGGTCACGTTTATCTTCGGCTTTATCGACGTTACCCTCTATGGTGTGATGTGCTGGTTCGGGGAGAATTACGGCAATGCCGCTCTGCACCTGCTCTATTTCGTGCCGATGCAGGTGGTGGGATTGGTGCAGTGGAAAAGGCGCGGCGCCTCGCGCAGCAGCGAACTTCGTGCACGCCGCCTCTCGCCACGCCAGAGGCTGCTTGCTGCAGGAGTGCTCGTTGCCGGCACGGCGGTGGTCTATATGGTTCTTTCCGGCCTGAGCGATTCCCCTGCCGCGACGGTGATAAAATGGGCCGTGCTGGCCGATGCGGTGGCTGTGCTTTGCAACATAATCGGGCAGTTCCTGATGTCCACTGCCTATGCCGAACAGTGGGTGCTGTGGATTGGGGTCAACGTGTCGTCGATCGTGATGTGGGGCGCGGCCCTGTCCGATCCCGAAGCGTCGGGCCACGGCTTTGCATCCATATACGTAATCAAATACGCCTTCTACCTGCTCAATGCAATCAACGGCCTCCGTATCTGGATCAAACTTTCAAAATGATTTGTTTTTTGGGGAAAATTTGTACATTTGAAGGTTTTTCCATTGAAACACAAACCAATAATCGCGATAAAAAATGAAAGCAAACAAAGAGACAGGCTACCGTGCGCCGCTGCTGGAGCTTGTTGAAATCGATTCAGCGGAGATATGTCAGGCTGCCTCACCGCAATACACGGTGACCAACCAGGACTTCACGGTAGAAAACTGGTAGGAGGGCGAATCTATGAAAAGATTGATATTGGCAATTGCCGCGGTTTCCATATTGTTTGGAGCCGCATCCTGCAAGAAGGAGAATCTCGGCGTTGTAACCCCCGGCAACGGAGGCACGCCGCTCGACGTAATCAAGGCCACGGTTGCAGTGCCTGCCGCCGACGGCAAACTGAGCCTCGTAGAGGATACGCAATTACAAACGGTCACCCCCGCCTTCGAAGTGGACGACGAACTTTTCGGATTCACGGGCGACGTGAAATATGCATACAAGTGCACCAGCGTGGATGAAGACGGCAACGCCATCTTCACCCGCACGAGCGAGAACGCACCCTCGGCCGAAGACGGCACGATAGTCACCCTTTTCTTCGCCCCGGGCTACAATATGGACTCCATCAAGGAGGGCAAGCTTGCCATCGACATTACCGGGCAGAAAGCTGGGATCGACAGCGAACTGCCGGTAATAATGGCGGCGCAGGGAGCGGTTGAATCCGGAGAATGTGTAATGGCATTTGGCAACGAAGTATCGATAATCTCGGTCAACGAAGCCGTTCTGACCGACGCGGAAGCGGGCACGGAGATGGCCTCGCTCTCGGTGTCGGGTCTTCACGGCAAGATAGAGTACAGCCTCGATTCCGAGGACGGATCCCTGGTATCGGTTATGCCTGCGGAAACAGACGTTATAACCAACACCGGCGTACTCTCCGTGGCAGAGGGCTCCAAGTTCGGTGGCTGTGTCGCAACCTTCCAGTCCGAGGAAACCACGCACGTGTTCACTGCAACCGCAGCGGATGGTGCCAAATACAGTTGGACAGCCACAAGCAAGGCGGTTGCCGAGAACTCCTACGTCAAGGTTGCCGGCAAGACGTTCGACCCCAAGTATGTGGCACAGATCGGCAGCGACAAATATATGACGCTCGCCAAGGCGGTCGCTACTGCCAATGAGGCGACGGAAAATGTAACGGTTGCGATGCTGGAGGATGTTTCAGAATCACACAGCTTGACCATCAATAATTCGGATGCAGTAGTTACACTTGATTTCAATGGACATACGATAGCTTCCACCGCGACGCCAGCCCTTATATGTTCAACCAGCTTTGTTGTCGACGATTTGAGCGCTTCGAAAAATGGCGG
>JAZUGR010000032.1:0-29987 GCA_045641345.1 Bacteroidales bacterium
CCTCAAGGACGGAAGCCGGATGGTCATCGAGATGCAGAACTACACCAAGAAATCCTTTATCGACCGCTCCACCGTCTATACCGCCGCCGCAATCCTCGACCACTATGTCAATTCAAGGACCAAGGGCTATTCCATCGGCCGTACCATCTTCCTCGCCTTCGTGGGGGACCCACTCTACAAGAGCGTCAAACGAACTCCGATCAGGCTGGCGATGTGCGACATCGACGAGCCGCAGACCACGCAGAGAAACGACAAGGTGTTGCAAATCTTTCTGGAGTTGCCTAAATTTGCCGGTAGTCTGCAGGAAATCAACGAACATACACCGTTTCTGGAGAAATTGTCATACGTCCTTATGGAGATGGCTGACTGTAAGGAAATGCCCGGCAATCTCCACGATGAGCTCCTTGAACGCTTGTTTAAAGCCGCGGACACCGACAAGATGAAACCTGAAACCAAAGAGAACTATATGAAATCCATCCTCGGGGAGGCCGAGTACGAAGCCAATCTCGAGGACTGGAAAGAAGAGGGCATTGAAGAGGGCCGGGCTGAAGGACGTGCTGAAGGTCGCGTCGAAGGTCGAGCCGAAGGACGAGCCGAAGGTCTCGCGGAAGGTCGGACCGAGGGCGCAGCCGAAAAGCAGCGCGAAGTAGCAAAAAAGATGAAGGCGAAGGGGCTTGATGTAAAGACCATTGTGGATTGCACCGGCCTCACGGCCAAAGAGATCGAGGCGCTGTAGTCTGATAGGCGCAAAGTAAATCAAACTGACACTACACTTGTACAAGTAAGAATGCAACCGGCATCACTGCGATGCCGGTTGCATATCACTTTGTCAAGACGTACTTCGTCGGAGGCTTACATGCTTACGAGTGACTCGCGTATTGCGCAAGGTGGGGAAAGGGAACCGCCGCTCCGGAATAGGGGCGGAGGCTGGAAATCGCAGGGAGAGTCCCCTAAACGCGAGAACTCTCCCATTGACTGACACGGATGTTGAGTAATGGCATCAGCCCGAGGACTGATCAGAAAGCAGTCTGCCGTCAGCGTTTCCGCTTGCGGAGATGCGCTTTCCTTACGCGAACCTTTCTGCCGTCGATTTCGCGGAATGAGCCGGAAACAACGGTGAATCGGTCCTTGAGCAACTCTTTGACAAGCTCTTCAAAAAGGCGCTCGCACACGCTGAGAATGGTACGTATTAACATATTTTCAGTTTTTTAAAGTGCTGGAGCGTCGGAGTGGCTTTCCTTGGGCAAGCATCACATCCGGTAGGACTAAAAAAACAGCGTACTTTATTTGTTTGGAATAATGTACGCTGTTTAGGGTTTCTCAACGTGTGTGAGGCGCTTATCTCTCACTGTTGATGTTAATACGTGTTGCAAAGATAGTGATTTTTTAGTAATTGCAAATACATTTTATGTTTTCGTTCAAGCCTCGGATGAAGAATGTTGCGCGGACGCGAGTGACTCGCGTTTTGCGCAAAGTTGAAAAGCAACCGCCGCGACGGAGGTCCGTTGCGGCGGCTGGATGAGTATTTCACGATTTCCCTACCGGGCGATTGGGTCCGAGAGGGGAAAAGTATTAGTTTTGTTTTGCGCCATTATCCCAAACAAGGGTGTCACCTACGTAAATTTTTGTTTTTGATCCAGTAGTGCACTGTTTCATAGACCCCCATAGCCAGGAGCCAGAAGTTTCATTGACTGCAATCTCACCAAGGTTTTCATTATTGCCATCAAGGTGTATTTCCCAGTAAGCGCCACCTGCAGTACCAGGATCATAGAAATATACCGCTGTTCTTGATTTATCAGTTCCCCTATAGAATTTACAATCCTTAACCTGGACATAATACTCATTTGTTGTATTTTCTCTATAAAGCTGTATGTTGGCCTTATTGTTTCCTTTGAAAGTACATCCGTCAAAATAGAACTTCGCACCGGAATAAGTTTTGACAGCATACTCGCAAACAGATGCAACATCAAAGACACAATTGTTAAAGTGAACTTCTCCTGTCCCAAGGTATCCAATCATATTTTTAAAAGTACAATTCTCGAAAGTGAGGGCAGTAGGATATGTAAATCCTCTATAATAATCATTTGCGGTACCATTATCCGCTAGAGTAATATTTTTGAATGTTACATTAGAACTATGGAGACTACCATCAGCTCCCGCTTCACCTACACCTGTAGAACTAGAGCCATATCTCCAGATGGTCTTTCCTTCAATACCTTCAAATATGAGGGTCTTGTTTTTCGCAAAATTGGTGTTGTATGTAGTATATTCACCCTCAAAAAGTTCAATAACATCCGTTTCAGTTGCCGCATTGATTGCTGCCTCAAGGGTTTCATAATAGGTATCACCTATCTTTGCTACCCCCCCCTCTACGATAATATTGACATAGCTCAGCAACTTCTCGGACGTTCCTGAATTGTTCTGGATGCAAATACCCTCTGACCAATCGGTCTTTGTCGACTGAGTAGGATAATTGCTCTGCATATCAATACCTTTTCCAATCTTGATTGTAACAGGCTTGGTTTCTGATGCATTAGCATGATTCTGGGATGCCATAACACGAACAGCCTCAATACCATATACTTTGCCACCATTGAGGTTGAGAGTGTTGGTGTTGAGATTGCCCTCGGAAACACCCTGGATAAAGAAGCCATTTCGACCATAAACCTCGCCTCCATTCATATTGGCAGTTACAGAGGTAGTATAGGAGCCTGCACTGAATGAAGTCATTCGGATTGTGCAGCTGCTCTTCGTCTTAACAACGCCACCATTGATATTGAGAACAATGTCGGCAGGACTGTAGGCTTGGCCCCAGGCATTGGTGTACATATCAATGGCACCCTCAAGGTCGTTTGTCTTTGTATCCGGAGTCTTGTTCTCGATTGTTCCGCTTTCAAGGGTCATACAACCGTGGCAGGTGATTGCAGATCCGCCGGTGCTGCTGCCGGAAGTCAAATTCTCGATATAACTGTCATGATATTCAATGGCACCTCCGGTACGGCTATCCTTGACTGTCAGTTCACCACCGTTCTCAACATATATATACTGAGTATATCCTGCTTTCGTAGATGTTCCGACCAACTTGTACCCATTAAGGTCAAGAACTGCTTTCTGACCTTTATTAAGTTTCGCACCTTGAGTGTCGAAAATCTCATTTGCATTGTTAATAATTGTGATAGTCGTTGCTTCAGCGGCATCTGTAGGAACGGCTGCTACGGCTTCTGCAAGAGTGGCGTACTCAGTAGTTCCAATCTTGGCAATGTTCGGTCGTTCTCCAACAGTCCAAGGGTATGTGCCCTTAGTAGATTCATCCTGATTTTCAACAGCTACTTTGCCTTCTACGATGAGGTCGGCTGCGGGCTTGGTGCTGAAAAGTCCGCCGGAGATGAAGCCGGTGATAGGTTCTTTACCGGTCTTGGCATAGCTTCCGATAGCTGACGCATTGGCGCTATAGAAGTAGCCGCCCTTGATGGCAGCATTGGGAGCTCCGCCGGGATAATCGCAATTGTCGAATACAATGGCGTCACCTGTTGACTGCATGCCACTTGTGGTGGTCTCATAATCTTCCTTCTCACCAGTACCCTTGATTGTACCACCGGTTACCTCTGTTGTAACGCTACCGGACTTGACATATATACCCGTTGCACTTTCAATGGTACCGCCGTTGATGGTAAGAGTACCATTCTGAGGGTGGAAGATAGCTGCACCGCCCTCTTCACCTGCCGTAACGGTACCGCCATTGATGACAATAGAAGTATTTTTACGATTGGTATTACCGTTGCCGGCAATGGCATAATACCAACCGATAAGGTTACCGCCGTCAACAGTGAGTTTCGCAGGAACAGTAGTATCACTTTCGTCAACAGTTTTTTCTGTCAGAGTTATAGCTGTATAAACATTACCGGCGGACTCAATGGATCCTGTAGTACCTTCTACAGTAAGATCACCCTTACGGTTTATGATGATGACACCTGTACTTATACGGGTGAAACCTTTCGCTGCAGAAAGTGTAAAAGTGCCAAGGTTGAGAGTCGTCTTACCGATAACCTTAACCGGCTCTTTAACTGCAAGGTTGCCGGCCAGATTGAATGTACCGTGACCGAGGGTGATGCCACCGTTGAGCGTACCTGCCTTATAGGTAACATTCACATTGTCAGTTTCATTGTTTTGAGGATTTGTAACAGAAATTGCTTTATAACCATTAAAGGTACCTCCGTTGACAGTTACATTGATCTCCTTCTTCGTGGTGTGCTGAGCAATTGCGAGAGCAGCACCCTTAGTGGTGGAACCGCTGCCGTTAGGATCAACATCAAGTGGTGAAGCGGTGCTTTTCAGAGTACCGCCGTTGATTTCGACAGTACCGCCGCGAACCTCGATACCGGATTCATAAGCTTCGAATGTACCGCCATTGATGGTCAGTTTGCCATCCTGAGGATGGAAGATTCCAAGACCCTCTTTTGTATTATATGCCTTGAATGTACCGCCATTGACCGTGATTTCAGTATTATGACGACTGCCATTGCCTACGATACCATAATAATATCCTTCAAGGGTAACAGTACCTCCAACGGTGAGTTTTGCTGCAGCACCAGTTTCAGGTTCACCAGTTTGAGTCAACTTTACAGCGGCATATACATATTTGTGTGTACTTAAAATTTGGCCCGTACCGTTGATTGTGATATCACCCCCACGTTTTACGATTATGAGAGCATCCCTAGTATTATTATACTCTCCTCCCCAAGTTGATACAGGAGTGATATTTTTCTCGAGCGTAAGGGTGAAAGTCTTGTCGGTCACAATAGGTTCTTCGAGCTCTACATCCTTTATGAGAGTGATGGTCTGATTGTTCAAGACTGCGTCGACGGCCGATTTCAGAGTCGCATATTTCCTTTCGCCAATCATAGCAACAGGATCAATAAACTTCTCCGTGTACTCAATCGCATATTTCGAGAAGTGAACAACCCGGAATGAAAGAATTCGCGATGCCTCATCAAAGTGAAGGCTGTTTTCAACTACACCTCCGGCAATCGGGTTTCCGCTTGCATCCAAAAGCGTCACTTTCGCCACACTTACCACATTATCTCCAAGAGGAACTTCCACGGTGGCTTCACCTGCCGCATTAGCTTCTGAGAACACTTCTTTGCCGTCCTGGTCAACAGTCTTCATCGTGACCTCATAGACAATGTTCTTCTTTTCAACATCCGTATCCTTTGTCACATCCTCGACTTTGAAGAAGATACTCGTGGAGCCGGTTGCATTTGCCAGAATCCTTGCAGAGGCTGTTTCATTAAAAATGATTGTTCCGATGCCACCCACTTCAATGTTTGTGGGCTTTCCTGATTGGAAGGCCTGCTCAGTAGGCAGGTCGCCCTCTGCCGATTTTGTGGAACCTCCGTTGTTGATTGTGACGTCGACAGACGTGTCGTTATCTTCAACTGTCACGTTATTCTTCCAGGATGAGTAGAGCTGGTTATAGTATTTTGCGGGCTCCCTTTTGGCTTTTGTATAGTTGGAGTTGACGTATGCATCATTGACAGTGAGCACCCTCGCATCTGAGGGCTGATCGCTTGCCGGAACTGCGAAACGGACAACGGCATTGCCCGTTTCGGAAATCGTTGCATTGTGGCAGGTTACGGAGATGCCCAAATTCTCGATTTCGGGCAGGGCTGCCTTTACTTTTCCGCCATCGAGAACCCACTTGAACCCGCTGTTCACATTGCTGAGCTTTACGCTCGTGAGGTCGGATCCTTCAGCGGGGAGGTTCGACATATTGAGATGCACGTATGCCGTTACAAGATTGAACTTGATGCTCTTTTGGCTGTAAGAGCCATCTGTGGAAGAAGATGACGTCTCTTCGGCATAACCATGGAAGCAAACGCGGCCGGTCCCGGTCTCATCGCCGTAGTAATGCTGCTCGGCGAGGCTGCTGATCTCACGTTCACCGAAATCCTCTTCTTCGGTTTCGGTATTTGATTTGATTCTCGGATAGATGTAGTAGAGTTTGCCGCCGTCGACGTTTCCGTAAACAGTTCCTGTGAACGTTACGACATCTCCGTCTTTTTCTGCCTCCAGATATCCTCCGAGGAGTTTACCGGTTGTGGCGTTGACGACGGAAATCTGGTCACCCTTTTCCCAGTTGACACGCACGACAGCTTCCATCGTGGCTCTGGTTTCATCGGCCGGCAGGTATGCCCCGGCCTCGATTCCTACGGAAAGCGAGTGACCTTCGGTGGAATCCACACGCACCGGCGCAGACTCCTGAAAACCCTTTGAGCAGGCCACCATCGCGAAAACTGCGACGACGGCCGGAATAATGGTTCTTTTAAACATTGCTATGGATTTGTAATTATTATTCAATTTCATCGATTACACAATCGGTGGTTAGATCTTCAGGTGTGGCGGAACATGCGAATGGTGACGATTCCAAAATGTTCCGTTTTACGGAAATCTTGAACGTTTTGGTCAATGGAGAGATATATTTCGCCATACTTTTATCGGTTAACGTCTTGTTCATTGCGTTTTTGTTTTTCAATCTGACTTTCAAATTTTCCCGGTCGGGCGGTCAGGCCCGAGCGGGAAATAGTTTGCATTATTCTGAAATTGCAGGTATCGTATAAACAACTTTATTGGTTGTAATGCATTCAGCTGTTTCAGAATCAGGATAAATATTGAGTTCTACGGTAATGACCTTGCCTGCGTCAGCAGGGTTGAGGTTCTTTGGACCACAAAGGAACATACCGACTGTACTTAACATTCTTGAATACTCCCACGGGCCAAATGTAGATCTCATTAATCCGACAGGATTATTAGTTGCACTCTTTGGAAGCCAACAACCAAAGCCCCTTTCACTATAATATCCCCAGATTCCTGATTTGTAATCTTCTGCAATAGGTTGTGAATATGAAATCACAAAATCGCATACCCAATTCTGATAAGCATACTTGGGATTTTCAGAGTCATTATCCTTTAAATTAGTAAAAAAGGCAAATACATCATCGGGGAAGCCCTTTAGACAATCATCAAGGCTGATGGAACCATCTTCTGTCAACTTTACCCACATCGGATTCAAAAGTTGCTCTTCATTTAGCCAATATCCCAATGTGGCTTGCTGTATCTGTTCAGGAGTCAAATCTCCAGCTAGTCCAGCAGCCAGGAATTCAGCGGGTATATGCACCAAATAAGACTCCGGAACTTCGGGAACATAATACATATTATGTCCCTGAACATCCTTAATCTCATCAACCACAATACCGATTCCGTTAGGAGTCTGTGCCTTAATATTGTCAAGACCGAGTTCGTAATAATAGTAGCCACCTCTCAATTCAACATTACCTTCGAACGGACCGGAATAGAGGTTCTCCCTCAGCATTACAGTTGCATCGTCGGTTGCGGAAATCTTACCCATAATTCCACCAACTCCCTGAGCGGGAATAGTGGGAGCGGTGGCCTCGTCAGATTTTATCCAATGATAGTAATCGGTATTCAATTCTTCGGCACGCACAATTAAAGTACCTTTTCCGCCGAATGTGATATCACCTGTGAGAATTTTGCCGTCAAGAATCAACTGAATATTGTTGTCATTCGAAGCTTTAACGGTTTCTTCCAACTGAGCAGGGATAATATACACAGCCTCACCATCTTTTGCGGCAGAAAGAGCTTCGGAAAGAGTGGGATACTTTGTTGTTCCGATTTTGGCTACGGTAACTTCGCCCTTCTTTGTGTAATTTATCGCATATTTCGAGAAATGGTTGACTCTGAAACTCAGAATGCTGTTTTCGAATTTGACGCTATTTTCCACGACTCCGCCGCTGATGACATTGCCGGACTCATCAACCAGACTTACGCTCTGCACACTCACTACGTCATCTCCGAGGGGAACTTCAACCGTGGCTTCGCCGGCAGCATTTTCGTAGCAGAAGACTTCGGTGCCGTTCTGGTCGAGAGCCTTCATCGTGACTTCATAGACGATGTCGGCATTTTCTACGGGCTTGGTTTCGGTGACGTTCTCCACTTTGAAGAAGATGTTTGTGGAGCCGGCTTCCTTTGCATTGTTCAGAATCTGTTTAGAAGCTTCCGCATTAAAAGTGATGTTTCCGATGCCGCCCACTTCGATGCTTGCGGGCTTTTCCGGATTGAATGCCTGTTCGGCGGGCAGGACGCCCTCTGCCGATTCTTTGGAATCGCCGTTGTCAATTGTAACTTCGGTATTGTCGCCCTTGTCCTCAACTGTCACGTTGTTGTTCCACCTGGAGTAAATCTGGTTATAGTATTTGCCGGACTCCCTTTCGTTCTTTATATAGTCGGAGTTGGAGTAGGCCTTGTTGACAGTGAGTACCCTCGCCTCTTGGGTGGCTGGACTTGCCGGAACTGCGAAACGGACAACGGCATTGCCCGCATTGGTGATTTTGGTATTATAGCAGGTCACGGAGATGCCCTGACCATCGTAGCAGTATTCTGCTGAAACAGCCCCGTTGTCGTAAACCCACTTGAACCCACCGTTGATATTGCTGATATCAATGCTCGTGAGGTCGGCTCCCTTTGCGGGGATATTTGACATATTGAGATGCACGTATGCCGTTACAAGGGTGAACTTGAGTTTCTCGTTGGCATCGAGCGATTCTTTGGATGTAGCATAGCCGTAGAAGCAAACGTTGCCGGAGTTGTTGTTGTAATACTCCTGCCCGTCGAGGCTGATCTCATATCCAGCGAAATCCTCTTCCGTGTCATTATCTTTGATTCTCGGATAGATGTAGTAGAGTGTGTTACCACTGCCAATCTCTCCTGTAACATCTCCAGTAAAAGTTACGACTTCTCCGGATCCGGTTGCTTTCAGGCATCCTCCGAGGAGTTTGCCGGTTGTAGCGTTGACAACGGAAATCTCGTCGTCCTTCTGCCATTGGGCACGCACGATGGCTTCCATCGTGGCCCTGGTTTCATCGGCCGGCAGGTATGCCCCGGCCTCGATTCCTACGGAAAGCGAGTGAACTTCAGTGGAACCCGCACGCACCGGTTCGGACTCTTGAAAGCCCTTTGAGCAGGCCACCATCGCGAAAACTGCGACGACGGCCGGAATAATGGTTCTTTTAAACATTGCTATGGATTTGTAATTATTATTCAATTTCATCGGTTACACAATCGGTGGTTAGATCTTCAGGTGTGGCGGAACATGCGAATGGTGACGATTGCAAAATGTTCTGTTTTACGGAAATCTTGAACGTTTTGGTCAATGGAGAGATATATTTCGCCATACTTTTATCGGTTAACGTCTTGTTCATTGCGTTTCGTGCTTGAATCTAGGGGTCAATTTATTTTTAAGCCGCGAAGTTGCAAATATTTTCCGATAAGGCAAAATATTTTGTCGATAATGTGCACGATATATGTGAATGACTTGCCGAGTTTGAGAAAGATATTCTCCGGGAGATGAACAATCCTCCCGGGGATTCGCTATACCTTGACCGACATTATGGTGATGTCGTCGTTCTGGTCGTTGCCGTTGGTAAACGACTTCATTTTTGAGGTTGTTGGCAAAAACCGGATTGACCCCGGACTCTGCCTTACAAGGTTCTCCACGGCATAAGATTTCCGTATGAGGTTGTCTTTGGAGTTTCTCCGCCATAGATTACGGTCATGTTTTCGACAGGTTCTCCCGACAGCCCTCCCCAATGGCGCAGCCCCTTGAAATAGTCTGCATTATACGTCTCTCCCGATTTTATCTCTACGGCCTTTGTGCCTTCATCGTCATTTATCAGCAGATCCACTTCATTTCCGTTGGAGTCGCGCCAGAAAGTGGCCGACGGCTTCACTCCCCGGTTGTACCTACGCTTCAGCATCTCCACGATAACCATATTCTCGAAAATGCCGCCTCTCAGGTAATGCGTCGAAAGCTGTTCGGGCTGCCTTATCTCCAGCAGGCTGCATGCAAGCCCCGTGTCATGGAAATATAGTTTCGGGGTCTTTACCAGACGCTTGGAGAAGTTCCTGCTGTCGGGTTGGAGAAGGAATACTATGTAACTAGTTTGCAGCAGGGAAAGCCACGAATTGATGGTGGGGATTGAAACTCCGCACTCTGTGGCCAGCGACGCCATATTGAGAATCTGGCCGATGCGCCCCGCACACAGTTTGATGAATTTCGTGAAAGTGGCCAGATTCGTGATGTTCTTCACGATGCGGACATCGCGCTCTACGTATGTGTTTATGTAATCGGCATAATATGTCCCTGACGGGATATCCTTGTCAAACAGACGCGGATAGCACCCTTTGAACATTTGCATATCGGCGTTTCCACAATCTATGCCACCGTTTCTCATCTCCTCGTATGAGAATGGAAGAAGAGTGACGATGCCCACCCTTCCGGCCAGAGATTGGGATACGGCCTCAAGCAGCTGGAAGTTCTGCGACCCTGTCAATATATACATGCCTTCCTTGCCGGATTGATCCGCGTAGGTCTGCAGATACGACAGCAGTTGCGGTACCCTCTGGACTTCGTCGATTATTGTCCTGCCAGGGTATGTGGAGATGAATGCCCTTGGGTCCTCCGTGGCGAAAGCCCTGTTGTCAGGGTCTTCCAGCGACACGTACTTATACTCCGGGAATGCCAGCTTGGACAATGTGGACTTGCCGCTTTGACGCGGGCCGGTTATCAGTACAAACGGATATTTGGTCGACAAAAACAGGATGCGCTCCTTAAGCGTGCGTTCAATCATAGATAAAATTTTTATGCAAATATAAAATCTAATTATATAATTACATAATTATTCTTCCATCAAGAAAAATTTCGATAACATCTGCGATGATTTCGGTTTCACCAGCACAGCAGCTATCACTGTGTTCATGAAGACCGTTGTACGCGAAAGACGCATTCCGTTTGAGATCAAGGCATCGACGAAGGAGCAGGTCAACAAGGACGCTTGGGCTGCGTAATTGACACGAATGTCATTGTTTCGGCAGTCATTTCAAAGCATCAATACAGCATACCGAAAGCCCAGAGGGGAATCTTTTTGCCGATTGCGCTGTCTATGTCATCGGCAGCCACGAACGCTTCCTGTTCGCCGCTTAGCTGTGAGAAATCCTTGTCAGCTCCGCCAACCTCTATAACCATAGAGCCATCTATTCTGAAATCTCCTGTCTTTACTCCGCCATATTCCACTTTGTGCCCTGCCGATATCAATTGATTGCAGAAAAAACATTCGCGCAGGGTCCCGATGACTGGTGACGGATCTGCGAGGACATGCATCAGATTTGCGTTGTCAAGGAGTATTTTGTCGGGCTTCTGAAGGTCTCCGACCCTGTCCAGATTCTGAAACAGCCTGATTATGAGTTTCGACTCCTCAAGATACTTCAAATATCTCAGAACCGTTCCCCTTTCTATTCCGATGGATTTTGAAAGTTTCTGCACGTCCACCTCATACGGAACGGAATTCGATATGACCTTCAGCAAAGCCTTCATCTTCCTTGTGTTCCCGACTTCAAGCCCTCGCTGCTGCGTCAGTTCTACGTTTATGAGATAGTCGATAACATTTTCAACCTGTATGGGATAGGTGCTCCTGCTCTCGAAACAGAACGGGTAATAGCCATTTTTCAGATACTCCCTGAAGAATTCCAGGGGATGGCATTTCTTCTTGACGGCGGTGCAGAATCTGTTCGGGGATTCAAGCAGATTGTCAAGGCTTATGCTGTCGATGACAATCCCTTTCTCCATCAGGAGATATTCCCTGAATGACAGTCCGGGTATCAGGTATGGGACCATCCTTCTGGACAAATCCGTATCTCCGTCGTTGAGCCTTATCAGTGAAGAGCCGCTGATGACTATCCTCAGGCTCTTGTGAGCATCATATATCTCCTTTATTTCGCTGCTCCATCCCTTGTATTTGTGAATCTCATCTATGAAAAGATGGGTTCCACCGATCTTTACGAACATATCGGCGGTATCAACCAGGGTGTGTGTCGCAAAATAGCTTGTGTCTGCAGAGCAGTATAGAACGTGCCTGTCGTCAGCGGTAAAATTGTTCCTGATATGCTGAAGCATTATCGTCGACTTACCAGCACCTTTGGGGCCTTTGATGGCAATCAGCCTTGAATTCCAGTCGATTCTGTCTGCTATTTCACGGACATAGCCCATAGGGACATCCGCCAGATAGTTGTCGTGTCTTTCGAAAAGCTTTTCCATTTACTCAATTCTTTGACGCACAAAAATACATTGTTCTTTGCAAAAAACAAAAAAGCGCCAAATATGTTTCCTCCGCAGGCAAGGAATTGAGACTCTCTCCCTTCGTGAATATAACGAAGGAAACGACTTTCGACGAAGCGCCGCGCCCGAAGGGGAAATATATTCTCCGGGAGAAGAACAATCCTCCCGGGGATTCGCTATACCTTGACCGACATTATGGTGATGTCGTCGTTCTGGTCGTTGCCGTTGGTAAACGACTTCATCGACTCGGTGAGCTTCTCTATGAATTCCTGAGAAGGAGTGTCGGGGCTCAGACTGGAGGCGAACTCTATGAGTCTGTCCTCGCCATACTGATTCTTCACCCTGTCTTCGGCTTCGGTGACCCCGTCGGTATAAATCAGCAGACGGGAACCCTTTTCGACATAGATGCTCTCCTTTTCGTAGGGGAACTCGTCGTACACTCCCGCCGCCAGATTGGACTTGGCGTGGATGTACTTCGCCTCCCCGGTGGGGGATATCAATATTATCGGGTTGTGCCCGGCGTTGCAGAACACCAATTCGCGCGTGTCCAGATCGAGACGCCCCACAAACATTGTGATGAACATATTGCTGTTGTTGCCCGAGCAGAACGAGGAGTTGATGCACGAAACGATGTTGCTTGTGCTCAGCGACATCTCCGACACGTAATGGAACAGGGACCTTGAAATGGCCATATACAGCGCTGCGGGAACACCCTTGCCCGACACGTCGCCGACCGCGAAATAGATGGTGCGTCCGGCACGGAGGAAGTCGTACATATCGCCTCCCACCTCCTTGGCAGGCCGCAGCGTGGCGTAAAGGTCGACGTCCTCGTCGTTGATGAAGTCGGTGCGGAGCATCTGCTGCTGAATGTCGCTGGCAATCGCGAGCTCACTCTCGAACCTCTCCTTGGAGGCGGTTGTCGAACGCAGCTGGGCTATGTAGTCGTTTATCGACTTGAGCATATTGCGCAGGGCCTCGTGGAGATGGAACATCTCGTTGTTGCCCTTGAACTTCGGTATCTCGGCCTTGAAATTGCCCTTGGCTATGTTCTTGGCAAGATAGGTCACTTCGGTAATGGGGAGCAGGGTACGGCCGATGATGGCGCGGGTTACGAAGTAGAGCAGCGTCAGGTCCATCAGAGCTATGAGCAGGATGAATATCTGGAATCTCACCGTGGCTCCGAAAATCACCTCCGCGGGGCAGATTATGGCTGCCGACCATCCGTTGCTCACCGGCCCGAATATGGCCGCAGCCTTCTCGGAACGCACTTCGCCCACACCGGTCTCGCCGGCCATCATCTTTTGGGAGAGTGCGGCGAGCCTGGCATCCTTGCGCATATCGGCCAAAGAGGCTATGTTGCCAAGCAGCAGGCTTTTGTCGGGGTGACTGAGTATGGTGCCTTCCGAGCTGAGGATGACCGAATAGGAGTTTTCGTAGAAATGCTCACGCGACATAACTTTGGTTATGCCTTCGAGCGAGACGTCTATCGAAAGCACTGCGTATGTCTTTCCCTCGTCAGTTGCAAGCGGAGCGGAGTAGGTGGTTACAAGCCCCGATCCGTCCGTGGCCTCGTAAGGCTCGCTCCATATCCCTTTTGCAGCGGCAATGGCTCCGGTATACCAGCCCTGAAGAGCATAGTCGCTCAGGGTCGTGGAGCGGATTTCACCGGTTGCCAGGTCGCGGAACGAGCGCACTGCAAAATATTCGCCCTTTGCCGGGTAGAATCCACGGATGAACGCCACCGTGGTGCCGCTTACCATATCGCCGTACTGCATCATCTTGTCGCAGATTACCGGAATGTAGTCGGGATTGGCTATGTTGTCGCCTATCTGCCAGGAGGCGAATGAGTTCATTGTCTCGATCGCCCCGAGCATCCCCTCGATGTCGCCTATGCAGGCATTGAGCGAGTTCTGCGCCGTCTTCTTGACCGAAGCGGTCACCACGCGGCCGGAGAACACTATTATCCCCAATATGCCTCCCAGTACCAGTATGGCTATGGCTATGATTATCTTGTGGCTGAGTTCGCCTGCTATCGATCTGCTGCTCATCGCTTATTCCTCCTTTTTGAGTGCGGGTAACTGCAGTGTCACCGCCTTGTCTATCAAATCAATCTCAAAGTGCCTCGAAGCCACCGTTTCGCCGTCGACGCAGAGGTAGATCAGGTTGCGCGAGGATATGTCCACGTGTCGCGCGGTCTTGAACTTCATCCTGCGGCGGCAGAAAGGGTTGGTGACGTGAAGCCCGTCTTTGAAATATTTGTACATTATTATGAACGTCAGAAGCGTGGTGCTCCGGGTTACCCCTATGTCCATATGCCCGTCGTCGATCTGTGCATTGGGGGCGCATTTGTAGTTCTGCCCGTAGTGGGATGCATTGGCGATGGTGCAGAACATCGTGGTACCTCTGGTCAGACGCTCTCCGTCTGCCACGATGCGGTAGTTGTTGAAGCGGTTGAGGATTATCGACCTTGCCGTCCCCCTCAGGTACGGCTTGTCCTTGCCCTGGAGTATGTACTGCGCCCCATAATGGGCGGCCATCGAGTCGAAGCCGAGATTTATCACGTTGATGGAGTAGTCGTTGTTGCACTTGATTACGTCGGACACCTTGACTTCGCCGTTGATTATATCCTTAAGGGAGCGGAAATTGCGCCCCGGGAAATGGAGGGTGAAATTGTTGCCTGACCCGTATGCCATAAGGGCCACCCTCTTGTTTTCGCTTCCGATGACTCCGTTGACCACTTCGCTCAGGGTGCCGGTGCCTCCGCAGGCCACGAAGCACACTTCGTCTTCCCTGTGGAAGTCGCAGTAGAGGCGTACGAAACGGGTGCCGTCGCCCTCACCGGTGGTTTTGTATATTTCGTACTTGATGCTGACCCGCTCCAACTGCGGAGTGAGGTCGTCCATTATGAACTTCTTGTCGTCGCGTCCGTTTACAATGAATACGTAATACATGGCATTGGTTATATATCACGCAAAATTATGAAATTTTCCCTACTCTTGGTATGGATGGCGTATTGTGAAACAAACCCCGGTGTACTGTTGTACATCGGGGTTTGTTGTGGTGCCACCGGGAATTGAACCAGGGACACAAGGATTTTCAGTCCTTTGCTCTACCAACTGAGCTATGGCACCAAAGAAGTCCCGTTTCTCAACGGGACTGCAAATATACGGCTTTATCGCCAAATAGCAAATTTTTTTTCAGGACGGGTCCACGTCGACTGTAATGTGCGGCTTGTGGCGGTAGCGCAGCAGAAGGTCTTCGAGCGCAGCCTGCAAATCGGCCTTTGTAGCGGCCAGGGCCGCGTTGCGCGGCAGTTTGAGCCAGAACTGGCGGATGTGCATCCCGCCCGAAAACTCGATCTGCCCGGTGGCAGGACCTGCGAAGTCGATGCCCTTCGAGGAGAGAATCTGCTTCAGGTCGCGGCAGATATGCCACAGTTGCCCCTCGGAACTGTCCCTGACGGTGATGGAAATCATCCTGACATATGGAGGATACCCGAACAGGCGCCGCTCGGCGAGCGCCTCCTTCACCATATCGGTGTCATTGCCCGTATGGGGGCCATCTGCCACAAGGCGCGCAAAGACAGGGTGGTCGGCCTGCGAGGTCTGTACCAGCATCCTGGCTCCGCCGCAACGCCTCCCGGCGCGCCCCCTTACCTGGCGCAGCAGCTGCAGGGCCCTTTCGTCGGCTCTGAAATCCTGCACTGCCATCAGGGAGTCGGCGGCGACAACAACTACGAGCGAGAGGTTGTCGAAATCGAACCCCTTGGTTATCATCTGCGTGCCCACCAGAATGTCGATTCTGCCCGCAGCAAAGTCGTTGAGTATGGCCTCTCCCCCGGCGAGGCGGGCGGTGTCGGCATCGAAGCGGCCGATGGTCTGCTGCGGGAAATATTCCCTGAGCTCCTCCTCGAGCTTCTCGGTCCCCGCTCCGTGCAGCACAAGCCCTTCGGGGGCTCCGCACACGGGGCAGACTGCCGTCATCGGGCTCCGCCTCCCGCAATAGTGGCACTCCAGAGAATCGTTGTATTTGTGGTATGTAAGCGGCACGTTGCACTTGGGGCACAGGGGGATGAATCCGCATTGGGAGCACTGCACCGAACTGGAGTAGGCTCTTCGCGAACGGAATACCAGCACCTGCGACCCCTCTTTGACGCATCGTCCGATTTCGGCGAGCGCCTCCCTGGCGAAAGAGCCTTTCATGTCGTGGAGCCTGCGGGCCTTTGCGGTGTCGATTATCCTGACCTCCGGTTCCCGGGCCAGGGTGTGATACTTGCTCTCGAGAGACACCTTGAAGTACTTGCCCGTGGCGACGTTGAAATGCGACTCGAGCGACGGTGTGGCGCTCCCAAGAAGCACCTTCGCTCCGCATAACGATGCCTTGAGCAGCGCTGCGTCGCGGCCGTTGTAGCGCGGGGCCGGGTCTTCCTGCTTGAGGGAGGAGTCGTGCTCCTCGTCGATTATCACGAGGCCGGTTCGCGGAACGGGCAGGAATACGGCCGACCTGGTGCCCAGTACCATTACCGGAGATTCTCCGCTGCGGCAGGCCTCGGAGGTGAGCCGCTCCGTGACCGCCTTCCTTTTCGGGGCTGTAAGGGCGGAGTGGAAGGTGAGCATATCGTCGCCGAACACTTTCGAGAGCCTTTCCTGAAGCTGTTTCGACATTGCGATTTCGGGCACCAGATAGAGCACGCTGCGGCCGTTCTTCATAGCTTCGGCTGCCAGGTGCATATAGATTTCGGTTTTGCCGCTGCCGGTCACTCCGTGGAGCAATACCGGCTTTGACGATGCTGCGTGGTGGACTCTGATGGCCTCCAAAGCCTCCTGCTGCGCATCCGACAGGGTGGGCAGGGGGGCGGTGGGGCAGGGCTTCGGGCTTTTCCTGCGGCGTGATTTCACGTCCATCTGCCTGAACATCGCAAGCGGGCAGGCCGCCTTGAGCACCTCTCCCAAGCTGCACATATAATAGGCTGCCAAGGCCTTCCAGAAGTTGATTTCGAGCGGCTCCACAGAGGGGAGGCTAACCTTTTCCAGAATATCCTTGATCTTTGCAGCCCCCATTCCGGGAGGCGCGGGGCAGATGCTCTCCACGACCCCGGTGCAGGTGTGGGCGCCCACCTGCACACGCACCCAGGAGCCCTCTTCGAGCTGCACCCCGTCGGGGATGCGGTACGAGAGGATTCCGCCCAGCTTCAGGGGCAGTATCACCGAGGCATATCTGCAAGTGGCGCTCATCGGAAGCGAAAGTATGTATTTTATGCTTCATTTGCAATTCGAAATAGTATATTTGCCGTCTATGAATAATTGGACGCGCATAAAGGAGGCTGTGGCCGCGGTGCTGCCCTCCACGGGCCGTACCTGCATCTGGATGATAGAGGTTACGGTAGGGGTGTCGTTCGCGATGATGCTCCTCAAGTATTTCAACGTTCTTCCTTTCATATCCGATGCGATAGGGCCGCTGTTCAAGTGGTTCGGTCTGCCCGGAAGCGCTGCGCTGGCATATCTGTCGGGGTATTTTGTAAACTGCTATTCGGCCATCGCCGTGATGACTTCGCTCGGTCTCGACTGGAGGGCCACCACCATTGTGGCGACGATGGTGCTCTGTTCACACTCGATGGTGCTCGAAACGGCGGTGCTCAGGAAAACCGGCGCCTCCGCCGTGAGGATGGTGGTGGTCAGGACACTTTCGGCGCTGTTGCTGGGGTGGCTGCTCAATCTGGTGCTGCCGGGTGCTGCGGAGAGCTTCGACGATTATGCCTCGGCACGCTGGACAATGTCATTCAAGGATACTTTCACAGGATGGCTGCTGCCCACCTTGAAGTTATGCGTGATTATGACGCTTATAATCTACTCGCTCAACATATTCCAGAAGTTGCTCAACACTTTCGGAGTGATGTCGGTGATAGCCTCCTCCTTCGGCCCCCTGATGAGGCTGATGGGGCTTCCCGCACGCACGGCGTTCCTGTGGCTGGTGGCCAACGTGGTGGGGCTCAGCTATGGTGCCGCGGCGATGATGGATGAGATAAGCGGCGGGAACATAAGTTTGAGGGAAGTGCGGCTCCTGGACAGTCATATATGCGTGAGTCACAGCAATCTGGAGGATCTGCTGCTTATGACTGCCGCCGGAGGCCTGTGGTGGGTGATGCTTGTCTCGAGGCTTCTGATGGCAATTGCGCTGACTTGGGAACAACGCCTCGAATTTGCCGTGGTTGACAAAAAATAAGTATATTTGCAGTTTGAACGATTCGGCAATGACGGATAATCAGAAAATGGAGCACGTAAGGTGTCTTGTCATAGGCAGCGGTCCGGCGGGTTATACCGCCGCGATATACGCTTCGCGTGCCGCCCTTTCGCCCGTGGTTTACGAAGGCAACCAGCCCGGAGGGCAGCTCACCACCACCACCGTGGTGGAGAATTTCCCCGGTTATCCGCAGGGTGTCGACGGCAATCAGATGATGGCCGACTTCCGTGCCCAGGCCGAAAGGCTCGGAGCGGATATCAGGCCGGGGTTCGCCACGGCGGCCGACTTCTCTTCGCGTCCGTTCAAAATTGAGATCGACCGCGAAAAAACCGTGGAGGCCGATACCGTGATAATAGCTACCGGCGCCGAGGCGAAGTATCTCGGTCTCGAGTCGGAAAAGCGGCTGCGCGGTATGGGTGTCTCCGCCTGCGCCACCTGCGACGGCTTTTTCTACCGTGGCAAGGACGTGGCTGTCGTCGGTGGAGGCGATACCGCCTGCGAGGAGGCAGTATATCTGTCGTCTCTGTGCCGCAAGGTCTATATGATAGTGCGCCGCAATGTGTTGAGGGCCTCGAAGGCAATGCAGGAAAAGGTCGCTTCGGCCGCCAACATCGAGATTCTCTGGGAGTGCAACACCAAGGAGGTGTTGGGCGACCTCTCCGGTGGCGTGAGGGGCGTGCGCCTCGTGCGTGCCGACGGTTCCGAGTTCGAGCAGAAGATCGACGGCTTCTTCCTTGCCATAGGGCACCATCCCAATTCGGATGTGTTCAGCAAGTGGTTGGAAGTCGATGAAAACGGATATATCGTCACTTTCCACGGCAGCAGCCGTACAAGCGTGGAGGGCGTCTTCGCCGCAGGCGACGTTCAGGATCCCGTGTACCGGCAGGCCGTCAATGCCGCCGCCAGCGGATGCCGCGCCGCATTGGATGCCGAAAAGTTCCTTACAGAGCACAAATTATGAAAAAGGGAATCATAGCGCTTTCCATCCTGGCTCTTGTGGCCTTCTCTTCGTGCAAGACGCAATATACCGCCCTGCTGGAGAGCGGTGACGTCCCCGCCAAGTATGCGGCCGCATTCGAGCTGTTTGCCGCCGGCAAGTACAACAAGGCCGCGGAGATGTTCGAGTCGCTCACCATCTACACCGGCGGTCTCCCTTCCGACGACACTGTGCATTTCTACTGGGGATTGAGCAACTACCGCTTCAAGGACTATACAACCGCCGAGGGCATATTCAACAAGTTCATCGACGTGTATCCGTTGAGTCCCTTCGCCCCGGAGGCGAGATACTATTACCTCGACTGCCTCTATCACGGCACATACCGTTACGAGCTCGACCAGAAGCCCACCTACATAGCCCTCGCCGCAATCGACCGCTACATCAAGGAGTTTCCCGATACGGAATACGCCTCCAAATGCAACGATATGGTAAACGACCTCAAGGGCCGTCTGGAGGAGAAGGCCTATCGCAGCGCCTATCTCTATTATCATATGGAGGATTACCCGGCAGCCCACTATGCGCTCAAGAACGTGATAAAGGAAAATGCCGACAACCGCTTCAGGGAGGAGATACTCTACTACATAGCGCTCTCATCGTACAAATATGCGCTGGGCAGCGTGCCATCCAAGCAGCGTGAGAGGTATCTTTCGTTCGTGGACGATTATTTCAACGTGGTGGGCGAATATCCCGACTCAAAATACCGCAAGGACCTTGACTCATACTACAAGAAAGTGCAGAAGATCCTTGCAAAGGAAAAGTAATAAATCAACATTAAGAATATGGACAACAAATCCCAAGTTCCGACAAACACGGTTACCCGTGAACTCCGTGACCTTGCCGCACCTACCGGCAACATCTACGAAACCGTAATGATAATAGCCAAGCGCTCGAATCAGATCGCCGCCGACATCAAGCAGGAGCTCAGCAAGAAGCTCGAGGAGTTCTCCACCTATGCCGACACTCTGGAAGAAACCTTCGAGAACGTGGAGCAGATAGAAATATCCAAATATTACGAAAAGCTCCCCAAGCCGGTGCTTACCGCTACCAAGGAGTTCGAAGACAGCAAGATCTACTACAGGGTGGCCGAAAAGGAAAATTAATTCCAACAGGCAGATGCTCCGCAGCCTTTCCATACGCAACTATGCCCTGATCGATTCTCTGGATGTGGAATTTCCGGACAATCTTGTGGTCATAAGCGGGGAGACCGGAGCCGGCAAATCCATTCTTCTGGGAGCCATTTCGCTCCTCCTCGGGTCACGGACCGATGTTTCGCAGTTCGGCGACAAATCGGCCAACTGCGTGGTGGAGGGGGAGTTTACAGATGGGTCGGATTCGTATATAATCAGGCGAGTGATAACTCCACAGGGGCGTTCGCGCGTTTTTGTGAATGACGAGCCCGTGGGTGTCGAAGCGCTGCGTGGCCTTGCCTCGTCGCTTGTCGATATCCATACGCAGTTCGCCCATTCGCGTCTGGCCGACGCCTCATATCAGCTTTCGCTCCTCGACAGTTTTGCCGGAACGGCAACTCAGGTAAAGGAGTTCGGCGCTCTTTTCGGCCGGCGCTGTGCGGTTGCCTCCGAAATTGCCGCACTCGATGCGGCGGAAGCCGCCTCCGACAAGAACCGCGACTATGTCAAGTTCCAGTACGACCAGCTTGAGGCGGCAGCCCTGCGTGATGGGGAGCTTGAGGAATTGGAGGCGGAGCAGAAGCAGCTCTCGGGCAGTGAGGCGATAAGTGCGGCTATGGCTCGCATCGAGTCTCTCTTTTCATCGGAGGAGGGTTCGGTAGGCGGCAGCCTGAAGTCGCTCGAATCGTCACTCGAGGAGATTTCACGCTATGTGCCCGACTTCGCCCCGTTGTGCGGAAGGGTGGCCTCGGCCAGAGTGGAACTGTCCGATATCGAATACGAAGTACTCTCGAAAGGGAGCAGGATATCCTTTTCTCCACAGCGCATGCAGGAGGTCGACGACAGGCTTTCGCTTCTGTACGACCTGCTGCGCAAACACGGGGTTGAAGATATCAAGTCCCTGATCGATTTGCGTGACGGCTATGCGAAAACCCTTTCCGCAGCAGAGGATTCAGGCGCCGAAAGGGAGCGTCTGGCCGCTTCTCTAAAAACCCTCGATGCGGAGTGCGACCATCTCGCGCAGGCAATCGGAAAGGCGCGCCGCGATGCTTCTTCAAGGCTCGCCGCCACCCTTCAGGAGCTTGCAAGGTCGCTCGAAATGCCCGAGGCCGTATTCGAGGTGCGCGTCACTCCGAAGCAGCGCTGCAGCAGCGGCGACGAAGGGGTCGAGTTCTGGTTCTCGGCCAACGGCGGGGTTGGCACCAAGCCTCTTGCCGACTGCGCCTCAGGAGGTGAACTTTCGCGCATAATGCTGTGCATCAAGCGCCTTACCTCCGAATATATGAATATGCCCGCGATGATATTCGACGAGATAGATACCGGCGTTTCAGGCTCCGTAGCCGACAAGATGGGGCGTATGATTGTGGAGATGGGGCGCAATATGCAGGTGTTTGCAATCACCCATCTGCCTCAGGTGGCCAGCAAGGGCTCGGCCCATTTCCTCGTCTTCAAGCAGATGGAAAACGGGGTGACCCGCAGCCGGATGAGACCTCTCTCCGGAGAGGACAGGGTGGCCGAGATAGCCCGTATGCTCAGTGGCGCCTCGCTCTCGAAGGAGGCTCTGGCGAACGCCCGCGTGCTTTTGAATGAAAAACCCAATTGAATATTGATATGAGAGTAATTATCGAGGATTCCTATGGCAGGATGTCGCAGTGGGCGGCTTCCTATATCGCCAAACGCATCAATGATTTCAAGCCTGCGGCCGGAAAGCCCTTTGTGCTCGGGCTCCCTACAGGCTCCACCCCTATAGGGACATACCGCGAGCTCATAAAGCTTTATGAGGCTGGAAAGGTATCGTTCAAGAATGTCGTCACGTTCAATATGGACGAATACGTGGGCATCCCGGAGAATCACCCCGAGAGCTATCATACGTTTATGTGGACCAATTTCTTTTCCCACATCGACATTGCGAAGGAAAACGTCAACATCCTCAACGGCAATGCCCCCGATCTCGACAAGGAATGCGCCGACTACGAAAAGCGCATCGCCTCTGCCGGAGGTATCGACCTGTTCCTCGGAGGCATAGGCCCCGACGGGCATATCGCCTTCAATGAGCCCGGTTCGTCGCTTTCGTCAAGAACGAGGGTCAAGTCGCTCACCACCGATACCATAATAGCCAATTCCCGTTTCTTTGACGGAGATATCAATCTTGTGCCCAAGACCGCTCTTACGGTGGGCGTGGGTACCGTGATGGATGCGCGCGAGGTTATGATTCTGGCCAACGGGCACAACAAGGCCCGTGCCCTGGCTGCCGCAATAGAAGGTGGCGTAACCCAGATGTGGACGATATCCGTGCTCCAGATGCACCGCAAGGGCATCATCGTGTGCGACGAGGCTGCCTGCGCCGAACTCAAGTTCGGTACCGTAAACTACTTCAAGGATATAGAAAGAGGAAATCTCTGAAACGCCCTTCAGGCGGTCATTTGAGTACTATGGTGTAATCCGGACGGTACTCTATGTTGCGGGTGGCTGTGTTGTAGCAGCCGCCGGCTCCGCCGTCATCCTCGCCTTGGTCCACAAGGCGCTTGAACCGTATGCTGTTCTGCAGAAGGTCCATCGCATAGTATTCAACGTATTCCCGGAAAGTGCTTCCGAGTTCGCTTGCCACAGTGGCGAAATAGGTGAGCATATCGTAGCCCTGGAATGAATAGGGGGTGGGCTCCGCATTGCACATGTTGCGGTATTTGAGGATGAAGTCCACCACCGCCTCGTCGCGGTAATCTACGAAGTATGGGGTGGAGGTGTGGAAATTCACCAGATAGAGGCTCTCGATGTCGATTGTGTCGAAATTCCTGATGCGGGAAGGACCATATACCGACACCTGCACCCCAGACCTGACCAGAAGGGCCATGTTGCGGATTACGTCGGATGCGAAAGCCACGTTGTCGGAGGCCAGTATCACCTTGTTGGGGACTCCTCCAGCCGCCATCCTTGAACGCAGCCGCCCTGTTATGTCGCGGCCGCGCAGTACCTCATAGGTTATCTTGTCGTAGCTCATCGAGCGTTCGTCCAGCTGTCGGCATATCGCATCGAGCATCGAAAGACTCTCGGGCGATTGGTCATAGAATACCGTAATCCTGCCTTCGGGGCCATCTGCAACCGATTCCACGAGGTTGGATATTTGTGTGGCAGGGGAGGCCGGAATCTGGAAAAAGAACGGATTCCCGCCCAGATAGTCGGCCGAAGCCTGGTCCATCGGTGATACGAACGGGATGTCCCATGCGCGGCAGATGCTCAATATCTGTCTCTGGTCGCCGCGCGAGACGGGACCTATTATGAAGTCGCATTTGAGCAGTTCGTCGTCGAGAGGTGAATCGTCATCGTCAAGGCTCGAGTAGTCTATCACCTTGAGGCTGATGTCCATTCCGCTCTCCTTGAGGTCACCCGCAGCCAGAACCGCTCCGGCGTAGAAATCCATGAAATTCACGTCGGGGTGATCGCTGGAGGCGTTCAGCGGGAGGATGAGTGCGGCTTTTATGCTGTGGCGGGGGTTGTCCTTGCCACGAAAAAATCCGGAGCCTGCACCATAACAGATGCAGGCTGCCAGAAACAGCATGCTTGCCGATATCGCCAGTCTTCTGCTCAAGGAAGTACGGGTTTAGTTCCTGTTCTTGACGTATTCGGCGTTGAGGCCCTCGGCTATCTCGGCGGTGATGTCGAGTGCAGGGTCACCTACGATTACGATGTTGGTCGTTTCGCTCGTGGTGAGGATCGCTGCGAAATGATGCTCCTCGTTGTATGCTTCGAGATAGGTCTTGATGGCATCCATCACTTTGTTCATCATTACGGCTTCCTCTTCCTGGAGCTCGGCCTGCTTCTGGGCTGCGAGATTCTGGAGATCCTGCTGGCGCTGCAGAAGTACCTGCTGCTGCTTCTCGGCTGCGCTGCGGGTGAGAAGACCCTTGTTTATCTGGTTTTCGAAAGCCTTGCCGTCGCTTTCGAGCTTGCGGCCCTTCTTGTTGAGGTCATCCTGCACGCTCTGGGCCTTGGCCTCGAAGTCGGACTTCAGGTCGCTGAACATGTCGTACTGCATCACCAGCGTGTCGATGCGTACATAGACTATGTCGCCGGCAACTGCTTCCACTGCTGCCTCTCCGCCTGCTGCGGCTTGTTTGCGGCAGCATTTGTGACCTGCCAGGATGAGTACCAGTGCGCATACGGAGAGTACCGTAGCCACGATGCTGAGGATGATGGGTGTTTTCTTCATAATGTGGTATTGGTATTTGATTGTTTGTTGTGTCAGGGGTTTGGACTGCAAATATATCAATTTCGTTTCAATTCATTCAAATATGCCTTTATGGCGCTTTCCAGCCCCATATACAGCGCATCGCAGATCAAGGCGTGGCCTATCGAAACTTCGTCGACATAGGGGATGCGGGTGGTGAAATAGCGGAGGTTCCCGAGGTTCAGGTCGTGCCCGGCGTTGAGGCCAAGACCGCATTTTCTGGCCTCTTCGGCAGCGGCCACATAGGGTTCGATGGCCTTTTCGCGGTCGGAGGCATACCCTGCGGCATAGGCTTCGGTATAGAGTTCGACCCTCCGGCATCCCGTTTCAGCGGCCAGGCGTATCATTTCCGGAACCGGGTCGATGAATATGGAGGTGCGTATCCCTTCCGAATTGAAGATGCCGCAGATTTCCCTGAGGTATCCGAGATTCCTGCGGGTGTCCCATCCCGCGTTGGAGGTGAGCACGTTTTCGGCATCGGGTACGAGGGTGACCTGTGCCGGATGTACCTTGCACACGAGGTCGATGAATGCCGGTATGGGATTCCCTTCTATGTTGAACTCGGTCGAAAGCAGCGGTTTGAGCGACGTTACGTCGTCGTACCGTATGTGGCGGGCATCGGGCCGCGGATGCACCGTGATGCCCTGGGCGCCGAATCTTTCACAGTCCACGGCAGCCTTGAGCACGTCGGGCATATTGCCTCCGCGGGCATTGCGCAGCGTGGCGATTTTGTTGATATTTACACTTAATTGAGTCATGATTTGCAAAATTACACTAAAAATGAGTAAATTTGATAAAAATTCACTCCGGTGATGAAGATAGCTATTTCAGGCAGGGAGCCGTGGGGCTCTTCCGGGCGCGAGGCGGTTGCTTTCGTGGAGGAGCTTTCGCGTTGCGGCGCCGCCCTGTGCTATTGCCGCTCCTTTGCCGATTCGATGCGTTCTGCCGCAGTGCAGCTCCCTCGTGGCGAAGTGTTTGGCGGCAGCGGCGACCTTCCCTCCGACGTCGACGTTTTCCTGACCCTGGGCGGTGACGGCACGTTCCTCTCTTCGACAGAATATGTCCGCGGCAGCGGTATTCCGGTGGCGGGCATCAATTTCGGCCGGCTCGGCTTCCTTACGGCCGCTACGGCGTCGGAGAAGGTGGCGCGCTCGATTGCCGGCGGGGATTTCTCGGTTCAGGACCGCGCCATGCTCAAGGTTTCTTCCGATGGCCTGCCGGAGGATTTCTGGCCGTATGCCCTCAACGAGATTTCTTTCCAGCGCTCCGGCCAGGGCCTGCTCTCCATCGAGGTCTCGCTCGACGGAAAGGACCTTCCGGTATATTGGGCCGACGGCATATTGGTGGCCACTCCCACCGGGAGCACGGCATATTCGCTCTCCCTGGGCGGGCCTGTGGTGGCTCCCTCGAGCGAGGTGATGCTCATCACTCCGGTCGCTTCGCACAACCTCAACCAGAGGCCTCTGGTGGTTCCGCTCTCTTCGCGGCTCGAAATATGCGCCTCCGGCCGTTCGGGCGTGTCGGTTGGGGCCGACAACCGCCTGCTGCACTTCGACTCCAGGGTGCGGGCTACGGTTTCGAGGGGCGAGTTCCCTTTCAGGTATATGGTTCTTTCAGACAACAGTTTCATAACGGCGCTGCGCTCCAAGTTGTTGTGGGGCGCCTCGGGCCGCAATTCAGAATGATATGGAAATACCGCAGCACGTAACGATAATAATGGACGGTAACGGACGCTGGGCCCGCAAACAGGGGCAACAGCGTCTTTTCGGTCATAATGAGGGGGTTGAGAGTGTGAGGGTTTGCACCGAATACGCTGCCTGCTCAGGGGTGAAATACCTCAGTCTCTTTGCTTTCTCGGAGGAGAACTGGAACCGCTCGCAGGAGGAGGTCGCCGGCCTTATGACATTGATGTTCAAGTCGGTGGTGGGTGAAATGGAGACCTTCCGCCGCAACCGCATCCGCTTCCGTGTGATTGGCGACCGCTCGAGGCTTCCCGAGGGGCTGCTGGCGCAGATCCGCAAGGCGGAGGATGACACCGCTTCCAACGACGGGATGCAGCTTATCGTGATGCTCAGCTACAGCGGCAAATGGGATATAACCCAGGCCGCCTCGCGCTATGTCGCCGACCTGGTTTCGGGCAAGGTGCAGGGGCCTCTTACCGAGGATGTCCTGGCCGGATATCTGGCCACTGCCGGCATCCCCGATCCGGACCTTATGATACGCACCAGCGGCGAGCAGAGAATCAGTAATTATATGCTCTGGCAGTGCGCCTACACGGAATTTTACTTCACGGATACCCTTTGGCCCGATTTTCGCAAAGAGGAGTTTGCCCTTGCCCTGAAAGCGTTTTCGGAGAGGGACCGCAGGTACGGGAAAATAAAATAGGTAATACCGAAAAATAGAGTTAAATTTGCAGACTTTTTCAGACCTTGATGGATAGCGCATTCAAGTTTCTCTTCCTGGTGTCGCTGCTGTTCTCTGCAGCGGTCGCTTCTCGGGCGCAGAACTCTGCCCCGTCGCAGCCGGAAAGTGGCATCGAGGTCGATTATGACCACCCTCAGAAATACGTCATCGGAGGAGTTTCCATCCCGGGTCTGAAATATTTGTCAAAAGACCAGCTCATCGCCGTCACCGGTCTGCACGAGGGGATGGAGGTCACTATCCCGAGCGAGGAGCTTTCTTCATCGATCAAGCGTCTCTGGCTCCAGGGAGCCGCTTCGAGCGTGGCGATGTATATCGATTCGCTCTCGTCCGGCAAGGATACCTGCTACCTCCGCCTCGACGTGGAGGAGCTTCCGAGGGTCATACGCTGGGATTACCGCGGCGTGCGCAACGGCGAGAAGGATGACCTCAAGGAGAAGCTCAACCTGAGGCGCGGCAGCCAGCTTTCGCAGTATGTGGTCAACACTTCGGTCGACCTCATCAAGGACTATTTCAAGGAGAAGGGATATCTCAACTGCGCCGTCAAGGTGATCCAGGTGCGCGACACGACGGCAAGGAACTCCATCAAGGTGATTTTCGACGTCGACAAGGGCAAGAAGGTCAAGATAAAGAAAATCACATACGAAGGCAACGGCGAGATAACCAAGCACAGGCTCGACAAGGCGATGAAGAACACCCACGATTCCAAGTGGTACAATCTGTTCAAGTCGAAGAAGTTCAAGGAGAGCGAGTATGATGCCGACAAAAAGGCCCTCATCGACGCCTTCAACGAGGCGGGCTACCGCGATGCGCGCCTGCTGAGGGATTCGATATATGCCATCGACGACGGCCATATGGGCATCCATTTCGTGTTCGATCAGGGCAAGCGCTACTACTTCCGCAACATAACCTGGACCGGCAACTCCGAATACGGGGAGGAGACCCTCAACTCCGTGCTCCGCATCGAAAGGGGTTCGGTTTACGATGTGATCACTATGGAAAAGAGGCTCTACGGCGGCGAGGAGGGGGATATTTCGGTATCCAAGCTCTACCGCGACAACGGCTATCTTTTCTTCAACGTATCTCCGGTGGAGGTCAATATCGAGGGCGATTCGGTCGATGTGGAGATGCGTATGGTGGAGGGCAAGCCTGCCACCTTCAACAACATCATCATCAACGGCAACACCATCACCAGTGAAAAGGTGGTCCGCCGTGCCGTGTTCACCCGCCCCGGATACCTCTTCCGTCAAACCGACTTCGAAAGGTCTGTGCGCGAAATCGCCTCGATGGGCCATTTCGACCCGGAGGTGGCCGCCGACCCGAGCAGAGGCTACAGCATCGTCCCCAACTCCCTCACCAATACCGTTGACGTAATCTACAACGTGGAGGAAAAGTCGAACAGCCAGATAGAGCTCAGCGGCGGATGGGGCAACAATATGTTCGTGGGTTCGGTGGGATTGAGCTTCAACAACTTCTCCACCCACAACTTCCTGCGCAAGGAGTGCTGGAAGCCCGTGCCTCTGGGCGATGCCCAGACTCTTTCGTTCAAGTTCCAGACCAACGGCAAGTACTACACAGCCATTTCCGGTACTTTCGTGGAGCCTTGGCTCACAGGCAAAAAGCCTACCTCGCTCAGCGTGTCGGCCTATTTCACCCGCCAGACCAACTCCTACATATCATCGTACTACTCGATTCTGAACGACGACCAGTATATGGAGGTCTTCGGAGCATCCGTGGGAATAGGCACGAGGCTCAAGTGGCCCGACACGTATTTCGTGCTCTACAACCAGATAGGCTGGCAGACATACAAGCTGCAGAACTGGAACTACTACTTCCTGTTCGACACCGGCATCTCGCACAACTTCAGCTGGACGATAACCCTTTCACGCAACTCCACCGACCAGATGCTCTATCCGAGGTCGGGTTCCGACCTTTCGTTCTCGGTGCAGCTCACCCCGCCGTGGTCCATAATGAAGAAGAACTGGCAGGAAATCGACTGGAACAAAACGACCACCGACGAGCACTATCATTGGATAGAATACAACAAATGGGTGTTCAAGGGGAGCGTCTATACCAGGCTCATCGGAGATCTGGTGCTGATGACGAGGGCTTATTTCGGCTATCTCGGCTACTACAACCGCAACTGGGGTTATTCTCCTTTCGAGGGCTTCCTCGTCGGAGGTGACGGTATGTCCGGCTACAGTACATATGGATCCGAAGTCATTTCACTCCGCGGTTACGAGAACTATTCGCTGACTCCGTACATGCCTTCCGCATACAACTCCAACGGATATGCCTATGCAGGAAACGTATATGACAAGTTCACCCTTGAACTGCGTTATCCCGTCATCCTCAAGCCCAATTCCACCATATTCGTTCTGGCATTCGCGGAAGGAGGAAACTGCTGGTCTGACATCAGGGAATTCAATCCTTTCATGATCAAACGCAGCGCTGGAGCCGGAATACGCATCTTCTTACCGATGGTCGGTCTGCTCGGTATTGACTGGGGTTATGGATTCGACGATACGAGATACGGAGGAAGCCAGTTCCACTTTGTTATAGGACAACAATTTTAATAACTTACTAATATGAAAAGAATCGTTTTGATTGCCGCCATGGCATTGATTTCAGTATGTGGCTTTGCACAGAAGTTCGCCCACGTGAACTCACAGGAACTCGTGCAGCTCTGTCCTGAGGCAGATCAGGCCCGCGACACCATCACCACAGCCAGTCAGGAAGCTCAGGAGACATACCAGACAATGGTGGATGAATTCAACAACAAGGTTGCCC
>JAZUGR010000033.1:0-57467 GCA_045641345.1 Bacteroidales bacterium
CACGTGTCTGGTCAACGCCTTCGGCAATGAAGTCGGCAGGATAGAGCGTGTTGAAGTCGTCCTTGTGCTCAAATGGCCAGTGACGCTGTGCGAATGGCATTGCGCCCGAATCGAACCACACGTCGATAAGGTCCTTCTCGCGGTACATTGGCTTGCCGTTTGCCGACACAAGCACCACGCCGTCGATGTATGGACGGTGAAGGTCAATCTTCTCATAGTTTTCCTTTGAGTAGTCGCCCACCTTGAAGCCTTTGGCCGTGTAAGGGTTTTCCTTCATTATGCCTGCCGAGATGGACTTCTCAATTTCGGCGCAGAGTTCCTCAATGGAGCCGATGCACTTTTGTTCAGAGCCGTCTTCGGTAATCCAGATTGGAAGAGGAGTTCCCCAGTAGCGGGAACGGCTCAAGTTCCAGTCGTTGAGGTTTTCGAGCCATTTGCCGAAACGTCCTTCGCCAGTGCTTTGTGGCTTCCAGTTGATAGTCTTGTTGAGTTCGAACATTTGGTCCTTTACGGCCGATGCCTTTATGAACCAACTGTCGAGAGGATAGTAGAGCACGGGCTTGTCGGTGCGCCAGCAATGGGGATAGGTATGGACGTGCTTCTCTATGCGGAATGCCTGGCCCGAAGCCTTGAGCATCATACAGATATCGATATCGAGGGTCGGTGCATCGGGAGCGAGGGACGAATCGTATGCATTCTTGACATAGCGTCCGGCCCATTCACCGTACCCGGGATCCACACGGTCGGCCACATACGCGGGGTCGAGGTCGGCCAGGCGGTAGAAACGCCCCTGCGGGTCAACCTGGGCCTGCGGATTGCCGTCCTTGTCGGTGACATACAGGCCCGGCACCCCGGCAATGCGGGCCACCTTGGCATCGTCGGCGCCGAAAGTGGGGGCGATATGGACGATACCCGTTCCGTCTTCGACCGTAACATAGTCACCCTGTATCACGCGGAATGCGCCCTCGTCGGGGCGGAACCAGGGAATCAGCTGCCTGTAACGCATCCCCACAAGCGAGCGCCCCTTGAATTCGCCCGGCAGGACCTCATAGGGAATCTTGTCGTTGAACCAGTTGCCCACCAAAGCCTTGGCGACGATGTAGGTGGCACTCCTGCCCGAATAGGGATTGGTGGAGCGCACCTTGACATAGTCGATGTCGGGGCCCACGCAGAGGGCTGTGTTGGAGGGCAGGGTCCAGGGTGTGGTTGTCCAGGCCAGGAAGAAGAGATTGTCCTCCCCTATCACCTCGAACTGCGCGCATACAGTAGTGTCCTTCACGTCGCGGTAGCAGCCGGGCTGGTTGAGCTCGTGCGAGCTCAGGCCCGTTCCGGCGGCGGGGCTGTAGGGCTGGATGCTCTTGCCCTTGTAGAGATATCCCTTTTCGTAAATCTTCTTGAGAAGATACCACAGGGTTTCGATGTAATGGTTGTCGTAGGTTATGTAGGGCTTGTCGAGATCGACCCAGTATCCTATCCGCTCGGTAAGGAGAGTCCACTCGCGGGTGTACTTCATTACCTCCTCGCGGCAGGTACG
This sequence comes from Bacteroidales bacterium, assembly GCA_045641345.1. Lineage (GTDB taxonomy): Bacteria > Bacteroidota > Bacteroidia > Bacteroidales > UBA932 > Cacconaster. The sequence goes on from JAZUGR010000033.1 coordinate 1,535, forward strand.
GTTGTAATCCTCTACGGAAATCTTATGGCCGATGTCCTCCTTGGTGATTCCGAGCTTCTTTTCCACTCCGAGCTCCACGGGCAGTCCGTGGGTGTCCCAGCCGGCCCTGCGGTTGACGAGAAAACCCTTCTGCGTCTTATAACGGCAGATGGCATCCTTTATCGAGCGGGCCATCACGTGGTGGATGCCGGGCATTCCGTTGGCGGACGGAGGCCCTTCGAAGAACACGAACTCCGGCGCACCACGGCGCAGATCGAGGGTTTTGCGGAACGCATCCTGCTTTTTCCAGTCGTCGAGGACTGTGTTGTTTATATCGACAAGGTCGAGCTTTTTATACTCACGGAAACTCATAAATTGCGATTCCCTCTATTATTGGTTTCTATTGGTCTTATATTAAACTACAAAGATAGTTTATTTTTATATCTTTGCGAACAGTTATGGAAACATTGGACATAATTTTCCTGTGCTGCCTGATCCCCGCCGTTATCAGCGGCCTCAGAAAGGGGGCGGTGGGGCAGGTAATCTCATTCCTTACCATCTATCTGGGAATCACCCTTTCCATCCGCTTTTCCGGCGAGGTGTCAGCGTGGCTGCTGCAGCATTTCACCCTGCCGCAAGCAGGTGTCAGAATCATATCTTTCGTTGCAGTCTTCATCATCGTGGCCATATTGCTCCGCCTTGCGGGCAAAGGGCTCGAAAAGATAGTCAGCATATCGATGCTCGGCTGGCTCAACCGTATCGTCGGAGTACTGGCAGCCGTTGCCGTAGGCATAATGATATTGTCGATTGCAGTTTATGCCATCGATGCCGTCAACAAGGCCTGGAGCCTCATTCCCAAGGGTTTGATTGAGAAATCATCATTCTATCCGATGCTGCTGGATCTGTCCGGATCCATTTTTCCGCATTTAAGGTCGCTTTTCTGAAAAAGCGTATTTTGACCGATTCCGTCAAAATGCGATGAAATTGCTTTTTTGGTAACCGTTTCCGCCGGAGCGTTGCTTCCTTTGCCGGAGCAAAACACCGGCAGCGATGAAACAGGAAACCGAACTCCGTCCCATCTCAGAACTCGAAACCTCCGTGGAGGGGCTTGTGCCGCCCATAAGCTGGGCCTCCACGGCAATCTATATTCTGTCGATGGCGGGAACCGCCCTGCTTTCGCTCGCCATACTTGAAATGTGCCTATAGCAGATAGTGGGAGCGTGCGGGAGATTTTGATTGTGAATGGAGAGGCTCCCACTATTTTTCAAATATGAAAACAGATATCAAACAACACGACATCACCGACTGTGCAGCAGCTTCGATCTGCTCCATAGCCAGATATTACGGCTCCGACATCCCCATTACCGCGATAAGGGAGGCATCGGGCACCGACCAGCTCGGCACCAGCGTCAAGGGCATCATCGACGCCTGTCCGTCGCTCGGTTTCAGGGCGGCCGGATACAAATCCGCCGACAGGGACCCTGAAATGCTGCGCGGCATAGGGGCGCCCGTGATACTCCATACGGTCAACCGCAAAGGGGACCTCCACTTTGTGGTTCTCTACGGCATCAGGCGCGACAAGGCGACGGTGATGGACCCTTCGCAAGGACGACACATCAAAGTCAGGTTGTCCGACCTCGCAAAAGAGTGGTCGGGCATCGTGATAACATTGACCCCCGACCCCGGCAGAGCAACTCAAAATACAACAAAGCCTAAATCATTTTTCTTTTCTTGCATTAGCATTCTAGCTAAATCACGCTCAGACATTCTTCTGTCATTGCCGGGGTTTTTATTGATGATACTTTCGGGCATCTGCATATCCATAGTGCTCCAGCACGTCATCGACACCGTCATCCCATCCGGCGACATAGCCCAACTGAAACGGACCTGCATCGCCGCCGGGCTGCTGATGGCCTTCTCCGCATCGGTTTCATACGGATGCGGCAGGAGAATGATACGGGCCGGGGTAAGGATGGACTCGTTCCTGATACTTGACTACCTGAGGCATCTCTTCGCCCTCCCGCCAGGATTCTTCGCAAAAAGAGGTGCAGGCGAGTTGAACTCCCGCATACCGGATGCGATGAAGGTGCGCCGCCTGCTCACCGACGGCCTTTCGGGGATCCTCACAAGCGCGATGCTGCTGGCGGGATCGCTCGTCCTGATGTTCACCTACTATTGGAAACTTGCCCTGCTCACTGCGGCGTTCATACCGGTATATGCCCTGCTCTTCATTCTGGTAAACAACGTCAACCGTACGATGAACAGGAAACTGGTCGAAAGCGCGGCCGACTTCGAGAGGCAGAGCGTGGACAGCATCTCGTCGATAAAAGCCATAAAATATTTCGGCAACGGACGCACCGGAATCAGGGACCTCGAAAGGAAGTACGCCTCCATGAGCTGGAACATGGCCCGCAACTCCTCCAACCAGAACAAGTTCTCCACCTCATCCGAGGCGATATCCAAGGTGCTCTCGCTGACAATAATAACCATAGGTTCCTACTACATATTCAACGGGGCGCTGACGACCGGCCAGCTCGTGTCGTTCTACTCCCTGTCGGCACTTTTCGCGAATCCCCTCAGCCAGATGGTCAACGTGAGCAGTTACTGGAACGAAGCTTCGCTCTCGCTCGAAAGGCTCGGCGACATAACCCAGCTCGAGACCGAGGAGGATGCGGGGCTCGAAGCCGACCTCTCGCAAGCCGAGGAGATAGAATTCCGTGACGTTACCTTCTCATACCCGGGATGCAGCGATCTGCTGAAGAATTTCAACCTTACGATACCGGCGGGATCCATAACCGCCATAGCCGGCGAAAGCGGATGCGGCAAGAGCACCCTCGCCTCCCTGCTGATGCGCGACTTCAAGCCCAGGGAGGGAAAGATCCTCCTGGGGAGCACCGACATATCCCTGATCGGCACCGCAGCGTGGCGCAGATACGTCTCAATCGTACCGCAGGATGCTGCAATAACGTCAGGAACACTGCTTGACAACATCTCAGGAGGCGAAAGCTCTCCGGACCTCAAGAAAATATCGGGCATACTCGACAGCCTGGGGCTCAAGGAGTTCATAACGTCGCTGCCGCTCGGTATACTTTCGCAGGCGGGCGAAAAGGGATGTCTCCTTTCGGGCGGGCAGAAACAGCGTATCGCCCTGGCGAGGGCCCTCTACCGCAACCCGAAGATCCTGATTCTCGACGAAGCCACGGCATCGCTCGACGAGGAATCGCAGAAATACATTCTCGCCGGGGCGGTGGAGCTGCGCAATCAGGGGCGCACCGTAATAATGATAACCCACAGGAAAGACAATATGACAATAGCGGACAAGGTCTGCAGAATGTAACAGCATGCGCGTGCAGGGTAAACCCGGGCACCCTTTTCAAGACCGGGAGGTTAATTAAACACAATGTTTATGGAAGCAAAATTTATGTTGGAGAGAGGTTTCGTGGAGATGGAGTCTTCCGACCTCTTGGTGCGTGGCGGAGCATCCGTCATCGAGAAGATTTTCTCAAAAGTCAAGGCAATCATCGATTTCATCGCCGACTATGTGCCGAAGTTTCTCAGCGGTTTCAAGGACGGATTCGGAGTGGCCATCTTCTAAAAACCGCGCAAGATGAAAAACTCATTGGAACTCAGAGGCTTCACACTTCTGGATGAATGTGAGGCCACGGCCGTCAGGGGCGGTGTCGACAAACAGGCGCAGGAAGCGCTCTATATGATCGGTTACGCCATCGGAGTGGTGGTCAAGCTGTTCGTATCACTGTTCTCCCTCATCGGAAGAATCTTCAAATGATAAAGAATGATACTTGGGCTCGTGATTCTTTCGCTCTCATTCCTTTCGGAGCATGACGGCTCCCCTCGGGAAGGATGGACCCTGAGGCGATGCCTCGAAAGAGGCCTCGACCAGGGACTTGAACTCCGGGAGCGGGACCTTGCCGTAAGCGGAGCGTCGCTTGCCATGCGGCTTTCGGCCTTCGACTGGATGCCTCAGGTCAGCGTGGCCGCTTCGGCCGATTTCAGCTGGGGACGGAGCGTTGACATGCAGGAGCTGGTGATTGTCAACAACGGCACCAACACCTCATCCTCCCTTTCGGCCAGCGCATCCCTGTCGTCTTCGTCGCTCATCTCGGCAGGACTGTCCGTACGGGAAAGGAAATCCGAATACGACAGGACACTGGCCGAAAGGGAGGATGAACGCACCGAACTGGCAATCGACATAACCCAGGCCTACCTGCAGCTGCTGTTGTCGTACAAAATGTGCGACAACGCCAGGGCCGACTACGACAACATCCTGGTGGAGTGCCGAAGGGTTGGCCGGGAAGTCGAAGAGGGAAAGGCTTCATACGGATCCCTGTTCGAAATCGAGGCGCAGGCCGCTGCCGAAAGGGAAACCCTGGCCGAGGCTATCGGAAAGGAAAAGGACGCCAGAATCACGTTGTCCGGGTATCTGAATCTGCCTCCGGAGGAGAAACTCGAAGTTTCTCCTCCTGTTGACGAAAAACTTCCGCCGCCGGCTATGCTCCCCTCGGAGGCCTGCATCGAGGCGAGAATGGCCTCACACCCCAGGACGCGCGGTGCTCAAGCCGCCCGCAGAGCAAGCCGGGCCCGCAAAAAAGCGGCGCTGTGCGCACTTATGCCGGAGCTGTCGCTTACAGGCTATTACGCAACCGGATACAGCAATACCGGAAAGGGCACCTTCGGAGAGCAGCTTTCCACCAATCTCAACCCGGCGGTGAGCATAGGCCTTACCATTCCGATTCTCACCGGCAGCGGGGGCCTCGTCAGATACCGCAAGGCCGAAGAGGAGATTTCCCTGCGCGAGATTGAACTCGAAAGATGCCGCCGCGACCTGCGTGCCGAAATGGAGAGAACCCTGTCGGAGGCACTCGGCTGCTACGAAATATACAAGGCGGCCAATGACAACAAGGACGCCATGGAAAAGTCGTTCAACTCCAACCAGGCCAGGTTTGAGGCGGGTATGATATCGGGAAGCGACTATCTGATATGCCGCAACAACTTCAGGAAAGCGGTCGCGATGTATTGGCAGGCATATTACAAATATCTGTTCAGCCTCAAGGTGGTGGATTACCGTATGGGGCTTATGGATCCTGGATTATGAAACATCTTGCAGTAAAACTGAAATGGAAGATTGCCGCAATCGTCCTTGCGGCGGCTGTAATCGCACTGATTCTTTCCTCCGGCGGCAGCAGCGGGACCGAGGTGGAGACGGTGACGGTCTCCGCCGGGGATATCGTGGAGGCCATCCCCTCTTCCGGGAAGATACGCCCCACGGTGGAGATACCTGTTTCGCCCGACGTGTCAGGCGAAATCGTCGAACTCAATTTCAAGGAGGGCGACAGGATATCCAAGGGCGACACCATCCTCAAGATCAGGCAGGACCTCTACCTTTCGGTGGTCGAAAGGGCCGAAGCGGCCCTCGGTTCGGTGCAGGCCGAATATCACCGGCAGGAAGCCGGCACAGGGCAGGCCATGCTCAATCTCCGCAGATGCGAAGCGCTGCTCAAGGACAAGGCCGTATCAGATGCGGAGTACGAAAAGGCCAAGGCCGAATACGACATAGCCTGCCAGCAGCTGGCGGCAGCAGCCTGCAACGTACGCAGCGGAGAGGCTTCACTCAAGGAAGCTATGGAGAATCTCACCAAGACCGTGGTCATATCGCCTATGGACGGCACTGTCTCTAAAATGAACGTCTCCATCGGCGAACGCGTCGTAGGCACATCGCAGATGGCCGGAACCGAAATGCTGAGGATAGCCGACTTCAGCAGGATGGAGATAGTTGCGGAGGTGGGCGAAAATGATGTCGTCAGAATAAAGGAAGGCGACAGCGCAGAGATAATGGTCGATGCTTATCACGGCCTGATACTCAACGGCTTGGTGACACACGTGGCAAATTCTTCAAAATTTATTGGTACAGGGTTGGGACAAGTTGCTAACTTTGAGGTCCGGATTGCGGTCATTCCAGGGCAGGCAGGCCTCCGCGGCAAGGGTAAAATACCACTCAAGCGCGGTATGTCAGCCACGGCGACCATACTCACCGGAAAGAGGCACAACGTGCCCCTGGTACCTGTGGGGAGCATTTTCGCCGATGACAGGACAGAGAAGGTGTGGAAGGTCGGAGCCGACGGAACGGTGAGCGCAATCACGATAACAACCGGGATCCAGGATCTCAACCGTACCGAGATAACGTCCGGACTGCAGGTGGGCGACACGGTGGTTACAGGCCCCTACGCTGCAATATCCGGCGGATTGAAGGACGGGGAAAAGGTCGTGGTCCGCAATTGAAAGAGAATGAAACAACCGACTGTCCTCCTTATCGAGACATCCACGGAATGGTGCTCGGTCGCGCTCCTCGAAAACGGCGCGATAACCGCATCCCGAAAGACCGAAACCCCAAAAATGCAGTCTTCCATCACTGCACCCTTTGCCCTTGAAGTCCTTGAGGAACGGGGGCTTGCTGCGCGTGACTGCGATGCCGTCGCCGTCAGTTCGGGGCCGGGCTCATACACCGGCCTGAGGGTCGGGGTCTCCACCGCCAAAGGCCTCTGTTTCGGAGCCGGAATACCGCTTATCGGAATTGAAACGCTCGAGATCCTCGCCCGGCGCGGCCGCGGAAAGGCTGATTTCATAGTGCCGATGATCGATGCACGCAGGATGGAGGTCTATTGTGCCGTGTTCGATTCGGCCCTCAACCGTAAAAGCGAAACCAAACCTGAAATCCTCGACGAAAACAGTTTCTCGGACCTTCTCGCAAAGGGAAGCGTGCTTTTCATAGGCAACGGGGTGGAGAAATTCGCCGGGATATGCCACCATCCCAACGCATCGTTCGACTTTCGGTGTCCCGAGGCCTGCGACATGGCAGATGCGGCCGCAGAAGCCTTCAATGCGGGCAAGTTTGAGGACACGGCATATTTCGAGCCGTTCTATCTCAAGGAGTTCGTGGCCGGAATAAGTAAGAAATCAGTCCTGTAAAACCGATTGTTCACCGGAACCTGTTCCATTATTCAAAAATTTTATACCTTTGTAGTGAATAATCGAAAGTGTTAATGAAAGGATCCTGAACGGTACGGGATTCCTTTTTAATTTTTTTGTATCGTTATGGCAGAAACACACTATGTTACGCAGGAAGGTCTTGACAACCTGAGGGATGAGCTGGCCAAGCTGCTCTCTCAGCGCCCGGTAATATCGGCCCAGATAGCAGAGGCCCGCGACAAGGGAGACCTTTCCGAGAATGCGGAGTACGACGCAGCCCGCGAAGCGCAGGGCCTCCTCGAACTCAAGATATCGAAACTTCAGGATCTCGTGGCCAATGCCCGTGTGATCGACGAATCCAAGATAAGCACCGAAGTGGTCCAGATGCTCAACAAGGTCAAACTGAAGAATCTCAACAACAACTCCACCGTCGAATACACCCTGGTGGGTGAGAGCGAAGCCAAGTTCAAGGAAGGCAAGCTGGCGGCAGCGACCCCTATCGGCAAGGCCCTGCTCGGGCGCCGCAAGGGCGAAATAGTGGAGGTCAAGGTACCTTCCGGGATTCTCAAACTCGAAATCCTCAACATCACCATCTGACATGGCTACGATATTCACAAGGATTGCCAGTGGAGAAATACCCTCGTTCAAGGTGGCCGAAGACGAGAACTACTACGCATTTCTCGACATAAGTCCTCTTGCACCGGGCCACACTCTCGTCATCCCCAGAAAGGTTGAGAACGACTATATCTTCAATCTCGACGGAAATGTCTATCAGGGGCTGTGGGCCTTCGCGCGCAAGGTGGCTCTCGCAATGAAGTCCGCCGTCGATTGCAAGCGCATCGGAGTGGCCGTGCTCGGAATGGAGGTTCCCCACACGCACATCCATCTCGTTCCCCTGCAGAGCGAGGGGGACTTGGATTTCCGCAAGGAAAAGCTCAAGTTGTCCGATGAAACCATGAAGAAAATCGCAGACGACATCTTCACCGAATTCAAAAAATTGAAATAAATGAAAAAAGCCGTTCTCCTCGCAGTTGCAGCCGTTCTGGCCTGTGCCTGCGACAAAACACCGACAGCACGCATCCAGGGCTCGACAGATGTCTTGAAAGACACGACTTTCACGCTTCAGAAGCTCAGCATGAACAAACTGCAGGTCACCGACACCGTGAAGGTCGACGGCCTCGGAGAGTTCAGCCACAAGGTGAAACTCGATTCCGACGCACCATCGTTCTACTATCTGTGCAACGGCGACAAGGCATTCGCCACCGTGATACTTCTCCCCGGCGACGAGGTCAGCATCAAGGTATGCGGGGAAGGTTTCCAGGTGGAGGGGAGCCCCGAATCCGAACTTCTCAGGCAGATCAACGAAGAATTCACCACTGCGAAGGAAAAGATGATGGCCGCTCCCGAAGAAGCCGGAGCAACCTATGTGAAGTACAAGCGCTACGCGGTGAAGCATATGATCGACAATCCCCGATCCATCACCTCGGCAGCCATCGCGTTCCAGAAGTTCAACGACAATCTGCCGGTATTCGGCGAAGTCACCGATGCCATAATATTCAAACAGCTTTACGATTCGATAAAGGTGGTATATCCCACCTCCGAATATGTCAAGTCGCTCGGAGAGGAGGCTGAAAGGCGGTCAAGGATGTTGGGAATCTCCACAATGCTCAATACCGCAACCACCGCCTCGTTCCCCGACATCACCCTTCCCGACATAAACGGCGAGAAGAAATCGCTGTCGGACTTCTCAGGCAAAGTGACGATACTCTCGTTCTGGAGCGTAACACAGGCCGACCAGAAGATGTTCAATGTCACCCTGGCCGACATATACGCCAAATATCACGGCAAGGGGCTTGAGATATATCAGGTCAGCCTCGACGTGGACAAGCCTCTCTGGGCATCGACCGTGAAGAGCCAGGGAATCGGTTGGACCAGCGTCAACGACGGCTACGGCAACCAGTCCCCCGCAGTTGCATCGTACAATGTAACCAACATACCGGCGATGTTCGTCATCGACCGCAACGGCGAAATAATCGGGCGCGACATCTTCGACGGCGCAACCCTCGAATCCTTCATAGTGAAACATCTTTAGAATCCTGACTTTTCGCCATGGGACAGTTCATCGTATCGGCCAGAAAATACAGGCCCGGCAATTTTGACAGCCTCATAGGGCAGGAGAACATCGCCACAGCCCTGAAAAATTCGATTCTGCGCAACCAGCTGGCTCACGCCTACCTTTTCTGCGGTCCCCGCGGCGTAGGCAAGACGAGCGCGGCGCGCATTTTCGCCAAAACGATAAACTGCTCCAATCCCTCGCCCGAAATGACCCCCTGCGGGGAATGCGAGAGCTGCAGGTCGTTCGCCGAAGGGCGCTCTTTCAACATACACGAGCTGGATGCCGCCTCCAACAATTCGGTAGAGGACATCAGGGCCCTCAACGACAAGGTCCGCATCCCGCCCCAGATCGGCAAGTACAGCGTCTATATCATCGACGAGGTACATATGCTCTCCCAATCGGCCTTCAACGCATTCCTCAAAACGCTGGAAGAGCCCCCCGCATACGCCATATTCATCCTGGCGACCACCGAAAAGCACAAGATACTGCCCACAATCCTCTCAAGGTGTCAGACCTACGACTTCAACAGGATATCCATCCCCGGCATCGTCAGGAACCTCAAGGCGATAGCCTCCAACGAGAACGTCTCGGCAAGCGACGACGCCCTGCACATCATAGCCCGCAAGGCCGACGGCGCAATGCGCGACGCCCTCACCCTTTTCGACCAGACGGTGGCTTTCTGCGGCAATGAAATATCGTACCGGCAGGTCATAGAGAACCTCAACGTACTCGATTACGAATACTATTTCAACCTCACGCACAGTTTCCTCAAGGGAGACTACGCTTCGGCCCTGCTCACTTTCGACGACATCCTCTCGCACGGATTCAACGCCCTGCACTTCATCGCCGGGATGGGCAACCATTTCAGGGATTTGATAGTATGCCTCAACGGAGCCACCGAAACGCTCCTCGAGCTGGCTCCCACAATCGCGGCGAAATACAAGGAGATGGCGCACGAGTGCACTCCCGACTTTCTCTTCCAGGCCCTGGAACTCACCACGGCCTGCGAGGCCCAGTACCGTCAGAGCGGCAACCAGAGGCTACTGATCGAATTCACCCTGATGAAACTCAGCAGAATCGTTGCAACAGCGCCGGTGGCGGTTACGGCAGCGCCGGCAGCGGCAACGGCAGCCCCTGTCCAGACGCCCTCTGCCGAGGCGACCGCAAAGCCGCAGGAACCGGTTGCAAAGCCGCAGGAACCGGTTGCCAAACCCACAGTTACGGCCGCGAAGCCGGCAGGATTCTCCATCAATGCGGCCATTGCCGATGCGAGCGCCCCCGTCGTGGAAAAGCCCGCGCAGGAAGCCGGGCCGGCAACGGAAGAAGACATAACCAAGGCGTGGGCCGCCCTGGCCGAGAGCGAGTCTGGAATGCCGCGTCTGGCTTCGGCCATAGCTGCGGCCACCCCGCAGATTGATATGGATGGGAAAACCATCATCTTCACTGTTTCGAGCGCCGCCCAGAAATCGTGGATCGACCGCAATTGTCTCGCCCGGATGGAGGGATTCCTGCGCAAGGAGATCTCCGACACCGCCTTCCGCCTCATAGTGAACGTATCCGAAGCCGATGCGGCGGCAGCCTCTCCCAAGAAACCGTATATGCAATCGGAGAAGGCCGAATATCTTCAGCAGAACTCGGAGGAATTCAGGAATCTGAAAAAGGATCTCGAACTCGAAGTAAAATAGACGATGAAACTTCACTGCACAGACCTCATCAAGAAATACGGCAAACGGACCGTGGTCAAGGGTGTCTCCATCGAAGTGGAGCAAGGGGAGATAGTCGGTCTGCTCGGGCCGAACGGGGCCGGCAAGACCACCTCCTTCTATATGATCACCGGGCTCATCAAACCCAACTCGGGCCGCATCTTCCTCGATGACGAGGAAATCACTGAACTTCCAATGTACCGCAGGGCGCAGAAGGGAGTGGGATATCTCGCCCAGGAGGCATCCGTATTCAGAACGATGAGCGTGGAGGACAACATAATGTCGGTAATGGAAATGGCCCATTTCGACAAGGCCTACCGCGAGGCGAGGCTCGAGGAACTCATCGACGAGTTCTCCCTTCACAAGGTGCGCAAAAGTCAGGGGATACAACTCTCCGGAGGAGAACGCCGCAGATGCGAAATAGCCCGCGCGCTGGCCATCAACCCCAAGTTCATCCTTCTCGACGAACCCTTTGCGGGCGTGGACCCGATAGCGGTGGAGGACATCCAGCACATCATAGCCAAACTCAAGACCAAGAACATCGGAATCATAATCACCGACCATAACGTTCACGAAACCCTGGCCATCACCGACAGGGCATATCTGCTTTACGAAGGTGCCATCCTCGAAAGCGGAACCGCCGAACAACTGGCCAACAATCCCGAAGTGCGCAAGAAATACCTCGGCCAGAATTTCGAACTCCGCAAGGCCGTGCTGCACTCCCGCGCGGAATAATCTGCAGAATATGGGCGAAAACGAGAAAAAATACGAAGACGCGGTCGATGAACTCGAGCGGCTCGTCGAGGAAATCGAAAAGCCGGAGCGCAGTCTAGACGCCATAGCCTCGGATGTAAAAAAGGCCGCAGGCCTGGTTGCCTGGTGCCGGGAATACATAAAGGGTTCCCGCGACAAGATGGACGAACTGCTTGGAGAATGATAGTTGCTGCAACAGGTTTTTTTGACGGTGTGCATATCGGGCACAGGATGGTGATTGAAAAAACCTGCTCCCTTGCCCGCAGCGGCGGTGGACGCAGCCTGATAGTCACTTTCTGGCCCCATCCGCGCGCAGTGCTCCAATCCGATGCCGAAAAGTTGCGCCTGCTCAACTCCCTTGAAGAAAAAAAACGTCTCTGCACGGCAATGGGCATCGACGATTTCGTCGTGCTTCCCTTCACCAGGCAGATGGGGGAGATGACCGCAACGGAATTCATCGACGAGTACCTTGTGGGGCGTTACGGAGTTTCTTCGCTCGTGCTCGGATACGACCATCATCTTGGAAGCGGCTCCAGGCGCGACCCTCAGCAGCTGGCGCGCGAAGTGGAATCCTGCGGTATAACCCCGATACGAGTGGTTGAAAGCGTCACTGCAGGAGGCATCAGCATAAGTTCCACCCTCATTCGGGGCATTCTCGCCGGAGGCGACGTGGCTCTGGCCGCGAAGTATCTCGGCTACAATTACCCTCTCACCGGAGTTGTGGTTTCAGGCAACAGGATAGGCCGTACGATAGGTTTCCCGACAGCGAACATCTCCCTGCGGGAGCCTCTGAAAGTGATTCCCAAGCCAGGGGTTTACTCCGTGACGGTACACTCCGGCGGCAGGCGGCACATAGGCATCTGCAACATCGGCACCCGCCCCACCCTTGATGACGGGCGCGGTCTTACCATCGAAACCCACATACTGGATTTCGACGAAGACATCTACGGGCTTGACATCTCGATAGAATTCATCGACCGTATCCGCGACGAGGTAAGGTTCGATTCGCTCGAAGAACTCAGGGTCCAGCTTGCAAAAGACAAGGATTTGGTGAGCAAATCGCAGAGAATTGCATATATTTGTCGAAACAATTCCGATTTATGGTAATCAAGACCGCCGTATTTGCCGGAAGCAGCACCGTGCTGGCCGACCGCCCTGCGGTCCGTCTTCCGGAATTCGCATTCATCGGCAGGTCGAACGTGGGCAAGTCATCGCTCATCAACTGTCTGTGCAACAACAGCACCCTCGCCCACACTTCATCAATGCCCGGCAAGACCCAGCTCATCAACCACTTCCTGATCAACGGCAGCTGGTATATGGTGGACCTGCCGGGATACGGCTATGCCCGCATGTCCCAAAAGGGGCGGCAGAGGCTCTCGGAAATGATATCGGAGTACGTGAACGGCTCGGATGAGATGGTGCTTCTTTTTGTGCTTCTCGACTCACGGCTGCCTGTTCAGAAAATTGACCTCGAATTCCTCAATATGCTTGGGGAAAACGGAATCCCCTTCTCCATAATATACACCAAGTGCGACAAATCAGGCGTAAACGCGCTCGAAAACCGCATTTCGCAGAACAATGCCACCCTGCTCGAATACTGGGAGGAACTCCCTCCCGTTTTCAGGAGCTCGTCGCATACCGGCCAGGGAAAGGACGAGATACTCGATTACATCGGCTCAATATTAAAAACATTATAGCAATATGCCCTCTCACGAACACAAAATGAAGATTTTCGCTTGCGAAAACTCAAGGTATCTGGCGGAGAAGATTGCCAGCTCGCTCGGCATCGAACTCGGCCGGAGCGAAGTGTTGCATTTCAGCGACGGTGAATTCCAACCGTCATTCCAGGAAAGCGTACGCGGCACAACCGTATTCATAGTGCAGTCGACCTTCCCCCCTGCCGACAATCTGCTGGAGCTTCTCCTTATGATAGATGCGGCCAAGAGGGCCTCGGCCTACGAGGTGATAGCCATAATCCCCTATTTCGGATGGGCCCGTCAGGACCGCAAGGACAAGCCCAGGGTACCGATAGGGGCCAAGCTGGTGGCCAACCTTCTGGAGGCATCCGGGTGCGACCGCCTGATGGTAATGGACCTGCACGCCGACCAGATACAGGGATTCTTCGACATCCCGCTCGACCATCTCTATGCAAGTTCTCTCTTCGTGGACTATATAAAGAATCTCCATCTCAAGGAGCTCGCGATAGCATCCCCCGACATAGGAGGAGCCAAGAGGGCCAATGCATACTCCAAGTATCTCGGAGTGCCCCTGGTGATATGCCACAAGACAAGGGCCGTGGCCAATCAGGTGGAGTCGATGAGCGTGATAGGCGAAGTCGACGGCAAGAACGTCGTGATAATCGACGATATGGCCGACACTGCCGGAACGCTCACCAAATGTGCATCGCTTCTCAAGCAGTACGGTGCAGCCAGCGTCAGGGCGATATGCACCCACCCCGTCTTCTCCGGCAAGGCACTCGAGAGGATAGCCGCCTCCGAAATCGACGAGATGATAGTGACCGACACCATCCCCCTGCGCAACAAGGAGGGCGAAGACATCTCCAAGATCAAGGTGCTTTCCGTTGCCGGGCTCTACGCCGACACAATCAGAAAAGTTTACAACTTCGAACCCATCAGCGACAGTTTTTATCTTTAGCAGACAATGATACTCCAGCAGGACCGTCCGATAAGCGAGGTCCACGACCTTCTTACTGGCAAAATAAAAAAATATTTCGACCTCTGCGCCATCAGTGACGCGATAGTGGGACTTTCAGGCGGAATCGACTCGGCCGTGGTGTTCGCCCTCGCCTGCGAGGCTCTGGGCAAGGAGCACGTCACCGGAATCCTTATGCCTTCACAATTCTCGTCGATGCACTCGGTATCCGATGCCGTCGACCTTGTGAACAACATCGGCGCCCGCTACGAAATAATCCCCATCGACAAGATATACGGGATGTATATGCTCGAGATGGACCGGTTCTTCGCCCTCAACCAATGGTCGGTAGCTCTCGAGAACCTGCAGGCCAGAATCCGCGGCAGCATTCTGATGACCTATTCCAACAAGTTCAACGCCCTTCTGCTCAACACATCCAACAAAAGCGAGCTGTGTATGGGCTACGGCACCCTGTACGGTGACCTTTGCGGGGCGATGATGGTGATTGCCGACCTCTACAAGCTTCAGGTTTACGAGCTTGCCGAGTACATCAACCGCGACGGAATCGTGATTCCGACCTCGACGATAAAGAAAGAACCTTCAGCCGAGCTGAGGCCCAACCAGAAAGACAGCGATTCACTGCCTCCCTACGAAGTGCTCGACCCTGTTCTCCACGCCCTTGTAGAGGAGAATCTTTCTCCCGAGCAGGTAAAGGCCACCGGAGCCGACGCTTCTCTGGTCGACAGGATCGAATCGCTCAAGGGCAAGTCGGCATTCAAGCTGGCACAGATCCCCCCTGTCCTTTCGGTGGGTGAAAGGCCCCTTGTACCGCCGTTCAAGTGCATCTGATGGACATCATCATTGCGATTGCGATAATCGTAGGATGCGCATTCGCGCTCCTCGGGCTTCATATCCTGAAAGACAAGCACAACTGCCGCCGCAGCAAAGGCTGTGACGGCAGTTGCGACAATTGTCCGTATCGCAGGACCGACGGCTGACCCGTCTTTCCGGAAGAATCTCTTTTTCCAGAAAAATATCTTTCCTACGGAATAATATTTCCCCCTCGGGCACAACGCTCCGCGGTCTTTCAGACAAAGTGCCCTCAGGGGAGAATATTCCTCCGTGTGTAATTTATGTTTCTTCCTATTTCACGGTTTCCGGCAGCGGCTTGCCGTTCTTGCCGAAGACAAGGGGAGCCTTGGGCTGGAGGAAGAGGTTGATGATGGGGTCGTAAACGGCGTATTTGTTGACACCGTTCATAAAAGCCACCAGAGTGATGTCCTTCTCGGGAATGAAGAATGAAATACCCTTGAAGTTGCCGTTGTCGCCATAGTGCCAGAATACCGGACCGAATTCCGTCTGCGGTGCGTAGCACAGGCCGAGGGCCCTGTAGAACTCACCCCTTTCGGGATAGAATGCCGGAATGGGATCGCCATAGGCCTGGAGCATCATCCCGTATGCCTTTTCGCTCATACCCCAATGATGCATCATCGCACGGTAGAAGGCGGTGCACTCGGCAGCCGTCGTCCTCATCGAATAAGCTGCATTGGGCTTGCAGTTGTTCCATTTGTTGCGGGTTATGGTGTCCTTCTTGTAGCCGTTGGCGTGGGTCTGCTCATACTCGGGAACCCATGCATAATTGGTGTGCTCCATCCCGAGCGGGTCGAAGATGTACTCGCGTGCAATCTCCATCAGGGACTGGCCCTTGATATGCTCGATGGTCATCTGGAGGCAGTAGATGCCGGGGCCTGAATAGCCATAGGCGGTATCGGGCTCACGGTCGAACTTCATCTTCTTGTACCCCCTGTTGGGCAGGCCCGTGCGGTGGATCATACAGAGGCGCGGAGTAAGTCGCAAAGCCCATTCCTTGTCCTGGGCGGACGCGAATTTCTTGACAAGACCGGGGTAATACTCCACAAGCGGAGTGTCGAGGTCGAGGCTCCCCTCGTCTATCATCTTGACGGCGATGAACGAAAGGGGAATCTTGCTGATGGAGCAGGCCTGGTAGATGGTTTTGTCGCAGATGGGCTGAACCTCCTGGCCGAGCTTGGTTTTGGCGTAGAAATCCTCGTTCACCACAGCGAAGCTCAAACTGTCGTCGGGCGAGACGAACACGAGCTGGATTGAAGGCACGTTGGCCCTTGTGATGATATCCCGCAGAGCGGACTCATACTCCTTGTACTGTTTCTTCGAAACTTTGGCCTCCGCCGTCCGGAAAGGGCACAGACACAGTGGAATCACTGCGAAAAGAAGAATCAAAATGCGTTTCATTGTTATGGTTGTTTCGTGCAAAAATACAAAAACTTCAGAACAGATTCTCAATTCCTGCGTATTATGTTCCAGCCGTCGCGCAGGGGGAGGATAAAATTCGACAGTCCGTCGTCGGAAACCACCATATCGTTGAATTCCATTATCCCGCGCGTCTGCACGTCGCCGCCGGGGCGGTCGTCGCATACCTTGCCGTCCCACAGCACGTTGTCGGCTATGATGAAGCCCCCCTTGCGCACCTTGGGCAGCACCAGGGAGAGATATTCGGGATACTCCCGCTTGTTGGCATCGATGTAGGCCAGGTCGTATCCCTCCTCAAGCGAGGGAACCACATCCTTCGAGTCCCCTATGATGAGCGTTATCCGCTCCTCCACCCCTGCCCGGCGATATCCTTCGCGGATGAGATCTTCCATCTCGTCGTTGATCTCCACCGAATCGAGATGCCCTCCCTCCGGCAGGGCGCTTGCGATGCAGATCGACGAGTAGCCGGTGAAGGCGCCCAGTTCGAGCACCCTCGCCGGGCGGAGCATTGCCACCACCCACTGCAGCAGGCGCCCCACGTCGCGGCCTGCCAGCATACGTGGATAGTTGGTGCGCAGATGGGTCTGCAGTTCAACCCAGTCAAGAGCCTCCGGAAGCGGAGAAGAATGCTCCTCGATGTATTTTTCAAGATTCGTCATTTCGAAACAGATTCTACGACAGCATTTACGGTTCCGTCTTTAAGCAGCAGCGAAATCACGTCACCCCGGACAAGGGATGAGGCCGAAGCGATCTTCTCTCCGCCGCGCAGAATGAATGCGCATCCCCTTTCCAGGGCCTTGGACGGGTCGCCGGCCGAGATACGCGCCTCAAGCAGGTCTATCGCTTTGGATTTCTCCGCCGTGACGGCCGCCACTGCGGCACGAAGCCGCATCAACAACCCGTCGACGACAGCGCTCCGGCGTTCGGACACCACACCGACGGCCGAACGGAGCCTTGCGGCAAGGGATTCGATCCGATACTGCTCCCCTGCAAAGAGACCGATCAGGTAATCGGCCAGCGCCGTAGGGGTCTTGACGCTGGTATGGGCCACCATATCAACCACATGGCAGTCGTGGTCGTGCCCTATCCCGGTAAGCACCGGAAGGGGGAACTGGGCTACGTTCACGGCGAGGTCATAGCCATCGAAGCATACAAGGTCCATCGCACTCCCGCCGCCACGCAGTATGAGGACTGCATCAAACTCATCCCTTCTGGCAGCGACAGCATCAAGAGCCTCTATGATGCTTCTCTCAGCCCCCTCCCCCTGCATCAGGGCGGGAAAATGCTCTATGTCGAAACGATAGCCGTACTCGTTGCCGAGCAGATGGTTGGAAAAATCACGCCACCCCGCCGCAGTGGAGCTGGTCACAACCGCAAGGCGCCGCGGCAGCACGGGCAGTGGAAGGCCCGCGTTCATATCCATCATCCCCTCCTGCTCGAGACGGGAAAGAGTCTGCCGGCGGGCCGCCTCCATATCGCCGATGGTGTACGAGGGATCGACGTCGTCGATTATCAGCGACAGGCCATATTGCTCCGTGAACCGCACCATTGCGTGGACCAGAACGCACATCCCCTCCTGCAGGCCGCTTCCCGTGACATGAATGAACATAGGATCGATCAGGAGGAAGGCACGCGACCATATTATCCCGTCGACCCTGGCTTTCGCAAGGCCCGTGCCGGGGTCCTTTTCGACAAGGGTGAGATAGCAGTGACCCGAAGGGTTGCGCTTGATTTCGCCTATCTCGGCGCGCACCCATACCGGATCCTGAACACCGGAAGCGACGACATCCCTCACCCGGTGCAACAGTTCATAAAGAGTTATGCTCTCACTGTGGTCCATACTGCACCACAAATGTACTGAAAAAAACGCACTGAAAAATTTGTGGAAATTTTTGGAAGTATATGGAAAAAAATGGAAAAGTATTATTACCTTTGCAAGGAATATCGGTCAGACACACAAAATGGCATCATTCATAGGCGAATATACGGTCAAGGTTGACGACAGGGGCCGTCTGGTACTTCCCTCCGCCTTCAAGGCGGCGCTCGGGGAGAGTGCAGACACGCGCCTTGTCGTGAAATCGGCCCTGTTCACCGATTGCCTTGAAGTGAAAACCTATGCCGAATGGGAGGAGGAAGCCTCCTGCATGCGCGGCAGGCTCAATCCCTACAACCGCGAGCACGACCGCCTGTGGAGGGCATTCATGGCCGACACCACGATAGTCGAGCCCGACGGCAAGATAGGGCGCATCCTCATTCCGAAGCACCTTCTCTCGAAGATAGGGGCTGCCCCCGGGAAAGAAACCGTCTTTTCCGGATGCGGCCATAAAATAGAAATATGGGACAAGGGGCGGTTCGAAGCCCAGAGGATGCCGGCCGATGAATTCGTGGCCCTCACCGAAAGGATTCTCGGATAGAAGGAGGTCGCGATGTCGGAATACCACACACCGGTTCTGCTCAAGGAAAGCGTTGACGCTCTCGGGATCAAGGCTGATGGAACGTATGTCGACGCCACCTTCGGGGGAGGTGGGCACAGCCGTGAAATATTGTCAAGACTCGGCGGCTCAGGCCGCCTTATTGCTTTTGACAAGGACCCCGACGCACTGGCCAACGCCCCCTCCGACAGCCGTCTCATACTTGTACACAACAACTTCAGGTTCATCCACAACTTCGTCCGTTACCACGGCTGCGGCAAGGTCGACGGCATACTGGCCGACCTCGGGGTATCGTCCCACCAGTTCGACACGTCGTCCCGTGGATTCTCATTCAGGTTCGATGCGCCGCTTGATATGCGCATGAACCCTCTCTCCCGCCTCACCGCCGCCGAAGTGGCAGGCTCTTACGATAGGGATTCGCTGGAGCGTATCTTCAGGCTCTACGGCGAAGTTGAAGGCAGCCGCAGGGCGGCGGATCTCATCTGCTCGGCAAGGGAGAAGGCTCCCATACTGACAACCGGCCAGATAGCGGAAGCTCTCCGGCCTGTTCTGCCCAAGGTGGCGGAGCACAAATATCTGGCAAAGGTATTCCAGGCGCTCAGGATAGAGGTCAACGGGGAACTCTCCGACCTCGAAGGCTTTATGTCGGGAGCCATCAAGGCCCTCAAGGGAGGGGGCAGGATTGCGGTGATAACATACCACTCGCTCGAAGACCGCATAGTGAAGAACTTTATCAAATCGGGCAACGCCACAGGCGAAATAGAAAAGGACTTCATGGGCCGCGGGCAGGGACCGTTCGAAATCCTGCAGCGCAAGCCTCTGGTCCCCTCCGAGGAGGAAATATCCCACAACACCAGGGCCAGAAGCGCCAAACTGCGCATCGCAGTGCGCCGCAAAGAGGAGGGAATGTCATGAGAGGGATCAAGAACAGGGCCGTGAATTTCTTCAGCGGGGACTTCATCCTCACCCGCGGTCTGGACAGGCAGCTGGGATTCATATTCTTCGTATTCGTCATCTTCTGCTGCATAATATTCTGGAGTCTGATGGTTGAGAGCAAGCTTGTCAGGGTGGCGGAGAACGAAAAGAAGATCAAGTCGCTCGTGATTTCACGCGACCAGCTCGCGATCGACCTTCTGGGGCTGGACCGCCGCGGACGCGTGGAGGAGCTCCTGCGCAGGAACAATTCGAAACTCGTGGCCCCGGTGGAGCCGGCCAAAGTGATAGAGGAGGATTGATATGAAAGCCAGCGCCACCAAGATAGGAATCGCCTATGTCATATTCCTCCTGCTGGGTCTGGGTGCGACAGTCAGGATAATCGACCTGCAATTCTTCCACAGGCCCGACAAGGAAGTCTATACCGCCGGCCAGAAAAGCCACATAACCCTCGAATGCACCCGCGGCAGCATCCTTGCCGCCGACGGCAGATATCTCGCTTTCTCGATTCCCGAATACAAGATAGCCATCGACTGCTGCCAGAGCGCCGATTCGGTTTTCAACAACAATATCGACGCACTCTGCGACAGTCTCTCCGCGAGCCTGCACGAGGGGAGCGCATCGTATTACAAAAAACTCCTTACCGGAGCCCGCAACAGCGGCAAGCGGTTCCTGCCGCTGACGAAGAAATACCTGACCTACCACCAGATGATGCGGGTAGCCTCATTCCCGCTGCTCAACAAAGGGCAGTTCGGAGGCGGATTCATGACGTCTGAATACGGGCGCAGGCAATACCCCTACGGATATCTGGCCTACCGCACCCTCGGCAGATTCACTGATGCGGGAGCGGGCGGAATCGGCATAGAGGGGAGCTGCGACTCAATCCTCAAGGGAGTCAACGGTATGCAGCCCATCCGCCGCACCGAGCACCGCAAGTGGATTGAAGACTACGAAAGGGAGCGGGTCGAGCCGGTCAACGGCACCGACGTGCGCACCACAATCGACATAGACCTGCAGGAAATCGCCGACCGTGCCCTGCGCCACCAGCTGGCCAAGACCGATGAAATCGAGGCCGGAACGGTGGTGGTGATGGAAACCGCCACAGGCAGGATAAGGGCTATGGTCAACCTTATGAAGCAGAAGGACGGCACCTACAACGAAACCTACAATTACGCCATCGGGCGGAAGGGCGAGCCCGGCAGCGTGTTCAAGCTGGCCACCCTGTGCTGCCTCCTGGAAAATGGCAAGACCACCCTCTCGCACGAAATGCCGGCCACCGTCCATTTCGTCTACGGCAAGAGGGATCTGGTCGACCACTATCTCGACAAATACTCCACCATCTCGGTGCTGCGCGGTTTCGAAATATCGTCGAACAACGTGTTCAGGATGCTCGCCGCCAACAATTACGGAAACGATCCGGCCGGTTTCGTGGACTTTCTCAACGACCGTCTCAAGATAAGCTACAATTACAAATTCGACATCAACGGATTCGCCGAGGCACGCATAAAGCATCCCGACGACAAGAGTTGGGCCCCGGTCGATCTGCCGCAGATAGGTATGGGATACGCTTCCGAGCTCACCCCGATGCACACCCTCTGCTTCTACAATGCGATAGCCAACGGCGGAGTGATGGTCAAGCCCCACCTGATAGAGAG
This sequence comes from Bacteroidales bacterium, assembly GCA_045641345.1. GTDB lineage: Bacteria > Bacteroidota > Bacteroidia > Bacteroidales > UBA932 > Cacconaster. The sequence continues at coordinate 23,031 of JAZUGR010000033.1, forward strand.
TTTCGAGAAGGATGGGGTCCTCGTAAAGGAATTCCCTACCGAGACCATTGCCACGGTGTGCAGCCCCTCCACTGTAAAGCAGCTGCACATGGCCATGCGGGGCGTAGTGACAGATGGCACCGGCAAGACCGTGTTCCAGGGCTGCCCCGTACGGATTGCCGGCAAGACCGGCACGGCCAGGGTGGTGATGGACAACGGAAAATACGAAATGAACGGCCGCAAGAAGCACCAGGCCACCTTCGCGGGATTCTTCCCCTACGACAACCCACAGTACACGGTGATAGCGGTGGTTTACTCCTACCCCACCATCAGGAACTTCTATGGCGCCACCTGGGGAGGGCCTGTCGTGAGGGAGATTGCCGAAGAGATGTACGCCTCCTCCACCCGGTGGAGCAGCAGGCTTGAAGGCAGCGCCAAGTTGCCCGAAATCCGCAGCAAGGGGGATTCGTGTTTCCTGCAGGGCGGCGTTCCCGACGTGAGGGGGATGGGATTGAGAGAAGCGGTCTCACTTCTGGAGAATCTCGGATACAGGGTCTCCGTCAACGGCCGCGGAACAATCTGCGCCCAGAATCCGGAGCCGGGGGCCGAAACCGATGAAAAGAATGTCGAACTCTTTCTGAACCAGCAAATATGAAACTGTCTGAAATATTGTGCGGAATATCCGTCCTGAAGCTGGACGGAGACAAGGACGTTGAAATCGAAGGCATCTCCTTCGATTCACGCTCCTGCAGGAAAGGCTATCTGTTCGTGGCCGTGAGCGGAACCGAAGCCGACGGGCACAAATACATAGGCAGCGCCGTCAGCGGTGGAGCCGTGGCCGTAATCTGGCAGGATGGCGAACTTACACCCGACGGTTTCACTGCAATCAAGGTGGACAACAGCCGCAAGGCCCTCGGCATCGCCGCCGCGAACTTCTACGGCAACCCGTCACGTGAACTCACTCTGGTGGGAATAACCGGCACCAACGGCAAAAGCACCACGGTGACGCTCCTCTACAGGCTCTTCACCAATCTGGGCTACTGCTGCGGTCTTCTGTCCACGATAGAAAACCGCGTGGGCGACAAAGTGACTCCGGCCGACCACACCACACCCGACCCGGTCCAGCTCAACAGGCTGCTGTCCGAAATGGTGCATTGCGGCTGCCAGTACTGCTTTATGGAAATCAGCTCCCACTCCCTCGCCCAGGACAGGGTGGCCGGAATCCATTTCGCGGGGGGCATATTCTCCAATATAACCCACGACCATCTCGACTACCACAAGACTTTCGCCGAATATCTGCGCTGCAAGAAACTCTTTTTCGACTCCCTCGGAGAGGACGCCTTCGCACTGACCAACGCCGATGACAGGAACGGAATGGTGATGGTGCAGAACACTATGGCCGCAGTGAGCACCTATTCGTGCAACCGGATGGCCGATTTCCGCGCATCTATCATAGAGGAGACACTCGAGGGGATGCAGCTCGAAATTGACTCCCGGCGGCTGTGGTGCAATTTCATAGGTTCGCACAATGCATACAACCTGCTTGCAGTATATGCCACGGCGATCCTTCTGGGAGCCGACAGGGAAGAAGTGCTGGTAGGCCTGAGTGCGCTGCGCACCGTAGCCGGAAGGCTCGAATTCTTCCGCGGCAGGAATGACATAACCGCCTTCGTCGACTACGCCCACACCCCCGACGGGCTCGAGAACGTACTCAAGGCGCTGCGCAGGACGGCACGCGACCGTATGCTGATATGCCTTTTCGGCTGCGGAGGCGACAGGGACAGGACCAAGCGTCCCGAAATGGGAAAGATAGCAGGCAAGTATGCCGACAGGATATTCGTCACCAGCGACAATCCCCGCACCGAAGACCCGGAGGCCATAATAGCCGACATCCGCGCCGGAATGGATGCAGCCACCAGAGCCAGGTCCATTTTCATCACCGACCGCAAGGAGGCCATAAGGACGGCGGTCATGACCGCTCCTGAGGGGGCTGTGATTCTGTTTGCCGGCAAAGGTCACGAGGACTACCAGGTAATCGGCCGCGACAAGATTCATTATGACGAACGCGGTTTTGTAAAAGAAATCATCAACTCCATTTAGAAATGCTGTATCATCTTTTCAAATATTTTCAGGAAACAGGAGTCGACTTCCCGGGAGTGGGGCTTATGCAGTACATCACCTTCCGTGCCATAGCCGGAAGCGTGGTGGCAACCATCACCGCAATGATTGCCGGCAAGAGGATAATAGCCACACTGCAGAAGAAGCAGATAGGCGAAACGATCCGCAACCTCGGACTGGAGGGGCAGCTGCAGAAAAAGGGCACGCCCACAATGGGAGGCATCATAATCCTGATATCCCTCCTGGTGCCGGTCGCCCTGTTCGGCAACTTTTCGAACCCCAATACGATACTCCTGACAATCACCGCCCTCTGGCTTGCCGCCACAGGCCTTGCAGATGACTACATAAAGGTGTTCAAGCACGACAAGAACGGACTCAAAGGCAAATACAAGATAGCGTCACAGGTGATACTGGGCCTCATCGTGGGACTCACCCTCTGCTTCAGCCCCAGGCTGGGCTTCAGGACAGGCCACGGCACGACCGTCAGAACACCCGACGAACAGACGTTTTCCCTAAGCGTCAGTGACGGCGGAAGCAGCCTCACCTCGGCTGTCTTCTCGAGCAACGGCATCAAGACCACCATCCCGTTTGTCAAGAACAACGAATTCGACTATAACAGGCTCTCCCCGCTCGGCGGACACACAGGAAGGGTTCTCACCTGGATCATTTACGTAATCGTGGTGATCTTCATAATCACGGCATGCTCCAACGGAGCCAACCTGTCGGACGGAATGGACGGTATGACGGCGGGAATCACAGCCATCGTCGGAATCACCCTCGGTATCCTGGCCTATCTCTCGGGCCACGTGGGGATGGCCGAATACCTCAATATAATGTATATCCCCAACAGCGGTGAAATCACGGTGTTCATGGTGTGTCTGGTGGGAGCCCTCCTCGGCTTCCTCTGGTTCAACTCCTTCCCCGCCCAGGTGTTTATGGGCGACACCGGCTCGCTGATGCTCGGAGGCATGATAGGGGTGTGCGCCCTGCTCATCCGAAAGGAACTGCTGCTTCCTGTCCTCTGCGGAGTGTTCCTCGCCGAAAGCGTGTCTGTGATAATGCAGACATTATGGTTCAAATACACCCATAAGAAGTACGGGGCCGGAGTGCGCCTCTTCCGCATGGCGCCGCTCCACCACCATTACCAGAAAGAGAATCCGGATGCCGTATTCCAGCATCCCGCACAGATACTTCCCGAAAACAAGATAGTGGTCCGCTTCTGGATAGTCTCGATCATCCTGGCGGTACTGAGCATAGTAACATTGAAAATACGATGATGAACAGGATTGTCATTCTCGGCGGCGGCGAAAGCGGAGTGGGCTCCGCAGTGCTTGCAAGGACAAAGGGTTTCGACACCTTCCTCTCCGACAGCGGAACCCTGAAGGACGAATACAGGAACACTCTCCGCAAATACGGAATACCGTTTGAGGAAGGGGGTCACACCGAGTCCGAAGTATTGTCGGCCGATGAAGTCATAAAGAGCCCCGGAATCCCCGAAACAGCCCCGATTGTGGTTGCAATGCGGCAGAAAGGGATACCTGTGATATCGGAGATAGAGTTCGCCGGGCGTTACGACACGGCACGCAAGATATGCATAACCGGGAGCAACGGCAAGACCACCACGACGTCGCTCATCTATTACCTTCTCAAGAATGCAGGGCTCAACGTGGGGCTGGGCGGCAACATAGGAAAGAGCTACGCAATGCAGGTGGCTACCGAGAAACACGACATATACGTACTCGAACTGAGCAGCTTCCAGCTCGACGGAATGTACGATTTCAAGGCCGACATAGCGGTGCTGATGAACATCACCCCCGACCATCTCGACCGCTACGACCACTGCTTCCAGAACTACATCAACGCCAAGTTCCGCATCACCCGCAACATGAAGGAGGAGGACTGCTTCATATTCTGCGCCGACGACCAGGTGACTGTGGGCGAGCTGAACAAGATAGTGCTGCGCGCACGTATGCTCCCCTTCAGTCAGGAAAAGAGAGTGGACGAGGGAGCCTGGAGGGAGGATGACCTGATGAAGGTGCGTTGCGGCGACGGCAGTTTCGAGATGGAGATCCCCGGCATCGGCATCAAGGGGCGCCACAACGTATACAACTCGATGGCTGCGGCCATAACCGGAAAACTGATGAACCTTTCGAACGAGAGCATCCGCAACGCCCTTATGTCGTTCGAGGGGGTCGAACACAGGATGGAGAAGGTTCTTTCCGTCGGCGGAGTGCTCTATATCAACGACTCCAAGGCCACCAACGTCAATTCCACCTGGTACGCACTCGAGAGTGTCAACACCCCGATAGTTCTGATTCTGGGGGGCAAGGACAAGGGCAACGACTACGAGCCGATATACGACCTTGTCCGCGAGAAGGTCAAGGCCATCGTCTGCCTCGGAGTCGACAACAAGAAGATACACGAATGCTTCCACGACAAGGTGAGTGCGATATACGACACCCTTTCGGCGAAGGAATGCGTCGAAAAGTGCGCCTCCATCGCCGTGGAGGGCGACACGGTGCTCCTCTCCCCCTGCTGCGCGAGCTTCGACCTTTTCAAGAGCTATGAAGACCGCGGGCGCCAGTTCAAGGATGCGGTAAGAAAACTTTGACCACGCTATGGAGCAGCTGCAGGAAACCAACAAGCCGTCCCTGATAGCCAGCGACAAGGTTATCTGGATACTGGTCATGTTCTTTGCCATGACCTCGGTGCTCGCAGTGTTCTCGACGAGCACCTTCCTTGCCAATTCCAGCGGCGTCAGCAAGACGATGTTCTTCTTCAGGCAGATGAAAGACGTGGCGCTGGGCTTCGGCGCCCTGATCCTCTGCTACAAGATACCGCTTCACCTGTACCGCAAATGCTCGCTGGTCATCTACGCGGCCTCCATTCTCCTGCTGGCCATGGCCCTTGTCATGGGAGAGAACATCAACGGAGCGTCAAGGGGCATAAAAGTCTTCGGCAAGACCTTCCAGGTGCTCGAATTCGCCAAGATAGGGCTGGTGTTCTATCTGGCCAAGGCACTTGAGACCTGGGGTGACAGCATAAGCACATTCAAGGAATTTGCCTTGAAGCTGATGCTTCCCATAGCGTTGACCTGCCTTCTCGTAGTGCCCAACAGCGCATCCACGGCCGTGCTGCTCGGAGCTCTGTCGATGCTCATCATGTTCTTCATGGGAGTCAGATTCAGATATCTGGCGGCCATGGCCTCCCTGGCGCTGGCGGCGTTGGCCGTTATGGTGGGAATCTATCTGGTGGCATTCGACGGAAAGCCGGTGAAGCCGGGCCACGAGCAAAGCAGCGTCGAGAAACTCTTCAATCGTGTGGGCACCTCCAAGAACAGGATAATCAACTTCAAGTCGGAATTCGCCGGCACTTCCGCACAGGAAACGGAAAACCTCACCAAAGATGAGATCGAGCGTATACGCGACAAGAACCGTCAGAGCGAGAATGCCAAGATAGCGATCTCCGAAGGCGGCATACTGGGCAAGGGCCCCGGCAAGAGCACGCAGCGCTATTCCCTTTCGGAAGCGTTTTCAGACTTCATATATGCATCCATCGTCGAGGAATACGGGCTCTTGGGGGGCATCTTCGTGCTGCTGCTCTACAGCACCTTCCTGTTCAGGTGCATAAGATTGACGATAAGTTGCCAAAAGCCTTTTTCGCAGACTCTCGTGACAGGACTCTCGTGGCTGATCGCCATTCAGGCGATGCTGCACATCCTGGTAAACGTCAGGCTGGCTCCTATAACCGGCCACACGCTGCCACTGATAAGTCACGGAGGCACGGCGATGCTGGTGCTCAGCGGCGCATTCGGAATCATATTGTCGGTAAGCCGGCAGGTCAACAGACAGGCTGAAGAAAAAATTGAGGAGGCTCCTTGCGATGAGTAAACAGAATCCAAGAATAATCATAAGCGGAGGGGGAACCGGCGGTCATATCTTCCCGGCCCTGTCGATTGCCGCCGCCATAAAGAAACTGAGTCCCGGGGCGGAAATACTGTTCGTCGGCGCGGAAGGCAAAATGGAGATGGAAAAGGTCCCGGCGGCAGGATACCGTATCGAAGGCCTGCCGGTGGCAGGGCTGCAGAGAAGCCTCTCCCTGAAGAATCTCTCCCTTCCAATCAAGGTTATCCGGAGCCTCAGGATGGCCGGAGGCATAATACGCAGGTTCAAGCCCGACGTTGCAGTCGGAGTGGGCGGTTATGCAAGCGCCCCCCTGCTGTGGAGCGCCGCCTCGAACGGCATCCCCACCCTGATCCAGGAGCAGAATTCCTACGCAGGGCTCACCAACAAGATACTGGGCCGCAAGGCATCGAGGATATGCACCGCCTACGATGGGATGGACAAGTTCTTCCCCTCCGAAAAGATATTGCTCACGGGCAACCCCATCAGGGGTGAAATCAGGCCTGCCACGGCGGCCGAAAGGGAGGAGGGTTTCAGGCACTTCGACCTTGACCCGGCGAGGAAGACCATACTCGTGGTGGGAGGAAGCCTCGGCAGCCTCACCCTCAACCGGGCCGTGAAGAGATGGATCCTCAAGAAGAAGGATGGCGGAAATTATCAGATGATATGGCAGAGCGGCCGCTTCTACAAGAGTGAAACCGACACCTTCCTCGAGCAGCACCCGATTGAAGGCATACGCAACTTCGACTTCATAAAGCGGATGGACCTTGCATTCGCGGTGGCCGACGTGGTGATATCGCGCGCCGGAGCCGGAACGATATCAGAACTCTGCGCCGAGGGCAAGGCCACGATATTCGTCCCCTCCCCCAACGTGGCGGAGGACCACCAGACGCACAACGCCATGGCGCTCGTGCGCAAGAATGCGGCAATGATGGTAAGGGATGCCGAAGCGGTCGAAAAACTGCTGCCCGCCGCCGAGGCCCTTCTCGAAGACGACGCAAGGAGGGCATCGCTCGAGCGCAACATCCTTGCGCTCTCCCGCCCGGATGCAGCGGAGGAAATTGCGCGCGAAGTCCTTGCACTGATAGGAGAATGACAAGATGAACGAATACACGAACTACTATTTCCTTGGTATAGGGGGCATCGGGATGAGCGCCATAGCGCGCTATTTCAAGCATATGGGATACAACGTGTCGGGGTACGACCGCACTCCGACAAACCTCACGGCACAGCTCGAAGAGGAAGGGATTCCGGTGCACTATGAAGACAACCCGGACGCAATCCCCTCCGACGTGGAGCACACTTTCGTGATATACACCCCCGCAATCCCCGAAAGCCTCGGCGAATACAGGCATATCCTTGCAAAGGGATACCCTATGTGCAAACGCAGCCGTGCGCTCGGTGAGATAGCGCGCGGCAGGGAGTGCCTTGCCGTAGCCGGAACACACGGAAAGACCACCACAAGCACGCTTCTGGCCCACATCCTCACCGCATCCGGAGAGGGATGCAGCGCCTTTCTGGGAGGGATATCCAAGAATTACGACACCAATCTTCTCCTTGGCAGGAGCAACGTTCTGGTGGCCGAGGCCGACGAGTTCGACCGCTCGTTCCTCCAGCTCTATCCCCGAAGCGCAGTGATAACGGCCACCGATGCCGACCATCTCGACATATACGGCACCCTCGACAAGGTCATAGAGGCCTTCGGCCGGTTTGCATCGCAGGTGGAGGCCTGCGGCAACCTCATCATAAAACATGGGGTCAACGTCCCGCTCGAAGAGGTCAATGCACGTGTCTACCGCTACTCTTTCGACACTCCGTGCAACTTCTACGCCTCCGACATCCGGCCTCTCGAAGGGGGATATTTCGACTTCACCGTCAATTTCCCCGGAGGAACGATCGAGCACTGCACGGTAGGCGTACCGGGCTGGGTCAACGTCGAGAATGCCATAGCGGCCTCGGCAGTGGCCCTTCTGCACGGCACGGCCCCCAAGGCGATACGTGAGGCCCTCGCATCGTTCTCAGGCGTGAAACGGCGCTTCGACATCCACGTAAATACGCCCAAGGTGGCCTATATCGACGACTACGCCCACCATCCAAACGAAATCAAGGCCTCCATAAGCTCGATGCGCGACATATTCCCCGGCAGGAAAATCACCGGTATCTTCCAGCCCCATCTCTACACCCGGACACGCGACTTCGCGGATGAATTCGCCGAGGCCCTCAGCGGTCTCGACTCCCTGATAATGCTCCCCATATATCCCGCCCGCGAACTTCCCATCGAAGGGGTATGCTCCGAAATGATACTCGACAAGGTGACGATCGCCGACAAGGTTCTGGTTGACAAAGAAGACCTTATGGCAACCATATGGAGCCGCAGCATCGACTGCCTCGGCACTTTCGGTGCCGGCGACATCGACAGGAAGATTCCCGAAATAGAACAATATCTCAAGACCATATGTTGAAAAAGACGCTCCTTACCATACTTGTGATTGCCGCCACCTCGTCACTGGCCGCAGGATACATCGTATTCGCCGGCCGCGGAGCCAGGGTGCAGGAGCGTGGGACGATATGCGGCAGGGTTGACGTGCGGATTCTGGATTCCACGACCAACAGTCTCATTTCGTGCGATGAAGTGATGGAGACAATCTCCGATGCCGTGGATGTGGCCGGGCTTATGAAAGACTCCGTGAATCTGTGGGAGATCGAGAATGCGGTTGCACGGCGCGGCGAGGTGCACTCCTGCCAGGCATACTGTCTTGCCGACGGCACCCTGACGGTCGACCTCACCCAGCGCAAGGCCGCCCTGAGGATAATCACGCCCCTCGGGAATTCATTCTACAGCGACTGCGAAGGATTCATATTCCCGGTACGGAGCCACGTGGACGTTCCCGTGATAACGGGAGAGGTCCCCATCAACGTCGGAAGCCGCTACAAGGGATTCGTGCCGGAGGAGGGAGCCCGCTGGCTCAAGGATGCCATAACCCTCACCTCCTGGGTGGAAAGACACGATTACTGGCGGCGGATGACCGGACAGATCGACGTGGACTCAAAAGGGGATTTCGTGCTCTACCCGGTTGAGGGCGGGGTGCGGTTCATATTGGGCGACGCGACGCAGCTCGACTCCAAATTCGACAGGATGGGCAAATACTACACCTGCATCGCCCCCACCGATACCGCTTCACGCTACAGTTGCGTAAATTTGAAATTCAAGAACCAGATAATTTGCAGATAGGACTATGAGCGAATATGTAACCGCAATAGACTTCGGAACTTCAAAGATAGCGCTCGCCGCAGGCCTCTACAGGGACGACGGGCTCTTTGTCAAATACTATGACTCCTGCCCGGTGACGGGAATAAGGAGCGGGGAGATACTCAACGGAAGCCAGGTCGAGAAGGTCCTCAGGCCGATGGTCGAAAGGGCCTCGGCCGCACTCGGGGAACCGATAACGGAAGCTCTCGCAAGCATCTCCGGCAGGGAGATATCCAGCCGTGAGGTCACAGCCTGCGATGAGACCGGTGACCAGAACAGGATAATATCGAAAAGCGACATCACAAGGCTTATCGCCCGCGGGTGGAATGAATCCGAAGATGGAACGGTATTCGAGGTGGCTCCGCAGAAATACAATGTCGACAACGACAGTATGGGCCTTTTCGAGGAGGATGTGGAAGGGATGAGGGGCGCCACGCTGGAAGGTTCGTTCAAGGTATTCTACGGCAAGGAGCAGCTTTGCCTGAGGAGGGCCCAGGTCCTCTCGCAGTGCGGACTCTCCCTGAAAAGGGCCGTCCTTTCCCCCATCGCCTCGGCACGTGCGGTGCTCTCCTCGCAGGAGATGGAGAACGGAGTGGCCCTGGTCGACATCGGAAAAGGGATGACCGAAGTGGCGGTCATCAAGGACAAGACGGTGAGGGACCTCCATTTCATCCCATTCGGAGGCGAGTCCATAACAAACGACATACGCACCGTAACCAATATATCCCTGAAGAGGGCCGAAGAACTCAAGGTGAGATACGGCTGCTGCCTCGAGGAGATGACTCCCGAGAACAAGACTCTCGAACTCATCGACGAGAACGGCGAAACCGAGTCATCGGTGTCGATGCAGCTGCTTTCGCAAATCATCGAGGCCAGGATGAGCGAGATATTCGACGCCGTGCGATACGTTCTCAACAACAGCAGATATGCCGACCGTCTTCCCTCCGGAGTGGTGATAACGGGCGGTACCGCATATCTGGGATACATCCTCCCGCTGGCAAAGGCCATGCTGGAGAGGAAATGCCGTCTCGACGCCCCCAGATTCAGCCTTACAAGCGACTCGGCCGAAGGTGCGTTCGACACCTACGCCTCCACCGCAGTGGGCCTTCTGGCCGAATATTTCGACAGCAGACTCTCCACGGCCGGAAGAGTTTCCGTCAAGGCTGGATTACACCCTCAGGACACTCCCGCCAGGCCGCTGACCATCTTCGATGACCAGCCGCAGGCGGCAAAGCCGAAAGAGGTTTCCAAACCGGGGAAGGCCAAGACCGTAAACGGCAAGGTGAACTCTTCGATCAAAAAGATAAACAATTTCTTCGGTGACCTTTTCAGCGACAACGGGAACAGCGACCAAGCATAGGAGGAAAAATGATGGATGGTAATTTCATACCCACCAACTGGGAAAAACGCTCCAACATAATCATCGTAATCGGAGCCGGAGGCGGAGGCGGCAATGCCGTCGCATATATGCAGTCCCAGGGTATCGACAAGGTTGACTTTGCAATATGCAATACCGACCTGCAGGCCCTCGAAACCATAGATGTCCCGTTCAAGGTGCAACTTGGCAAGATCCTCACCAAAGGCCTCGGGGCAGGTATGGACTCGATTGTGGGGCGGAAGGCCGCAGAGGAGTCGATGGAAGAGATATCGCATCTCTTCGACGGCAAGATAGAGATGGCCTTCATAACCTGCGGAATGGGAGGCGGCACGGGCACCGGCGCCGCTCCGGTGATCGCTTCGGCAGCCAAGAAGGCCGGCAAACTCACGGTGGGTGTCGTCACCCTGCCGTTCAGGGATGAGGGCGAAGACGCTCTCTACCGCGCCATCGAAGGTGTCGGCGAACTGAGCCGGCACGTCGACAGCCTCCTGATAATCGACAATCAGAAACTCTACGAACTCTACGGCGACATGAATGTCTTCGGAGGCTTCCACAAGGCCGACGAGGTGCTCTGCACAGCCGTCAAGAGCATTGCCGACGTGATAACCCGCAGCGGTCATATCAACGCCGACTTCAACGACGTGAAGAGGGTGATGCAGAACAGCGGAGTGGCCCTTATGGGAATGGGCACCGGCAGCGGGCCGGACAGGGTGGAGCAGGCGGTCGAGGAGGCCATATCGTCGCCCCTGCTCAACAAGCTCGACCTGAGCACCGCCAAGCGGGCCATAGTCAACATAACCACCAGCAGCGACGAGAAGGATGGAATCACCCTCGACGAACTCTCCAGGATAATGGGGCTCATTCAGGCCAAGACCGGTGAAGGGATGGACATAAAGAGGGGGCTGGTGAAAGACGATTCGATGGGCGACAGGATAAGCGTGACCATCATTGCGACAGGTTTTGAGATGTCGCAGATCCCCACCATCACGCACAACAGGAAAAACGTGATACAGGTCACCTTCGACGATGACAAGGCAAAATCCGCCAAGGCGGGTACGCCGCTGTGCCCCGACGAGGAGATGCACGTAGTGCGCAAGCTGCACGTCGAGGGAGTGCCTTCGCTTCTGGCCGACGACCCTGCCCGGATAGCGATCCTCAACGAAGAGCCGGCATTCCAGCGCCGGGAAAAGATAATTTCCACACAACAGAATACAACAGAAAATTGAATACGATGAAAAAGAGAAGAGTCCGTTTCGCCCCCAGCCCCACAGGGCCGCTCCATATGGGAGGAGTACGCACGGCGCTGTACAACTACCTTTACGCCAAGCAGGCCGGCGGAGATTTCATAATACGCATCGAAGACACCGACTCCACCCGGTTCGTCCCGGGGGCGGAGCAATACATAATCGAGGCCCTCTCCTGGTGCGGCATCATCCCCGACGAAGGGGTGGACTCTTCCGGCAAGGTGGTGGAAACTCCCTCCGAAAGGCATCCCCACGCCCCCTACAGGCAGAGCCAGAGAAAGGAGATTTACCGCAAATACGCCGAGCAGCTCGTCGCAAGCGGAAACGCATACTATGCCTTCGACACCGCGGAGGAACTCGCAGCCCTGCGCACCGAAGCCGAAGCGTCGAAGCGCACCTTCACCTATAACCACTCCACGCGCCTCAGCCTGCGCAACTCCCTCACCCTCCCCAAGGATGAGACAGAGCGCCTTGTAAAGGAGACGACGGGGTGGACAATCCGCTTCAAGTGCCCCGAAGACAGGATAATCAGTATGGACGACAAGATCCGCGGGCATATCGAGGTGAACTCCTCCACCCTCGACGACAAAGTGCTGTGGAAGAGTGCCGACAACCTCCCGACATACCACCTTGCCAACATAGTCGACGACCATCTGATGGAAATCACCGACGTCATACGCGGCGAAGAGTGGCTTCCCTCCCTCCCGCTTCACTATATGCTCTACGAGGCGTTCGGATGGCAGGACAGTATGCCCTCGTTCTCCCACCTGTCGCTCCTTCTGAAGCCCGACGGAAAGGGCAAGCTCAGCAAGAGGGACGGCGACAAGATGGGATTCCCGGTATTCCCCCTCAAGTGGACCTCCCCCGAAGGGGAAGTCTCACGCGGCTACCGCGAGGACGGATATTATCCCGAAGCCTTCATCAACCTCCTCGCCCTGCTGGGATGGAATCCCGGCACGGAGCAGGAGCTCTTCACGATTCCCCAGCTGATAGAGGCCTTCTCGCTCGAAAGGATAATAAAGTCGGGGGCCCGGTTCAACTTCGACAAGGCCAAATGGTTCAATCAGGAATACCTGCGCAGGAGGCCCATAGCGCAACTTGTGGAGGAATTCAGGAGCCTCAATCCCGGCAGGCTCGACGGGTTCGACAACGCCTATGTGGGAAAGGTGCTCGAAATGATGAGGGAAAGGGTCCACTTCGCACACGAGCTGTGGGGCATCTCCTCCTTCTTCTTCGAGGCGCCCTCGCAATATGACGGGGCCTCGGTGGCCAAATTCTGGAAGGACGAGGTAAAGGAGCTCATCCCGCAGACAAGGGATATCCTCGCCCGTCTCCCCGATTTCGGCAAGGAAACCGTCGAAAACACCCTGCATGAGACGATAACCTCCCGCCAATGGCCTATGGGCAAGGTTATGAACACCCTGCGCCTCTTCCTTACCGGCACCTCGACAGGACCCGGCGTGGCCGAGATAATGGCCATTCTCGGGCAGAAGGAAACCGTAAGGCGCATCGAAAGTGCAATCTCAACACTCGGATAATATGGAAACATCTTCGCGACCCGTGATGGGAATGGCCTCCGACCATGCCGGATATGCCATGAAGGAGGCTCTCAAGCCGTTTGTGGAATCCCTCGGATTCGAGATAATGGATTTCGGCACTCACTCCGAGGAGAGTATGGACTATCCCGACACCGCACACCCTCTGGGCAAAGCCGTCGAAAGCGGAGAAGTGTCGTGCGGAATAGCCGTCTGCGGCTCCGGCAACGGAATCTGTATGACCCTCAACCATCACCGCGGAATCAGGGCCGCCCTGTGCTGGAACCCCGAACTGGGAGCGTTGGCCAAGCGGCACAACAACGCCAACGTGCTCTGCCTCCCGGGACGCTTCATCCCCGTCGAAATTGCCCGGGAGACGGTCAAGGCGTGGTTTGAAGCCTCTTTCGAAGGCGGGCGGCACCAGAGGAGGATAGACAAGATACCCTGCATATAATGGGATATTTCCTTCTCGAAAACTGCCCCGTGGAGGGGATGACGGAGTTTTTCGCCGACAAGCTCTCGGAAAGCATCGACGATTACCCCGAAGGTATCGTGATACCACTCGACAAGCCTCTCAGGTGGACCTCGGCCGACCTGGTGAGAAAGGTCAAGTTCCAGCTGCAACGGCAGTTCCATTCAAGGAAACTCAAGGTTGGTCACGCCGGGACGCTCGACCCGATGGCAACCGGGGTGCTTATAATATGCGTGGGCAAGGCCACAAAAATCGCCGGGCAGCTGCAGGCGCACGAAAAGGAATACATAGCGGGAATCGAGTTCGGAGCCACTACGGCATCGTTCGACCTGGAACAGCCGGTCGAGGAGACGTTCCCCTTCCCGCATATCGACAGAGCCGCCGTCGAAGCGGCGCTCAAGGGGTTCATAGGGGAGCAGGAACAGGTCCCGCCGGCATTTTCGGCCAAGGTGGTGGGAGGCCTGAGGGCCTACGAATATGCCCGGAGCGGCGAGAGCGTCGAGTTGCGCAAATCACTCATCACGATAAATTCGATCGAACTTCTCGAATTCACCCCGGCGGGGGACTCCGGCCGGACAATGGCTGAAGAAGAGTCGCTTCCCTCCCCTGAAGGGAATTCAAGGATAAAGCACATACACAACTACCATACGGCGCAGGCTTCCGTCGGCGGAAGCCGCCCGAGAGCCCTGATCAGGGTGCGCTGCAGCAAGGGAACCTATATCCGTTCGCTGGCACGCGACCTCGGCCTTGCACTCAATTCGGGAGCCTATCTGATATCGCTGCGCCGCACCGCAAGCGGCCCTTTCACCGCAGCTCGTACATCCTCCCCGCAGGATTGACTATCTTTCCGTCGAGTTCAAGGGAGGTAATGGCGGAGGAAATCTCAGACGGAGTCAGGGAATCCCCCCTTGCGCACAGGGCTGCGACCATCGAATCGTAGTCCGACGCCCCTTTTTCGCGCAGGAATGCCAGGACTGCGCTGCGGCACGGGTCTTTCTCCGTCTCGGGAAACTCCAGGCGGGGCATAGCGGCGCGCCTCCTCCGGGCGATCTCCCACCCCATCGTGCGGGCCACATCCACGGCACAAGTCACCAGATGGGCCCCGTCGGAGGCTATCAGGTTGTTGCACCCCTCGAACGACGGGTCGGTCGTCCGGCCGGGGACAGCCATAACCTCCCTGCCGTACGAATTTGCCAGAGAGGTGGTTATCAGCCCGCCTCCCTTTACGAACGATTCGGCCAGCAGCACCCCGTCACACAATCCCGCGATAATCCTGTTCCTGCGCAGGAACTGCGTTGGGAGGAACACCCCTCCCCGCGGATAATCGGTAACCAGAGCCCCTCCGCTTTCAACGATCCTGCGGGCCAGGTCGCGATGCGACGAAGGATAGATTGCATCAAGGCCGGAGGGCACAACTGCGACAGTGGGCAGGGAGGCCTCGAGCGAAGCGGTGTGGGCTGCGGCGTCTATTCCGAAAGCCAGTCCGCTCACCACGGTGACCCTGCCGCAGATGGCCTCGAGCGAAGCGACGATGTTCCCGCAAACTTTCCTGCCGCACCAGGTGGAGCGCCGAGTCCCCACGATTGCCAGCATCCTCGGGGCGGCAAGGTCGGCCTTCCCCAAAGTATAGATGATTACCGGAGCGTCGGGGCACTCCCTGAGCCTCTGAGGGTAATCCGGGTCACCTATGTAAAGAGGCTTTATGCCGTGGCTGCGGCACCATTCGACCTCCCTCGCAGCCCACTCCAGGGTACTTCCGGCAAAAAGTTCATCGGAAAGGGAGGCCAGGCGCGGAGTGAGCCCCTTGAGTGCCCCGCGCCCGGCGCGGAACAGCTCCACCACCCCGCCGAAGGCGTCCACAAGGGAGCGGGCCTCCCTGCACCTTGCTCCGAACACCTTGCCCAGGGCCGCGGCACACACATAACGATCATACTCCATACACTGCTCTTTGACGCAAATGTATGGAGTATGTACCGGAATCTACGGCCGACTCTTCAAGTCTTGCCGTTTTTTGTCGGAAACGCAGGCGTTTTTCAAATAATCAGCATCGCATCGCCGTAGGTGCCGAACCTGTAGCCCTCTCCGATTGCCACGCGATAGGCTTCCATCACCTTGTCGTAGCCTCCGAAAGCGGCCGTGTTCATAAGCATCGTCGACTGCGGGAGGTGGAAGTTGGTTACGAACGCGTCGGGAATCGAGAACTTGTAGGGAGGGAAGATGAATTTGTTGGTCCACCCCTCATAAGGCCTTATCTCATTGGTGGTGGTGACGTATGTTTCGAGAGCCCGCATCACCGTGATGCCGACTGCGAACACCTTGTGCCCGCCACGCTTGGCTCTGTTCACGGTATTTGCCGTCTCCTCGGTGATTATCATCTCCTCCGAGTCCATCTTGTGCTTGGAAAGGTCCTCCACGTCAACCTGATGGAAATGGGCGTTGCCCATATAGAGGGTGAGGAAAGTGGTGTCCACGTCCTTTATCTCCATCTTCTTGAACAGGGTCTTGCTGAAGTGGAGCCCCGCTGCAGGGCAGGCTACAGCCCCTTCGTGCTGCGGATTGGCGTAGATTGTCTGGAACCTCTCCTTGTCGAGAGCATTGGCGTGGGTGCGGATCCACTTGGGAACCGGAAGCTCTCCGAGCGAATAGAGGATTTCGCGGAACTCCTCCTGCGGCCCGTCGAAGAGGAACCTCAGGGTGCGGCCGCGCGAGGTGGTGTTGTCGATTATCTCCGCCACGAGGCCGAGAGAGCCGTCCTTGCCGAAAGTGAGCTTGTTGCCGATGCGTATCTTGCGGGCCGGATCGACCAGCACGTCCCAGAAATGCTGCTCGGCATTGAGCTCCCTGAGCAGGAACACTTCGATTTCGGCCTGGGTCTTTTCCTTATTGCCGTAAAGCCTTGCGGGGAACACCTTGGCATCGTTGAACACGAACAGGTCGTGCGGCTCGGCGTAATCTATTATGTCCTTGAATATCCTGTGCTCGATTTCGCCCGTATCCTTGTGGAGCACCATCATACGGCATTCGTCACGATATTCCGACGGCTCCTTGGCAATGAGTTTTTCGGGCAGATCAAATTTGAATTGTGAGAGTTTCATATCTGTTGTAATGCGACAAAACAATTGCTTATACGCATATTTTTCATAAAAGTTTCAAAAAAATCGCAATATTTGCATTATGTACACTTTCATCGACACCCATTCCCATATCTACGACGAAGCCTTCAGCGGCGATTTCGATTTGGTCGTGGCCCGCTGCCGCGAAGAGGGGGTCACCCGCCTCATCCTGCCGGGAATCTCATCCTCCACCCATCAGGCGGTGCTCGATACGGCCGACAGGCTCCCCGGAGAGGCATTCCCCTGCATAGGCCTCCATCCCACCGAAGTGGGACCCTCCTGGGAGGAGGAGCTCGGACTGGTAATGTCCCGTTCGCACGAGAGGAAATTCTACGCGATAGGCGAAATAGGTCTCGACCGCCACTGGGGCGACGAGTTCATCGCCCCTCAGAAAAGGGTCTTCGCCGAGCAGGTCGCCCTTGCCGCAAGGATGTCGCTGCCGGTGATAATCCACAGCAGGGATGCCACCGAAGACATATTCGGGGTGCTCGAAGACCTTAAGGGAATCGAGGTCAGGGGAGTGTTCCACGCCTTTTCGGGGAGCTACGAGACCTACCGCCGCTGTCTGCGCTACGGCGACTTCAAGTTCGGCATCGGGGGAGTCGTCACATACAAGAACGCCGGCATAGCGGAAGTCCTCCCCAGAATGTCGCCTGAAGACATCGTGCTTGAAACCGACTGCCCCTGGCTGACCCCTGTCCCCCACCGCGGGCAGCGCAACGAAAGCTCCTATATAAGGATAGTGGCCGACAAAGTGTCGCAGCTCACGGGGATGACCCTCGCCGAAGTTTCGTCGGTGACGACAGCCAATGCCGAAAGGCTGTTCTCCCTGAAGAGCGTGCCCCAAAAATAGCGGCAAACTTTTTTCGAGATTAAAAAAATTATCGTATCTTGCGGGATATTTTAGGCCTTGAAGTGGCCATAAATTGTGACAATACTATTCAAAACTTTGTTTAATAATTAATTACAACAACCTATGAAAAAATTTTTCATGTTTTTGGCAGTTGCTGGACTTATGACAGTCGCTGCTCAATTCCAGGCTGGCGCACAGGAGCAGGAAGCTGCTGCAGCAACTGAAGAAGTTGCAGTTGAGCAGGCTGCCGCACCGGTTGAAGAAGTCGCTGCCGATCCTTTCGCTGCCGGCAAGAGCGACATGCCCCTCCACCAGCAGCTCAAGAAACTCTTCATCGACGGTGGTGCAGGCTTCATGGCACTCGTTCTGTTGTGCCTTATCCTCGGTCTCGCCCTCGCTATCGAGCGCATCATAACCCTCGGTCTCTCCCAGATCGACGGCAAGAAGTTCGCAGCCGAAATCGAAGAGAAGGTCAAGGCAGGTGACATCGACGGAGCACTCGACATCGCACGCGACACCCGCGGCCCCGTTGCAAGCATCTACTATCAGGGTCTCCTCCGCGTAAAGGAAGGTCAGAGCATCGAAAACGTTGAAAAATCAGTTGTTTCATACGGTTCAGTCCAGATGGGTCAGCTTGAGAGCGGAATGACCTGGATCTCCCTCTTCATCGGTATCGCTCCCCAATTGGGATTCATGGGAACCGTCATCGGCCTTATCCAGGCATTCGATGCAATCGAGGTTGCAGGTGATATCAGCCCGGCACTCGTTGCAGGCGGTATGAAGGTCGCCCTCATCACAACCGTCGGCGGTCTTGTCGTTGCAATTATCCTCCAGCTCTTCTACAACTACCTCATCCAGAAGATTGACGGCATCGTATCCGATATGGAGAACGCTTCAATCGATTTCGTTGACACAATAGTTAAATACAGAAAATAACAAGGACCTACCATGAAATCACTCAATATCATCAAATGGGTGCTTCTTGCCCTCTCATTTGTAGTGTTCGTGATTGCGGCCTCCACCATCACCGGCGTTGATTCCGCAACCCTCGACCTCTATATGGGATGGACATACGTATTGGTAGCTGTCGCCCTGGTGGCAACTCTGGGATTCCCCCTCATGAAGGCCATCAAGGACAAGAAGAGCCTCGTCAAGCTGCTCGTATTCGTAGTGGCTGCGGTGGTTATTCTCGGCGGTGCCTACGCACTCGCCCCCGGCGGGGAAGTCAGCTTCAAGTCTGGCGTAACACCCGGTGAAAGCAAGTTCTCCGACGCTGCCCTCTATGTAGCATACCTCTTCGTGGCAGGAGCCGTAGTTTCACTTGTCTGGACCGGCATCCGCAATTCAATCAAAAAATAATTCACTAGTATGGCATCAAAAAAGACCCCTGAAATCAACGGTTCTTCGATGGCGGACATCTCCTTCATCGCCTTGATATTCTTCTTGATGGTGACCACTATGGACAAGGAGGAAGGTATCTCACGCCGCCTCCCGCCGCTGCCTGCTGAGGACCAGAAGGTGGAGGACCAGAAAGTCAACCGCAGGAATATCATCCAGGTGAAGATCAACTCCAGCGACAGGCTGTTTGCAGGTAATCAACCGATGGATGTCAGCCAGCTGAAAGATAAAATCAAGGAATTCCTGACCAATCCCGCCAACGATCCCAACCTTCCCGAAAAGGAAATGAAGGAAATCGAAGGCCTGGGCACAGTTTCAGTTTCGAAGGGCGTCATCTCCCTCCAGAACGACCGTGGAACCACCTACAGCAAATACATCGCAGTTCAGAACGAACTCATCAAGGCTGTCAACGAGCTCCGCGACGACTTCTCCATGAGGCAGTATGGCAAAACCTTCATCAAACTCACCGAAGAAGAACAGGATCTCGTCCGCAAGGCGGTTCCCCAGAACATCTCCGAGGCTGAGCCCAAGGATGTCAAGAAAAACAGATAGGAGGATTCAGTATGGCTAAATTTATCAAGAACGAGAAAAAGGAGACCCCTGCAATCAGCACGTCATCCCTTCCCGATATCGTGTTCATCATCCTGATGTTCTTCATGATCTGCGTGTCAATGCGTCAGAGCGAACAGAAAGTGATGGTGTATATGCCTGAAGCCACCGAAGTTGCCAAGCTCGAAAGGAAGGACCTTGCATCCTACATATACATCGGCACCCCTACTCCCCAGTATCAGTCGCAGTACGGTACCGAGTCGCGTATCCAGCTCAACGATGCATTCCGTTCGATCGACGACATCCGCGACTTCATCGCTGCGGAGCGCGAAAACCTCGGAGAGGTTGACCGCCCGTTCATGACAGTGTCGATCAAGGCCGACAAGGACACCCGTATGGGTATCATCACCGACGTAAAGCAGGAGCTTCGCCGCTGTTCGGCATTGAAGATAATGTACGGCGCCCGCAAAGGTGGTGTAAAGAAATAAACATCCAAACTCTTGAGAAAGGGTGACCGCTGTGTCACCCTTTCTTTTATCACTTTTATCAAAGCATTATGAAGCAGTTCGCAAAGATCCTCATCGCTGCCCTGGCAGTGGCTTTCGTCGCCACCGGATGCGGCGAAAAAAAAGCCAGATACGTGTTCCTGTTCATCGGTGACGGAATGGGATTCACCCACATCTCCACCACGGAGGCCTATCTTGCACAGACCTCAGGCACCCACAGCGGAAGCACTCCGCTCACCTTCACCCAGTTCCCCGTAATGGGAATGGCCACCACCTATTCGGCCAGCAACCCCATAACCTGCTCCTCGGCAGCAGGAACGGCGCTTGCCACCGGTACCAAAACGAAGAATCATATGCTCGGTATGGACCCTGATACCGTAGCACTCAAAAGCATAGCATACAAAATCCACGATGCCGGATACAAGGTCGGCATAATGACCACCGTAGGCATCAACCACGCCACACCAGCGGCATTCTACGCCCACAACGCCAACCGCAGCGACTACTACCCCATCGGTAAGGAACTCGCAGAAAGCGGGTTCGAGTTCTTCGGGGGCGGCGGATATCTCCATCCCACCGGCAAGGACGGCGACCAGCCCTATCTCGGCATAGCCGCCAGGGAGGCCGGATACACCTTCGCACGCGGGAAGGAGGAGTTCGAGCAGAAGAAGTGCGACAAGATAATCTACACCCGCGGAGGTGAGGATCCCGAAGGTCCGCTTCCCTACAGATTCCTCCGCCAGGACAGCGACATAACCCTCGCCGATGTGGTCAGGGGCGCGATCGAGGTGCTCGGCAACGACTCCAAAGGCTTCTTTATGATGGCCGAAGGGGGTATGATCGACTTTGCAGCCCACGCCAACGATGCAATCAATATGATAAACGAAGTCATCGACTTCGACGAGGCGATTGCAGTCGCCTATCAGTTCTACAAGGAGCATCCCGACGAAACCCTGATAGTGATAACCGCCGACCACGAAACCGGCGGCATAACCCTCGGTGATTCGCACGGATATCAGTACGACCTTACGGTATTCGACGAAATCACCCTCAACGAGGCGTCGAACGATACCGAAACCTATCTCAACAGCAAGAGTGTAAAGGACGAATATTCCAAGAGCGCGCATATAGGCTGGACAACCACGTCCCACACCGGCGGAGCCGTTCCGGTGTTTGCAGTGGGAGCAGGCAGCCTCAAGTTCGCTGGACGTCAGGACAACACCGACATCCCCAAAAAGATATGCGAGGCAATGGGCGTCGAATTCTAAAAACCAACCGATGAAAATCAAGCAGATACTTGCGCTCAACCCAGGAGGGGCGGTTACCGTCAAGGGGTGGGTGCGCACCAAGAGAGGCAACAAGAACGTCGTGTTCATCGCCCTCAACGACGGGTCCACCATCAACAACATACAGATTGTATGTGACCCCGCCTCATTCAGCGAAGACCTCCTCAAGAAAGTCACCACAGGAGCCTGCCTCTGCGTGGAGGGCGACCTTGTGGAGTCGCAGGGCAGCGGACAGGCTGTCGAGGTACAGGCACGCTCGATCGAGGTCTACGGCACGGCCGACCCCGAAACCTATCCTCTGCAGAAAAAGGGACATTCGATGGAATTCCTCCGCGAAATAGCCCATCTGCGCCCCCGCACCAACACCTTCGGAGCGGTGCTCAGGATACGTCACGCAATGGCCTTTGCCATACACAAATTCTTCAACGACAAAGGTTTCATATATCTCCATACTCCCATCATCACAGCCTCCGACTGCGAAGGAGCGGGCGAGATGTTCCAGGTAACGACCCTCGATGCCGACAATCCGCCCAGGACTGCCGAAGGCAAGGTCGACTATTCGCAGGACTTCTTCGGCCGCCACACCTCACTCACCGTGAGCGGTCAGCTTGAGGGCGAGCTGGGAGCCACGGCAATGGGTGACATCTACACCTTCGGCCCCACTTTCAGGGCCGAGAACTCCAACACACCGCGCCATCTTGCCGAATTCTGGATGATCGAGCCCGAAATGGCCTTCTACGACGTAAACGACCTGATGGACCTCGAAGAGGAGTTCATAAAGTATCTTGTACAATACGCTCTCGACAACTGCCGTGACGACCTCGAATTCCTCAACAAGATGATCGACCCTGGCCTCATCGAGAGGCTTCAGAGCGTCATCGGTACCAAGTTCGTGCGCCTTTCATATACCGAAGGCGTCGACATCCTCGTCAAAAGCGGCGAGAAGTTCGAGTTCCCCGTATCGTGGGGAGTCGACCTTCAGAGCGAACACGAGCGCTACCTGGTGGAGAAGCATTTCGGCAAGCCGGTGATACTCACCGACTATCCCAAGGACATCAAGGCCTTCTACATGAAGCAGAACGACGACGGCAAAACCGTAAGGGGCACCGACGTGCTCTTCCCCAAGATCGGGGAGATAATCGGAGGCAGCGAGAGGGAACCGTCGCTCGAAAAGCTCCGGAACCGCATAGCGGAGCTCAATATGGACACCACCAACCTCTGGTGGTACATCGACACCCGCCGGTTCGGGACGTGCCCCCACAGCGGATTCGGGCTCGGATTCGAGCGTCTGCTCCTGTTCGTCACCGGAATGAGCAATATCCGCGACGTGATACCCTTCCCCAGAACACCCAAAACAGCAGAATTCTGATACTATGTTGATAATAGGCATAGCCGGAGGCTCCGGCAGCGGCAAGACCACGGTGGCAAAAAAAATAGTGGAACGCCTGCACGAGCACGTAGCCGTGATATCGCAGGACTCCTATTACAAGGACCAGAGCCATCTTCCCATCGAGGAGCGCCAGGCTCTCAACTTCGACCATCCCAATGCAATCGACTGGGATTTGCTCACCGAGCAGTTGCGCGACCTGAAGGCGGGCAAGGAGGTCGACCAGCCGGTATATTCGTATATCACCTGCTCGAGGTCGGCCACCGAAACGGTGCGCATATCCCCCGCCGAAATCATCATCGTGGAGGGCATCCTGATATTCACCTGCAAGAAACTGATGCAGGAAATGGACATCAAGGTGTTTGTCGATGCCGACGATGACGACCGCCTGATGCGCATCATAGCGCGCGACATCCGCGAAAGAGGCAAGAACGTGGAATGGGTGATGGACCGCTACACCAAGACGGTAAAGCCGATGTACCTCCAGTTCATAGCCCCCAGCAAGAGGGAGGCCGACATAATCGTACCCCAGGGAGGGCACAACAAGGTTGCCATCAACATCCTCTCGGCCACAATCGAGAAAGCGCTGAAGGCACAGGAATAGATGGCTGGCAAATGGCACAGTAAAAGCGACGGCAGGGTGGGATTCTACACTACAGTGGCATTTCACCTGGTGGTTCTCATAATATTGCTCCTGGTCACAATCGATGCGGTCGTGGACCAGGAGACTTCTTTTGTGCTCGACTTCACCCGCGAGGAGGAACTCGAGCAGCAGCAGAAAGAGATCGAGTTCAAGGAGAGCGTGAGCCGCGAGATCGACGAGCAGCTCGGTACGGCCCGTCAGCAGAAAATCCACAATACGGCCGTGGATGCCGGCAGCAAGTTGAAAGACGACCGCTTCAAGAACCCCTCGTCGATATACGACGAGGCACGGGAGCTGCAGAAGAAGCTCGACGCCTCCCGGCGCGATGCCATGGCGCAGGAAAAGTCGCTCGAGGAGGCGGTGGATCTCTCCGCAGGGAAGGAGCCCGACAAGCAGGATCCCTCATCATTCAGCGGCCCGAGCGTAATCGCCTATACACTTGAGGGGCGCAAGGCCCGCAGCCTGCCCGTCCCCTCCTACAAGGGATACGGAGCGGGCGACGTATCGGTGACGATAATGGTGAACCGCAAGGGAAGGGTGATCGCCGCCCGAATCAATGAAAACGACTCCACGAAGGACGACCAACTGTGGGAATTCGCCATCAAGGCTGCGAAAAATTCGATTTTCGACGCCTCCCCGACTGCCGAGGAGCGACAACTTGGCGAAATTGTTTATAGATTTGTAAAACAATAATTGAACGGACAATGGACAAGACTTTGGAATACAGCATAAATCCGCTTGTTGCGGCTCTTGGCAAGGCCCCTTCGGAATTCACCAAAGACGACATCATAAAATATATCGTCGACAACGGGGTGCGCACGGTCAACTTCAGATATGCCGCAGCCGACGGCAGGCTCAAGACCCTCAACTTCACGGTGACCAGTCTCGACTATCTGGAAAGCATCCTCTCATACGGCGAGAGGGTTGACGGCTCGAGCCTCTTCCCCTATATCGAGGCGCAGTCGAGCGACCTGTACGTGATTCCCCGTTTCCGCACAGCATATCTCGACCCGTTTGCCAAGGAGCCGACGATAGGTCTCCTGTGCTCGTACTTCACCAAAGACGGCAAGCCTCTCGAGAGCGCTCCCGAATATACCCTGGCCAAGGCGCACAAGGTCTTCAAGGAGCAGACGGGCTACAGCTTCGAGGCGATGGGCGAGCTCGAATACTATGTCATCGACACGTTCGACGAGGCCTTCCCCACCCCCGACCAGCACGGCTATCACGAGTCGTCTCCATTCACCAAGTTCGAGGCTTTCCGCACCGAGGCGATGAAGCTCATCGCCCAGACCGGCGGCAACATCAAATACGGGCACTCCGAAGTGGGCAACTTCGTGCTCGACGGCAAGATATACGAGCAGAACGAGATAGAGTTCCTGGTGAACCCGGTGGAATCGGCAGCCGACCAGCTGCTGATGGCGAAATGGGTTCTCCGCACCCTGGCCTATGAATACGGCCTCGACCTGACCTTCGCCCCCAAGATAACCGCGGGCAAGGCGGGAAGCGGGCTGCACTTCCATACCCGCATAATGAAAGACGGCAAGTCGGTGATGGTGGAGGGAGGGCGTCTCTCCTCCGTGGCACGCCGCGCGATAGCCGGGTATATGAAATGTGCCGCCGCACTCACCGCATTCGGTGACACCAACCCCACTTCATACTTCCGCCTCGTGCCGCATCAGGAGGCTCCCACCAGCATCTGCTGGGGCGACCGCAACCGTTCGGTACTGGTAAGGGTACCCTTGGGATGGACCGGCGAGAGCGATATGCTCAAGGCTGCCAATCCTCTCGAAACCAAAGAATACCGCATCCCCGACAAACAGACCGTGGAGATGCGCTCACCCGATGGCAGCGCCGACATCTACAATATGATGGCCGGCCTTGTCACCGCCGCCAGGATAGGGCTTACGATGAACGAGGACGAAGCCCTGAAGATT
Organism: Bacteroidales bacterium; assembly: GCA_045641345.1. Taxonomy (GTDB): domain Bacteria; phylum Bacteroidota; class Bacteroidia; order Bacteroidales; family UBA932; genus Cacconaster. The sequence continues at coordinate 48,578 of JAZUGR010000033.1, forward strand.
GCCGGAGAAACCTATGTGGACGTGAACATCCACGCACGCGGCAACGAGGCCAAGCTCAACTCGCTCAAGCAGCTTCCCGCTTCCTGCAAGGAATCGGCCGACGCCCTCGAGCAGGCAAGGTCCATGTTCGAGGCCTCCGGGGTGTTCAGCCCCGCGCTTATCGACGGCACCATCGCTGCCCTGCGCGCCTTCGGTGACGGCGACATCCGCCGCGAAGTGGCCCAGAACGGCGCAAAGATGATGGAGCTGGTAAACAAATACTATTACTGCGGATAGGATGGAGAGCCTCAAACGACTTTTCGCCTATGCGGGGCCGATGCACCGGTACTGGCCCGGATTCCTCCTGCTTTCGATTCTCTCGCTGATATTCGGAATCGCCAACTATGCCCTGCTGGGGCCTTTCCTGTCGGTACTCTTCGAGAGCGACACCATCGCGCCCGTGGCAAAGCCGGAGGCGGCCTTCACGGTTGAATACGTCAAGACCTACTTCTCCTACCTCCTCTCCACGGTGGTCAGGGCAAGCGGTCCGCTCAAGGGACTCCTGTTCGTGAGCGGAGTGCTCGTCCTCGCCTGCCTGGGGTCGAACCTGAGCCGCTACTTCTGCCAGCGGATACTGGTAAGGCTCAAGACAACGGTGATGAAAGGGCTGCGCAAGGACCTCTTCGAAAAGATATCATCCCTGCACATCGGATATTTCAACAACGAAAGGAAGGGAAACATCCTCTCCACCCTCTCCAACGACGTGAATGAGATACAGAACACGGTGGCGAACAGCCTTCACATAATGCTCAGGGACCCCATACTGATAATAGGATTCCTGATAATGCTCTTCTATATGTCGCCCACCCTCACGCTGGTGTCGCTCATAGCCCTGCCCCTCACGGGTCTGGTGGTAAGCGCCATAACGCGCAGGATGAGGGCCGATTCGGTGGAGATGCAGGGGCTTATGGGGCAGCTGCTCAGCCAGTTTGAGGAAACCATATCCGGAGCCCGCATAATACGCGCCTTCAACGCAGGCAAATATGTGTCCGACCGCTTTGAAAAAACCAACGAACTGCACCGCAAGATGTCGAGGAGGGTGTACAACCGTCAGGAGCTCGCCTCCCCCACCTCCGAGTTCCTGGGCATAACCATAGCGGCGGCGGTACTCATCTACGGAGGAGTGCTCAATATGCAGGGGCGTCTCGGAATGAGCTGGTCGAGCTTCATAGTGTACATAATGTTCTACTGGAAGGTGCTCGAACCCGCCAAGAACCTTGCCAACTGCTACGCATCGGTGCGCAAGGGTCTCGTCTCGTGCGACCGGGTGTTCGCCATTCTCGACATTCCCGTGGCGATAGCCGAAGAGGACCGTCCCCAAAGCAAGAAAACCTTCGACGAGGCCATCTGCCTCAACGACGTAAAGTTCGCATATTCGGGAGAGCCCGTGCTCAAAGGCATCAGCCTCAGGATCCCCAAGGGCAAAATGGTGGCCATAGTGGGGCATTCGGGAGCCGGCAAATCCACCATAGCCGACCTTCTGCCCCGTTTCTGGGACGTAACTTCGGGCAGCATAACGATCGACGGGATTGACATACGCAGCCTCAAGCTGGGCGACCTCACCGGCCTTATGGGCATAGTGCCCCAGGAGCCGACCCTGTTCAACGACACGGTGGCCGGCAACATAGCCTTCGGCATCGAGGGGGCATCCCGCGAGCAGATAGTGGAGGCGGCCAGGATTGCCAACGCCGACGAATTCATAACCACCCTCGAAGGGGGCTACGACGCCAACATCGGCGACCGGGGGTCCAAGCTCTCCGGCGGTCAGAGGCAGAGGATAGCCATAGCCAGGGCGGTGCTCAAGAATCCCCCTATACTGATACTCGACGAGGCCACCTCGGCGCTCGACACCGAGAGCGAACGCCTCGTGCAGGATGCCCTCACAAGGCTGATGGCCAACCGCACCTCGCTCGTGATAGCCCACCGCCTCTCCACAATCCGCCACGCCGACGAAATAATAGTGCTGCAGGAGGGCTCCATAGCCGAAAGGGGCACCCACGAGCAGCTTTTGGAAAAGGGCGGAATCTATTCGCACCTCTGCAAACTTCAGGATTTCTCATAGCATTATGGACAAACAGGAACAGTTCGACAGAAGCTATCTCAGGATGGCGGCGGTATGGGCCGAGAACTCATACTGCAAACGCAGGCAGGTAGGAGCCCTGATAGTCAAGGGCCGGATGATAATATCCGACGGCTACAACGGCACCCCTTCGGGATTCGAGAACGTGTGCGAGGATGACGACGGCAACACCAAGTCATACGTGCTCCACGCCGAGGCCAACGCAATCACCAAAGTGGCCAAAAGCGGCAACAGCAGCGACGGAGCCACACTCTACGTCACGGCATCCCCGTGTCTGGAGTGCGCCAAACTCATAATCCAGGCCGGCATACGGAGAGTGGTCTACGGCGAGGAATACCGCTGTAGCGACGGAGTGGACCTGCTGCGCAGGGCCGGCATAGAAGTTGTGAAATATGATTGGCAGGGATAAGGCGGAGAAGCTGCTCAAGGTTCTCCTTCCGGCCGTCATCGTGGTGATGGTGGCCGTTCTGGTTGCAAGCATAACCCGCAGGGAAAGAAACATAGTAAGCCTTTACGAGGGGCGTGGCGACTGGGCCAAGCTCGAACTGATACTCAAGAACGTGGAGGCCAACTACGTGGATTCCCTCGACCGGGGCAAGGTCACCGAAGAGATTCTCCCGGCCATAATGGCCAAGCTCGACCCGCACTCGGTATATCTCCCTCCGGAGGACCTCAAGGATGCCGAAGAGGAGCTCAGCGGGGAATTCAGCGGAATAGGGATACAGTTCACGGTGCCCAACGACACGGCGCTGGTGAGCAGCGTGATAGTGGGAGGTCCTTCCGAAAAGGCCGGACTCCTCTCGGGCGACCGCATCCTGAGCGTCAACGACACCGCGATAGCTGGAGTCGGTATGCCGCAGGACAGTATGGTCAGGATGATGCGCGGGCCCAAGGGCACCACGGTGCATCTGAAGATACTCAGGGAAGCCGACGAGCCGGCCGTGGAGTTCTCGATAGTGCGCGGCATAATCCCCTCGAGGAGCATCGACGTATATTTTATGATCGACCCGACCACGGGATACCTCAAGCTCTCGCGGTTCGCCCGCACCACCTACTCCGAATTCACCGATGCCCTGAAGGAACTCTCATCTTCGGGGATGAAGAGGCTCATCCTCGACCTGCGCGACAACAGCGGAGGCTATATGGACCAGGCCCTGCTGATATCCAACGAATTCCTCGAGAAGGGCCGGCTGATGGTCTATATGGAAGGGGCTCACCGCAAGCGGCAGGATATCTTTGCCGACGGGCGGGGCAGCTGCAAGGACCTCGACATAGCGGTACTCATCAACGAAGGGAGCGCCTCTTCGAGCGAAATTGTGGCCGGTGCCCTGCAGGACAACGACCGCGGCACGATATACGGCCTGCGCTCGTTCGGCAAGGGGCTGGTGCAGGAGCCGATATATTTCTCCGACGGCTCGGGCATACGCCTCACCGTGGCCCGCTACCACACCCCCACCGGGCGCTGCATCCAGAAGCCTTTCGGCGACGACTATGAATACGACATATACGAGCGGTACCGCAGCGGCGAGATGATGTCGGCCGACAGCATCAAGGTCAACGACTCTCTCAAGTTCGTCACCCCAGGCGGCAAGGTGGTCTATGGCGGAGGCGGGATAATCCCCGACGTGTTCGTGCCGATCGACACCACCGGCTACACCGAGGCCCTGGGCCGGTGCAACCGCCAGAGCCTGCAGGTGAAGTATGCCAACCGCATCTTCAACGAACACCGCAAGGAGATAAAGTCGCTCAGGACGATGTCGGACCTCGACGCGTTCTTCGCTTCGCTCGGGGTGAAGGAGGGATTCACGGCATACGCCGCTCAGATGGGCATAACCCTGACGGAGAAGGACTGGCGGATTTCGGGCGAGATAATCTCCACACAGGTCAAGGCTTTCATAGGGCGCTACTCCCCGATGGAGGACAAGGCCTTCTACCCTATCTGGCTCCGCAACGACAAAACAGTACTCACCGCATTGAACAAGCGATGATTTTTGGTATATTTGTACCTCTTAAAAATATCACGGATATGGAAGATTCGATGCAATATGTTCTTTCGGGTGCCGAGTCCAAGCCGCGCAAGGTACAGGAGTGGTACAACAGATTCCTGAAAAACGAATCGGCAGGCGGCGTGCTGCTTCTCATCTGCACGGTAATAGCACTCCTTTTTGCCAACATACCTGCTCTGAAGCCGGCTCTCGGAATCTGGGAAACCGATATGGCGCTGACAATCGGCAGCCTGCATCTCGATATGACCCTCGAGGAGTTTGTCAACGACGCCCTGATGGCGATATTCTTCTTTACCGTAGGCCTCGAGATCAAGCGGGAGATGGCCGTAGGGCAGCTCTCCTCAATCAAAAAATCCACCCTCCCCGTGCTTGCGGCCCTGGGCGGAATGATATTCCCGGCCCTGATATTCACGATATTCAACCACGGCAACCCCGCAACCGCACACGGCTGGGGAGTGCCTATGGCAACCGATATCGCATTTGCGGTGGGCATCCTGGCCATACTCGGCAAAAAGGCCCCCCTCGGAGTCAAGGTGCTGCTTACGGCAATCGCCATAGCCGATGACCTGGGCTCCATCATAGTGCTGGCCATCTTCTACCCCACCCACGCAATCAGTTTCTCCTATCTGCTCGCGGGGCTCGCGGTATTCGCCCTCCTCTACGCGATAGGCCGGGCAGGGTTCAACCGCGCCTGGCTCACCATAATCGGCGGAATAGTGATGTGGTATCTCGTATATCGCAGCGGCGTACACGCCACCATAGCTGGAGTGCTTCTGGCAATCACCGTGCCTTACAAAACCAAGATCACCGACAGCAGTTTCGTGGCAAGGGGCATCCAGACCCTCGAAAAATATCTCGAGCACTCCATAGCCGGCCTGCATTCGCTCGGCAACAAGGAGCAGATGGAACTGATGGAGATAATGTCGAACGACATCAAGGACGTAAACCCCCTTATGCACAGGTTCGAATCGAAGCTCTCCCCGATAGTCAACTTCTTGATAATGCCCATATTCGCCCTGGCCAACGCCGCTGTGGCGCTCCATATGGACTTCAGCGCCCCGGGAGTGACCGGCCTCACGCTGGGAGTATTCTTCGGCCTGCTCTTAGGCAAGCCCCTCGGAATATTCATTTTCAGTTGGCTCTCGGTAAAATGCAGGATTGCAGCGATGCCCGACGGAATGAACTGGACGGAACTCCTTGCGATGGGAGTGCTCGGGGGCATAGGCTTCACGATGGCGATATTCATCGACAACCTGGCCTTCAGCGACGCAGCCCTCATCGACACCGGCAAGGTGGCGATACTCATAACATCCGCCACGGCAGCCATAGTGGGCTACGCAATCTTCGCCATCGGCGGCAGAAAGATGATGGAAAACGAATCGAACAACCAATAAATTCAAACGACAATGAAAAAAGTATTAGCATTCTGCGCTGTGGCAGCACTCGTACTGTGCTCCTGCAGCCATTACACAAGCAAGGAAAAGCAGCCTGAGGGCATCACCAAGGCTGAAACCGACAGCGCCAGCTATATGATCGGCTACAACTTCGGCCAGGTTATCAAGGGCAACAACTTCGGCAGCCTCAACCTCTGCGAAATCCAGAAGGGCATAAAGGATGCCGTTGCAGGCGTCGAAGTTGAAGAAGAACTCTTCTACACCACCATCAACGGCTTCCTCGAGAAGCGCTCAAAGGCAATCGCAGCCGAGAACCAGGCCAAGGCCGATGAGTTCTTCGAGTCCAACGGCAAGGAAGAAGGGGTTATAACCACCGAATCCGGGCTTCAGTACAAAATTGTCCGCGACGGTAACGGCGTAAAGCCCGTAAACGACCTCGACAAGGTTGAAGTCAACTACGAAGGCTCGCTTCTCGACGGCACGGTATTCGACTCCTCATACGAGAGGGGCGAAACCGCAACTTTCGCCCTCAACCAGGTTATCAAGGGCTGGGGCGAAGGTCTCAAGTATGTTGACGAAGGTGGTGAAATCACCCTCTGGATCCCCGCAGAGCTCGCATACGGCGAGAGGGGCGCAGGCGAGAAGATTGCTCCGGGCTCAGCCCTCAAGTTCCGCGTGGAACTCGTAAAGGTCACCACCGTAGAGCCCAAGGAAGAAACCAAATAACGCAAAGTCACATAATCATCCGAAAGGCCGGCCTTGCAGCCGGCCTTTTTCAATCGTCAAGGGTGACTTCGGCGATGCGGGCGAAGGCCTCCGGAAGGGAGGCTGCGGCGGAGAGGCGTACCCTTGCCTCCAGCAGGCATTCGCCCTCGAACTGCTGCGAGGTTATCTGCAGGCCAAGGTCTTTGGCGGTTTTCATCACCGCATTCATCTGAGCGTAGGAAAACTTGATGGTGCAGGGGCGGGTTGCCGTTTTCCGCTCGATCGTGGCCGAGGCTATCGCGTCGGCGGCAGCGCTGCGGTAGGCCCTTATCAGGCCCGGAACTCCGAGCTTGATGCCCCCGAAGTAGCGCACCACCACTATCAGGACGTCGCTCAGCGAATTCGACATTATCTGCCCCAATATCGGCCGGCCGGCCGAGGATGAGGGCTCGCCGTCGTCGTTAACCCTCCAGAGGGCTCCGTCGTGCCCGATTCGCCAGGCAAAGCAATGGTGGCGGGCGTCGAAATATTCCTTCTTGAGGGAGGCCACCGCAGCGCGCGCCTCATCTTCCGACCCGACCGGGAATGCGAAGGCCAGAAAGCGGCTCCCTTTCTCGCGGTAAAGGCCGCGTGAAGGGGCTGCAATGGTGTTGTAGCAATCGTCTGCGCTGCGTGAAAATACATCCATTATCGTTGTAAAAATACGCAGTATTGTGTAATTTTGCAATCGTTATCACGCTTTGAGATGATTTACAGATTCAAGGTTACCCTGCCCGAAAGCAAGGTGTTCTACAGGACTTACGCAGTCGGGCCCGAGATGACCCTCTACGCTTTCCATTCATTCATTTGCAGCGACCTGGGATTCGACCCCGACCAGATGGTGTTCTTCGATTCGCGTCTGGACGACGGCTCGCGCAAAGGGCGCTACTGCCTCTTCGATATGGGCGACGGGTCGATGGACCAGGTAACCTTCAAGCAGCTCGTCTCCCGCGGCGAGGTGAGCCTGCGCTACTATTTCGATATGAGGCTCAAGCGCTACCTTCTCATCACTTTCGAGGCTCAGGAGGAGAATGACCCCAAGATGGAATATCCCACCCTGCTCGAAGGCAAGGGGGTGAACCCCGACCAGTTCTCCGGCAAGTACGAAGACCCGGAGCCGGTGGACTTCCCGGCCCACAAGGGCTCTTCGGGCGATGACGGGGAGTTTGACGACGACGATGAGGAGGACGATGAAGACGAAGAGGAGGATGACGAGGAGGAGGAAGACGGCGATGAGGACGGCAAGCTTCTCGTAGACGAGGACTTCGGCAAAGAATAGGATTCTCCCGCAATGGCCGAGCTTATCATTGTTCTGGGCCCGACTGCGGTTGGCAAGACTGATTTCAGCATCGAAAAGGCGCTGGAGTATTCCTCTCCGATAATCAATTGTGATTCGAGGCAGATTTTCCGCGAAATGCGGATAGGCGTGGCGCGTCCCGGCGAGGAGCAGCTCGCAAGGGTGAAGCACTATTTCATAGCTTCGCGCTCGGTGAGGGAGCCCTATACCGCAGGGCTCTTCGAGATTGATGCGATGGCCCTGCTCGAAGTCCTCTTCAAGGAGCACGACACCATAATAATGGCGGGTGGCTCGGGGCTCTACATAGATGCCCTCTGCAACGGGCTCGACGATTTCCCCGAGGCCGACCCGGCTCTTCGCGCCTCGCTTATGGAGCGGCTGGAGAAGGAGGGGCTGGAGTCGCTCCGCTTCGACCTCTCGCGGCTCGACCCCCAGTCGGCCTCGCGCATCGACCCGGCCAACCGGCAGAGGATCGTAAGGGCGCTGGAGGTGTGCATCGCAACCGGCAAGCCCTATTCGTCGTGGCGCACGGCTCCGGCCAAGGAGCGGCCTTTTGCCATACGCAAAATCGGGCTCTGCCGGGAGAGGGAAGAACTCTACAGCCGCATCGATGCGCGGGTTGATGCAATGATTGAAGAGGGATTGGAAGCCGAAGCCCGCTCCCTGCTGCCGATGCGCAGCCTGCCCGCCCTGAATACGGTGGGCTACAAGGAGATGTTCGGCTATTTCGACGGAAGATACGGCCTTGAAGAGGCCGTGCGCCTTATCAAGCGCAACACCCGCCACTACGCCAAGAAACAGATGACCTGGTGGCAGCGGGACCCCTCGATAGAGTGGAGGAGGCTATAGAGTGCCCGATTGGGGCAAATTATTGTACTGCTCCAGCGCCTTCTGCGGAGTGGGCAGGTCGGGCTGCCCGATGTTGAGACGGTATATCTTCACACCGCGGTCCTCCGCCGCATAGGCCAGCGGAGCCAGCTTGCGGATAGGAGAAGCGGGCATCTCTATGCCCCGACGGGATATTTGAAGGGAAGTGCTCATAATAATTCGCGAAATCTTTTAAGAAATGGATAGTGTCCCAAAAAAGAGGACAGGATCAGCTCAGCCGCCTGCCCTCATAACCATTATCCCAGAACCGTCGAACCATTTACGGCCTACCAGCACCAGTGGTTTATTAACGCTGCCGCCTGATAGTGTCCCAAAAAGTGTGTCCGAGTAAATAAAAAGAAAAAGGTCAACAACTTTTAAGATATTTGTAAAAGCAAAAACAACAAATGATCTTTAGAGTATTGACCTTATGGAGTTCACAAAGGAACAAATTTCTGAGCTA
>JAZUGR010000034.1:0-4558 GCA_045641345.1 Bacteroidales bacterium
AAACTCCGCAACGACGAGGAGTTCTTCAATAATACAAAGGGCGCGATGTCGTTCCTCCAGAACCGTATGGAGGTTCTTTCCGAACTTTCCGAGGAGACTCTTGCGGCCTGCGAGGGCATCTCCGAGTTCGAGCCTCTGATGGAGGATCTGAAATCCCTCAATGCAAGGTCTTTCAATACCGCATCGGCGATGGAGAATGCCGGCAGGAGCCTCGACAAGATTGCCGATGGCAAGAACGCACCGGAATATGAAGTGTATTCGAATATGGCATATATCGGACTCGGCAAGGTGGAGGCCGGTATGAACTTCGGCAGGAAGTTCGTTGATGCTGTCAGGGATTTTTTCATAAGGAAACCCGTCGGCGAGTATCAGAAGCTGACAGACCTTGCCTCTGTCTGGGCTGTATATTGCACCGAGGATGCATATATCAATTCATCCGAAGAGAATCTGGCATTCTGGAGGTCTTATGGCAGTCTCGAACAACAGAAAGGTGACGCATTGGATTTGGCTTTCACCGTATGGGGCGGTGCTGGCGGAGCACAGGGCAATCCCAATGACTCTACAAAGTATGAGAAAAAAGAAGACTATAGCAATCCCAATAATCTGATACGGGACATTCACCTTATCGGCAATTCCGCCTTGGGCGAGTACATCAACTCCCTGGCGTCATCCTGCGAAAATATAAGGGCGGTCGGTGTTCCCGTAGAGCTCGGGAACGTGGCTGAGGAACAGCTAAAAAACTCAGTTCAACATTATATTAAGAACTCTGTTTCGGAGCAGGTCAGGAACTCGGCTTCTGAGCAGGTGAAGAACTCAGTCTCCGAGCAGGTGAGGAATTCAGTCTCCGAACAGGTGAAGAATTCGGTTTCTGAACAGGTGAAGAATTCGGTTTCGGAGCAGGTGAAAAACTCAGTCTCCGAGCAGGTGAAGAATTCGGTTTCTGAGCAGGTGAAGAACTCTGTTTCAGAACAGGTGAAGAACTCAGTTCAGGAGGCGATGCGTGCCGCTTTCCCCGGTGAAATAGAAGGTGGACTCAAGTCTTATATTCAATTGGTTGAATTCTGAATAATGAATAATAATTGAAGAGTAGTACAAAATTCATAACAATCTGTGGGCTATGTGCCGTTTGCGCCATGGCCCGCAGTTCTGTTGTCTCCGCCCAGACCATCTATCAGTACAAGGCGGATGACGCCACCATCTGTTTCTTCGACAAGAGCCAGTCGCAGTACATCCCCCATCTGATGCGCAAGTACGAACTGGGCAGGGCCCTCCACGCCCAAATATGGGATACCCTCCCCTCGCAGGCTCCGTTCATGATGCTTACCGACTGGGAGGATGACGGCAACGCCGGGGTGGGAGCGCTGCCCCACACCACCATCCAGATGGGGCTGGCCCCTATGAATATGGCCTATTTCGTCTCTCCTTCCAACGAGCGCTACGACCATCTGTTCAAGCACGAATACACCCACGTGGTGATGTCCGACAAGACAAACGGCCGCGATGATGCCTGGCGCCGCTTTACCGGCAACAAGGTGGTGGTCAATTCCAAATATCCCCTGAGCGCCCTCTGGAGTTATCTGGATGCTCCCAGGTGGTATGCGCCCAGATGGTACCACGAGGGGATAGCCTGCTTTATGGAGACCTGGCTCGGAGACGGCGCCGGAAGGGCCCTCGGAGGCTATGATGAAACATATTTCCGCACCCACGTCAAGGAGGGGCAGGATCTCTACTCGGTGGTGGGCCTCGAAACGGAGGGCAGCACTTCCGACTTCCAGCAGGGCGCCACTGCATACCTCTACGGCACAAGATTCGTCAACTACCTTGTATATGCCTACGGCTACGACAAGCTCGTGGCCTTCTATAACCGCACTCAGGACAGCCGCACTTTTTATGCCCGGCAGTTCGAGCAGGTTTATGGCAAGTCTCTCAGGGAGATGTGGAAGGAGTGGCAGGATTTCGAGAAACTGCACCAGATGGAGAATCTCGACAGGATAGCGGAGTATCCCCTTACGGAGTGCCGGAAGATGGGCGGGCGGAATCTCGGCGCGATGTCGCCTATGATCCTCGACCGTGATGCGGGGGTGGCTTATGCTGCGGTGAATTATCCGGGCAGGTTGGCTCAGATTGCAAGGTTCTCCCTCGACAGCAGCGGAAGGGTGCTGGGCGACCCCGAGAAGCTGGCGTATCTCGACGGCGTGCAGATGTATCAGACGGCCTATCTGGCCTACGACCGCAAGGGGCAGCGGCTCATCTGGACCGACAGGAACTCCGGGATGAGGGGGCTTGTGGTGTACGACCTTGCCAAGGGCAGGATAACGGACCGCCTCAAGTACCAGCGTGTCTATGATATATGCTACGACAACGTCAACGACTGTATGTACGGCCTTGTGAGCAATCAGGGTATCTGTTCTCTGGTGAAATACGACGCTGCGCTCAAGGAGAGGGACCTTCTCTACAGTTTCCCGTTCGGCGTGAGCGTGGGTGACCTTGACGTTTCGCACGACGGTGAAAAGATAGTGGCCTCGCTCCTGGGCAAGAAGGGCGAGCATTCGCTGATAATGTTCAATCTGCGCAATCTGGAGGCCGGCGACGGTATGTACACCACCCTCTATACGCTGGACGACTCCAACCTCAGCCAGTTCCGTTTCAGCGACGACGACAGCCGTCTGGTCGGATTCAGTTACTATACCGGAGTGCCCAACGTCTGGGCCCTCGACCTTTCCAGCGGCGACTTCGACCTTCTGTCGAACGTGCAGACGGGCCTTTTCGCCCCGTATCTGTCGGGCGACGGTACCGTATATGCGCTGGAATACGAGTCCGACGGAATGGTGCCGGTGACTTTCGACTACAAGGTCCTCAAGGATGCCAACAGCGTGGAGTTCCTGGGCCAGAAGGCCTTTGAGAAAAATCCCGTCCTCGCGGAGCTTTCCACCCTCGAGGAGCCGCTGCCCGAGATAAGTTTCGGGGCGGTGCAGGATTCGGTAACGGTTTACAATCCGTGGAAGGAGATGAAGTTCCAGGGTGTATATCCCGACATCAGCGGATTCACCGACAAGAAGGCCTGGAACAATATGACACCGGTCGTCGGCTGCCATCTGGCTTTCTACGACCCGCTTTCGCTTCTGTCGATAAATCTTTTCCTTGGCACCTCCCCCTGGAGCAACAACGACTGGAAGAACAAGTTCCACGTTGCGGCGGAAATCAAGTACTGGCAGTGGACTCTCGATGCCGCCTGGAACCCCACGAGCTTCTATGACCTCTTCGGTCCGAGGCGCTCTTCGAGAAAGGGATACCACGTGTCTTTAGCATACGACTCCCGCCACACTGTTCAATATCCCTTTACCTGGGACTGGGGAGCGTCGATAGCCCATTACGGGGATATGGACGCGCTGCCGCTCTATCAGGAAATCGAAACCGACATAACATCGTTCCAGACCGCGGATGTCTATATCAAGGGCGGAAAGGTCCGCGGAACCATAGGGGCGATAGCCGCCGAGCAGGGTTACCGCTTCTCGGCCGATGCCTATTCGTATCTGGCCGGCGGCAAGTTCTTCCCTTCCGTCGAACTCTCCGGAGAGCTGGGATTCCTGCTCCCGGTGGGCAAGCATAATTCGTTCTGGCTCAGGGGATCGGCCGGGCAGTCGTTCGGCGACAGCGACTCGCCGTTCGGCAATACCTACTTCGGAGGTTTCAGGAACAACTATGTGGACAACGGCGAAATCAACAGATACCGCACCACCTATGCGCTACCGGGAGCCCGCATCGACCAGATTGCAGCTCACAGCTACCTCAAGGCAACGGGAGAGATCAATTTCTGCCCCATCCGCTTCAATAACTTCGGCGCACTCCAGTGCTATCCCAACTACATACAGTTCTGCCTGTTCGCGCACGATCTGGCAACCGACCTGTGGGGCGCTCAGAGTGGTTTGAGGCGGGCCAACTATATGAGTGCCGGCGCCCAGATGAACATTCAGATGGTGTTCTTCACCCATATGAAGACGACCCTCTCGCTCGGCTATGCCCGCGCCTGGGGCAGCGGTCTGAATCAGGGCGAATTCATGGTTTCGCTCAAGCTCCTGTAGTCCGAGATTCGTATCTTGTGCAATGATTTTAGACGCTGTTCCGGAATGAAAATCAGTGGCTGATGTACTTCAATTATTCCTGATTTCACAATCCGTTTCTCAATCTTACAAATCCGTTCAGGAATTCACAAAAAAGATTCTCACTTTCACAAAATGTTTGGAACGGACGCCACTTTCGCTATACCTTTGCTTCAGAAACGGTCGAGAGCAGTATCGGCGGCTGAAAAACGACAAACAATTAAATCAGTATTATGTACGTTAAAACTTCAAACTTCGTGATTTTTATGGGTCTCGCAGCGGTTGTGGGATTCGTTTTGAGCATGTTCGCCGGCAAGATGGGCGCAGAGCAGGGTCTTACTGGCGGTGACATCTCCAAGGCATCCCGTTATACCAATCAGAAAGAGGATCCCGCATTCACCGTGATAGAAGAAAAACTCCGCAACGACGAGGAGTTCTTCAATAATACAAAGGGCGCG
>JAZUGR010000035.1:0-3824 GCA_045641345.1 Bacteroidales bacterium
ACCTATCGTACACGGTTCTCCGCAGCAGAGTCCTGCCATAATGGAATCCATATCACCCTTTACGCAGTGAAGCCTGCCATCCGTCGCTTCGGCAGTACGGAAAATGCAGTCAGCCTTGTTCGGTTCCAGTATTGTGATGACTGGTTTCTTGTCACCTTTGTAATAATCGGAAAAGAAGCCTGCCATTGCGCCCGCCATCGCGCCGACGCCTGCCTGGAGGAAGATGTGAGTGGGGATTTCTCCATCGAGTTGATTTATAATCTCATATCCCATTGTGGTATATCCCTGCATTATCCAGCGGGGGACATCCTCGTATCCCTTCCAGGCCGTATCCTGGATGAGCACCCAGCCGTTCTTCGCCACTCCTTCATTTGCAAGACGGACTGCATCGTCATAATTGAAATCTGTGATTGAAGCATCGGCGCCAAGTTCCCTTATATTGTTGAGTCTCTCGGGCGAAGACCCCTTCGGCATATACACAACGCATTTTTGTTTCAGCCGGTTGGCAGTCCAGGCGACACCTCTTCCGTGGTTGCCGTCCGTAGCGGTGACAAATGTCACGTCACCAAGTTTACTGCGTATTTCACTGCCGATCATCCTTTCGAAATCGAGCTCCGAGATGCCCATACCGAGTTTATGGGCGATATAGTTGCCTATTGCATAACTCCCGCCGAGCACCTTGAATGCATTGAGCCCGAACCTTTTGCTTTCATCCTTTACGTGAATGCTTCTGACACCCAATGCTCCGGCAAGAGATTCCAGATTCAGGAGCGGAGTCGGCTCGTATCCGGGGAAACTTCTGTGGAAAGCGTTGACCTTCTTCGCAATACCGTACCCAAAACACTCGGTGGAAACGGGTTTTTCCGCCGGACGATGCCCGCGATGGACAAATTTGAAACCTTTCATAATCGTATCTGCCTTATTCCACTGGACGTTCGGTTCAGATGAGGGAGCGGTATTTGTCTAAAAGTTCGGCGGCGGCGGTGAAAGATTCGAGGTCACCCTTGAGCACTGCGTTCTCGTAGTCGGGCAGGAGAGGGGCGATGGTGCCGTTCTCGTAGAACATGTTGCGTAGGCTCTCGTTGATGCTCTCATACATCCAGTACCTTGCCTGCTCGCGGCGCTTCTTCAGGTAGAAGCCGTTGCCCTGAACGAGCGCGAAATAATCTTCTATCTTCTTGAGAATCACGTCGAGGCCCTCCTTCGTGACAGCCGATGAAGTGACGGCCGTGGGAACCCATCCGGATTCGGTCGGCGGGAAGAGATGGAGCGCGTTGGCATAGAGCGCGCGTGCCATCGACGCCTTGTCGACATTGTTGCCGTCAGCCTTCGTTATCGCGATAAGGTCCGACATCTCCATAATTCCGCGCTTTATTCCCTGCAGGTCGTCTCCGGCTCCGGAAAGCATCAGAAGCAGGAAAAAGTCGCTCATCGAGTGGACTGCCGTCTCGCTCTGGCCCACGCCGACGGTCTCAATGAAAATCACGTCGTATCCGGCAGCCTCGCACAGCAGAATTGTCTCGCGGGTCTTTCTTGCAACTCCGCCGAGGGAACCGGTGCTGGGACTGGGGCGGATGAATGCGTTGGGGTCGTTGCAGAGGGTCTCCATACGGGTCTTGTCACCGAGGATGGAACCCTTGCTCTTCTCGGAGCTGGGGTCGATGGCCAGCACTGCGAGTTTGTGCCCCTCGTTCGTGATATACGAACCGAAAGCCTCGATGAAGGTGCTCTTGCCGGCACCGGGAACGCCCGTGATGCCGATTCGCATAGTTCTTTTACCGTTGGAGATGGTCTGGCAGCGCTGTATTATCTGTGATGCAATCGCACGGTGCTCAGGCAGATAACTCTCGACAAGGGTGATGGCCTTGCTGAGGATGGTGGTGTCACCCCTTGTGATACCCTCCATATATTCGTCGACGGAGAGAAGAGATGGCTTCTTCTTGAATACCCGTGTCAGATAAGGATTTACAATCGGGGGCTGTTCCACGCCCTCGTTGACCTTCAATTTTGTCTCCTTGTTATCGTAATCGGGGAAGAAGTCCCCCTGGTGGTTCCTGTCTATTGCCATACTTATTCGCTTAATATTCCGGAAATGAAAAGATTGAGAACCGGTTTGTCGGGGTCATTGGTCACAATCGATATCACGTCGACAATTTCACCGGTCCCCTTGATTTTGGAACTGTCGAACTTTATCTTCAGATTATAACTTTTCCCTGGCTGGACTGATACGGGACAGGCATCGCTTGTCACGCTGCCGGGCGTCTGAGGGTCTATGGAGTAAAGTTTCAGGGTTTTCCTGCCTTTGTTGCGTATCGTGAATGACTCCTCAGGCACCAGCCCCTTCTTGATCTGACCGAATTCGAAATAACTTTTGTCGACCGTAAGTTTCGGACAGCTTGCGAGGTCCGTCTTTGTCAGGCCTGCAAAATTGTCCTTGACCATCGCGTCAATCCTTATCTCGACAGGTTGTGTCTTTCCGTTCACGCACAGTTTGAAACTGAAGGAGTTCCTGCCCCATATCTGCGGATTTATCCTGGAAAGATCCACGGAGTAGGTCATTTTCGACAACTGCCGGCCCTCGATTCTTGACGGCTCGAAAGAGACGGTCAGCCCTTCGGACACCTCGACCGCAGATATTTCCACGGAGGCTTTACCCGTGTTAGCTATCAGGACGTAGTCCTCCTTGGCGTTTCCCTGGTCCAGATATCCCAATGAGTAGACGGTCTTGCGGAGTCCGATCGGACCTGCCAGCACGTCATACATCCGGGTTATGTCCTTCTCCTTTTCGTGGGAATAGCCCCTCAATCGAAGAATCACCGGCCTGTCGACGTTCGAAATGTAGACGGTCAGAGACTTGTCGAAGGCACCCTCACCCTGGTCGTTGCTGAACCTTGCCTTGATTGTCCCTTGTTTCCCGGGCAACACCGGTTCTCTGGTCCAGTCCGGGGTGGTGCAGCCGCAGGATGATACGACATTGTGTATGACAATCGGCGAGTTGCTGACGTTGGTGAAGGTGAACTGGCATTGAACGGCACCGTCGCTTATTACGATGTCTCCGAAATCGTGGATTTTCCTGTCGAATGAAACCACTTTCTCCGCCGTTTCCGCAAAAGAGTCGGCAAACAGCGCGAAGATCAGGAGTGCTATGGCTGCAACTTTTTTCATATTAAGATTCTCAAATGCAAAGATAACTTTTATACGGCAATTTTCATACCTTTGTGGTTTGTTGTGAATTCTATGTAACTCAAAATATTATGAAAAGAATCGTTTCTTTTGCGCTGATGGCCGTTCTGGCTGTGGCCCTTGTTTCCTGCGGGAAGCATTACAAGTATGAATCCGTGAAGGGCGACCCCACGGGTGCCAGGATCTACACTCTTGACAACGGCTTGAAAATCTACACTATCGTCAACAAGGACAAACCCCGTATCGATGCACAGATTGCAGTGAAGGTGGGCAGCAAGAACGACCCCCGCGAGACCACAGGTCTTGCACACTATTTCGAACACCTGATGTTCAAGGGGACACAACAGTTCGGAACTCAGAACTATGAGGCGGAAAAACCTCTGCTTGACGAGATTGAGGCTCTTTTCGAGAAGTACCGTGTGACTGAAGACCCGGCTCTCCGCAAGGCACTCTACCATCAGATTGACTCCATCTCCTACGAGGCATCCAAAATCTCCATCCCCAACGAGTACGACAAACTGATGTCGGCTCTTGGAGCCAGCGGTACCAACGCATATACAAGTTATGACGTTACCTGCTATGTCGAGAACATCCCCTCGAATCAGATTGAACTCTGGGCGAAGGTGCAGGCGGACCGCTTC